>NZ_JBALDZ010000031.1:0-160917 GCF_036917155.1 Nostoc sp. | reverse complement strand
TGGCTGATGAGGCTGATTTTCTTCATGCCCTCTAATCTACCATCTCTCTGTACTTATTTTTCCTGGTAGCCTAATTTCCACCGTGAACGGTTACTGAAAAACACCTGTCTGCTAATTAGCAAACAGGCGTGTCTTTGAGTACGAAGTTTCGTTGAGACTCGGTTAAATCTTAGCAGTAGAATCAACTGAGGGTTGAGACTGACTAACCGAATCTAACTTTGGCAAAAGCACTAGATTTTGTGCTTTTACATTACTGTTGATTGTTGCTTGCAAAAATGGAGTATGGGAGATGGAATTGTTAGCCAATGTAAACAGTGGATTTGACAAAATCCCTGCTACAGTAGTGGCAATTAATGTTACCACCAAACCGACCTGCAAAGGTCTTAGCCCAGGTAAATCCCAACGCACTTGTGGATAATTCTTCACTGCGTCGGACATTTCATGGGGTTCTTTGACTACCATCATTTTAACTACGCGAATGTAGTAGTAGATGGAGACGACGCTGGTAACTAAGCCCAACAAGACTAACCAATAAAGTCCTGCTTGCCAACCTGCCCAGAATAAGTAAATCTTGCCGAAAAACCCAGCTAATGGTGGGATACCACCCAAGGAAAGCAGGGAGATACTCAAGGCGAGTGTTAAGAGTGGGTCTTTTTGATATAAGCCAGAGTATTCGGCAATCTGGTCGGTTCCCGTGCGTAGTGAGAACAGAATGATGCAGGTAAAGCCGCACAGGTTCATGAATAGGTAGACCAGTAGGTAAAATATCATACTGGCATAACCCGCCTGTGTACCAGCAATCAAGCCAATCATCACAAACCCGGCTTGGGCAATGGATGAATAAGCTAGCATCCGTTTCATGCTGGTTTGGGCTAAGGCGACTACGTTACCCAAGATCATGCTGAGAACGGCTAGAGCAGTGAAGACAAACCTCCACTCATCAGCAACGAGAGGGAAGGCTGTTGTTAGCAAGCGGATGGCTAGGGCAAACCCAGCCGCTTTGGAACCGACAGATAAAAAGGCGATGACTGGGGTGGGTGCGCCTTCGTAAACGTCTGGTGTCCACTGGTGGAAGGGTGCAGCGGAGATTTTGAAGCCAATACCTGCGATCGCAAAAACCAGGGCAATCACTAAACCTAAAGATTGTCCCACTTTTGCTGTGGCAATGCCATTTGCGATCGCACTTAGTTCAGTTTGTCCTCCAGATAGTCCATACAGCAGTGATACACCGTACAAAAATATTGCTGTACTGGAAGCTCCAATTAACAAGTATTTCAGCGCCGCTTCATTGGAGCGGGGGTCACGCTTGGTATAACCTGTCAACAAATAAGAGGAGATACTCAGGGTTTCTAGGGAGATGAAAATCATCACCAACTCACTAGCCCCGGATAAAAACATCCCTCCCAAAGTAGCACTCAGCAAAATAGCGATGAATTCGGCTAAAGCGGTGCCACTCTGCTCAACGTAGCGAATTGACATCAGTATAGTAGCGATCGCAGACAAGGCAATAATACCGCGAAAGACAATACTCAGGTCGTCACTGTTAAAGCTACCGGTAAAACCGATGGGATTAGGAGAGTCCCATTGAAAGTATAGGGCGATAATCGAAGCAAATAAACCTGCGATCGCTAGATATCCAATCCAGCACGCGGATGTACGCCCCAAAATCAAATCAACTATCAAAACCCCCAAGAGGGTGAGAATAACAATCCCCTCTGGCAAAATCGTTCCAGCGTTTAGCTGGGATGCAATATTAGCAAAATCCATGAGATGTATAGGTTTTGGCGATTAGACATTAAGGCTAACTCTGTTCACTCTAGCAAGTTTTCTAATCCCCGGACTAGCTCTTTTAACAAGAGCTTAACAGCTTGGGTGCAGATGGCGATTGCACTAACTTCACTGGCTTACCGCAGCTTTTTCAGTATCCAGGAATTCACCTAACAGCTTTCCTACCTCGTTTTTTAGGCGCTATCTTTTGCGAATACCATTAATTATGTTGCAAGTAGTGCGATCGCCAAGAATCCAGGCCGAATGGAATTCGCGGCTACACAAACTCTCGTCCGCCTCCGCGGACTAAGAGAAAATTAAGGTTTTTTAACCCACAAAGGTGGGTTTTGCTTGTGTAGACGCGGTTTCTAACCGCCCTTTTACTAAGGAAAAATTAAGATTTTTTAACCCACAGAAGTGGGTTTTGCTTGTATAGACGCGATTTCTAACCGCCCTTTCACTTTCTTAAAAACCGACAGATGGCAGCTTGCCTTGTAGGGACTGAAATTTAGACTGAACACAGTTGGCACAATTGCAACCAAGCTGATCAATAATCGGATGAGATGTTTGAATCAAGTTTGGTGTTGCCAGATCGGGAATTTGTTGTGTAGATACTACCGTCATAATTTGGGTAGCGTATAAAGATTTCAGGCTGGATGCGTTTGCTGGATTGACTATCAGCAGCATGGATATCAGAAATGCGGGACAGGCAAGTAAAATCAGTTTGACTATGTTCATAATTTACACAAAGATAGCTTTGCTGATACAGCATAGCTAATAAATTGCCCAGCTTCAATTTTAATTACCAAGTACTGCTTAACTACGCCCGAATCCTTGACCCCGCAAAACCTTTGACCAAATAACTAATTCGCCCTGTTCACCGCCTGCGGCCAGTAACTTACCTTGGGGATGCCAGGCTAGGCTAGAAAATCCTGCTGAGACACCTGTAATAATTTGGGATACTTCCTTGGCTTTGTTCCACAAACACAACCAGCCGTCAGCAGCAGCAGAAGCGAGAAGGAAGCTTTTCGGTGCAAAGGCGATCGCATTGATCACACCTACATGATTTGTTAATACTCGTGCTTCCCAACCTAAAGTATCATCCTCTAGCTTTTCCCACACCACAATACCTTCAACGCTAGAAGATGCCAGTATTGGCGCACCTACTTTTGTAGTAGCTTCTGACCATGCCAATTGGCGAATTTTACCAGGGAAGCCACGCATCACCCAAGGGTCGGGGTTGTTCCACTCTAAAACGGTGATACTGCGATCCATATTGCCAGAAGCCAGGAATTTGCCATCAGGCGACCAAGCCATCGCTACACTGACAGTAGTCATATCTAGGTTGTATGGTTCTTCATCCCAGTTTTGACTATGCCAAATCTTGACTCCCTTATAACCACTAATGGCTAAGTATTGTCCGTCAATGCGCCAATCTATACCCAATACTGAAGAGTTGTCAAAATTCAGCGTCACAACAATTTCATGAGTATCTGCATCCCAGACTTGGACGTAACGCCCCAAACTAAAAGCTAGTTGGTTGCTGGTGTAATTCCAAGCTAGCTTGTCAACCCATGCAGGGGCATTTTCCAGCGTGGCGATTAATTCAGTGTCGCGCCAAATTTTCACCTGTCCATCTTGTCCGCCAACGGCTAAAAATTTGCCATCGGTCGAAAAAGCGAGACAGTCCACTGATTTACCATTACTAGTTTGTAAGGTTGTGAGTTCGCCATCATTCCATAAAACTACTTCCCCGGCGGCGGAAGTTGCTGCTAAAGTTTTACCTTGTGGCGACCAAGCGATCGCAGTTACATAATCTGAAAGTGTCCCCGAATAGTGTTGTTCAAATTCCTTAGATTTGCTGGTTGTGGTGTTCATATTTTTTACAGAAGTTAGGAATTAGGAGTTAGGAGTTAGGAGTTAGGAATTTTTAACTCATCACTCATAACTCCTAACTTTTTATTTACGCAAGACAGGCGAGAAAATCTTGCTTGAGTTGGGCTGCATCAAGGTTGCGGCCGATGAAGACTAGTTCGTTTTTGGGGGTTTCGCTTGGTTTCCAGGGGCGATCGGGTTTGCCATCAAAGATCATGTGTACTCCTTGGAATACAAATCGATTGTCTTCTCCAGCAATATTTAAAATGCCTTTCATCCGAAAAATATCTGGCCCTTGGGTACGCAGTAACTCCGAAAGCCAAGTGTTTAATTTTTCTCCATCAACTGCACCCGCTTCTACTAAAGCCACTGAAAAGACAGTTTCATCGTGTACGTGGGCATCTTCACCTAAGAAATCTGGATCAATTTCTAATGCACGATCTAAATCAAAGGCTTTGACACCTAATAAAGCATCCATTCCTAGTTCAGAATTTTGGGTACGGTAGATTTTTGCGATCGCATTCATCGCCCGAATCCGTTTTTCTAATTCATCCAATTCTCCTGGCGCTACCAAATCTGTTTTATTAAGTAAAATTACATCGGCAAAGGCAATCTGTTCTTGGGCTTCGTCGGCATCCCAGTGCTGCCAAATATGCTTGGCATCTACGACTGTCACCACCGCATCTAAAGACAGTTGACTTTGTAAATCTTCATCCACGAAAAATGTCTGAATCACTGGTGCTGGATCGGCTAATCCAGTTGTTTCAATTACTAAATGGTCAAATTTATCGCGCCGCTTCATCAAATTGCCAATGATGCGAATTAAATCGCCGCGCACTGTACAACAGATACAGCCATTGTTCATTTCAAAAATTTCTTCATCTGCATCGATAATCAATTGATTATCAATACCCACTTCCCCAAATTCATTAACAATCACAGCAACTTTTTTGCCGTGTTCGTAGGTGAGGATGTGATTGAGTAGAGTCGTTTTACCTGCTCCCAAATAGCCTGTAAGAACAGTAACGGGAACTGAATTGTTGATTACGTCAGCCACCATACTCTAAATTCCCCTTATCTCACCTTATGGATAATCATTATCACATATCATAATTGTTTTTATTTTTTTGTGCGAACTTGCTGTTATTTTGGGTTTCAGCAAAATAATCACATAATTTAATCAGGAAACATTTTATTTTTATGCATCTGTAATAAGTCATAAATATTCACAAGTTGGCGTAGGCGTAGCAGCTTAGGAGTATTGTATACAAGCTGACCTACCCTGCGGTCAATAGGGTTGGGTTAAAGTTAGCACTCTTTGTCAAAGTCCTTTTTTGAACGAACTGCAAAGGCACAGAAAGCGCAGAGAGAAAAAGTGCGAGTAACCGCATTTCTTTCTCTTTCTTCTCTCTCTGTGTCCTCCGCGCCTCTGCGGTTTAAAGGTATTGAAAGGGCTAGTCTTATAATCTTAATATCGCACCAATGTGCAAAATGATTCTTTGCATTTTGGCGTGAGGATTTAATTTTCTGAAGAGAACAAAAAATCTTGAATTGCTTCTAAAACAACTGCTGGGTATTCTTCATGCAGTCCCAAAGAACCAGGGATAACAACACTTCTCACTCCTGGTAAGGCTACCAAAGCGTTCATTTCTTCTCGTGATTTGGGAGGGCTAGATTCCCCAATTACTACCATGAGCGGTACGGTTAAAGACTGCACAAGTTCCAGAAAATCTGATTGTGCGTGTATAGCATCAAGATTACCAGTTACAAAGGCAGCAGAAGCAAATCGCGCTCCTGGTTGTTGAGTTGTCTGCCATTTCTTCTCAATGAAACTGGGTGTAATTTTAGCCGCGTCAGTAAAGACATGACGGCGGTACATAAAACTTAATAAAGATGGGGCAGTATTGAGTTTGTAGAGAGCTTGACCAAGTATAGGCGATCGCACCAATTCTCTGACAATGCCAGCTATTTGCTGACTTGCTCCCATTGTCGGCAAAGGCCCACGCCAAGTAGGAGCTAACAATACAATCTTTGAGAAAGCAGCCGATTTCACAGCTAATTGTAAAACGTAACTAGTAGCATGACCAGCCGCCACCACGGTAATCGGAGTATTAAAAACAGCTTTGACAAAATCTTCCAGAAAGTGCTGATATATTTCTGGTCGATAATTCAAACTAGGGCGAGAAGATTGTCCAAATCCAGGCCAGTCTATGGCTACAACTTGAAAATGGGGAGCTAGTAACTTGGCAAGTTCACCCATTTCCAAACGCGTCGAAACACTGCTGAAAGCTGGTAGTAGCAATAGCGGTGAACCTTTACCAAGGGTTTCATAAACAACGCGTAATTGCTGATTTTCCCAGTTCCAGAGATATTCTTGAACTACTCCACCAAAGCCAATAGCAATAGAGGTAGACAATAGATTGGTTGACATAAGACTAAATTTATTGTTATGGAGTTAGGAATTAAGAGTTAGTAGGATGTTTGAAAAGCCCTGGCGACTAGAAGTCGCTACTACACTAGCATTGTCCACCTCCGTGGAAAGCATGAAGAATCAAGCGTTTTTAACCCACGGAGGTGGGTTTTGTCTGTGTAGCCGCGACTTCTAGTCGCCAGGGCTTTTCTTATCTGTTTAGTTAGGCAAATCTAACTTACATTCCAATGCTTTTTTTTGCATGGTTTTAAAAATGTTGTAAAATCCATTAGCACGGGAAGGTGTCAGGCTAATATTTAAACCTGTTTCTTGGATAAAATCTGGAGTGAGTTGGACAATCTCAGTTGGTGTTAGTCCATGCAATCCTTCAACCAGAAGCCCTACTAATCCTTTAGTTAACTGGGAATCGGAATCGCCCTGAAATACAACCTTACCATCATCCAAGGCTGCGGTGATATAAACTTGAGACACGCAACCAGAAACTTTATTTTCGGGTAATTTATCGGCTTCTGGGAACTCATTGAGCTTCTGAGCATACCAGATTAGCTGTT
This sequence comes from Nostoc sp., assembly GCF_036917155.1. GTDB lineage: Bacteria > Cyanobacteriota > Cyanobacteriia > Cyanobacteriales > Nostocaceae > Nostoc. The sequence continues at coordinate 154,293 of NZ_JBALDZ010000031.1, read as the reverse complement.
CGTAGCGCCGCTTCGGTTCAGAAGCGCGTTGAAAGCGCTGGACAATTTTAGCTAGCGCAGGTGGCAAAGAATCTAGAGTTGAGGACATAACAGAAGCAGCAAATGATCGGTATCACTTTGAGTTTAAATTATCTTTAGAGCGATGCCTAGGGCGGGCTGCGCCTACGCGCTTCCGGTTCACGTCGCCATATCAGCTAGCTATCACAATTATCATTGACTATAACTTGTCAAATTCAGACAATTACTGCGATCGCATTCACATCGTTCAGATTTTTTAATGCATCTAATCACAAAAACTTAATTTTTTTATAAGCAAGCTTACAAAAGCTATAGTTGCATCAATATATACTTTTTTATTACGTAAGTATGATCAATGGGTGAAATTTATATGTCGTTTGATTTGATTGAGATTTTTAACGCTACTAACTCCTATCAGTACGCAATTATAAAATTAGCTGCAAGTAGATTGAACTAAGCAGCTAGATAATAATCGACAATTAAAAATTAAAAATCAAAAAAAATTCTGATTTTTAATTTTTAACTTCTCTCCCTGACAGATTAATTCGTAGTTTGTGCAGCTAGCATCTGCTTCAGCTTTTCTAATTCCGAAGCCCAACGAGGATCTGGACGAATAGCGTCTGAATCGGTAGTTGTGGTGCTGCTTTCGCGAGAACCGCCGCCACCGCCGCCACGACGAGGTTTCTTAGAACTTTTCTCACGGCGGCTACCTTCTCTGCTGGGGCTAGGAGTCGGGGTACTACTACTAGCAAGAGTAACTGGTTTAGGAACTTGCTCCTCGCCCTCTTCACCCTTTGTCCGAGGTAATGCCTTCTCTAGCTTAATGGGAGTGTCTTTGAACAGCTGACCATTATATTTTTCAATGATTTCGTCAGCTTGTTCGTCGTTGTTGACTGTCAGAAAACCGAAACCACGGCATTTGCCAGTTTTGCGGTCTTTAATTAATTTAGTAGTTACAGCATCACCTTCTGCTGCAAAAACTGCTTGCAGATCTTGACGATCTATTTCATCTTTAGGCAGATTACCTATATATAGGCGAACGGACATGAACTATACCTCCAGAGTTAAATTAACATGGCAAGGCGAGAAAACAATCACTTGGCTTAGGCTTTTAACTTTTAAATAGATGCTATTGACCAAGACTGCCATCAACCAATTTTTTTGCTCGAAACTGTCAACCTATACAACAATACAGTTTTTCGTCGGGATCAAGCTTGTTTAATCAAAATGCTCACACTATGGTGAGCTAATAACACCTTAATTCTAAGAATTGTAAATTTAATAGCCTAGTGCCTGCTAAAGTACACGCTTTCTTCCATGCTCTTTTTCGCAGAATCAAATACCATTCCCTACATTACCACGGTATTTTCTACGTAGCTAGTTTAGCGCATATATTTCCGTCATTAGTATTACTGCATCGTAACATGAAACACATTTTTTTATTCAAGAGAGCATATTTTGAGACAAAAACCAGCCATTGGCTGGTTAATTTTCTGCTGTGTTGGGAGGATAAAAGGTATGAAGTAGGGGAAAAAGCATCCGAATTAACAACTAAGCAGTAGTGCTGAGTTATATCGGCTGCTATTGTTTGTGTGAATAAATGTAACACTTGTAAAGAAAACCTGCAACTTTTGTTTACATTCCAATTTGTCCTTTGTCCTTTGTCCTTTGCTAATGACCAATGACTAATGCCCAATGACTAACCAGTAAGAAAAACGTATGCGCCCCAAGCCTGTGCTGCAACTGCTAAAAAAGTAGACCAAATGGGATGAGGGCTATGAATGGTTTTACCACTTTGAGTTTGTAGGGTTTGGATATCAATCCAAGGTGTTGCTCCTCGCCGGAACCAACCTGTGACGATAATTTGCCTACCAATTAGATCCTGGTGATTGACTGACTGTCCTAGCCAAGAAATGTGGTGTAATTTCACCAAACCCGCGCTGGATTGGAAGATTAAATCTTGCGCTAGGGAGTTGCTAGTGCCTTGACGACCTAATAATTTGCCCACCAGACGCACGCTGATGCTGTCAATGGGTAAGGCAGAAGGGTCAGATAACAGGTTGGGTAAGCTGTCATCAGTTTGCACAGTGGCAGGTTTAATATCCGGGAAGAAAGAATTAATCCGCACTACTGTACCGATGCTAAAGCCAATCAGAAGGCAGCCTGTAATGAAAGACCAATCTTCATAGATCCACTTTAGATTTAAAAACTTAAGTGCGAATGCTAGTTGCCAAGTTAGCCAGACTAAAGCTGCAAACAAAACTCCTAGAGGAATTCCCAACCAGGGAGCGATTTGTAATAAGAAAGACTGACGCTTAACCTTTGATGGCTCACTTGCAAAATGTAGTTCGGTGTCTAGATGCCAGTGACGGGCTATTTGGCAGAGGCGTTCAATACGATCGCCCATTAAAGGGTGGCTATTATTAATCGTAAACCATCGGCGATAGGGATTGGCAGTATCCCACTTCAAAAATGATTCAAAAGATAAATTGCTGGCAATAGTGCCCAAAGATAAACTCTGCTGGTGGCTAACTGGTGTCAGGAGATTTAAGCTTTCTAATTGCCAACTTGTCTCTTCTTCTTTTTGGATGTCAGCGGCAACGCCAATGGCAATTTTAAGTAAAGCACGAATTAGGGCATTGGGATTACCAGTAATTTCAGCGGCAACGCGATCGCTATAATAAAGCCGCAACCGCGACAACCACAATGCAGTTCCAGTTAGCAAACACCAAACTCCATAAATTAAAGTTGCCAGAATTGTCACCGGCCAGCGCCAAATTTTCGCTGATATTTTGTCGCCCAACTCTGACATTTGCTGATATAGCCGATGAATTGGTAGTGTCACCAGCAGCAACAAAGACATTACAGCAAAATCCCAGTGAGCAATATGCCCTAGCTGCGTGGCGTAAATAATGGCGATTTCATCATCTGCTAGTTGTTCTAATAGCCCTTGACTCACAACAATCCTGGCATTACGTGGTAAACTACCATAAGTCAGAATAATTGGTGCAGCCGTTGGTAAAATCCGCAGTTTGGGTAACGGCCAGTGCCGCTGTTGGCAACAACGTTGTAGCACCCGAACGGCTTCACGGCTATGAGCATTCAATACATCTTTAGAGAATTCTCGCTGACCATACAAGTTCGCCAATAGCAGATCCAGTAACCAAGGTGATACTCCGATCAAAATCACCAATACTATTAGCAACAACTTAGTAGGGTCGCGATATAAAAGCTGCAACGGCTCCAAATAAGGAAGTTTGACTAAAGTCTGGTTGATGAATCCCATTGCTAACTTGAGCATTTCCCGCATCACCCAAAACAGAGCGATGAATGTTCCTGCTGACAGTAACCGCAAGGGAATTAATTTCGATTTACGTAGTGGTTGCCATGCTCTGGCGCGTTGTGCTTGTCGCCAATAAATAACGCCGAATAGTTTAGCTTGAGTGCGGGTTACAGAACCCATGAAGCCGTTTAGGGGTGTAGCCGGTGGGGGTGGTGGGGGTGGTGTCGCCACTGTCGCTTTGAGTTTAGGTAGTGGCACCATCGGCGGGGTTTCGTTGCTCTTGGTTTCGATTACTCGATCGTCTGGCTTTTCCTCTAATGTAGGAGTTTCTGGGGGAGTAACAGGGCTTGAATCTGGGGTTGAATCTGGAGTTGAATCTGGATTTGAATTCTCAAAGGCAACAAATCCAGTTTCGACATTTGTTGATTCTTGCTCAGGTTTTTTACGTTTTGTCAGGTGTTCGAGAGCGCGTGTTGCCCACTCTTGAACTTGTGGGTTGTTACTCTCAATGAGATTCTGGGAAATAGCGATCGCTTTGGGAACTTCGCCAGTGCGAGCAAAAGCCATCACTAAACCAACCTGGGCTTGTAGACTAGCAGTACCATTACTCTGGCTGCTAGCAATAGGTTCTAGTTGAGCGATCGCTGTTTGGTAATTTCCCTGCTTGAGGGCAACTAAACCAGCCTCCAAAGACGGTTTGGCATGTGAAGGCATACAAATTCTGGCACTCCAATCTCTTCTAAGTGATCCACGTTTGTGCAAAAGCGCGAACCTCGGATGCCGTGGAAATCAACCGCGCTCAAGTTTTGCTTGTCAACCAATTTTGGATTTTGGATTTTGGATTTTAGATTGACCCTGACCACAAGGTTACTTGGCTCAAGGATTTTAAATTAAGAATTTTAGATTTGTTCTACCCACTAGGGGCAAGGCATGAACAAAAAAATCTAAAATTTAAAATCTAAAATCTAAAATTCGTAGTGAATCATTCCTCCACTGGTTGTTGACTAGAAAATACTGGAGCGATGCCTACGGCGGGCTCTGCCAACGCGCTTAATTTTAACTCTGGATGGTCGCCTAATAACTGTTGGCAATTCCATTCATTGCGGAATAGCAACACTGGGCGTCCCATACTATCTTTAACTGTAGTGGTATTGAAAATCCGTCCCACTTTTTCTAATGCTTCCCAACCACCCTCAACCCAACGGGCAACACTATAGGGTAATAACTCTAAGATGGTTTCTACACCATACTCATTTTGTAAGCGAAACTGCACCACCTCGAATTGCAACTGACCCACCGCCGCCAAAATTGGATCGCGCTTGGCTTCATCAGTTGAATACATAATTTGCACAGCACCTTCTTCGCGTAATTCCGCAACGCCTTTTTGGAATTGTTTAGACTTCGAGGGGTTGGGATTCCTCAGAGAAGCGAACAGTTCCGGCGAAAAATACGGAATCCCCTCATATTCGAGCTTTTGTCCCGTGTAAATTGTATCCCCGATCGCAAAAACACCGGGATTGTTCAAACCGATCACATCGCCAGGATAAGCCACATCAATCGATTCTCGCTCTTGAGCAAAGAGTTTTTGCGGGCGAGACAGACGGATGAGTTTACCAATGCGGGCGTGATTCACCATCATATCTTTTTCAAACTTACCAGTGCAAACCCGGATAAATGCGACGCGATCGCGGTGTTTCGGGTCCATGTTCGCTTGCAACTTAAAGACAAACCCCGAAAATTCTGGGTATGTAGGGGGAACTTCGCCAAGACTGCTGTAATGAGAACCGGGTTTGAGGGCATAGTCGAGGAAATACTTGAGGAATAACTCTACCCCAAAGTTAGTCATGGCGCTACCAAAGAACACAGGCGTCATTTTGCCTTCGTGTACCAACTGTAAATCTAACTCTGGCCCAACTCCTTCTAAAAGTTCTAGATCATTTTTCAGTTGGTGGTACAGACTTTGTTCTAGCTGTTCTTCTATTCTCGGATCGCCTAATTCGACTATGGTATCACGGGCTTCTCGGCTGCCGTGGGCACTGCGTTCAAAGAGGTGAATTTGTTGCTTGTGCCGATCAAAAACACCTTTAAAGCGATCGCCCATACCAATCGGCCAATTTACCGCATAGGTTTGCAATCCCAATTCTTGCTCAATTTCATCCAACAATTCCAGAGGTTCTCTGCCTGGGCGATCGAGCTTGTTGATAAATGTAAAAATCGGGATACCCCGCAACTTACACACTTCAAACAATTTACGGGTTTGGGGTTCCAAACCTTTTGCAGCATCAATCAGCATCACGGCATTATCAGCGGCGGCGAGGGTACGGTAAGTATCTTCACTGAAATCTTGGTGTCCGGGAGTGTCTAATAAATTTATCTGACAGTTCCGGTATTCAAATTGCAACACCGTGGAAGTAATGGAAATACCCCGTTGTTGTTCCATCGCCATCCAGTCAGATGTAGCCTTACGCTGTGCCCGTCGCGCCTTAACCGCCCCAGCTTCGTGAATTGCCCCTCCGTACAGAAGTAGCTTTTCAGTTAGTGTAGTCTTACCCGCATCGGGGTGAGATATAATTGCAAAGTTGCGGCGAAGTTCAACTGCTTGAATAAGTTCAGACTGAAGTTCAGTAGACATAAATGTATTTGTTAGCTAACTTAATTTTTTTTGACTCTGGTAAGTCTTTTAATCTTAAGACAACGATGCTCGTGATAGGGTCGTAGTGTAATTAACAATCTGACTAAATAGGAGAAACCGATGTACGACACAGACAAGCGAAAGCTTCTATCTGCCTTGTCTCATGGAGCGATTTTTTTCAGTACAACTTTGGTATCAGTAAGTATACCTATTGCCATACTGCTCGTATCTGATGATCCTGTTGTTAAAGAAAATGCCAGAGAATCCATCAATTTCCACTTTAATGTCTGGCTTTATGGAGGGATTCTAGGAGCGTTGTTTTTTCTATTCGGTTGGTTAGTCTTACCTCTATTATTGCTGGGGCCGCTAGCCGGTCTAGGATACCTATTGCACTGGGGATTAACAATTTGGGCACTCATCGGAGTTTTCAGCAATCCTGATATACCCTTCCGTTATCCTTATATTTTCCGGGTTTTTTAACACAAATTATCATTGGGCATTGGGCATTGGGCATTGATAATTGTCAGCTATTTGCTACCAAGTACAACATTTCATTAAATTAGTAGCAAATTCTCTGCGTGCCTCTGCGTTTACCTCTGTGCCCCTACCCTACGGGAAGGCGAAGCGCCTATGCGTTTAAATTTCACCCCTCAATGCACCACAATTTTCCCAACAAACAGTCTTAAATTTTGAATTTCTTCATGATGTTGTTTTTTTTCCAGTCCGTCGGATAGGTGCAACCAAGCTGTAGAATACAAAATTGCCCCACAACTTGATTAAGAGTAGGGCAAAGGACAGTTAAGCACTGTTTGTAGTCTGTCCGACGGCAGGAAAATTTTAGCCTGCTTTTGTGACGCTTTGTTTTGTGTCCATTTGCGTTGTTTTTCTTCATAAAATTTTATGTTTCCTACACATCGCCCCCGTCGTCTGCGTACTCATCCCCAACTGCGCCGGATGGTTCGTGAAACTGTTTTAACAACAAACGATTTAATCTACCCATTATTTGCCGTACCAGGTGAAGGAATCGCTAATGAGGTGAAATCCATGCCCGGTGTCTACCAACTTTCGGTAGATAAAATTGTTGAAGAAGCAAAAGAAGTTTATGACTTAGGAATTCCCTCGATTATTTTATTTGGGATTCCGGCTGATAAAGATGTAGATGCCACTGGCGCTTGGCATGATTGCGGTATCGTCCAGAAAGCGGCGACGGCGGTAAAAGCAGCAGTGCCAGATTTGATTGTAATTGCTGATACTTGTTTATGTGAGTATACAAACCACGGTCATTGTGGTTATTTGCAAGTTGGTGATTTAACAGGACGAGTTTTAAATGACCCAACTCTGGAATTGTTAAAGAAAACAGCAGTTTCTCAAGCAAAAGCTGGTGCCGATATCATCGCGCCTTCGGGGATGATGGATGGGTTTGTGCAAGCAATTCGTCAGGGTTTAGATGAAGCCGGATTTCAAGATACGCCGATTTTGTCTTATGCTGCTAAGTATGCTTCGGGTTATTATGGCCCATTTCGGGATGCAGCAGACTCGACGCCGCAATTTGGGGACAGAAGAACTTACCAAATGGACCCAGGTAACGCCCGCGAAGCGATTAAAGAGATTGAATTGGATATCGCTGAAGGTGCTGATATGCTGATGGTTAAACCAGCCTTGGCATATATGGATATTATTTGGCGGGTGAAGGAAGCGAGTAACTTACCAGTTGCAGCCTACAATGTTTCTGGTGAGTATGCGATGGTGAAAGCTGCGGCTCTCAATGGTTGGATTGATGAAGAGCGGGTGGTTATGGAAACTTTAACTGGCTTTAAACGTGCTGGTGCAGATTTGATTTTGACTTATCATGCCAAAGATGCGGCGCGATGGTTAAAGTAGGGTGGGCGATTGAGTGAGAGTTTAAGAAATCTCACGCAGAGGCGCCAAGATGCAGAATAGTATTTTAGTGTTTGGGCGTGAGATTTTTGGATTTTAGTTATTGCGATGCCTGGGTTGGGCTATGCCTACGCAAGTTCAATAATTAAAGTTTAATTAACTTCAAATAAAACACGAGGTAATCCTGACTGACGAATTATAGATCGCAAAGTACCGATGCGTAATTCTTCGTAATTGGGGATAGGAACTGTAATTGTTGAGTCTTCGGTTTGCATCTGCATGATTATGTGACTACCACGCTGGCGCACTTGTACAAAGCCGTTCTCTTCCAGAATGCGGCAAACTCCTCTAGCAGAAAGAACGCGCAGTTTAGCCAATATTTACCTCTAGGCGTGTAACAAAAACTTCTGTGTGCAACCTTTGCTTAATTTCAGAAGGATCTGCTGTCTCAAAAAATAATTCTAATGCCTCAATTAGGTTATTCCGTGCCTCTTCAATTGTGTCACCTTGGCTGGCGATATCGAGTTCGGGACAGAGTGATACATAGCCATCCTTTTCGCGCTCAATGATAGCAGTGAATTGTGTTGTTTGCTTCATTTTTGTCTTTAGTCCAGTAGATATATCAATCTTGATAGTAAGTTACTTTAGATAGTATATGTCAAAAGCCTTTTAAACGGGTGTTTTAGGGATGCGATCGCTACTTAACTATAATTTTTTCAGCGTATACCACTAGCTAAGATTCCTAAAATTTTATTGACATCTTTAAGATAATATTCACTTAAGTCTATCTGGATAGATTGCCCTTCTAATTTTAAAAATTGCCAAATACTTCCAGTGGTGACGGTTCCATAAATTATCAAATTTTCATTACCTGCTCGTTCGTTAAATATTCTTGCTGCTAGCATTTCGGCTACACATTGTCCTAAACCAGCAGGAATGTTTTCTTTTTTAGCTTCCACAATAATAATGACTGGTGCTGTGATAATTAGTCTTTCTGGAGAACGGGTAATTAGAAAATCACAGATTCCATTTAAACCTTGTGCTGTATCAACATTGAATTCAACACCAGAGAACAAATTTATTTGGTCATTTAATTGTCGTCTCAAATCTAGCAAAATTGGAGAAATAATCATCTCAGAGCGAGCTTTTTCACTATTGCTGGCAATAGCTATAGGTAAATTATATTGAAGAACTTCTTTTAATAACTCACTACATTCTATATCAGGTATATTAGCAAAAATATCAGTTCTCTCAATAGTATTTATTTGAAAGCTTTGTTTGACTTTCTCTAAAGTAAAATCACTATATGCCATATCAGTATATGTTGGTGGGAAGACACAAAACTAACTGCCTCTTAGCAGGGTGGGATTCTTATTCATCTACCTTAGTTACTACTTATTTCTGCTGTAGTTTCATCCTCAGAAATATCAATGGCTTGTAGAACCTGTTTTACTATTTTTGGGTGCAATATTTTTCCTGAATGAAAAGGAATCACCACTCTCACTTCTTCTCGAAAATAAATCCTGTGACTTCCTTTGCTTCTAATTTGAATAAAGCCTGCATCTAATAAGAGCTTTTCAGCTTCTATTGCTGTGATACGTGGCAGTTTAGGCAACTTTCACCTCCAAGGTTATTGTGAATATTTCCTTGTTATGAAGTGCCTGTTTTTCTGAATTTGACAAGGTTTCTATATAAAGTTCAACTGCTTCTTTAATATTCGCCTGTACTTCTTCTAGGGAATCACCTTGAGATTGACAACCAGGTAGTTCAGGGCAATAGGCATAATATCCATGTTCGTCTTTTTCGATAACGATGCTAACTTTATACGACATATCAAAGTTACCTTTGCTCATTTAATAACTTAGGACTCGCCCTTTCAATGTGACTCGTAAAATCTCTTTTATCTCTCGTGCCTCTGCGGTTTAAAAGTAATTTATCTAACCACAGAGGCGCAGAGAACACAGAGAAAATAGGAATTCTTGTCCAAAAATTTCACTATGACTTACGCACTGTACAAATTAAGCATAATGTGAATTATAGTATTTAGTCGTTTCAGACGCTTACTATAACCCTGATTGACTCCCATAGAAAGCCTAGGTGTAGCCAGCCCGTCGTAGACATCGCTAGCTGCTAAATATGGCTGAAATATCCAAATTGCTGTAGTGCTGATGTACAAAGCGTAAGTTCTATGCGCTATTACTCGTGCGTTAAACGGGCGATCGCAACTTACAATCAACAATTAGCATTGTGGCAAACCTTGGGCGATCGCACTAAGGAAGCTGAAACGCTTTACAATATTGCAGTTACAGAATGCGATCGAGATAATCTTAACGCTGCACTGACCCAAATAGAAGCCACAATTCAAACCGAACCACAAAAGTTTAAAATATGTTGTGCGGTGATTTGTGGTTGTTCCAGGTGTGGGAGATGACCGCAATCTTGAATCCAGGTGAGAATACTGTGTGGAATTGCCTTTTGAAACTTTGTGGCATCCTTAGTACCCAAAATTTTATCAGAATCACCCCACAAAATTAGCGTTTGTTGCATAATTTGTGATAAGATTTCAAGTCTAAAAGCACTATAACCACCACTTTTAGTGAAAGCAATCAAAGCTTGATTCCAACTCGGACTTTGTAGGTGCAATGCACCACAACACAGTGCATCGACAGAGGCGAGACTTTGATTTTTATATCCAATGCGGGAAACGCGATCGCGTACTTTCAGATTACTCAAAAACTGAGTTGCGAAATAGTCCAACGGGGGAAACATGAATTTGATCAATGGTGAACCACCCGCTAACCCTGCACTATCAATTAACACTAGCTTTTTTACTACTTCCGGGTATGTCAGCGTAAAATCAATCGCTGTCGCACCCCCCATCGAAGCACCCACTAAAATTACAGGTTGGTTAATTAGGCTTTTCCAGAAATAATAAAGATGGGTTTTAATTGCAGTTGGGCTATAGGCAATTCCTGAGAGTCTATCTGTAAACCCAAAACCCAACAGATCCACTGCCCACGTTTCATTATCTTCAGAAAGTAGTGGCAAAAGCCGTCGAAATTCCAATACAGAACTGTCAAAACCGTGAATTAATAAAATCGGAGTTCCACCGCACCCTTGCTTGACAAACGTTGTAGTAACTGGTTGATTAGTTAAAGGAGTAGCGATCGCAGTGGTTTGAATACTCCGAGCTAGTGCGATCGAAGTAGGTTCTGTTAGTTGCTTGACTGCTGTAGGAAGAAAATTCGGAAACATAAATTTTAGTTTATCGTATTAGCTTACTTCCAGATATAGGTGATTTTGTTCAACAACAAAATTACAAAAACTAATATGCTCAAGTATTATTTTTAATATATAAAACATAAACCACCTGCGATCAAAATATTTTAACTCCCAACTCCTGTACAGACGCGATCAATCGTGTCTCTACCCACTCCCCCGAAATTTCTAGATCCAAGAAAGTTTTCCAAAATGTCAAAATTGGGACAAAAGCCACGTACAATTAAAATCGCTTATCCCTTAATCCAGGAGCTAATGCCATGCCAATGGCGGTTGGCGTAATTGAAACTTTAGGTTTTCCTAGTGTCTTAGCAGCAGCAGATGCAATGGTCAAAGCTGCCGCAGTCACAATTGTGTATTATGGTCAAGCGGAAAGCGCTCGCTTGTTAGTCGCCGTTCGGGGACACGTTTCGGAAGTAAATAGAGCTGTTGAAGCCGGAATCGTCGCGGGAGAGCAAGTCAAGGCTGGTACAGTAATTACCTACTACATTGTTCCTAATCCCCCGGAAAATGTGGAAACCATATTACCAATCCATTTCACCGAGGAATCAGAACCTTTCCGTATGTTCTAAGCAATTTTGCTATCAAAATCTGTAGCGAAGCTTCGTACAATTAACTTGTAGCCACCATATCGTTTGTTTATACAGGAGATTAATAATGTCATTACAGGCAGTTGGAGCACTTGAAACGAAAGGTTTTCCTGCGGTGCTAGCAGCAGCAGATGCTATGGTAAAAGCTGGTCGAGTCACCCTCGTTGGTTATATCAGAGTAGGTAGCGCTCGCTTTACAGTTAATATTCGTGGCGATGTTTCTGAAGTAAAAGCCGCGATGGCTGCTGGTGTTGAAGCCGCAGAAAATGTTTATGGCGGTACCCTAGAATCCTGGGTGATTATTCCTCGTCCCCATGAAAACGTTGAAGCTGTTCTGCCAATTGGTTACACAGAACAAGTCCAACAGTATCGAGAATCTGTAGAAAATCCCATTGTTAGATCAAACAATCGATAGATTTAATCCCCTGTGGGTAAATTCAAAACGAAGAATGCCCATAAATAAATTTAAAGAGAAGTTTATTGTAAGGCTTCTGACCATCAAAACTTTAGAGCGTTGCAAACTTTTATGTTTTTAGATTTTGCATAAGTTGAATTTTGAAGCAGAGGGAAAGCAACAGTCAGAGTCAATAGTCAAAATCAATATTGACTGTTGACTATTCATTCTTAGGAATATAAAAGTTTTAAGAATAACTTGCCAATGATTAGAGGCGTAGTTGTAAATAAAGCTAGTACAAGAAGGCAAAAGTAAAAAGAAAGAATGCTTATTTTGTAAGCTTTCTGGCTATTTTAAATGGGTGGTTTATTTACGCCGTGTTGTACTAGTTTACAGCTATTTTCAGGTAAATAGACCACGCTGTAGGGACACAGCAATGCTCATAGGTGTCAACTTAAGCTCAAATGCCTACCCCACAAGTGTTTTACCCCATCTCAACCCCACCCCAAAGCATCGGGGAGGGGCGGTTTTGTCTAAAGCCAAAACCGGGGTGGGGTAACGCGAAGAGTGATGGTAAGTGAGATATCTTCGTAGATACCAGGAAAAGTCAGAGTTAAAATAATTCGTAATTCGTAATTCGTAATTAAGTTTTGTGACGGGGATTTAGACCGCAACACAAAACGCGCTGCTTGATAGAAGCAGGGGACTTAAACCTAAACCCCCTAAGTTCGTTAAGGCTCAATCTTACTTCAAAAGAAGGGAATAAGCCAATTTCTCAGGCTGGTTGGGGGATTTACTGAGTCCATACCTCAATTAACATTAATTATACTGATATCTAACTAAGTATTTTACTACGTAATGAATTGGAGAAGGTTGAAACTTATACGGGTGAAATAACGTCTGACATTGAGTTAGATTAGATTCGTTCCTTGTATCTGTTACAAAATGTCAGATTTACCTGACCCATCTCAGGCAAAGGTTGTATCTTCAACACTCTAGGCAGATTTCTGTTCTCAGTGAAAAAATATAACTTTACAAAAAGTTTAAATTGGCAAAATCAACCCAAATGCTTAATACACAATGGTCTTGGATATTGTGAATTGAAAATAAAACGTCAATGTAGAAATTTCTGCATAATTTCAGTGAACTAAGACGTAATAAAAGTAGAATCACTGAGCTATTTTCATGAAACTCATGAAATCAGGGGCAGCTGCCAGTTAAATAATTAAGTGGGACGAATGGGGGTTGTGATGCAAACTTCAAAATTGAGTTTCGAGGAATGCAATCTCACTATGACAATGGATGTGGAAAAACTGGCTATAGATTGGCAAAAGCGTTTGGCTGTGGAATGTCCAGACCAAAATGAAGCTGCTAGACAAAGCATTATTCTTTGGTTATTGGGATCTGACTCAAAACGGTTTGATTTGTTTAACCCGAAAGAACTCGATATCGCCAAGCAAGCGATGGAATATCGCTGGAGGATTTTACGTCAACGCTACTTGGGGCTGGGGCGAGAACGTGCTTATCGCAACTTGATCACCCGATTGGGGAGTTTAATAACATTACGGAATAAGATTCAGACTTGGGTTTCCCTTAGCCGCGATCGCCAGCGCAGTGTGATCGATGTGTTACAAGAAGTACTCCAAGAATTACTCCAAAGCGATAGCCAGATGCAACAGCAAATGGCTGATATTGCCAAATATACAACCGATAGACGATTAGGGGATGCTCTGCTGTTTGCCAGTTTAGAAGAATATTCTCTGCGGCCAGTACGCAATCAACCCCTATTAGCTTACCGATTTGTGAATTACTTGCGTCGCACTCAGCGCGGTGGTCTAACCCAAGTGCCTGGCCGTGACTTGATTAGACTAGTTTCAGAAGAAGTTCTTACAGACGACAGTGATAATCGAGTTAACTTAGTCGATAGTCAAGCGATCGCAGAATATCAAGAAGCACAACAACTAGAAGAACAACAGGGGCTACGCCAGTCAGTCCAAAAAGAATTTGAAAATTATTTACAAGAAAATCTGGGAACAGATGCAGTGGAATGGTTACGACTCTATCTGCAAGGTAAGTCCCAAGAAGAGATCGCCCAAAAACTGAATAAGCAGACTAAAGAAGTTTACCGTCTGCGAGAAAAAATTAGTTACCACGCTGTCCGTGTTTTTGCCCTCAAAGGGAAACCAGAACTCGTAGACAGTTGGCTCTCAATTTCCTTACAAGAACATAACTTAGGATTAACGCAAAACCAATGGCAGCAACTTGATGAAAAATTGACCCCTCTAGGGCGGCAGATTCTAGATTTGCGGAAAGCGGGTAACTCAATAGAAGCAATAGCCGAACAATTAAAACTCAAAACCCATCAAGTGCTAGGCGAATGGACAAAAATCTATCTTGCAGCCCAAGGTTTAAGAACTCAAGAGTAAGCTGTAGTGGAAGATGGGGATTGGGGACTGGGGGAGATGGGGGAGATGGGGGAGATGGGGGATAATACAATGCCCAATTCCCCATGCCCAATGCCCAACCCTCAGTATTATCCCCAGTCTATAATCTAAAATTCATACTCTACTTACGTTTACTTAAGTATATATAATTGAAATTTTAACAATCCAACAAAGTATCTTTATTAACTACCTACTAAATTCGAGGCAAAATATAATTAAACACCAACGCATCAAATCTATGTTGTCTTCAAAGGGTGAACTAAATGATACCGCAGCAAATGGACGGCAACTGCTAACTGCCACTCAAATGAAGTGGGAAGAAAAAGGCGATCGCGAGCAAATATTCCAACTAATTGATAGTCTTTTATCCTTTGAAGCTTGCCTCTATCACCAACTTTTACCCTTTGGATTAGAAGGCAAAAACCTCTTGCTAGGTATGGTTTATCCACAAGATAGCGAGGCACTAGATTACGTTGGTCGCATTTTGTCTTCTATCAATTGCACAATGGTGATTGAAGCGATCGCAGCCGACGCTCACCGCAGAATCCTATCAGCCTACCTCAACCATAAGAATACATCTCAGCTAGATGCCAAACTTGTGCATCAGCTAACAGCAGAATCTTCTCCAACACATAGCCCAGCGAGCATTGCTGACACTGACACCTCAGAATCAAATCAGCAACCAGTATTGATGGTATTTCAGACACCAAAGCGTCAACATTCTGGGCAGCGGGTAGACTTGCCTCCTATCCCAGAGCTAGACCAATCATCTGAAACTACGACGTTCTCGACTCCTATTTCCAGAACTCAGCAGGAAGAGACTTCCGAAGCTGCATCACCAAACAATTTACCTATTTTGCCCACACAGGCTTCCGAACTACTGAGTCCGATTGAGTTGCTACCAACACTGCCACCCAAAAAATTACTAGAAGAATTACTGGGACGAATCTTGGTTGGGGGAATTGGTCGGCTGTACTTAGAAAGACAAGCGTATGAAGGTAGGATACTGTGGAGTGACAATGGAATTTTACAGTCTGTATTAGACCAACTGCCGCTCTCGGTTTTCCAAGGAGTACTGAATGAATTAAAGCGGTTTGCTTCCCTACCTGTCACAACGGTTGCAGAACCAAAACAGGTAGAAAAGGAATACGTATATCAAAAAAACCGCTTATTATTACGCTTGCGAGTCATGCCGGGAATCTACGGCGAAGAGGCAACACTCCAAGTATTGCGGGGAGCAGCCTTAAAATTCTATCAACAACAACAGTTGACGCGTCTGGGCCGCGATGCCTTAGGAATTTCTCAGCAACTAAGCTTCAAGTTACACGAACTACAAGAACGGCTTTTGCTGAATCCCGTCCTTGATTCTCAGCAATTAGAGGCTTTAGTTGCCCTGAATCAGTTAGTGAAAAATTTAGACCAGCAGATCAAAATACTGGCACTAGATAGCAATCTAGCAACAAACAGTAAATCATCGGTCTGTAAGTGAAAACGCTGATTTCGATCGCATACATAATTGTTATGTTGTAATGGAATCCTAGACCGATCGAGCTTAGAGATTCATCTTCAATAAATACAAATTTTGCGATCGTATTCTGAGTAAGATTACGGTTTAAAAAAACTTATAGTAGCAAAGTTAGTTTCCCGCCCTTAAATCAATTTGTTGCAAATATTTCATGCTAACTGAGGTTTTTAGTGAACTTTTCCCCTTAATGAGTACAGCCAATCCACAGACTTTGGAATGGCTGCTCAACGTTGCAATTGAACATGAATATCCATCTGGGCGAGCCGTTGTGATGGAAGATGCCTGGGGTAATGCAGTTTACTTCGTGGTTTCTGGTTGGGTCAAAGTCCGGCGTACCGTCGGGGAAGATTCAGTCGCTCTGGCAATTTTTGGTCGTGGCGATTTTTTTGGAGAAATGGCAATTTTAGATGAATCTCCACGCTCAACCGATGTCATTGCCCTTTCACCCGTGAAGTTGCTTAGTATCTCCAGAGAGCGTTTTATTCAAATATTGTTTAAAGACCCGCAGTTACATCATCGGATGTTGCAACTGATGGTGCGGCGATTGCGGCAAATTAACCTGCGCTTACAAATGCGGTCTTCACCACCAGCAGTCAAACTCGCCCATACCCTAGTGACTTTAGGCGAAAGCTATGGTCAAGAATCAGATTTAGGAAGAGAAATTTTTAACGTTCCCTTTAAAGATTTAGCAGAGGTGACAGAAATCGGTGTTGAAGAAACCACCAAAATTATGGAAAAGCTGCATGAAAAAGGGTGGATAAAGATTGATAGTGCCAACAACATCAATTATCTTGTGAACTTCAAACAGTTGATGAACTTGGCGGGCAAAGTTTGATTGCTTTATCCCGTCTAGCATTTTCATCTTTGTAATTTTAGGTAGAACATCTTACTCACCAAAGACCTCTCGCCGTGGAGAGCAAGTGCTTTCAAGCATGGGGGCAAGGCGTAGGCGAATTTATTCGCCGTCAGTTTAATTTCAAACTCCATAGGAATATCCAACACAAGGTGTCTGGTCATCAAAAGGGCGATTCAGACAACAAACATCTAAATAAATTAAAAACTCCATCTGTACATCTTGCTCGGTATGATATTTAATCTGCAAGCATTTACCTAGTAATAACCAGCTATGACACATAACTACCGCATTACTTTACTTCCCGGCGATGGCATTGGCCCTGAAATTATGGCAGTGGCGGTAGATGTGCTGAAAGTCGTAGGGAAGCAATTTGATATTCAGTTTGAATTCCAAGAAGCCCTCATTGGTGGTGCAGCAATTGATGCCACAGGAGAACCCTTACCATCTGCCACTCTAGAAACTTGCCGTAATAGTGATGCTGTGTTACTCGCCGCCATTGGTGGTTATAAGTGGGATTCACTGCCATCTAATTTACGCCCAGAAGCAGGTTTGTTAGGACTACGTGCAGGTTTAGGATTATTTGCCAATTTACGCCCAGCGAAAATTTTGCCCCAGCTAATTGATGCCTCGACTTTGAAACGCGAAATTGTCGAAGGCGTGGATATTATGGTGGTGCGTGAACTCACTGGCGGGATTTACTTTGGTAAACCCAAAGGGATTTTTGCTACGGAAACTGGTGAAAAACGCGGTGTAAATACAATGGTTTATACCGAATCGGAAATTGAACGCATTGGACGGGTGGCTTTTGAGGCAGCTAAAAAACGCGGTGGAAAACTTTGTTCGGTGGATAAGGCGAACGTATTAGAAGTATCTCAGTTGTGGCGCGATCGCATCACTCAACTTTCTCAGGAATATCCAGATATCGAACTCTCTCATTTATATGTAGATAATGCTGCCATGCAACTAGTACGCGCTCCCAAGCAGTTCGATACCATCGTCACAGGCAATTTGTTTGGCGATATTCTTTCTGATGCTGCTGCCATGCTCACAGGTAGTATTGGGATGTTACCGTCAGCTAGTTTAGGCGCTTCTGGACCTGGGGTATTTGAACCAGTTCATGGTTCCGCCCCAGATATTGCCGGACTTGATAAGGCAAATCCTCTAGCACAAGTGTTGAGTGCGGCGATGATGTTACGCTACGGTTTAGACCAACCAAAAGCAGCAGATAGCATCGAACAAGCCGTATTGCAAGTTTTAGAACAAGGCGATCGCACGGGAGATATAATTTCCCCAGGAAAAAATCTTTTAGGTTGCCGCGCTATGGGCGATGCGTTGATTAAAGTACTCGACCAACCTTAAAGTTGTTGGGTGAAGATAAATGCCAGGCAGTAGGCAAAAGTTTTTCACTTTTGCCAAGACTGCGACTGACTCAACGCAGAACTTCTACAGAGGTTTCCTGCGCTCAGGTTTTATGGCTAAATCCCCCTTCGTTAGGGAATTACGAATTACGAATTGCGAATTTTAAAGTGCAACCTGGGCAATTTGGCAACCTTTGCTAAAAGTTTCGGGTAGACTAGAGGGAAATCTAGCAATCAAATAACAGTCGATAGTGTACGCATTACGACAAGGACAAGCAACTTTTACCGCCCCAAAGAACCAGTCACCTTTGATTGATCCCGCCGTAATCAGAGCCGCTGGGCAGATTTACTACACTCACTGTGAAGTACATCCCGAAATAGCTGGGCAACCTTCCGGTGTAGCAATTAATCGCATGACTCATCGAGGTAAGGTTATTTTTACTAACCAACCAGTTCTATTACCTCAAGAATGTTTTGTGCCCTTGAGTCAAATTGAATCGCACATGTATTAGTCATTGGTCATTAGTCATTGGTCATTGGTCATTAATCATTGGTTCTGGACAAAGGACGAAAGATAAACGACAAATGACAGAGGACAAATGACAAAGGACAAATGACTGTATGGACATTTTGTTCGCCATTCCGGCGAGTGTAATGGTCTTTGCTTTAGGTGCATCTATTGGTAGTTTTCTCAATGTTATTGTTTATCGGCTACCTGCTGGGTTGTCAATTCTTTGGCCGCCTTCCCGTTGTCCTAAGTGCTTAAACCAGCTAAAAGCTTACGACAATGTACCAGTGTTCGGCTGGATATACTTAAAAGGGCGGTGTCGATATTGCAAAAGCAAAATTTCTGTCCGTTATCCCGTGGTAGAAGGGGTAACGGGCATAATTTTTTTACTGATTTTTTTGGTATTTAAAGTATCGACTTTAACAATAGGCTATTGGGCTTTTTGCAGTTGGTTATTGGCGCTATCGCTCATCGACCTAGATACAATGACCCTACCTAATGCACTTACTCAGTCGGGTTTGGTGGTAGGAATTTTGTTTCAAATGGTAGTTGGTTTTTTACCAGAGGCTAGTTTTGTGGCATTGGTAAATCACCTGATGATGGCGATATTTGGTGCAGTATTGGGCTTATGGCTGTTTGATGCGATCGCCCTATTGGGTTCAATTGCCTTTGGTAAAACTGCAATGGGGGCAGGTGACGCCAAATTAGCAGCCATGATGGGAGCCTGGTTAGGCTGGAAATATTTGCTCTTGGCTAGTTTTATTGCCTGCGTGCTAGGAGCGTTAATTGGTAGCGGTGCTATGATGCGATCGCGACAAAGGTTAGGACAAAAGATGCCTTTTGGGCCTTTTCTGGCTTTAGGATCTGTAATTACTCTGTTTGTTGGCGAAGCCATTTTGTCTAGCTACCTGCGGTTATTTTTTCCAGCATCTTGAAGAGGGAGCAGGGAGAAGAATTTTCCCCTCCGCCCCCCGCACCCTGCCCCTCTGCATCTTTTCAATGCCCAATGCCCAATGCCCAATTCCCCATTCCTATTGACTTATACCCGTGGTGAATGCGCTACTCTTGTACTATGGTTTAGAGTAGAGTTAGCAATTAAGCTAAATAAAACTGCCAATGGTGTTTAATCCTGACTTTTTGAATGACAACTCCGAGGAACACCCTAATCAACTTCTTTCCGACCACTCTGAGGAATACCCCAATCAGTTACTCAAGTATCTACAGCATCAGTCTCCTGATGTTTTAGCTAGGGTTGCTCAGTCTGCCAGCCCCGAAATTAAACAAATCATCTCGCAAAATGTTCAAGGGCTAGTGGGAATGCTCCCGGCAGAAAATTTTAACGTGCAAATCACAACAGATCGGGAGAACTTAGCTGGACTTCTAGCGTCGGCAATGATGACAGGGTATTTTCTGCGCCAGATGGAACAAAGAATGCAGTTAGAGCATTTGTCTAATGGTCAATAATCAATAGTCAATAGTCAAACATTCTGGGACTATTGACTATTGATTATTTCCTTTCAGGATAAGCTCCTAATTTTACTTTCAAGGTTTGAATTTTACCGCTGCGGTTGACTTCGAGCGCTATCATGTCTCCAACTTTGCTGGACTCTACTAGCCTCTGAACTTGGGCTGAGGTTTTGACTGGTTTACCGTTAACTTTTTGAATCACGTCTCCAGGAAGCAATGCTCCACGCTTGGCTGGGGAATCGTCTGTTACGCCTTTAATGACAATCCCCGCATCCTGCTGAATGTTCAGTTGATTTTCTTGATTAATCTGCTGTCTTCTGATGGGAGAAAGGTCTGCCATTTCAATACCCAAAAAGGGATGTTCCACATGCCCTTTGGTAAAAAGCTCATTGGCAACACGGGCGGCTGTTTCAATGGGGATGGCGAAACCGAGTCCTTGAGCATCAGCGCGGATGGCAGTATTAATACCAATGACTTCGCCTTGGGCGTTTAACAAGGGGCCACCAGAATTACCAGGGTTAATCGCGGCATCAGTTTGGATAAAGCTAACTCGCTTATCTGGGACACCAACTTGAGTACTGGTGCGATCGGTAGCACTGATAATGCCCATAGTGACAGTATTATCTAAACCCAGAGGATTGCCAATTGCGATCGCCCATTCTCCCGGCACCAGATTTTGCGAATTACCCAGTTTCACCGTCGGCAAATTATTCGCTTGTATTTTCACCACCGCCACATCTGTCACAGAGTCAACTCCTACCACCTTTCCCTCTAGACTCCGACCATCCTTGAGAGTTACTTGTACTGTATCTGTATCTGCTACCACATGAGCATTGGTGATTAATTCTCCATCTTCGCTTAAAATAAATCCTGATCCTGTACCACGCTCAATACGTTCTTGAGGAATTGGTTGGTCATCCTCTCCAAAAAATCGTCGCAAGAGGGGATTTTTCAAAGCATCAGAGATGGGATTGGCTACTTTGCGAGTAGCATTAATTCGCACCACAGCCGGGCCAACTTTTTGCACTGCCGTCGCAATAAAATTCACACTATTACCTCCTGTAGCCCCAGTTGCTCCATTCGGAGAATTCGGAACTACCGATTCTGGAGGCGAAGACATTGTTACATTTTTTAATTGTTGGAACGAGCGATTTTGTGGCGAGAGATAGTGACTGCCAAACAAACCTGCACCACCGCCAATCACCAGTAAAAACACATAAACCGCCAATTGCTTTAAGGATAACTTCATAATCTTTTTACTTAAGGACAGCAATGCAGTTGCTAATTTCTAAGTGTAGTCAAGCTAACGGCAAGTGGACAGATCAATTTACGGGAAATTGGGAATTGGGCATTGGGAATTGGGCATGGTTATTCTTCCTCATCTCCCCCTGCTCCCTCATATCCCCCTGCTCCCTCATCTCCCCACTCCCCACTCTTCCCATCTAAAATCTAAAGTTAATGCGCTCTTGACCTTTATACATGACTTTACTCTTTCGTCAACTGTTTCTCTGTAGCTTAGTTAGCGCCTTAGGCTTAGTAAGCATACTGCCATACTCGAACAGTGCTAACGCTGCTGTAGGTGGTTGCCCAATTCCAGCCTTATCTCGCTTCCAACGCCATAAAGTTGTTCGTGGCGAAACTTTGGAGAGCATAGCGCAGCGCTACAATCTCATTCCTACAACTATTATCGGCATGAATCCAGCTTTGCAGAATGGTGGGATTGCAGCCGTTGGTAGTGTGCTTCAAATTCCTCCCTACAATGGGATTGTAGTCGAAGTACCTCGCGGTGAAACTTGGCGACAAGTGGCAGCACAATACAAAGTTCGTGCTGATAGCCTTTTTGAGGTGAATGGCTGCCAACCAGACCCCAGAATCGTATTTGTTCCGGGGGTAAACTGGTCGCCCAATGGTGTTGTAACTAAGTCCCCTTTACCCACTGATGCAGGTACACCAAATCGTGCATCGCTATCTGGATATCCCTTGGCACAAGTGGCGACTGTGGGATTAGCTTACGGCTGGCAAATTAATCCTGCGACAGGTGAAGTTTTCTTCCACAGTGGTGTTGACTTATTAGCACCAGTTGGTACAGATGTGTTAGCGATCGCCCCTGGAACCGTAGCCTTTGCCAGCGATCAAGGTTCTTATGGCAAGTTGGTCATTATTAACCACAGTGGCGGACTCCAAAGCCGCTATGCCCAGCTTGACAGTATCAAAGTTACTGTCGGTCAGCAAGTGAAAAAAGGAGACTTACTAGGAACAGTAGGCACTACTGGAAAACCAAGTTCCATTCAACCGCATCTTCATTTTGAAGTGCGTTCTAGCTCATCTCTGGGTTGGGTAGCAGAAGATCCAAAGGGTTATTTGAAGAAATGAGGCTTGTTTTAAAACGCAGAGGGACGCAAAGGGAAACGCAACGGAACGCGGAGGAAATCTCTGTGTTCCGTTGCGTTTCCCTTTGCGAATCCTTTGCGTTAAAAAAATGCTATGGATTCGCTAGATTTTAGGATGTGCATTCCTGCCTCTGCAAACCTTGTAAATGCTGCATCTGCCTGTTCTGTGTAGTCCACAACACCAGGGACAACAACAGGAGAAGTGCAATCTTCTAGCAGATAAACTTTTTTCGTCAGGGTGGCATCTACCTGTTTAATTTCTGTTAATAAATCGTCAATTGTCCAGGCAACGCAATGACTTTTAGCTTGACCACCAATAATGACAACATCAAATTCTAAAAGTTGTTTAATCAGGCGTGTGTTCTTTTGAGCAAGTGGACGTTGTTCAAAATCTTCTAACACCTCTGGACGTAAGATAGAATAGTTTTCTGTTAAAGGATTTTCGCCTTTGATTTCAAATTGTGTTTGACTCTGACGCGCAATGCTGTGGAAAAATACCGCTTCCTCAACCGATGAAACTAGAGCATGACCGATGCCGCCCAACATAGAATGATAAGGCCAAACAGTAAGGGGATATTTACCGTCTTGACTGAGTTTTTTAAGGTAATGGTAAGCGTGTTTTTCTAATAATTCATAATCCCCATTAGTAACGCTGTCGGCAACTGCTGGGTTAACTTTCCAAATACCTTGTTCAATATCTGCTGGTGTGATGCTAGTCGCTGCTGGAGTAGGATGTTCTCCCGCAGCGTTCACCCAAAAGATTGGATGGAATATTTGCGTTGCTGTGTGAGTATCTAGAGTTGGTACAATTTTTGTAATTACTCCCAAGTTGCGATAGATAAACTCACATAACCTGACATTATCATCCACCGCCGCATTCCCGGATTCTCCACCTACAAATAATTCAAATCCGGGAATGCAGAAGGTATTTTGTACATCAATTAACAGTAGGCAAATACGGGTTTTATCTAAAGATGCTGGTTTAATATCGTGTTGTTTTGCCCAGATTTCAGCTTTGGCGGCACGTTCTTGGTAAGGTACGCGCCAGACTTCGCCGACTTTTTCTGAGTTAAAGTACGGAGGAATTGGCAGTTGGGGTGTTGTTTGGGTGTTCATAATTACAGCCGCTTTTATTCTGTAATAACATCTATGATTTCAATCCCCAAATATTTCTCAAGTCTAGTGTCACCTTAGTAAACATCATCATGAGAACCCAAGGTCAACAAAGAAATTACTAATTCCCCTGAATCGGGATGAGGAACAAACTCAAATAGAATACGATTGCTGTAGTCTATGGAACAAGCCCATGTACCCAATAAATCCCCTTTAAGTTTATGAGTACGCAAGCTAGGGTAAAACGCATCTTCAGCAAGTTGTTGTAATCTTTGCTCAACTACAGAGCGTAATTCGGGATTTCGACGGGCTAAACGCTTAAAGTCTCGAATAAATCTTGCACTCCATAGCAGCTGCATCAATCATCCAACTCCGCCATTAAATCAGCAACAGTTCCACTACGTACTTCCCCTTTAGCATAAGCTTCACGAGCTTCTGCAACCGCCTTTAATAAGTCATCCCGTCGCTGTTGCTTGAGGCGCTTTTGGATAATATCTACAAGAATAGCCTGAGCTTCTGGATCTAATGCTTCTACCGCTTCTATGGCTTTCTGAAATGTAGATGTTTTTTCTAGCATGAGCGTCAAAGAATTTAGTGATAAGTCTAATTTAGCTGGTGGTAGGGGCAATCGCTTTTCTTTTGTTTATTTTATATAGATTTAGCGATCGCACTTGTTAACACGGTTGTAACTGTCATGACACCAATAAGAGTGTAATATTTATTGACCTTAACGCTCCCAATACTGTGTTTCTTTTATTTGTTGCTAGTGGCGTAGTCCGCTAGTTGGAGGCTCATATCTTGCACCTAGCCCTGGCGATTAGAAATCGCGGCTATACAAATAAAGTCCGCCTACGCGGACTAATGCAAAATCAAGGTTTTCAACCCGCGCAGGCGGGTTTTGCCTGTGTAGCCGCGACTTCCAGTCGCCTGGTGCAAGATATCAGGTAAGGCGTTTTTGTACATTTGGGATGCTCCCGATTTTTAGTTGTTCACAATCTATAAACATCACTACGATGCTTTACTTTGACCACCGTGACTAATAATAAACCATCTTGTATTTCGTAAATAATTCGATATTTTCCCAATCTGACTCTATATAAATTATCAGAACCTTCTAATTTTTTCATACCATCAGGACGAGGCTCAAAAGCAAGTTCTTCCAATTTAGCAACCACTTTTTGTTGAACATCATAGGGTAATTTTTTTATCTGTCTTTTTGCAGCCGGAGCAATTTCTACTTCGTAACTCACAAACCTAATTCCCTTTTGAGTTCACCCAAGGAAATCGTACCAACCTCTTGTGCTTCTTTTAATGCAGCTTTTGCATCTTTTAAATCCTCTTTATCTTCTTTGGCTTTCAAAAAAAGTAAAAAGTCCAGAACCTCGTATATAATTTCTTCTGGTACATTTTCTATCTCTTCAATTATTTTCTGTTTGGCATTCATAAATTCCGCTTTATGCTGGTTGACTCTATTATAAGATGATGGTTATTGAAGTCTTGCTAACTCAAGTAAGAAACTGCGATGCCTGTGGCGGGCTGCGCCAACGCACTTCATCATGCAGGACATCGCACTGTGGGTAGTGAGAAAGGCTGACGCAGTTGATCGTGTATGAGAATGGGAAAGCGATCGCACTCTGCTTAGTCAATCATTTAGAGCAGATACCCCCTGAACGCTTACGATTATTCATGGGTAAAGCTTGAGCTTTTTCTCCAGATTTGTACCTCAACCTTGCATTTGTGCTTACCTGATTATTGTCTGGGTACGCCATCCCAAAACCTAGTAAACTAAGTAGAGTCAAAGCAACAGTATTAACATACTTAAGATTAACCTGCATAATAAAATACTCCCTATTCCAGGAAGGTAAATACTAAATCAAGAAGTCCGGCAACGCAATTAATTTTTATTGATTTGGAAAATTTATAGGTGCTGAGAAATTTGAAGATGTCAGAAGAAAAACCCAACCAAGCAAAACTACCACCAACCAGCGCCCTTGACAATCCATCCAGTCATGAATTTGGGAATTGGTTTGAATATCCTGTGAGAGTGCAACCCCACCACACTGACTATGCCGGCATTGTCTGGCACGGTTCCTATATAGCTTGGATGGAAGAAGCGCGGATTGAATGCTTGCGATCTATCGGGATTGAATTTGCTGATTTAGTCACTATCGGCTGCGATTTACCAGTTGTAGAACTGTCGGTGCGCTATCATCACTCAATTCAATTAGGTCTAACAGTGATGGTAAAAACGCGTATGGCTGAGGTGACTGGTGTGCGAATCAATTGGGATTATGCCATTGTATCAACTGATGGACAACAATTGTACGTCACCGCCAAGGTGACTTTAGTAGCTTTAGATCGCGAAAGAGGCAAGATTATGCGTCAGTTGCCAGCGAGTGTTAAGGATGCATTAGCCAAGATTTCGGCATTAAATAACAATTTTTAATTTTCTATTTGCCACTTTGTATCTGGGAGATAGTTTGAGCAAACTGCGTTACGTGATACCAGATATCTTGCGGGGTAATGCCAAAACTGATATTTAATAAGATTAGGATTGCGGCAATAGTCAATGCACTCTTTAGGGTTGCTTTCAGCAACTTCCATAATATTATGAAGACTATCCAAGCTACAATCAGCGTCGCAATCATATATTAATTCCTTTATATATAATTCCTTATTAATTGCCCTTGTCTGAGAGTGTGTTTATTCAGAAAGGGAAAATTATCTAGCTATTACAGCTAATTAATAGTGTTTACTAAAACTGTTTTTTTTGCGTAAATGTTCCAAAAATATTTTACACGAGAATCAGACGATAATTTGGATGTCAGGTAAATTATTTGGCAATTTGGCAAACTTCCGGAAAATCTGTTTATTTATTTGTAGATATGTATAAAAACAATAAGTGAGCAGGAAGCCACTAAATATATTTTAGGCAGCAATGAGGCTTTAGTCTGAAGTGAGAACAGATAGAACACAATAACCTAGAGGCTCAGATCCCCGACTTCTTCAAGAAGTCGGGGATCTTTTGGTTCGATTTAAGGTTTTTATCGCAGAGAAATTATCTGCGGTTGGGTTTCTAACTTTTCAGTCGCTATTAAAACTTCTTGTCTTGCCCATTTATCTGCTGTCAAAATGTCATCTAAAGAGGGATTTGTACGGTTATCATTTTGATGGCGATCGCACACCCATTCGATACACCGAGGAATATCTAAAAAGCGAATTTTTTCGTCTAAAAATAAAGCCACAGCCTGCTCATTTGCAGCATTCAACACAGCAGGCATGGAACCACCAGCTTTACCCACAGCATAAGCTAACTGCATACAAGGATACTTCTGATGATCTGGTTCCCGGAAGGTTAAATTTCCAGCTTTGACTAAATCTAGTCGTTCCCAGTTGGTGTAAATGCGATCGGGCCAAGATAGGGCATAGAGTAAGGGTAAGCGCATATCCGGCCAACCGAGTTGGGCTAAAACTGAAGTATCTTGCAATTCAATCAGCGAGTGAATGATGCTTTGGGGATGAATGACAATTTCGATATTGTCATAATCCAACCCAAACAGAAAGTGAGCCTCAATTACTTCTAGCCCTTTATTCATCAAAGTAGCAGAGTCTACTGTGATTTTCCGCCCCATCGACCAATTCGGATGCTTGAGGGCATCAGCTACGGTTACATCTGCTAATTTTTCTACATCCCAGTCTCGGAAAGCCCCACCAGAGGCAGTCAGCAAAATTTTCCGCAAGCCTGCCTTTGGCACGCCTTGGAGGCATTGAAAGATTGCGGAATGTTCGGAATCGGCTGGGAGTAATTTGACACCATGTTTTTCAACTAGGGGTAGAACCACAGGTGCCCCGGCAATCAGGGTTTCTTTGTTCGCTAAGGCAATATCTTTACCAGCTTCTATCGCTGCGATCGTGGGTAGCAAACCAGCACAACCAACAATCCCCGTAACAACAGTTTGGGCATCACCGTAACGGGCGACTTCTATCACTCCGGCGTCACCCGCCAGTAGAATCGGTTGGGGATCGAGGTCAATGATTGCTTCTTTAAGGGCTGGTAATTGCTCTTCTGAGCAAATGGCTGCTATTTTCGGTCGAAATTGCCGAATTTGAGCAGCCAACATTTCCACATTACGCCCAGCTGCCAATCCCACAATCTGAAATTGATCTGGGTACTGAGTGACAATATCTAAAGTCTGAGTACCAATAGAACCAGTGGAACCAACAAGAGTAATCGCTTTCACAATTGCTTAAGGATTTACAGACAACTCCCACTATAAATTGCTGGGGACTCTTTAATCACAGCAATCACCATAATCGATACATTGCCGAGGAGGAGGGGAAGAAAGAAAGTGCCCGCGTGTCTCTATGTCCTCTTTTACTCGTCCCTGCGCCAGCCCCAATTTGTTAATTTCAAAGTTTTACAACAGATAAATCTCAAAAAATGTAACTAGACAAAATATGTATTTATAAATACTATCTTTTTACAGATAAACTCCGAGATAATTGGCAAAAGTAACCAAATAGGAAATAATTTCAATTAATTGCTAATTTGTCCAGTTTGTTAATTATGTTGGTGCAAGATGTTACTCATAAATTGCTGTGTTACAGCTATATGTAAAAGGATTCAGAAAGGAGTTTGTGAAAGCACTCAAGCTTATGGTCAAAGTTCAGATAGTTATAAAAAAAGTTTTATGGAAAAATGATTTCCTGTTTCCAGCGGCAATATGGTTTGCCAGTCGAATATTCATCTGGACTGCTATGTTGCTGATTGCGCCAAAGCTACCATTACCAGCAGAAGACTTTTTGCCCCATTTTGGTTGGGGGATTTTTGATGCTTGGGATAGTATGCATTATCGAGCGATCGCAACTTCTGGCTATGAATTTGCCAATGACGGCAAACAGCATAATCTAGCCTTCTTTCCTCTATTTCCCTTAAGCATCTGGGTTTTGATGAAGTTGGGCTTACCGTTTGAATTAGCAGGGACGTTAGTCAACAACTTGGCATTTTTTGCAGCGCTTTACTGTTTATACTTTTGGGTCAAAGGGCATTATGGCATCAATGCAGCGCATTGGGTAACATCTGTGGTTTCTTTGTATCCGTCTTCTATGTTTACGGGAGTGATTTACACAGAGGGGCTGTATTTGTTTTTGAGTACGGCAACTTTGCAGGCCTTTGATCAGAAACAGTATGGCTGGACTGCCCTTTGGGGTGCGATGGCCACAGCAACACGTCCTACAGGTATGGCATTAATTCCAGCATTGGCGATCGCAGCCTGGAAAGAACGCCGACCACCTATTGCCTATATAGCTGGTTTGACTACCGCTATTGGCATACTTTTATTCAGTTTGTATTGTGCGATTTATTTTGGCAACCCTTTAGCTTTTATCGAAGCACAAAAAGGATGGCGACCAACTCTGGGCTTTGATTGGCAGGGTTGGTTAAATATGTTCATGCAAATTGTAGTCGGCAGAGAAAATTGGCACAATGGTTGGGTTCAAAACCCCTCTGGCGGGATTCAAGACCCTTGGTATCTCTTCTTGTTTGGCTTGAGTGTTGCCAGTAGCTATCTTTTATGGCGTTTCCGTCAACGTTTTAGTTCTGTAAAATTATTCTATGGCTTTTATGCTTTAGCCTTACTTTTGTTGATTCTAGCAAGCGAACAGTGGATTAATAACTTGCTCAACTTGTTCATGGTCTTGGGTGGTGGCTATATATTGTGGCACTTACACACGCAACTGACACCGGTTACAGTTATTTATGGCTTTTGTGGTATTGGTTTGCTATTGGCTTCTGGAGGCACCATCTCCTTGAGCCGTCTCGCTTATGGTATTGTGCCTTTGAACATAGCCATTGGTGTACTGTTATCTCGCCATCCTCGTCAGGGATATTTAATATTGGGGGCTTTTATGACACTACTAGCCAAAATAGCTGTAGGATTTGCCCAAGAGCGCTGGGTTGGTTAGAGGGTTGATCCATATAGATGAGTTGCATTGAAATTTTCTAATGAATTTATTTAATCAAACGAAGATCGCGATCGCTTCATTATTTCTAGGTGTAGGTGCCATATCTTTTGGCTCTATTTTTCTGAAATTGAGCGAAATGGAACTCAGCCCCAGTGCCACTGTATTTAATCGCTTTTGGCTTGCTAGTGTGGTCTTCTTACTCTGGCATGGATACAAGGCAATACGACAGCGATTTTCCGTAGACAAACCTGTAGAACAGCAGCCCTACACCAGTCAGGATCTATTGCTATTGCTAGGTGCTGGTATTCTTTGGGCTGCCACTTTAGTTTTGTTGGCTTGGTCACTAACTCAAACTAGCGTTGCAATCTCTAGTGTGTTGCATAATCTCGCCCCCATCTTTACTAGTTTAGGGGTGTGGCTGTTATTTCGTAAGCGTTTTGAAAACCAATTCCTGATTGGGCTGGTCGTCGCCCTTGGGGGAGCGATCGCTATTGAATTTGAGGAACTGCAAATAGCCACAGATGAAGTTCAAGGAGGCTTGGCTGCCATCGTTTCGGCGATTTTCCTGAGTGCATACCTGCTAATCGTAGAAAAATTACGCACCAAATTTTCTCCGTCCACAATTCAGTTGTGGATTTGTGCGATCGCAGCTTTAGTACTCTTCCCCATACTTTTGCTCACTCAAGATCAACTTTTCCCCTCTACAGTTAGTGGGTGGCTTTGGGTGATTTCCCTAGCCCTGATCTGCCAAGTTTTAGGTCATGGGCTTTTGACCTATAGCCTTGCTAAGTTTTCCTCTGTGGTTGTGTCCTTGGTGCATCTGTTAGAGCCAGTATTTAGCGGCATTTTTGCTCTTGTAATATTTTCGGAAACATTAACTTTATCAAATTGGGTAGGGTTCGCCGTAGTTTTAATCGGTTTATACTTAGCCGTATCTAGCCAAGCTACTGTTAATTACCCGCTTCAGGAATCAGTCAAAAATATAGTTAACACTTTCGTTAAAAGTATGACGCTCAAACTGTCATTACTAAAGCAACAATTCTCCGAAACACCAGCTTTATTAGGGACTGTCTCATTATTATTTGCCCTAATTCCCATATCTTTAGCACCATCTCTGACCAAATTGTGTCAACAAGAAATTGGTGCAAATGCTGTAGTATTTCATCGCAGTTGGATTGCTACACTTGTCTTTGGTCTGTGGAATGGACTTGAGGCTTACCGTTACCAACAGTCTGATAACCAATCTATAGAACAGAAACCTTTTACCAAACAAGAAGTGTGGCTATTGTTGGCAATGGGAACCTCTGCTGGAACCTACCTCCTCTTGTGGGCTTGGGCGCTGAGTCAAACTAGTGTTGCTAATGTGGCTTTACTGTCTAATTTGAACTCCTTATTTGTTGCTTTGGCTGGTTATCTGTTATTCGGTCGGCGTTTCGATCACAGATTCGTGATTGGTCTGGTCATCGCCTTGGGGGGAGCGATCGCGTTTGAACTCAATAAGGTACAATTTGCAACTGATCAAATATTGGGTGATACCTTAGCATTGCTAACTGCGGTTTTCATGGCCACGTGTATGCTGCTGATAGAACGACTCCGAACCCGATTTAGCACTGCAACTATCATGCTGTGGCGCTGTGGAGTGACAACAATGTTTCTACTACCCGTCCTCCCATTTCTGGAAGACAGGCTATTACCCTATTCCTGGACGGGTTGGTTTTTCATCATTTTCCAAGCTCTCTTCTGCCAAGTTTTGGGTCAGGGACTTTTGGCTTATAGCCTCAGCAGAATCTCTTCAGGAGTTGTCGCCGTCACGCTTCTTCTAGAACCAGTTCTAGCTTCCATTTTTGCTTGGTTCATTTTTTCAGAACAAGTCGGTTTGTTTGACTGGGCAACTTTTGCCGTAGTTCTAGTAGGTATCTATCTCGCCCAATCTAGTCAATCCACTGTTCAAGTAACGAACGAAGGATGTAGCACTATAACAGGTAGCTAGAAAGTGGCAGTTGTGAAGAAGGCAGGAGGCATTTCTCCAGCAAGACTGCCTCTCTTGTTAAAGTCTCGTGTGGCCGCGACTTCTAG
Organism: Nostoc sp.; assembly: GCF_036917155.1. GTDB lineage: Bacteria > Cyanobacteriota > Cyanobacteriia > Cyanobacteriales > Nostocaceae > Nostoc. Next base: position 122,518 of record NZ_JBALDZ010000031.1, on the reverse strand, counting down.
TCGCCAGGGCTAGTTTTATTATTCTTGATTTATTATTTGGACACCGCCAACTTGACTGATACAATTTATGATGAAAACTTCTGACAAGACATTATTAAAATTAGTGAAATCTCCGTTCAATAGGCTCTTAAACTCTCTCCCATTACCCGTTCCTGGATACGTAGCTATTGGCATAATATTAGCAGTGCTGATTCGATTAGCCTGTGTTCCAAATAAATCGGTGGATTATAAATATTTTTTAGCGCCTTGGTATGATTTCATTGCATCTCATGGCGGTTTCAGCGCTCTCAAATATAGTTTTGCCGATTACACACCTTCTTATCTCTACTGGATTTTAATTGCTGCTACCTTGCTATCTGGATTGCCAAAAATTTTAGCAATCAAGCTTTTTGCTATGACTGTTGATTTTCTTTGTGCATTTTTAACTTACAAAATTGTCCGACTCAAATATCCACAGGGCAGGAAACCCATCTTTGCTTTTTTGGCAATTATCTTGAGTCCTGTTGTTATATATAATAGTGCCCTCTGGGGTCAATGTGACGTTATCTATACAACAGGATTGATTGCCTGTCTTTACTTTTTATCTATTCAAAAAGAAATTCCAGCCTTACTCAGTTTTGGTGTGGCACTTTCTTTTAAGTTGCAAGCTATGTTTTTAGCACCTTTATTATTAGCTCTTTTGCTCAAAAAAAGAATTCATTGGTATTATCTACCATTAATACCGGCGGTATATATCATTACAGTTTTACCACCTTGGTTTATGGGAAGACCAATACAAGAATTGCTATTAGTCTATTTTAATCAAGCTAATAAATATAAGGAATTAGCTAAAGGCGCACCTAATCTTTATCAATGGATTCCTAACAATTTTTATAATATTGTTGTACCTATAGCTTTAACGTTAACGATATCTGCAATATTTTTATTTGCATATATTGTTTATAAAAGTAGACTAGAAATTACTCAAGATAGGCTGATACACTTAGCCACCATATCAGTTTTGTTTATGCCATATATCCTACCCAAAATGCACGAAAGATATTTTTATCCTGCTGATATACTTTCGATTATCTTTGCCTTTTATTTTCCCCGATATTTTTGGGTAGGGATAATAGTGCCAATGGCATCATTTTTTGGCTATTTGGGAACTCCCATCTTTATCCAGTTGTTTTCAATACCTTTAGGTTTTGCCCTCTGGTTTGTTGTGCGAAAGTCTGATGTAATTTATCCGAAATTACAAGCTGAATTGTCCTCAAATATCAATAAAAATTGGTAGTAAGTGCAAGCAGGATTTTAGTAACAGAACAACTGCCAAAAATGAATAAGATCAGAGCATTTATCGGCATTAGTACCTTAATTTTATTTATCTCCAGCAGTTTCCGACACGAATTATTTAATTCTTCTGGGGATTTAGCATTTTTTGACCAAGGTATTTACCTAATTAGTCAAGGACAAGTGCCAGTTTCTTCTGTAATTGGCTTTCATGTTTTAGCCGATCATGCTGCTTGGATTTTATATCCTTTGGCTTTACTATACAAAATTTACCCTAGCGTTTATTGGCTGTTTGCAGTACAGTCTATTGCTTTAGCATTAGGTGCTTTACCTACATATCTTCTGGCGCTGCAAGCAGGTTTAAAAGAAAATTTAGCGATCGCAATGGTGGCTGTATATCTAATGTATCCGGTGGTCTACAATAGCAATCTATGTGATTTTCACCCAGATCCGATCGCAGTCCCGGCACTTTTGATGGCTGTTTTGGCTGCTAGAACCAGAAAACTAGTTTGGTTTGGCGTTAGTATTCTTTTGGTATTGGGTTGTAAGGCCGTATTATCCCTGACTGTAGTGGCTATGGGAATTTGGCTACTCTTGTTTGAAAAGCGGCGTTTGTATGGTGCGATCGCTATTATTAGTGGGACAATATGGTTTTTGATTGCTAACTGGATTATCATCCCTCATTTTGGTGGTGAAGCGGCGTTACTTAACCGTCATCTTTATCGCTATAGCTATTTGGGAAACTCCTTTTCCGAAATGCTACAAATCTTACTATTCCAACCAAAAATCATTTTTAACAACCTTTTTTCAATTCTGAATCTAGAATATTTATGTTTTTTATTATTACCTGTTATTTGGGCTTTAAGACCACAATATATCGTACCTTTGATAAGTATACTTCCTTGTGTAGCACTAAATTTACTTGCCGATCATCCTTCGCAAAAAAACCTAGTTTTGCATTACTCTTTACCAGCAATTCCATTTCTTGTTTTAGTCGGAATTGCCAGCCTAGCAGCAGGTAAAGCATGGCTACCAAAAAGACGAGCAATTGTTTTGTGGTCTTTAGTTTGGTTTTTGATTTTAGGTAAATATGGGTTCTTTAGCTCAAGATATCTCCATCATCTAGATAATTTGCCAGCCACAAAAGAGGCGATCGCTCTAGTTAAAACTAAAGATAGTGTTCTGACTACAGATATAATTACTCCACATTTAACTCATAGACAGTTGATTAGCTTTAAATATAATCCTTCTCAAGACATTGCTGAATTGAATAAGTTTCACTATATCTTGCTCAATATCCGCCATCCAGGTTGGGCTGCAAGTTCAGAATCTCTTTCAAGCTTAGTAAATATTTTGAAAAATCAGTCTAAATTTAACTTAGAATATCAACAAGACGATGTATATCTTTTTGAAAAAAATATTAGTTAAAATCATATTCATAAATATAACTATCTTTGACATTTTCCCCAGAAATCGCTATCATGTGCTATTTAATTGATGGTGAAATAAGAGTAAATTTATCAGCAGTGCCTAGAACCTGATGTTCAAATAAATTTATTTGCTTCAAAGTCGCATCATCTAGCAGTAAATAAGATTTATTAGATAACATTTGTTGTTTTAAAACAGCAACAGAAGCAGAAACTACTTTACGATCGCTATAAAAATTTAAACTAGGACGACTATAAGGAAATGAGGTATAAATTATTGCTTCTGGTGAAACATTTGCCCGAATTAAGTCTGCTACTGGTTTAACTGGAAAAGCTTCTTTTAATTCCCAAATCCAAGATTGCGAGCTTACCAACAGCGTTAAAACTAAATACATCCCTGTAAATAACACTGGAATAAAATTACGCTCGCGCTTTTTAATTAGCCATACTGTGATACCCATACTTATTGTCAAAATAATGCTCATGACTATCAAAATAGGCTGTTTTTTCAGATAAAAGTAAACACAACCTCCTAAACCAGCAATAGAAATAATAGCTAGAAATATTGTCCAACCTCGCACTCGAAAATGACGATTATGCCAAACTTCGCTCAAATTAGCACCAATTGCCAAAGCTAAAAATGGATATACAGGCATGACATACCAGGGTAGTTTAGTTCTCATCAAAGAAATAGTTCCTAAGTAAACAATTGTGCCCAAAAGAACTAGAGATCCCCAAGTATTATGACGTTTTTTCCAAGCGAGATAAAGCCCTCCAGGCAAAAATAACAGCCAGGGAAAACCATATTTGAGTAATTCTAATAAATAGTACCAAACAGGCCCGCTATTCCCTTCAACAGATTGTACCAGGCGGTCAAAAGCTTGTGCTTGAAAATGCACTTCTAAGAAGGTATTACCATAACGTTGCCATTGAGCAATGTACCAAGCGATCGCCGGGGCATTTCCTAACAAAATTCCCACCCAGAGATAGGGACTTTTTAACAAAGCTAATTGTCGATCTGCAAGCAAAAATAAACAGGCGATCGCCCCCAACAGTAAAACTATCATCCCTTTTGTCAGAATAATTAACCCCAGACAAAATCCTACACCTAGAGCATATTTTCGGTTCTGACGTGCCTTCAAAAGACAAAATAACAACAGCAAGAAAAAAGAAATGGTCATCCCATCTAACATTGCTAGTCTTCCATGACGCACCACAGGCAACATTGTCAAGTAAACTAAAGCAGCAAATAGAGCTGGTAAACTTTGCTTAAAAGCCAAACGCCCTACCAAGTAAAGCAAAGGCACTCCCAAGGCAGTTAAAACTGCACCAGGTAAGCGTGTGGTGAATTCTTGTACTCCTCCTAAGTGGTAGCAGCAAGCAATTAACCATTGCATCAAAGGCGGTTTTAATAAAAATGGTTCTCCTTGAATAGTGGGATAAAGCCAGTTACCAGTACGGTAAATTTCTCTGGCAACTAGAGCGTAAGTACCTTCATCCCAATCTCGCAAAGGGGAGTTTCCTAAAAATATCAGCCAGAGAACTAGAGATATTACCAGTAGGCTAAATAACCATTCTTGTTCTCGGAATACGATCTTTCTTTTTGTGAATAGCTTTACAATATTTGTGCGATACATTTAGGGCTAATAATCGTAGTAAATAATATTGCTAATTATGCATCTAAAATACTCACAGTGAAAACTTTTTTGCTGGGTATGAGGAAAAAATTGAATCAGCTTGGTTATCTTGCAATACGGTTTAGTTAAGGGCTACTGGCAACAATTTTGGGATTTTGAGACGCGATAAATCGCCGTCTCTACAAGTGTTTTGTTGCTCATTCTGAACTGTATTGGGTTATCTTGGTTGGATAATTGGCGTGAGGGCCTTAATTTTGTTTGGATGCAGCAGCTTTTGGATAACTTTTTATCGCAACAGAATTCAGGAGCCAGTCGTCAGAATTCAGTTGGGTATTCTGTACAAGTGGCAAATAGCGCAGTGTAAAGCCTTCTCTTTCAGAGACGCTAACGCGAATGGTATAACTCCGCTTAGAGCGAGTCTGTGATACCGAGTATTCGGGCGTCGCATCTTTATTCTGACTCCTGTTAGCGCAGCGGGGCGTAGCCCATTCTGACTCCTGAATTCTTCTTCATTCCAGTTCAGCTAGGAGACAAGATGCGATACTCCCTTTGAAAAAGATATCCCATCTTGACGAAAGGTAATTCTTTAGCGCGTTGTTATACGCAATACTAAGATATTCTTGCTTTCTTCGCCAAGATTGTCATGGTTCTATTCGATGAACAGCTACGCCGCTTAGTTACAGAAGCCTGTGGACACAAACCTGGAAGCCCTCAGCGTCAGAAGTTGCTCACGCAAGTTATTCGCTTGACAGCAAGTAGACTCTGGAGAGAAACTACTCCCTACTATCAAGATGCACTACAACAAACTTGGTTATATTTCTGTCGCAATGTTTGTGAAGGTTTGACAGGTCAAATCTACGATCCCAATTATGGCAGTGTCATCACTTGGCTGAATGCCTACCTAAGAAGGAGACTACAAGACTTTTACCTTAACCAGAATCGGGAACAGGCCACAACAGTCCCTCAGAGAATTCGTCAGTCTACATCAGGTGGAATAAGTGAAGCCATTGATCCTATAGATAACCTCCCGGCTAGTCCCCAAGCACCTCCAATTCTGGAAGATTTGGAGATGTGGGCGCAGACAGATTCTAATGGAGAACTGCGCGGTATTTACATTAAAGGGCGTCCAGATGTGAATTGTCAGGTGTTAATTCTCAAACGCTTACCCCCGGAAGTTAGCTGGAGAGAATTATCTGAAGAATTTGGGCTGTCAATTCCAACATTAAGCAGTTTTTATCAACGCCAATGTCTACCGCGTTTGCGTAAATTCGCAGAATTGGAGGGCTGGAAATTGTAACATAATTCCTACACATCTCTCTTCATAACTAGTCAATTTTGAGTAGGTATTGGAGAAAATATGTTAGACTTATCAGCATTAGTAACGGTTAACAACCGTGCCGTCAGAGGATAACCCTTCCAGCTTAGACTGGCGTTTGATAAACGTGCCACAGGCGAAGTGCAGGCTCCATAGACAGAGGGTCGTTAGTAGCGCCTCAAAAGAAGTTTTTCTAGAACGCATAAGTCGTGAAAGCAAGGTATTTGCAGTAATGAGCAATGGTGAAAAATTTGTTTGTCCTGACTATTCAAAACTTGACCGCAAAGTTCGCAAACTTCAAAAAAAGTTAGCACGACAATCTAAAGATTCAAGACGAAGAAATGTAACTCGCGTAAGAATTGCTAAACTGCACAACCAAATTTCTGATACTCGTAAAGACTTCTTGCACAAGCTATCTACCAAAGTCGTTACTGAAAACGAAACTATCGTATTGGAAGATTTAAACGTATCACGTCTGGTTAAAAACCGCAAGCTTGCAAAGGCAATTAGTTTACAAGGATGGCGTGAATTTAGAACATTTTGCGAGGCGAAGTCTGAAAAATATGGCAGAAGCTTTCAAGTAATTAGTTGTTGGGAACCTACTAGCCAAATTTGTTCTGATTGTGGATACAAATGGGGCAAGCTTGATCTGTCTATTCGTTCAATACTTTGCTTAAGTTGCAATACTGAAAACGACCGAGACGAGAATGCCGCTAAAAATATAGAACAAGTCGGGATGGGGAATCGCCACGACTCTAAACGGACGCAGAGGAATTGTAAGACTATCTTGGTAGCAGAATCCATTGAAGCGTCAAGAATCACCGCTCCTTTAGGACGGTGAGTATTTCAACATCTACCTCTTGTCGTGGTTATGGCTAAAACAACTAGGATTTTTGGCGCTAATTCTGTAAAAGCTAAAAGGCAAAAGGGGCTGGGGCGTCGCGTATTTTCCCTATGTTGCAGGATTTTTTACCCCTTCAGAGTTGGCCAATCACTCATTTTGGAAACCAAAAAAACTGCACTGGCTCACTTTTTATCTTTGCCTTTCTACTTCCTGATCGCTTTACTATGCATTATCGGTTCACCGGTGCTAGCAAAAGTTCCTAGTTCAATCAATTCATCATCGCAACTGTCAATTAACAGGCTGATATCGCTAGCTGTCACCACCGATCCCGCTTCCTTATTACAACAGGGCAAAATTTTATACAGTGCTGGTAACTTTGCTAAAGCTGTAGAAGTATTGCAAGAAGCTGTCCAAGCATATAAACAGCAAGGGGATAATCTCAAACTAGCAGCGACACTGAGTAATCTTTCCTTAGCTTATCAGCAACTCGGTGCATGGAGTCAAGCGCAGCAGGCAATTACAGAGAGCTTAGATTTGCTGAAAGGACAGAATAAAAACCAAAATCTGCAAATATTTGCCCAATCATTAGATATTCAGGGCCGTCTACAACTGGCAATGGGACAGTCCGAGGCAGCTTTAGCAACTTGGCAGCAGACGGAAGAAATTTACAAGCAAGTAGAGAATCAAAGTGGTGTGGTGCGATCGCTAATCAATCAAGCACAGGCGTGGCGCAGTCAAGGATTTTACCCCCGCGCTGTCAAAACACTCGATCGGGTTAGTCAAACATTAAAATCTCAACCAGATTCTATAGAAAAAACAGTGAGTTTGCGATCGCTCGGTGATGCCCTTTTGGTATTGGGTGATTTGAAAAAGTCACGCCAAGCACTAGAAGAAAGTTTGAGAATTGCTCAAAATCTGCAATCCAGCACTGATATTGGGGCTAGTCTGTTCAGCTTGGGAAATAATGCTCGTAAACAACAGGAAAAACAACAAGCGATCGCCTATTATCAACAAACAGTTGCAGCATCTCCCTCACCCCTGACAAAAATTCAAGCGCAATTAAATCAACTGGGACTACTAATTGAAGACCAACAATGGGCAAAGGTTCAAAGTCTCTTGCCGTTGATTGAGTCCCAACTCGACCAACTTCCCCTCAGCCGTGCGAGTATTTACGCTCATGTTAACTTTTCACAAAGTTTAGCAAAAGTCAAGAGTGGCGTATTGCAAGTATCCAGAAATAATTATTACTCAGGACTCAGCACCAAAGACTCAGCAAAGTTACTCGCCAGTGCCATCCAGCAATCCCGCAGTTTAGGGGACAAGCGGGCAGAGGCTTATGCTTTGAAGAGTTTAGGCGGCTTGTACGAAGAAACTAGGCAGTGGTCAGAGGCGCAAGACCTGACCCGGCAAGGATTAGCTTTAGCGCAGAGTAGCAATGCACCAGAAATTACCTATAGCTTGGAGTGGCAGTTAGGTAGATTGCTGTGGGCAACCAAAGATATTAATGGTGCGATCGCCGCTTATGATGCGGCTGTAGACACTCTCCAGTCTCTCCGCAGAGATTTAGTAGTGAATAAAGATGTCGTGAACCAGGATGTGCAATTTCACTTCCGGGACAGTGTAGAACCCGTCTACCGCCAGTCAGTAGAGTTACTGCTACAATCCCAACAGGGAAAACCAAATGAAAAAATATTAGATAAAGCACGCGAGCGCATTGAAGCACTCCAACTAGCAGAATTAGACGACTTCTTCCAAGAAGCTTGTCTGCAAGGACAAAAAGTAGCCCTAGATAAACTGGTAGACCAAAATAATTCCAAGGCTGCCATCCTTTATCCAATTATTCTTCGTGACGAACTCCAGGTAATTGTCAAAATTCCCAAACAATCTCTGCAAAGCCACAGCACCAAGATTTCCCAAGCAGAAGTAGAGAAACTCTTAGTAGAACTGCGAAGAAATCTTGTCAATCCCACTGCTACTAAAATCGTCCAAACCCAATCGCAAGAAGTTTACAACTGGCTGCTGAAACCCATTGAGTCACAACTGCAAAAAAGTGGCGTCGATACCCTAGTATTCGTCCTAGATGGCCCATTACGCAACTTACCAATGGCAGCACTCTACGATGGTCAACAATACTTAGTAGAGAAATATGCGATCGCTCTAAGCGTGGGTTTGCAACTCCTCGATCCGAAACCGCTAGTAAAACAGCAACTCAGAGCGCTAACAGCAGGACTGACTCAGCCACCGCCAGGATTTCCTAAATTTGCACCATTACTTGCGATAAAATCTGAATTTGACGGCATTACTAAAGCCGGAGTTTTGACAACCAGCCTCATGGATGGAAAATTTAAGAAAAAGAATTTAGAAACTGAAATTGGTGCTGCTTCATTCAACATAGTGCATTTGGCAACCCACGGTCAGTTTAGTTCCCGCCTTGAAGACACTTTTATTTTAGATTTCGATGGTCAAATCAACGTCAAAGATTTTGATACTCTCTTCCGCAGTCAGGGTAAAACCATAGTAGAACTATTAGTTTTGAGTGCTTGCCAGACAGCAGCAGGAGACAGTCGTGCAGCACTTGGTTTAGCAGGAGCAGCTGTACGAGCTGGGGCACGCAGTACCATAGCTTCCCTATGGCAAATTGATGATGAATCAACAGCGATGTTTGTGAGTGCCTTCTATCGAGAACTCAAGAGTGGCAAAATCACCAAAGCCGAAGCAGTCCACCGTGCCCAGCTACAACTGTTGAAACATCCCAACTACAGAGCGCCAAGCTTTTGGTCTGCCTATATATTGATTGGGAATTGGTTGTAATTTGGGGACTGGGGATTGGGGACTGGGGACTGGAGTCCCCAGTCCCCAATATTCAATTTTGTGGCATAAATTTAGTGAATGCAGCTGATATGTAACATAGCAGCATTGATCACTCAAGATTGACTTATGAATAACTCCACCTATCAGCTAGACGATTTCGCTTTAACATTGCCGATTTCCCAAAGAGCTCGCATAACTGCCCAGCAATTTGCTAACCAGCAGCCAAACCCTGAAAAAGCAGAGCAAGTCCGGTTGAATACTCTAGCTGTATGGGTGGTAAATGACTACTTGCAGATGATGGATATTCCCGCTAACCTCCAAGCTAGTGACAGTTGGAATCCCATCATGCGCTTTTGCGGGAATGTAGCTGACTTAGATGTACCCTCAATTGGTCGGCTGGAGTGTCGCCCTGTCCATCTACATCAGCAAATATGTTCTATTCCTCCAGAAACTTGGGAAGAACGAGTAGGTTATTTAGTAGTTCAATTCGATGAATCGCTCCAAGAAGGGAGGCTACTTGGTTTTATCCCTAGTGTCGCAACTGAAACACTGCTTTTAGTGCAACTGCAACCATTGGAAGCGTTTATCGATCATCTATGGCAACTGCGTCAATCTCCAGTTAATTCACTAGTGAATTTGAGTCAGTGGTTTGCTGGTGTATTTGAGACCGGCTGGCAAACTATTGAATCCCTGTGGAACATGCCAGAACTGAGACCAACTTATGCCTTTCGCAGTATTGAAACTTTGGAACTAGAGACCCTTAATCGACCAGAATCAACTACAAAACGGGCAAAACTGATTGATTTGGGTATCCAAATTCTTAACCAACCAGTCATGTTAATTGTGGAAATTAGCTCCGAAAAAGATCAACAAACTAGTATTCATCTCCAATTGCACGCCACTGGCAATCAAATCTATTTGCCACTAGGAGTTCATCTCACTGTTCTAGATAGTTCGGGAGCAGTATTTCTAGATGCTCAATCTAGAAGATCGGACAATTACATTCAGTTGCAGTTCCGTGGTGAACCCACAGAGCGATTTAGCGTTAGGGTAGCCTTGGATAATACTAGCATTACCGAACATTTCCGAATTTGAATTGTGTAGCTATCTTCCCTCTTTGTCGGTAATTTCTTAAGTGGTAATTGGTTAATTAAAAATTAAAAATTCAAGCTGGCTTTTGGGGATTTTGAAAAAAGTCTGTAGATGCTTATGGAGCTTGTTATGAGACATTAGAACAGGGCGTGATCTTGCATAGGGAGATAACGACGGTCATGGGTAAGTTAGTAGTGATGAAATTCGGAGAGGGTAGTTTTGAGCAGGGATTTGCTGTCACTCTCCAAATTGGTGAAGAACACGAGCGTGCTGCAACAGAAATTACAGGGAAGTTACCTTCATTTCCTGAAATGCCACTCTATTATAGTCATTGGCAGTCTAGTTATCGGCAAATAGGCAATCGTTATCGCCTCCATGCTGACAAAATGCAGGTAACTAATGTATCAATGATTCAAGACTGCGAAAACACTTCTCATATTTTGCGGGCACGCTTTAATACCTGGCTGCGAGCAGAAGAGTTTCGCCCTTTGAGAGAAAAATGGTTAGAAAGATTGTCGTCTACGGACGAAGTACGGGTAATTTTGCAAACCGAAAATAGCCAATTACAGCTATTACCCTGGCATCTGTGGGACTTGTTAGAACGTTACCCCAAGGCTGAAATTGCCCTTTCTTCGCCATCTTACGATCGCATTCACAAGCCACGCACTCCCAATCAATCAGTCAACATTTTGGCAATTGTGGGCAACAGTAAGGGAATTGACACCCAAGCCGATCAAGCTTTATTGCAACAGTGTAGTAATGCAGAGGTCAGTTTTCTGGTAGAACCACAGCGTAAGGAATTGACTGACCATCTCTGGGGAAAAAACTGGGATATTCTCTTCTTTGCCGGACACAGTTCTAGTAACAAAAATGGAGAAAGCGGACGAATTTACCTGAATAAAACTGATAGTCTGACCATTGGCGAGTTAAAGTATGCTCTCAAGAAAGCCATTGAAAACGGCTTGCAATTAGCGATATTCAATTCCTGTGATGGATTGGGTTTGGCGCGAGAATTGGCTGATTTGCAAATTCCTCAAATAATCGTCATGCGCGAACCTGTACCAGACCAGGTTGCCAAGGAATTTTTAAAGTATTTTCTCGAAGGCTTTGCTGGTGGCGAGTCTTTATATCAAGCGGTACGCCAAGCACGAGAACGCTTGCAAGGACTTGAGGATCGATTTCCTTGTGCGACTTGGCTACCAGTGATTTGCCAAAATCCAGCCCAGATGCCACCTACTTGGGATGAATTAAGGTCTGTAAAAACTGAAGAAGATAAACCGAATTTACCTTTGCCTACCAAACGCAGATTTCGGACAATTTTGTTACCCAGTTTGGCAATTACAGTCTTGGTTTGTGGGATGAGATGGCTGGGATTTTTGGAAAATCTAGAGATTCAAACCTTTGACTTAATGACGCGATCGCGCCCTGCGGAAGAGCTTGATTCCCGACTGTTGATAATCACAATTGACGATGACGATCTGGCAATTCAAAGACAAAATAACGAAACCTTGATCGGAGCTTCTATTTCCGAAAAATCTCTCAATAAACTCCTGGCAAAACTGAATCAATACCAACCCCGTGCGATCGGCTTAGATATCTACCGTGATTTTTCTGCCAAAGAACCAGATTTAATTACTCGTCTCCAACAAACTCAAAACTTGATTGGTGTATGCAAGGGGAGTGATAGCACAGGAAATATCAAAGGCATTAAGCCACCCCCAGAAATCCCCCCAGGAAATTTGGGATTCAGTGACTTTATTCACGATCACGATGGCGTGATTCGTCGGCAACTTCTGTTTATGAATCAGGAGACAACATCCTTGTGTTCTGCTCCTTATGCCTTCAGTTTACAACTAGCCTCCCTCTATCTGCGCCCTTTAGGAATTCAAACAAAGTTCACCCCAGAAGGGAATTTGCAGCTGGATAAAACTATTTTTCCGAATCTGAAGCCTCGTACCGGCGGCTATCAAAATATTGATGCTAATGGTGGTCAAATCTTACTCAACTATCGTTCATCAAAAGAGATAGCCGAACAGGTGAAGCTAACGCAATTTTTATCTAGTCCAATTAACCCCAGCGCCATTAAAGACCGGATTGTTCTCATTGGTGTGGTGGCAAAGGGGGATTCTCCAGATACCTGGCCAACACCCTATGGCGTTCCTTTAGATGAGCAAATGCCAGGAGTGTTAGTACAAGCTCACATGGTCAGCCAGATCCTCAGTGCAGTCCAGGATGGGCGGCCGTTATTGCGGGCTTGGTCATTCTGGGTTGAGGTGGCCTGGATTTGGGGCTGGTCTTTGGTAGGGGCAGTCCTGGCTTGGCGCAGGTTTTCGTTACCCTGGTTGGCGTTGGCAATTGGTGTTACTTCTAGCATTTTGTATGTGGTTTGCTTCAGTCTATTAATTTCAGGTACTTGGGTGCCGTTTGTTCCATCAGCTTTATCGCTGGTAGCTATGGGGGGCTTGATGTCAATTTATAATTCAAAAACAGACCGGCAGGGGAGTGGGGAATGAGGGAGATGAGGGAGATGAGGGAGAGTAACTAATGCCCAATTTAAAATCTAAAATCTAAAATCTAAAATCGCATAAGGTAGGTTTTTATGAATTCAAATTCACAACTGATAAAACTGTTTTTAGTAGTAGCTTTTAGCTGTACAAGTTTATTAGTTAGCCTGACTCCAGTACTGGCGAAACCAATCCCTAATCGCTCTGATGTTAAAACAACCCTTGCTCAAGCCATAACTTTGAATCAACCTCCAATTCCACCTGGACCTGCGCCTGGCGGTCGGGTTCGTGGTGGAGCGAAACGCGGGCCGGATGGATGTCCACTTACTAAACTTGACCTGACTGCTTTAGTACCTTTTACTAAGGAAGCTAACTCAGTGATTAATGTCTGGGGACAAACAACGGTAGAACACCCAAGTTGGTTTTTCTATGTGCCATATACCAAAGATTTGCCTTATGCAGTTGAATTTGTACTGCAAGAAGATCCTGAATCTAAGGACTCTAAGGAGATTTACCGAACAGCCATCGCTCTACCAGATAAACCAGGAGTCATCCGCGTTTCTTTGCCTACGAATACTCCGGCTTTAGCAGTAGACAAACAATACCGCTGGTTTTTCACCATTAACTGTGACAAAGAAAAGAATTCGCCCCCGACTTACGTTGAAGGGGTAATAAAACGAGTTAACCTGAGTGCAGCAACAGTCAAAGAACTAGAAACCACAGAACCTCGAAAGCGCTATGCAATCTATGCCCAAAAAGGAATATGGTACGAGGCACTGACGACGTTGGCAAAAATGCGTCAAAAAAATCCTCAAGATGCGGCACTGCAAGCAGAGTGGCGAAATTTGTTAGGCAGCATCCACTTAGATGATGTTGCAGGTGAACCCATTCTTCCAGGAACACCTTAAACTCGGAAAAATTTTTCAGGTAAAAATATAGCGGTTCTCGTTCACGTGATGTACACCCGTAGGGGCAATACCCTGCGGCAAGCCGCAATTCATGTAGACGCACTTGCGTTCGCGTCTACATGAATTGCCCCTACACCTTGCAATATAATTTTGTACCGCATTTGAGTGGGAACCGCTATATTACAGAATGTAACAATACTATCTTTGGCAACTTGGTATAATTTGATAGTAAGACAGGTGATATCATTTCCTCTGGATCTGTAAATCAAAAAGCTATAGAGACGCGACCGCTTGTATCTCTATGCAGGAAACTGATTGTTATTTATGCCTACTAACACCTGGAATCGTCATCACATTCTTTCCCTAGCTGACTTCACCACCACTGAATACGATACAGTTTTGCAAACTGCTGCCAGTTTTCAAGAGGTGCTATCACGGCGGACGAAGAAAGTACCAACCTTGCAAGGACAGGTAGTAGCGAATTTATTTTTTGAATCATCTACCCGGACTCGCAGTAGTTTTGAACTTGCTGCCAAACGCTTAAGCGCAGATACGCTAAACTTCGCCGCCGCCACATCTTCTATGACTAAGGGAGAAACAATTCTCGACACGGCGAAAACCTATTTGGCTATGGGAACTGATATTATGGTAGTCCGCCATCGAGAGGCAGGAGTACCAAATGCGATCGCGGCTGAAATGGATCGTCTAGGTGTAAAAGTTAGCATCCTCAATGCTGGTGATGGTCAACATGAGCATCCTTCCCAAGCACTGCTAGATTTATTTACCATAACTACTCTCATTGACCCAGATCATCCACGACTGGAACTTTTAAAAGGGAAAAAGATTGCCATTATTGGGGATATTCTCCATTCTCGTGTGGCGCGATCGAATATCTGGAGTTTAATTGCCAGTGGTGCCGAAGTGCATCTCGCAGCACCACCCACCCTCTTACCCAAATTATTTGCTGATTATATTTTAGAAGAAGCAGAAGAAGACAAATCAATTCTCCCCTCCCCCTCATCCCCCCCATCCCCCCCATATCCCTCATCCCCCTCATCCCACTCCCCACTCCCCACTCCCCACTCCCCAAATCAACAACTTTTTATTCACTGGCAGTTAGAACCAGCTTTACAGAATGCCGATTTTGTCATGACTTTGCGCCTACAAAAAGAACGTATGACGGCTCATTTACTACCAAGTTTGCGAGAATATCATCAGTTATTTGGTATTACACGTGCAAAGCTGCAACTCTGTAAACCTAACGTCAAAGTTTTGCATCCAGGCCCAGTCAACCGTGGTGTCGAAATTAGTTCTGATTTAATGGATGACCCAGAATTTAGCCTCATTCAATCGCAAGTTACCAGCGGTGTCGCCGTTCGGATGGCGCTGTTGTATTTGATAGGAAGCGGTAAGGTTTAAATAATTTAATCAGGATTTGGCTGCTGTGCCAACCCCAATCAGCAACGCTAACTGTGGGCAAAGTTGCTTGACATAACTACACAAGCTAGATAAAAAGGGTATAACATAAGACCAGCCCTTTCAATGTCGAGTATAAATTCTCGAAAATGAATTCCTCTTTAAAACTCTTTTCTATGTGTTCTCTGTCTTGGAAAGACTGATGTCTGAGGCTGGCTGCGTCAACAGAGGTTTCTTGCCCTCAGACTTTTCGCTGTGCCTCTGTGGTTAAATAAATAACTTATAAACCACTTCCGACACAGAGATAGCTCAGAGAAAAAGAGATTTTACGAGTTACCTTGAAAGGGGTAATCTTATCACTTGTTCGGACTTACGCACTAGAGATCCACCAACTCCCTTAACCCGCATTTCTCACAAGCTTGAAATGCAGAGGGGCAGAGGGGCAGACGGGAAAGAACTTGTTGTACAAATCTCTCCCCTGCTCCTCTGCTCCCCTGCACAAGGTTTTGAGAGATGTGGTGAGAAATCCGGGCTTAAAAAGTTGGCTCTTAGGGTTCCCCTTTTTTAAGTTAGGGGGAATCTAGGTTTAAAATTTTCAGTGCGTAAGTCCTGTTTATTGCTATTTAATACCTGTGCCGGAGATTTGCCGATGAGAACTATATCTAGCCTCGATTCAGTAACTAAACATTTAGAACAGCATGAGAACTCAAAACGGATTAAAAAATTAATATACTCAGCTTGTAAAAATATTTGGGAGAATGATGAAGAGACGCTAGATAGGTTTAAATTACAAGAATTAATTCAAGAATTATACAGATTAAATCCAACTATAAATAACTTAAATTATAGTTTATCTAAAGTTGTAAAAACCCTTAACAAACAAGCCGAATACGCCCTACTCGCCAGTGTTATTTCTCATGAAATGCAGAAGCTATATATAACACCTGAAGAAGCAACAGGAATATTATCAAATCAACCTCATCAAGAAGAAGCAACAGGAATATTATTAAATCAGCCTCGTCAAGAGGAACAGATATTTTATAATTCTGGGCAAATATCATCAAATTATATAGATAAATCTCCAAACAATCAAACCAAACATCAATACAATCAATTTGATTTACGGCAAAATATTATGAAGTATACCAACCCACTGAGGGCTAAAGTAGTTCTATTTTCTGCACTTTACAAAAAGTTTACTTTCAATGAAGAAGACTGGTTAAAACTGAAGGCTGAACAACTTGATGATTTATTACTGAGATTATTTGATACTTGTCCAACTATCAGAGAGCTTGAATTTAAACTAAATAGTGCTGTTATATCTTTAGGTAAGCCGGATGAAAATATTCAAGCAGCTAGTGCAATCATCCAATCTATGCGAGGTTTATATGGCAATATATCACCCAGCACTAACGGATATGAACCGTTTAACAGCAATTCATCTCTAGAAACGAGAACATTAGTTAATCCTCATCAAAAAAATGCACTCACGGATGATAATAATACCTGTCAATTTATAGTACCTCCTACCAAAGAATAATCGTAACCTTTGAATATTCTTGAGCCTGGAAAAATTTGCCAAGATTATGGTAATTGAGATAGGAAAAATATGGATGCCAATGAACTTCTTCAGCGATATGAAAATGGAGAAACAAAATTTATCGAGGCAAACTTAAATGGGGTAAATTTGTTTGGTGCAGACTTGATTGGTATAGCTTTGAATAAAGCAGATTTGGGTAATGCTATTCTAATTTTTAGCTATCTAAATCGAGGAATATTGAATAAGGCAAATCTAGTTTGTACAAAGCTAAGTGGCGCGAACTTAAATCAGGCAAGTTTAATCAGTGCAAACTTACATGATGCTAATTTACATGGTGCAACTTTGCAGGGTGCTGATTTGCGTAATGCCAATTTAACTTTGGCGTATATGCTAGATACTAACTTGATGGATGCCGATTTGCGTGGTGCAGATTTGAGTGGTGCAAATCTAACTGGTGCCTGCTTGCGTGGTGCTAACCTGCGAGAAGAAAAGAGAATGTATTCTGCTAGTTTACGGGGTGCTAACCTGCATAAAGCTGACCTGCGAGGCGCTGATTTAACTGGTGTAGATTTATCTAAAGTTGATTTGAGTGGTGCTAACTTGAGTGAGGCAACGCTACGTTATGCCGATTTGAGTGACGCTAACCTGAGTGAAGCGATTTTGTATAATGCGTCTCTGGCAGATACTAACGTCGGGGGTGCTAATTTAAAAGGTGCTAACCTGATGAACGCTAGGCTGGAACGGTCAAATCTTATTGATGCCGAACTTACAGGTGTTAACTTGTATGGTGCAATTATGGCAGATGCTAAACTGACTAGATGCCAGATGAGTGGGGTAAACCTGAGTTTTGCAAGGTTAAATAGAGTTGATTTAAGTCGGGCTAACCTGCGTGGGGCTAACCTCACTGAAGCAGACTTAGTTGATGCCTATCTTGCTAGGACAAACTTGACTGGCGCTAATTTAAGTAAGGCAAATCTAATCAGAGCAGAAATGAGTAGTACAAATTTGACGGGTGCAGATTTGCGTGGTGCAGTCATGCCTGATGGAACAATTAACGATTAAAGTAGAATTCAGAAGTCATTAATAGCCCAACACTTCCTTGATGGGCAACTTTTAAACCTTCTACTCCACTTTTGAAAAATGCTTTTTTCCACTTACTGATAAAACTATTAAAACTACTTACCCTTTTTTACGTATTTTATCACGAATAATTCCGGATTGCTATATAGTATTCCTATATTACATCTTGCAATATACTTGCTTCATTTGAGATTTTAAAGCGAATATTGCTATTATTTTTTCTACCAAAATCTATCAATAATATAATTCTGTTCGATCTTCCTAAATTCCAAGCTTCATGCTCTACCAAGTCGTCAAATATTAAGCATTTACCTGGTTGCCACATTAGAGTTTGATTGCCAACTCTAATGGCATTAATGGAATATTATCTGCTGAAATCACGGGTACTCGCATAAAGAGATAATCCTTGGAGTAAAGTTTAAGTCCCCTTGCCCAACTAATCCAAAATGTCTTGTCTTTAACCAACGACTGAACAAACAGTCTTGCAGATAATCCAAACTGGGGAAGTATTTGGAAGTGCGTATCAGGATTAGTCTCAAATGGGCTAGTCAAACACGTAACTTTTGTTAGTTACAAGCCCTATCCCTATCGACGGGTGGGGTTCTTGACTAGGTATTATTTTGACGTGAACGCTATACTGGTAAAGCATCATACTCTATTTTCCCCTTCTGTTTTGTTTAAGTCCCGTTAGTCAGGCTATGGCTTAATTGTTTGGTTTCACTAACGTCGTTTCTGGGTGTTAATGGCAGGTTCGTAATCGAGTATGAAGTTCGGGAAGTGAAAAAAACTGTATGAAGGGTTTTGAACCCTAAACTTTCAGTTACCCTGAAGTTGATATATAAAAGAGCAATTTTCAAATGACCATTTACTTTTATAAGGTTTGGCAGCCTTATGGCTGTTTTTCTAACTTTTCTCCTCACGGAATCCACATTGAGGGTACTTACTGGCCAACGGTTGAGCATTACTATCAAGCACAAAAGTTTGTTGGCAGCATAGATGCGGCAATTATACCCCTCATCCATACCGCTGCCACCCCAGAAGAAGCTACCATTTTGGGAAGATGTAGCACTCGTCAACTCCGTCAAGACTGGAATTTGGTCAAAACTCAAATTATGCGAGAAGCTGTACTCAAAAAGTTTCTCACTCATACTGATATTAGAGAAGTTCTCTTGAAGACAGGTGATGAGATTTTGGTTGAAAATTCCCCAACCGATTCTTTTTGGGGCTGTGGTGCTAATCAAGCCGGTCAAAACTATCTCGGTAAAACTCTCATGAGTGTGCGTGAAGAAATTCGTAATTTACTATCTTTAACGGTAATTTACGAATAATTTAATCAAAATAGTTACATTCAACATAAAGTCAGCAATTAAACGGGGAATATAGAAATTCCCCAGTCAAAAATATTTGAAAAAATTACCAATAATTGAGTGATTGATTTGAAGAAATCTTAATTAATTGAATTTATGGACAAAAATGGTAAAAAAATATTTTTAATTTAACTAAATTATTCAGGTACTAATTTAAGTAGAATTACTGGAATAGTTTAATGATTGAGAATATAAAATTAATAGGTGTCAATGATTAAACTTTTCTGAACTTTAGATTTGAGATGATACTTAAAAAGTCTTTAATGATACAGCGTTTTGATATCTCTCTAAATCCACTTTAGAAGGGCTACGGGGATCAAGCAAAATATCTGATGCTTTTCAAATATCCTCTGATCCATTTCCAAAAGTATTTACAATAAATGTACGCCTCTAGCAATACATTTGTAGTAGAAATTTCTGGAAATATGGTGAAAATCAAAACATTGTAAGTTAGAAATTCTTATCAGGGACAATTATATAAAAAATTATACTTCAGTCATGGTGTATATCAGCAATGACACTTAGCGATAAACCAAACGGGTTGCAGCAAAGTCTATACCAAGAAAGTTTACTGCACCGGATGACAAAACAGATCAGGCGATCGCTCGACCTTCAAGAGATATTAACGACTACTGTTAGCGAAGTGCGTTTATTTTTAGGTGTAGATCGGGTAAAGGTATATCACTTTGGTGCTGATGGTAGTGGTGAAGTCATTGCTGAATCTATTTATGAGCAACGTCTGCCGTCTTTATTGGGGTTACGCTTCCCAGTTCATGATATTCCAGAAGCCGCTAGAGAGATGTTTTTGTTAGCTGGGCAACGTTCGATTGTGGATGTGGCAAATGAGAAGATTGGGCTATCGCCTCTACAGTCGAAGGAAACTGGTAAACGTCTACAAACTAATATCTACTATCGGCAAGTTGACCCATGCCATATTCAATACTTAAAGGCAATGGGCGTGCAGTCTTCATTGGTAGTGCCAATTTTACATTGCGACCCACAAGAACAATCAGCAAAGCCTAAATTGTGGGGATTGTTGGTATCTCACCACAGTGAACCGCGAGAGATTTTGAAGCGGGAACTGAAAGTATTGCAGCAAGTTGCTGACCAAGTAACGATCGCGATCGCTCAAAGTAATATACTCACCACAGCCCGCGCCAAGCAAGAGCGAGAAGCGACTATTAATCGAGTTACCACACTATTACATAAACTGCCGACAATCCAATTACAGGGAGCGCTAGAAGAAGTTATTGCTGCCTTTAGTGGAGTCGGTGGCAGACTTTACATTGAACAGACTGGGGAACTATATACTTGGGGCAACCAACCGACACTCCCTTACGAATTAGATAATAGTATTCTCGAACAGCATCCCATCTGGCGAAACTGGATGGCTGAGTGTAAACAAGGTAATATTTGGTCAACCCCTGACCTATACAAAGAACCACGTTTACGAGTTTTGGCTTTAGCGTTTCGTTCTACTCAAATTCGCGGACTCATGGTGATTCCTCTACATTACCGTGAAAAATTTACTGGTGTATTAAGTATTTTTCGCTCTGAATTTGAAACAGAAATTTTGTGGGCGGGACGATGCGATCAAAATCGGCGACAACTATTACCCCAGGTTTCCTTTGATGTTTGGCGAGAGCAACAAAAGGGGCAATCACCTGAGTGGAAGTCAGAAGACATCTTATTGGCGCAAGCCCTATATGAGCATTTCTCAATGGCAATTGAGCAACAGCAAATGTATAAACAGGTACAAGCCCTGAATGCCAACCTAGAACAGCGAGTCCAAGAGCAAACTGCTGAACTTGAAAAATCATTATTATTTACCAAAGTACTCAAGCAAGTTACAGAGCATATTCGCCGTACATTAGACTTACAGACAACCCTGCAAACTATCGTCCGAGAAGTCCGTCCCATACTAAATTCCGACCGAGTGCTGATTTTTGAACTGAAGAGTAAATCGGTAATTGTGGAAGAAATTAATGGCGATTGGCAATCAGTTTTGGGAGTGAAGGCACCACTAGAATGCTTTCCTGATGAGTATACCCGTCTATACTTTCAGGGCAGGGTACGGGCAATTAACAACGTTGCAGAGGCTTCTTTAAGTGATTGTCATCGAGAGTTTTTGGAGAGTCTGCAAGTGCAAGCAAACTTAATAGTTCCGATTAATATAGGTATTGAACTATGGGGTTTATTAATTGCCCATGAATGTGAGGCTCCCAGAAATTGGCAAGATGCAGAAATTGATTTATTGCAACAGTTAGCAGATCAGGCTGCGATCGCTATTCAACAAGCACAACTCTACGAACAAACCTGTGATGCCGAAATTGAAGCTAGAAATCAAGCCGCCGAGTTAGAGCATACCTTACGTGAACTCCAAGAAGCACAGACAAGATTGATTCAGACCGAAAAAATGTCTGGTTTAGGACAATTGATAGCAGGTATCGCCCACGAGATCAACAACCCCGTTAACTTTATTTACGGTAATCTCTGCCACGCCAGTGACTACACCGAACAACTCCTAGAAATTTTACGTCTCTACCAGCTACACTATCCCCATCCCCATCGTGAAATTAGCGCTGCGATCAAAGCGATCGATTTTGAATTTTTGGTAGAAGACCTCCCAAAAATCCTGACATCAATGCAAGTAGGAAGCGATCGCATCCGTTCAATAGTGTTGTCGTTACGCAATTTTTCTCGCTTAGATGAGGCTGAAAACAAGCGCGTAGATATGCATGAAGGTATTGACAACACCTTATTAATTTTGCAACATCGGCTGAAAGGAAATGCTGGATCTCCACGCATTGAGATAATCAAAGACTATGGTAACATTCCACGGGTAGAATGCTATGCCGGTCAAATGAATCAGGTATTCATGAATATTTTCAGCAATGCCATAGATGCTTTGGGAGTAGCGAGTCGGCATTGGGAAGCAGGGAATAGGGATGAGGGAGATGAGGAGAATAACTCATGCCCAATTCCAACTATTCAGATTTCCACTAAAGCCTCAGCAGACAACTCTCGTCTGTTGATTCGTATTAGTGACAATGGGCCTGGAATGACTGAAGAGGTGAAAAAGCGAATTTTTGACCCGTTTTACACTACCAAACCCGTGGGCAAGGGTACAGGTTTGGGACTGTCAATTAGCTATCAGATTATTGTCGAAAAACATGGGGGAATAATGGAGTGTATTTCAGAACCAGGCAAAGGTACAGAGTTCTGGATTGAGATTCCCATTAAGCCTCCAGCCAAAATAGTTAACTAAAGGTAGAGGAGGCAGAGCAGGGGAAATAATCAATGCAATGAGAGGGGATAGTTCAGGGAGTAGAAGTTTGGGTATTGTTGTGTTCATAGATAGAGAAGTCTGAAATATGACATCCTCTGGGTGTAAGATTATACTAATTTGAGTAGCGAGAAACAGTTGAAATAGCGTCTTATGTCAATTATTGCGCTCAGGGCGTGGTATCTACAGGATTATGAGCCGATTCCAGAACTGGAAAAACGTCCGCCAGACATTCGCTTAAGCAAAAAAAGTCTGTTGAAATCAGCATTGCGAGCAGACTTTTTGGAAGAAAGTGATGAAGTAAAGAAATCAACTTGGTTTGGGCGCTATCTGGAAGGGGAAAATATTGAATTTTATATTGAAGGTAGTGGTGGCTATTGTGTCTCTAACATTGACTTAATTAGCCATGAAATTTATTTTACTAAGCAAGCAGTGTTGGCTCAGTTAGAACCAACGATTTTTTTATCTTCTCAAACTGAGTATGCCGCAGCGACAGATGCTCTCAGAGAAGAACTGCGAAAAAGTTTGGAAAGTTTAAACTTGCGATCGCGCCTTCCCCTAACATTAGTAGAATCCTCTCGTGCCAGTGGCGCACCTCTACGAATTAACCGCACAATCATGCGAAAAATCCGTAAGAGTTTGTTATTTATCGCTGACACCACGCCCATTGCGATTATTGATGGTAAAGAAATCCCCCAATTAATTCCCAGTCCGAATGTCTGTATTGAAATTGGCTATGCCATCCAAAGTAAGCGATCTGAACAGATTTTATTAGCGCAAATGCAACGCCCAGACTTTGAAGGGCAATTTTCTTTCGACTTACCCACACAGCAAATTTTGCAATTCCAAGATACCACAGAACTGAATAAAATCCTCACAGGAACTATTGAAAACCAGCTAGCACGATTCAAATTATTTGTTTGAGCAAGATAGCCAAGGGCGAACACAGGTTAAAAACCCTTGATTTTGGATTAGTCCACGGAGGTGGACTTTGCTGGTGTAGTAGCGATTTCAATCCCTCAAAGACTTCCGTGTATACCGTAGCCTTTTAGGAGAGAGTTTTTCCAGATACCGTGAAAAGTCAGAACTGCGATCGCAGTTAGGGGAAATTTCCCCCGAATTGTTCGGTTCTACCACTGTCATCAGTACACAAATAGCTATAACCTCTTAGGTAGTAGTGAAATGTCTACCCTAGACGCTGTTAGTCGCTCTTGAATTAAGGGGTGAAAACCTGTGTACGAATGGATATTGCCAAGCCTGAGCGAAATCTTGGCTGAAAATCAATCAAGTGTGGCTGAATCTTCACCTGCTAAAGCAGAGCAGCAATGGCGTGTCAGCCTCGCAGCGACAGAACATTTGCTATTAAATACTTTAGCATCTGTTTCAGTTGACACAATCCAAGGATTAGTTTTAGCCGCACCAGCACCCTTATTTAGTCAAGCAAAACTGATTCAAAGTTTACAAACAGTAACTTTTACGGCAAAACCATTTAACCCCTTGGCACTAATGCCATTTCAGATGCCAGGTGTGATGTCTGCTGCGGGTTACACCAACGCGCATGTAAATGAAGAAATTGCTCCCCATGAATCAGTACTTCCCTTACTACCTGCCGATCCGCTAGGGGCAGAACAATTTTGCTTGGTTTTTACAGATAAATTTAGATTAGTACTGGTTTTAGCAACCCACAAAAACGGTAAAAAAACCTTTTCATTTTCTTTTGAGCCAGAAGTAGTGCAGCAGGCTTGGCGATCGCTAGGGGCACGGGTAATGCTGGCTAATCCAGAATTTTTCGCCCGCTTGGACGCATTAGTAGAACAGTATTCCCCGGTAGCACCAGACTACCGGATCATGATTCAGTTTAGCCAGTTGTTACTTCAAAAATTCACAGAACCAGAAGAAACTAGGGACTCTTTACTAGGGACTGGGGATAAGGTGGACAAGGAGAATAACCAATCCCCAATCCCCAATCCCCAATCCCCAAATCCTGATGTAGAATTGCTCCAAGCCTTCGCTCACGAAGTTCGCACACCTCTAACAACTATTCGCACCATGACTCGTCTATTGTTGAAGCGGCGAGACTTAGATGTTAGTGTGATCAATCGCTTAAAAATTATCGATCACGAATGTACCGAGCAAATTGACCGCATGGAATTGCTGTTTAAGGCAGCAGAACTGGAAACTACTACCTCGGCAAAATCATCAAAAACTCAACTCACGCCGATGTCTTTAGATCAAGTGTTGCAGCAGAGTATTCCCCGTTGGGAACAAGCAGCACATCGGCGGAACTTAACTTTAAATGTTGTTTTACCTCAGCAACTACCAACAGTGGTGAGTAATCCCACCATGCTGGATCAGGTACTCACTGGTTTGATGGAAAATTTTACTCGCAGTTTACCTGCTGGCAGCCATATTCAAGTACAGGTTATCCCAGCTGGAGATCAACTGAAGTTACAATTATCGCCCCAATTCGGCTGCAAAGATTCAAATAAAGCTGCCACACCTGCAACGCCACCAATTCGTAAAGCTCTAGGTCAATTGCTGATGTTTCAACCAGAAACAGGTACGATTAGTTTAAATATCGCCGCAACCAAGCATTTGTTTCAGGCGATCGGTGGCAAACTGATTGTGCGTCAGCGTCCACATTATGGGGAAGTTTTGACGATTTTCCTGCCTTTAGAAGTTAGCAATAAACAGAAACCAGTAGTTAGGAATTAGACAATCGGATCTCTATATTTAGGGTTGCTAAAAATTTACACTGTCCCCCAATAAAGAGGACAATGTAGGTAATTTACGCCATGAGAATGACAATCTAGTGAAACATACTACTGACTGAAGTATCTTCATGAATCCGCCAAATAGTTTCTCCCAACAGATTAGCTACTGACAGTACCACTAGTTGGGGAAAACGATTGTTTTCTGGTATGGGAATCGTATTTGTCACAATGACTTCCTCAAATAAGCCACTGGATAACCGCTCCATCGCTGGTGGAGAGAACACCGCATGAGTTGCACAGGCATATACCTGACGCGCTCCTTCTTCACGCAGTAATCGCGCTCCTTCAGCGATCGTGCCCCCAGTATCAATCATGTCATCCACTAATACTGCTGTTTTGCCCCTAACATCGCCGATGACATTTAACACTTCTGCAACATTATGTGCCTGACGACGTTTGTCAATAATCGCCAATGGGGCATCACCCAGTTTTTTCGCAAATGCCCTAGCTCTTGCTACACCACCAACATCGGGAGAAACAACTACCAGATCGGGTAATTGTTTGCTTGCTAGATAATCCAGCAATACTGGTGAACCGTAAACATGGTCAAAGGGTATATCGAAATAGCCTTGAATTTGAGCCGAGTGTAAATCCATTGCTAGAACACGGTTGGCACCTGCTTCGGTGATCAAGTTAGCAACCAGCTTGGCGGTTATTGACTCTCGTCCTGCTGTTTTGCGATCGGCACGAGCATAGCCATAGTAGGGAATTACTGCTGTTACCTGTCGCGCAGAAGCTCGACGACAGGCGTCAACCATAATCAATAATTCCATCAAATGATCGTTTACGGGTTGACAACATGGCTGGATTAAATAGACATCACAACCCCGAATCGATTCTTGGATTTGAACGTAAAGTTCTCCATCCGCAAATCTTTTGCGGATCATTGGCCCCAAGTCCATACCCACATAACGAGCGACTTCTTGAGACAGCTGTATGTTGGCAGAGCCAGAAAACAGCCGCAGACGATGATTATCGTTCAGTCCTGTTGTAGATGGTTGCACTTTGAAAGTTGCAGAACTGAGTACAGCAGATCCTCTATGTGCATTCATAGTAATATTATCATTAGAGATTTAATAGATTTAACCGAGAAACAGCCTAAAAAAACATCTGTGAGTTTTGTTAAAGCTTCCATACAAAATTTAAACATTTATGCCTAAAATTATCAAATTATCATTCGCTAATTATCTAGTCTTCTTGGCAAACAAGGTATTGATAGCTTAACTGTCATTAATTTCATCCACTAGGTCTATAGTTCAATTTTTTAGTTTGAGGTAAATAACCCCAATCGCTTAAACATTGTTGTGGTAAGTTTTTCTAACTATCTTAATTTATAGCTGGCAGTAAAGCATTTACAACTTAATGAGTTTATTCTCATAACACTATAGCACCTATTATTAAGTAGGACAAATGTAGTTTTTTGTTCTATATATTACGCATTGATAAAAACGATAATCAATTGCGAAGTCTAAAAGAAGCTAGCAGCGTACAAAACTCATCTACGTACAAGCAAGTTTTTAGATAAAGATTGGATAAAGCTTGAATAAAGATTAAATAAAAAAAATTTTTTGATACAAAAATAAAGGTAGTATGATCTAGGCGAAACCTTGTAAGTATTTTTACTAAAAAAATCTATTATTAATAAATCTAAACGAAGTTGTTGAATCTAAATTCTCTTGAGATATAGAAGCGGTAGGCATACTTATGGACTCTCGGCGTACTTCAGTAGTAGAAAAATCTTTAACTGCCATAGCAACTAATTCCAAGAAGTCAGCGTACTACTTAGCTGCGATGCGACCACGACAATGGACAAAAAACCTGGTGGTGTTTGCAGCACCATTGTTCGCATTTAGCATCAATCTGCAATCTCTGCTAGGTAGCTTATTGGCATTTGTATTATTTTGCTGTGCATCAAGTGGCTTCTACTTAATTAATGACATCGTAGATGTGGAATCTGACCGTCAACACCCTGTCAAGTGTAAGCGTCCAATAGCCGCTGGATTAGTCAGCATCCGTGTTGCTACTGGAATGGCATTGGTGCTGTTGGGTGGTGCCCTAATTTTTGGGTGGTTGCGATCGCCTCAGTTGGGTGCAGCAATAACTGGATATGCCCTGTTACAGGTTGCCTATAATCTTCGACTCAAAAGGATGGTAATTTTGGATATTGGGGCGATCGCTACCGGATTTGTGCTACGAGCTTATGCCGGCGCTGCTGCTACCAGTATTACTTTATCATCTTGGTTTTTAATGTGTACTGCAATGTTGGCGCTATTTCTAGGCATTGAAAAGCGCAAAGCAGAACTACGGTTAGCACAAATCAAAGGCAACAAGCCCCGCTCTGTCCTCAAATACTATTCCTTGCCTTTGCTGGGTCGCATGGAAAATGTTGTCACCACCGGCACAGTTCTCACTTATGCTCTTTGGAGTGCCGGTCCCTATCTACATGGAGCGCCCACCTCTTGGATGCTACTGACTTTACCGTTTGTGTTGTATGGAATTTTTCGCTATCAACTGCTGAGTGACCCTCAAGAGATTGCCGGTTACAGCGACAACCATCATCCAGAGCAAGGCGGACGTAGTGAACGCCCAGAAGAAGTTTTATTGAAAGACTTGCCGATACTAATCACAGTTATTGGTTGGATTATCACATGCTTTTTGATTCTCTGGTTGAGAAAGCAAGGGATGATTGAATAAATCTCACAGAAGAAGCCACTAGCAGTTAGTCTGCCCGATCAAGCTTGTAACTGTTTTACCCTAACAAGTTCTATGAATAGTTTTAGCCTTGCTGACGAGATGAAACTACCTTGTCAAAAAATGTCTGGACTTGCTGCACTAAAAACGCGCTATCGTCCATTCATCTGTCCGCTTGATATGGTTCTTGCCAAGATTCCCGAAGGCGCACGTCTTTATGATATTGGCTGCGGTACAGGAGCGTTACTTTATCTGGCTTTAAAATTGCGTTCAGTAAAAGTAGCTCATGGTTATGATATTTCACGTGAAGCTGTGAAAGCTTCTGAGGCTTTTGCAATGAAATCTGAAATTTTTCAGGTTAGGCATTTGCATCCAGAAGAAACACCACCAGATTTGCATGGATATGACACTGTAACTATGATTGATGTTCTCCACCACATTCCTCCAAAATTACAGGACGATTTTCTCCGTAAAACAATTTCGCAGATGGATTCGGGAGCAAGGCTGATTATTAAAGACATTGAGGCATCCAAAATTATTGGGTCTTTTATGAATCAGCTTCATGATTTGTTACTGGCAAGAGAATGGGTTCACCAACGCCGAAGTAGCGATCTTGTTCAGGTTTTTCAATCAATGGGAGCTACAGTTAGTCGTCCAATTCTCCGTTGGACTCTTTGGTATCCACACTTTCAAATTGTGGTATTAGTACCTTAAAGGACTTCCAAATAAAAAATCTCAAATTTTCTTGTTGATGGGTATCCGCATTACCTGCCGCGACGCGAACACCCATACCATATTCAGGGTATGCAGAACTCAGAGCAACACTTCGACTCTTCTCTACTAGACTCTCTCTGTGCGTAGCTTTCTTCCAGAAAGTGCTACTACAAGTTTGACAGTAAGCCTGTCGAACTGCTCAGTACAAGTCAGTCAAACGCTGCCCACCCCACAAGAAGGATAATTTATTTATTGGAAGTCCCTAAGGCGTGATGGGAGGAAACTTGACGGAATTTGTAGATGAAAAATCCCACAGCTATTTTCAGAAAACTCTTCAGCACCTTTACCTCCTGGCTGCACTTGCTCATTAAGGGAAACAAGCAACTAGGTTTTAAAAAGAACCCCCACAAATTACCACGACAAGTCTATACATTGGCAAGTATTGAAATTGAGTGGCTAAAAACCTGTAAGATTCAAGGGATAATCCTAGATTTAGACAACACTATTGTTTCAGAAGACGATCGCTACCTATCTCCTTATGCAGAAGATTGGATTAAGCAAGCAAAGTTAGCCGGATTGCAATTTTTTATACTCTCAAATGGTAAACGTCGCTATCGCGTCAAATATTGGTCTCATCGCCTTGACATTCCAGCGCTCAGTCCCGCTAAAAAACCCTTTCCCCCTGCATTTCAGGAGGCAGCAGCTTATATGAGGCTACCAGCAAAACAAATACTCGTCATTGGTGATAGTTTACATACTGATTTCGTGGGATCACTACTTTTTAGATGTGGCTTCATCCAAGTTGCCACCCTACCGCACCCGCCCCGATGGTGGGAAAAACTTGCTGGGAAATGGGTGCAAATACCTTATCCATCTGGAGGAGAACTTTGGGACTTTGACGATACTGCTGGCTATGAGAGTTTCTTTTAAATTGCTCTTTTCATCAAAAAATATCACTT
Organism: Nostoc sp.; assembly: GCF_036917155.1. GTDB lineage: Bacteria > Cyanobacteriota > Cyanobacteriia > Cyanobacteriales > Nostocaceae > Nostoc. The sequence continues at coordinate 92,881 of NZ_JBALDZ010000031.1, read as the reverse complement.
TATAAATTGAGTAAATTTTCACTATGAGTAACCCGATAGTTTTTAGCTTGCTGATTTTAATTACAGTGGGGTTAAACACACTGGCCCAAAATCTATTGAAACTAGGAGCAGGACAAAATCCGTTAAATATCTATTTAATAGGAGGGATTTTGAGTTATGGTTTGAGTGCGATTTTTTATGTGGTAGTTTTAGGTAAACTGAATTTATCTGTTGCCTATCCATTAGTAATAGGATTAACAATTATAGTTACAATGATTACTGGGTCTGTAATTTTGAAAGAAAAAATCTTAATTTCCCAATGGTTAGGAGCAGGTTTGATGTTGAGTGGTATTTGGGCAATTGCTTTAGGTAAACATTGACTATTGTTTCAAAAAAACTAACTTATGTAATAAGTAAAAGTGCCAGGACGTAAAACAAATTATGATGACAATCAAAAATCAGAGATGGTCTAAATATTATCTCTATATTTTAATATTGATTTTTTTGGGTGGTTTACTCCGCTTTTTTATGCTGTCAAACCAGAGTCTTTGGTACGATGAAGGCTTGACCTTAACTAATTCTGATGTCTCGACTCTTCAAGAGAGTATTTCGAGAGTTAGAAACATCGGAAATAGTGATAGGTTTCAGCCGCTGTACTTTATAGTTATGTTTGGGTGGCGTCAGCTATTTGGTGAAAGTGAATTTGCCCTTCGCTCACTCTCTACTATTTTAGGTATCGGCTCAAATGTTGTTATATTCTTTACTGCTTTGCGGATATATGGTAAAAAACACGCCTTATGGTCTCTGGTAATCTTGACATTCAGTTGCTTCTGTATTAACTACAGCCAAGAAGCAAGAATTTATTCCTTTGCAATGTTTATAACCTCGCTTCAATTATATTTCTTTAGCAAAGTATTAGTTAAAAATCAAGCTCATCAAGGTACTTCAAAATTACTGTTTAGTATTTTTACTGCCTTAGGGATTTTTAGTAACATTACTATGTGGCTTTTTACTACAGCCCTATGTATATCTCATATTGCCATCTATAGAAATTTCAAGCAATGGTTGCAATGGTGGCTTCCTGCTGCATTTTTATCTTTGCCGTCAGTTATATATCACCTGACTTTACCTGGAGCAACTGATCCCGAAACAATTCCAATTAATCGTTTGGGATTACCCATAATCCAAAATATTCTTTTTGTGTTAAATGGACTTTTAGTGGGGACAACCTATGGGCCTTCAATGGAGCAGCTGCGAGGTGACGATAGAGTTCAGGTTATGCTTCGTTACTGGCCTCACCTACTTTTATTATTGATTGTCGGTACTATAATTTTATTGGCTTTAGTAAGAGTTTTATTGATACACAAAAAAAAGAGCAGAGAGCAACATCCTGACTACTTTTTTACTTCTGTTTTTATCATAGCATTTTTGCTAGGATTGCTCTTAGCTGTAGTCGCCAAAACTAATTGGGTACCGCGTCACTCTTATTATCTTTGGCTACCACTTGCCCTACTTATCCCATCAGCTTTGAGTCAAATACCTATCACATCAAAGCGCTATGGAGTGTCTCAGTTGGCTCAAATTGCTGTCATATTTTTGATAGTTATGAATATTTATTCTCTTTTTAACTACTACTTCAATGAAGACTATCAGAGAGATGACTATCGCTCTGCTGTGCATTACCTGATAAAAAATCGATCTTCTTCTACACAATCTGTATTTTTATTTGGTAATCCCAGATTATTTGAATACTACGGTGACAGTCTAACTCTGGATGGAAGAGATTTGGGGGATCGCTTAAAAGAAGGAATTCTAAATAAAAACTTTGCTGAAGAAATTGAAAAATTAACAAATAATAAGCATACAGTTCTCCTCGCAATTAATCGTGATTATCAATTTCCTCAAGGATTGGTTGAAAGAGAAATGAGTCGTTTGTATAATCTGGATTCTCAAGTTGATTTTGCGTATTTTAAAATATATCGTTTTGTCAAGAAGAAAAATTGAATTGGGGATTGGAGGCTCTGAAATTATGGAGTAAAAAACAACCTTGCTCTGGCGGGGGTGTACTTGTTAGGTATAGTAGAATATTGCGGCAGGTAACTGTCAGTCGCCTCTTGGACTTAATCTTTGTGGGTGACTTCCTCCTCAGTTGCTACTACACTCAATCAATCGATCATGCAACCACCCATTACAGTTGGCACTGTCTTGCAAAACCGTTACCGCATAATTCAAATTCTCGGACAAGGAGGATTTGGTAGAACCTATCTGGCAGAAGATCAGAGGCGCTTTAACGAACTTTGCGCGATCAAGGAATTGACTTCAACAGCAACAGGGGCTTTGGCTTGGGAGAAGGCACAAGAGCTTTTTCACCGAGAGGCTGCTATTTTATATCAAATCGAACACCCACAAGTCCCTAAATTCCGGGAAAGATTTGAGCAAGATCAACGCTTATTTTTGGTGGAGGACTACGTTGCAGGTCAGACGTACCGGACTCTGCTAGCTGAACGTCAAGCTGTGGGTCAAACTTTTACAGAGGCGGAAGTATTACAGCTAATAGAGTTGTTGCTGCCTGTTTTAGAGCATATTCACAGTCGAGGGATTATTCACCGAGATATCTCGCCAGAAAATATTATTTTGCGAGATAGTGACGCGAAACCTGTGTTAATTGACTTTGGGGTAGTCAAGGAACTAGCAACGCGTTTACGATCGCCAGATAGTGCCCTGCCAGAAACTACTGTGGGGAAATTAGGCTACTCTCCTAGTGAACAAATGCAAACAGGGGGAGCTTATCCTAGTAGTGACTTGTATGCTTTAGCGGTAAGCGCGATCGTTTTGCTGACTGGTAAAGAACCAAAGGATTTATTTGATGAAAACCAACTAACTTGGAATTGGCAGCGGTGGGTAAAAGTGAATCCACGATTTGCTGTAGTGTTGAATCGTATGTTGAATCATATACCGAGCGATCGCTATCAAAGTGCTGCTAGTGTATTTCAAGCACTCCAACCTTTACAGCAACCCAGTCTTCCCCCTCTGAATGTGTCCAACTTACAGACAATGGCTGTTGGTCGCCGTCCTGACTTAGTACCACCACCAGCTTCGCCTCAGAAACCCAATCCTGTGATTCCACCAAGCACCACTAACTCAATTTTGGATAATCCCTTAGCGATTACCGCAATTGGCAGCGCTGTCGTGATTATCGCCGGATTCGGTTCTTGGGCGCTGGTAAGTTCCATCCGCAGTCAGCCGAAAACACCAATTGAAACGCTTCCACAAAATTTCCCTTCACCAGTGATTCCTGGTGGCACTACACCTATATCTACACCCACACCCACACCTACACCCACCAGCAATCAATCTGTTGTACCTAGTAAACGCCTCAATCTAGGAGCATCTAATAACACAGCCACGGTTAACGATACTCTGAAAACAAATCAAATCATCAGGTACACTTTTTTTGGGCACAAAGGTGACAAGCTAACTGCGTTTCTTGACCCAGGAAGCAACATTTTGTTAACAGTCTTCAGTCCCAATCAACAACCAATTGATATTAATGCCCAACAAGTAACAGCATATCAAGGCATACTGCTAGTTACTGGTAGATATACTATTGAGTTAACTCTGGTTCCAGGAGTTACCGAAAGCAATTACAACCTGAATGTTGCATTAGAAAAATCAGTCAAACCAACACCTTTGCCGATTCCCACAGAGACACCCTTACCGATTCCCACAGAGAAACCTTTGCCGATTCCCACAGAGACACCCTTACCGATTCCTACAGAGACACCCTTGCCAATACCCAAAGAAACACCCTTACCAATTCCCACCACTATTGAAACGCCAACTTTGCCGCCGACTGATGGAACACAACCATTTTCTGGTCAAAGAAATTAATGTTAAACACACTACTGATTACTGGAACTGATACGGAAGCTGGTAAAACTGTTTTAACGACAGCATTGGCAGCCTATTGGCAAAAATATTACCCGCAGCGTAGCTGGGGAATCATGAAACCGATCCAATCAGGAATTGGCGATCGCGAGTGGTATCAAAAGCTATTTGTGCTAGAACAATCTGCTGAAGAAATTACACCTTTGTATTTTCAAGCACCTCTAGCCCCTCCCATCGCAGCAGCACGGGAAAATCGCCAAATAGATTTAGCATTGGTGTGGCAAGCTTTGTTGAAATTGCGATCGCATCGTGATTTTGTGCTTGTAGAAGCCTTGGGAGGGTTGGGTTCACCAATAACTGAGGAATTAACGGTAGCTGATTTGGCAGGGGAATGGCGTTTACCAACGGTATTAGTGGTACCAGTGAGATTAGGTGCGATCGCTCAAGCAGTGGCAAATGTAGCATTAGCTAGACAATCGCGCGTCAATCTCAAAGGTATTGTTCTGAACTGCGTACAACCCCGAACAGATGCAGAAATAGCCGATTGGACACCACCCCAATTGATTCAATCACTCACCAACACACCAGTTTTAGGCTGCTTGCCTTATCTAGATAACCTGACTGATTTAGATAAACTTGCTCAAGTAGCATCAGATTTAGATTGGGAAACACTGACACTGACACTGTGAATTGGGCATTTGTCATCCAAGTGCCATATCTGAGTCACAGAAACGTCACTGACATAAGTTAATTTGTCGGTATTTGTTTGATTAACAGTAAATTCTTTCTAGTTCTTTGCAACTGATGTTAGCTTGATTGATAGATACTTTGCCCATTGCTGTGGCTAGTGTGCTACTCAGAGTATCAGTAGTATCGGAACAAAGAACTGGGAGCAGAGGTGTCACATGAAGAATACAAAAGTTTCTCGGCACTGCAACCCTTGTTTTATATTTAAGTGAAATTGGTATAACGATATGGACATAAACCCAATTGACCTGCTTGGGGAGGACGACGATGAACCGGAAACGCCAGCTAACCGTGAAAAACGCAAAAGCCGTCTAAATAGTGCTGTAGCAATTGCAGTTGCATTGATAGCAACTTTTATTGGCATCTGCAAAATCAAAGACGATAATATAGTTCAGGCAATGCAGCAAGCTCAAGCAAATAAAATTGATGATTGGGCATTATACCAGGCTCGTAATATTCGTGAAGAAATAGCCAAATCAAATGTGACGCAACTCAAATTGCAATCTCTTTCTCAACCTGCTGCTGTGAGGGCTGACTATGAAAAACAGATTGCCGCTTATCAAAGCATTGCTGATAAAGAAGACCAGAAAAAGCAGCAACAGAAGGTAATTGCCGAACAAGATCAAACAACCTATGACCAGCTTAATTATCATGACGACCAGTTTGATCTAGCTGATGCCTCCTTATCGCTCTCTGTCTCCCTATTTGCCATTACATCTTTATCTCAGAAAAAATGGTTGTTCTACGCCGCCTTAGTTCCAACTCTATTTGGCTTGGTTATGGGGTTATCGGGATTATTAAACTGGCAACTACACCCTGATGCCTTGACCAAATTACTATCCGAAAATTTCTTAGAAAAGCCAGCTGAAGAAAAAATAGTGCTTTCCATTGGTACTTCCCCAAATCCCAAAGCGTTTTAAGGGACTTCCAAATAAAAAATACTCAACTACAAGATTGGATAATTTATTTGTTGGAAGTCCCTAAGAAGATGCTGATGCTGATTCTTCCCCATTCCCGACGATAAACTGGGAAAATAAACTAAGTTAGCTGTACTTAAACTAGTTTGTATTCATAATGGTTTCTACCTTTCCTAATCCCTCTTCTGTTGACCTATCTCGCATTCGACTAGCGATCCGTTCATTGCAACCGCAATTAGTAGAGTGGCGGCGGCGATTGCATCAACAACCAGAGTTGGGTTTTCAAGAAAAACTGACAGCTGAGTTTGTATCACAAAAGCTGCAAGAATGGGGGATTGAGCATAAAACTGGCATTGCCCACACTGGCATTGTTGCCACGATCAAAGGTAACAAACTCCCCACGAACAAAGTTTTAGCGATTCGGGCAGATATGGATGCTTTGCCAATCCAAGAACTCAACGAAGTACCGTATAAATCGCAGCATGATGGAGTAATGCACGCTTGTGGACATGATGGACATACAGCGATCGCTTTAGGTACAGCTTATTATCTCCAGCAGCATCGGCAAGACTTCTCTGGTACGGTGAAAATTATCTTTCAGCCAGCGGAAGAATCACCAGGAGGCGCAAAGCCGATGATTGAAGCTGGAGTCCTGAAAAATCCTGATGTTGACGCGATTATTGGTTTGCACTTGTGGAATAATTTGCCTTTGGGAACAGTGGGTGTGCGTGCTGGAGCAATGATGGCAGCTGTGGAGTGCTTCAACTGCACAATTTTGGGCAAAGGTGGACACGGCGCACTACCTCATCAAACTGTTGACTCTGTTGTTGTTGCTGCCCAAATCGTAAATGCTTTGCAAACCATTGTCGCTCGAAATGTGAATCCCATTGATTCGGCAGTGGTGACAGTGGGTGAACTTCATGCGGGAACTAAGCGTAATGTGATTGCTGATACAGCGAGAATGAGTGCAACTGTCAGGTATTTCAATCCTAGTTTAAAAGGCTTTTTTAAAGAGCGTGTTGAGCAGATTATTGCTGGAATTTGTCAGAGTTATGGTGCGAATTATGACTTAGAATACTGGTCACTTTATCCACCCGTAATTAATGATATTAGAATAGCAGAACTGGTGCGATCTGTAGCCGAAGAAGTGGTAGAAACTTCTATAGGTGTTGTACCAGAATGTCAAACTATGGCTGCTGAAGATATGTCATTCTTCTTAGAAGAGCTTCCTGGTTGTTATTTCTTTTTGGGTTCTGCTAACCCAGCGAAAGATTTAGCATATCCTCACCATCATCCTCGGTTTGATTTTGACGAAACTGCCTTGGCAATGGGTGTGGAAATATTTATTAGATGTGTGGAAAAGTACTTTCTTTAAACTTAATTTATTCACTACTACTAGTGGTCTGTCAAATTCATTTTGATATTCCCCTTAATAGCTTGGTGGTTAGAAATATTTCTAACCCTTTTTGTTGACAATTTTAAATTAGATATTACTATTGACTTAACAGAGTAGTAGGGGTAATAGACAGGGTAAGCGCATCTAATTATGTAGCCCTTGATACAGACAAAAAGCTTTAAACTCTATCTAAATATCAATTTTTCGTTCAAAATAGGACGATTTGTCGTAAATGATTGAAAAAACATGGGTCAAATAGCTTTTTATATTTTCAGCCACATAAATACGAAAATGTCAATCCCACCCCTTGGCTCAGTGTAGTAATTTTGAACTTATTTGTGCTTTGGTTGAACCCCAAAACTACCGTGTCAATAGGGTTTGAGATGCGCTTACCCTGGGGTAATAGATGGAACAATACTAATTAAATAAAAAAGTTAGAACAGAGGAAGGTTCTGGCTAGCTTCCCTTCATCTAATTCAAGCTGCAATCGACTCTGCAACTGGCTAACCTTGCCTTCCCAACCATCAACTAGTGGAATACCTACTGCCTTTTTCACCTGGTTTTTTTCGCCTGGGAACGGCGCACGAGGGAAGCAAGCCTTGATGCACCCCGCGTCAGGTCTGATAGTCACCAGTCCCTTTTTAGCCTTACCCGTCGGTGTTTTGCTGCTATTTACCATAATGCTCATTTAATGCTCAAAGTGTGGAAGTCAGTTTTTGAGTAACTGGCATTAAAGCAACTGGTTCACCCGTCAAGCTAAAAGGTCGAACTTCAGTAATTTTTACCTTCACTAATTGCCCTTGGAGTTCTTTGATGTTGCCACTAAAAAAGGTCAAACGATTACCACCAGTGCGTCCCATTACCTGGGTTTGATCTTTAGGATTTTGGTCTTCTACTAAAACTTCTTCAATGCGTCCAAAGTAACGTTGCGATCGCTCTGCTACTTTCAAGTTTCCTAAATGATTGAGCCGTTGGAGGCGATCGCTTTTTATTTCTTCACTAAGCTGATTGTCCCACAAAGCGGCTGGTGTCCCTGGACGTGGTGAATATGCTGCTGTATTCAACATATCAAAGCCAATATCTTCCACCAGTTTGAGGGTATTCTCAAACTGTGCTTCTGTCTCCCCAGGAAAACCGACAATGACATCAGCACTAATGGAGGCATCTGGCATATACCGCCGAATGGTATCGATAATCCGGCGATATTTCTCATGGGTATAACCCCGCGCCATCGCCTTTAAAAGTTCATTATCCCCAGATTGAAAGGGAATGTGGAAGTGTTTACACACCTTGGGCAACTCAGCACAAGCCTGAATTAATCTCTCAGTAAAATAACGGGGGTGACTAGTCGCAAATCTTAGCCTTTCAATCCCCGGCACATCATGGACGTAATAAAGCAAATCTGTAAAGTTGTTCAGATGCCGACCTTCTGCTGTCACTCCGGGTAAATCTCTCCCGTAAGCATCAATATTTTGACCGAGTAGAGTAATTTCTTTGTAACCTTGCCGTCCTAATTCTTCCATTTCAGCCCGGATAGCTAACGGGGTGCGAGATTGTTCGACACCGCGCACATTGGGAACTACACAATAGGTACAGCGTTCGTTACAGCCGTAAATCACATTTACCCAAGCAGTTACTTTGCTATCTCGTCGCGGCTGGGTAATATCTTCAATAATGTGAACTGGCTCAGTTGCTACAACTTGGTTGCCTTCAAACACCGACTCTAGCAAATCTTTAAGACGGTTGGCATGTTGTGGCCCCATTACCAAGTCTAATTCTGGCACTCGCCGCAACAGCGCTTCTCCTTCTTGCTGGGCAACACAACCAGCCACGATGAGGGTTAAATCTGGCTGTTCATGTTTGCGCTTCGCTTGTCTGCCCAGGTAAGAATATACCTTTTGTTCCGCATTATCTCGAATTGTGCAGGTATTGTAGAGAATTACATCTGCATTATTTGGGTCTTGGCACCACTCAAAGCCCATTTCTTCCAAAACGCCAGCCATGCGCTCTGAGTCAGCTTTATTCATCTGACAACCGAAAGTAGTGATGTGGTATTGGCGTTTAGAAGTGGTCACGTCGCTTCGCTCCGAATTCAAAATTCAAAATTAATGATCCCCATAAATAAATGATGTTGTTGGTCAATTCATGATGGGTTAAACCCCTCGCCCTTAAAGCCTTAGTTTAGCGTTGCTTTCCCGCCCTGCAATAAATTGCGGGCTAAGAGCTACTGTGCGTTGAAACGCACTCTTATTAAAGAACTTGCCAATGGATTGGGGCTAATGGGTTAAACCCCCTATCAATTCGCCAACAACATCATAAATTTAGTTGCTCTGTATCATGAGTCGTTTTCGGTCATGGGCAATTCTGCTTAATCAGCGTAATGTATTATAAGCTTTATTTCTATTCTATGAGTTTGAATTGGGGACTGGGGACTGGGGATTGGGGATTGGGGATTGGGGACTAGGGATTGGGGACTGGTTGTACTCTGGTGACTCTTACAGCAATTTTTAAATAGATGAGGTACAAGATGCAGGAATCAAAATTCAGACGTCAACCGCCCCACCCACTGTTGTGATGGGGCTTGTAACTAACCGAGAGACTCGGCTGAAACATACGGCATATTGACTGATGCCTGCTCCTCCGTCCCTTGGGTAGAGGAGAGAATGTAGTCATCCCTGACATTGCTAGCAGCATTCCAGTCAGCGTGTGTCCGATGTCCACAGTTTTTGCAATGGAATCTAGACTTATGGCGATAAGTCCTGCAAATGTGCTTACAGATATTGCACTTTTGGGATGTGAATCGAGGGTCTTGGTGGACTACTCGTTTGCCCAGTGCTTCTGCTTTGTAGGACAAAAACTGCTCTTGCTGATAGAACGCCCAGCTACCCAACCATTTATTCATTTTCTTGCCCCGTCGCTGAGTGCGAATACTGGACAAGTCCTCTAGCACAAAGACTGCAATTAAGGGTTGGTTGGCTAGCTTTTTACTCACACAATGATTCGTATCCCGCATGAACCGCTTCTCACGACCAGACATCGCGTTCATTCGACGCTTGGCACTGCGAGTGCCTTTTTGCTGGAGCTTACGACGATTGTATTACCTCAATCCTGATGTTGGTTTTTTCTTGGGAACGCTTTTAAATTTGGTGGACTTAATAGCCTCAAGTGCGTTATCTCGCACTGTTTGTGACAAAGCAGAAGGCACACTTGGAAACTGAACCCTTAACATCAGAGACCTTAAAAAACGTCGCTTTTGGGGTTCAGGAATGTGGAGTGATGGCACGTTCTACTCGTCTGTTGGCGGAGTCTCGGAAGAAGCAGTGAAGCGGTACATTGAGACTCAGAAAGACAGAGGGTAACTCGCTTACCCGATAGGATAATGCTAATAAAAAGTTTCTACTTCCTGCCTCCTACCTCCTGCCTCAAAACCCATAGTTTTGTACGTCATGTAAAAGAAAACTGCTGTAAGATTTGAATTGGGATTCAGACCCCAAGCAAATCTTAATCATATTTTCTTCCCCAATCCCCAATCCCCAATCCCCAATGTCAGAATATTTTACATTTTTAACACCAAGTTTGCACAACATGACCCTTTAACTGTTGTCCTAACCAAGGTGTATTTTGTGAAAGTGTATAAAGACTTTTCCGTTCGACTTTCCAGGTTTGTTGGGGATCAAATAAAGTCAGTTCCGCTGCTTTATGAGGTAGAATCGCACTTACTTTCTGCCCTAAACACCCTGCTGGACTGGCACTCAATGCCCGCCATAATTCTAAAGCTGTAAATTCTTCAGTTTCAACGAGATATTGCCACAGCAAAGGTAATGCTAACTCTAAACCAATTGCCCCGGCTGGTGCTTCGGCAAAGGCTTGGACTTTTTCTTCGTAGCTGTAGGGTGTGTGGTCAATAGCGATCGCATCAATCACACCTGTACGTACTCCTGCACGCAACGCCACCACATCGCGAGAATTACCTAAAGGTGGGTCTAAATGCAAGCTAGTGTGATAACTCTTAACTGCTTTTGTATCTAGTAAAAGGTGCATCCAGGTGGTGCTGGCGGTGATTGGTAAACCAGCCGCCTTAGCTGAGGCGATTAATTCCACGCTGCGAGCAGTGGAAACGCGCATAATATGGACTGGTGTACCGATTGCTGCAACCAATTCAAGCATTGCTGCGATCGCAGTTGTTTCAGCGCTGGCAGGTATTGGAGGTAAACCGAAACGGAGAGCATCTGGCCCTTCTCTCATGACACCATTTGCTGTTAATTGGCGATCGCTAGGCCAAAATGCTACTGGTTTCCCCAACGGCTGGAGATACTCTAACACTCCTCGCACCAACGCCAAATTTTCTAACGGCTTACCATCTGTAAAACCAATAACTCCAGCCGACGCTAAATCTGCCAATTCCGTCATTTGCTTCCCAGCAACATCAAGGGTGATAGCACCCCAGATATGAAGCAGGGGGAGAGGAGAAACAGGGAGAACCAAATTAATTTTCTCCATCTCCCCCATCCCCCCACCTCTCCTCTTCTGCAACTGTGCCACAAGTGCAGGGTTATCAATAGCTGGGGATGTATCGGGTAAAATGCTAACTCTGGTAAAGCCGCCAGCAGCAGCAGCTTGTAAAAAAGACGAAAGAGTTTCCCGTTCTTCAAAACCAGGCTCCCCAGAGTGGCTGTACAAATCCACCAACCCAGGCCCCAGAACTAATCCCTGACAATCTCTGATTTTAGTATCGGGACTAATGTCAGAAATGTGCGAAGCTACTGCTTTGATATAACCATCAGTAATCACTACATCAAAGAGTTCATCGATTTCAGAAACCGGATCAATGACCCGTACTTGTTGCAGCAGTTCCATCATAATTTTTTTTAGTTAGGAGTTAAAAATAAAGTTAGGAGTTAGAAGTTACAAGTTATGAGTTAAGATTTACCAGTTATTTGTTCCTTGCTCATCATTTTTAACTTTATTCATAACTGCCCCAGTTTCTCCACCAGTTCGATAACCCAATACCAAGGGCAAAAGTCATCAGACAAAATGACCCGCTCGTTGGGTTGCCCAGGCGATGGGAAGCATTTTTGCAGTGATTGGTACTCCAGCCCAACCACCCAAACCTCGCGGAAAGTCTCCAGGGTAGAAGACTGATCAACCATGTAACAAGCACCAAACCATTGAGGAGCCGTGTGAAGGGAAACTTTCATGCACGGTTTTGAAGACCAACGGGGTTGGTGACAACCTCGTTGAGTTTAATACGGTGAGGAAATCTTGGGCTTTGGCTATCAGATGCAGCTAACCGGCGCTAGAGCCGCGATCGCCTCTTTGTGGTCTGTGGATGATGGTGGTACACAAGCACTTATGAGTGCTTTTTATGGCATTCTTTCTACTGATAAGCTGACTAAAGCTGAAGCTTTACGACAAGCTCAAGTATCATTGATTAATGGAAACTGGAAGTCTCTCAGTCACAAGGCACCTGTAGCAGCAGTTAGTAACTTTAGTCACCCATATTATTGGGCACTTTTTATTTTGATTGGCAATGGACTTTAGGTATATCGCCGCTACTGCCAGATTTATCAAAACACCGTCAGCATTTTGGGAAAATAGGAGTGCCCAATTACCCAAACTCTGACTTTGGTGTGTTTTAACACCTTCTAGCTAAAGGCTCAAAATCCGGCTTGTGAGGTTTTGGAAAATACAAAAAATTTGCGATGGGCAAGCTACAAGCCAATCACTTAATGGTAATGGAGAATGGTAAGAGCGATCGCTAACTAAGCGACTATTACCGATTACCAGTTACCGATAATCAATTTCTAACTTGCCATCGATCTTTGGAACCTTAATACTTCTTGGCAAGAGTTTTAGAGCCTGTATCAGTTTGCATAGATTTCTTGACAAGATTAGCCAGTTCGTCTAATTGGCTAATTGCTTCCGCACCTTCTAGCTTCATTAATTCGCGGTCATCCCGCATTTCCGTCCAAGTGATCCCGTAATCGGACACTAAAAACCGAATTAGATGGTTATCACCCAAGCTAACCATAAACGATGCACTATTCATTTGGTCGCCACAGGTGTAGCAGGACGCAGGATACCCACGCCGCTCAAGTACAACCGCCAATGCTTGCAGGTTCATTACCAAGTCTTGGACGAATTGTCGATGTTGATGTGCTAGTCTCAGAAACACTTTTGTCCTCCAGACACCACAGTTATTTGAGTCTCTTTTATATTTTCTTTAGATTTTCTCATCCACTGGTATTGTAAACTATTCACTACAATTACCAGACAAATAATATTGAGTCGTTAATTGACTACCTTGTTTAGGGTAGTGGATCGGGGTTTTGAGGGCCGTATCAAACTATTCAGTTTGCAAATTCAAAATCTCGGACAGAATTGCTAAATTTAACTATATCTTTATACACTTCTGTCAGGGTAGATTCTTACAAGAAGCGATCCGCTTTAAGAGTAACTTAAATCTAGCACTAGTCAACTACAGAAAAGCTACATATTTCGTTTTTATTGACGAAATTTGGCCAAACTGACTGTAATTAGAAGCAATAACATAGTTTTTCGTCATTATAGTATCTTTTACTCAGGTGTTTGGTCTATTCTCTTTATACCGTAGATTTTGGTATAGACAAATGATGAAATATACCAAATTCATTGCTCCTATATATATAAAGTTAAACAGATGACAGTGTAAATTTAATATTCCGTGCTAAAAGCAGCTAGTTGTAGCTCTTTACACAAAATTTACGTAATTGATAGACCAATACGCTTAAGCTTCCCCGCGCTAAAGCGACGGGGATTTCTGAAGAGTCCAGTTAGAGTCGATTAGGAAGTTGCCCTCCTGACCTCTCCTTCAGAACCGTGCATGAAACTTTCGCTTCACACGGCTCCTTGATACTTCCACCTTTGTTATAGGTACGATTCAAAAACGGGTTATTGTCGTGATTCTTGATTAAAGAACCGTCGTGAGCCGTCTTTATGTCGTGACAATGTTTGTGTAAAAGTTGTAGGTTATCATAGATGTCTTTTCCACCTAATGATGTTGGTTTAATATGATCAACTTCTACAATGTCTGTACTTGTGAAATACAAACCACAGTGAGGACAAATACCTTTTTGTTTCTTATTTGAAGTTTACGAACTGCTTTAACATCGCCTCGTTCACTCGCTTGAAATATTCGCTTTTGCAACTTAAAAGTTACCTTTTAACCCCGCTTTAACCTGTTGGTTGCTACCCAAACGAACTAGGGGTTATGCCAATACGGTTCGGTTAAGGCAAGAGACGCGATAAATCGCCGTCTCTACAATAGACATCTCCGAAAAACAATGTAGAGACGTAGCACTGCTACGTCTCTACAAGGGTTATGGGTAAAGCATATTTAATTTCTGGACATGTCTAATAATCAGGCTTGTCATCAAAAAACCTTATCCGAACCGTATTGGGGGTTATGCTTTCACCTCAGCACTTGAGGGATGGGACTTATCGCACGGCGGTTCACCCATAAATGTAATCAGTTATCACCAGTTTCAATGACTGGGTTAACCGTCCCATAAGCGTTTTTAGCTTATGGGACGGTTAAACGAATCGCACCAAAAGAACTTTCTTAGGCTGACGTGAGCATGAAAACAGCAGTTCCCCTGGTACTTTATTTTTTCGCAAATCCCTTACCTTAATGGACAAAAGCCGTAATGAACAAAGCACTAATGTCCCAGAATTTTATCCCGCAGATGTTTGATGCGATCGCGCAATTTTGCCGCCTCTTCAAATTCCAGTTTTTTCGCGGCTTCTTTCATCTGCGCTTCTAACAGAGTAATCAATTGGGGAATCTGTTCTAATGACAGTTCATCTAGATGTTCATCTACAACTTTCAAGTCAGTTGCATTCAACCGCCGAGATACATCTAAAAAAGCCAAAATCGCATTACTTGATTTTTTCACAATCGGTTGCGGTGTAATTCCGTGCAGTCGATTATGTGCCGTTTGAATCCCACGCCGCCTGTCTGTTTCATCAATAGCTTTAATCATGCTACCTGTCATGTTATCGGCATACAAAATTGCTTGTCCCTGGACGTGACGCGCGGCTCTACCAATAGTTTGAATTAAGGAACGCTCGGTTCGCAAGAAACCTTCTTTATCTGCATCCATAATTGCAACTAAGGAAACTTCGGGTAAATCTAAACCTTCCCGCAGTAAATTCACACCAACCAAAACATCAAATTTCCCCTCGCGCAAGTTCTGCAAAATCTCAATGCGCTCAATAGAAGTAATCTCGGAATGTAAATACCGTACCCTGATACCGTGGTCTTGCAAATATTCGGTTAAATCTTCCGCCATCCGCTTGGTTAATGTGGTAATTAACACTCGTTCATGACGATCGGCTCTATCTTTAATTTCTCCTAACAAATCATCAATTTGTCCTTCTGTGGGACGCACAGAAATTTCTGGATCAACCACCCCAGTTGGTCGAATCACTTGCTCAACTACATGGTCTTCAGAAATTTCTAATTCCCAATTTCCGGGAGTTGCTGAAACAAAAATACATTGATTCACCTTTTGCCAAAATTCCTCGGCTTTTAAAGGACGATTATCAGCAGCGCTAGGAAGACGAAATCCATGATCGATTAAAACTTTTTTTCTCGCTTGGTCGCCGTTATACATCCCACGAATTTGGGGTACAGTAACGTGAGATTCATCGATAACTAATAGCCAATCTTTCGGAAAATAATCAATTAAACATTCTGGTGGATCTCCAGCTTGTCTTCCTGCTAAGTGACGGGAATAGTTCTCAACGCCGTTGCAGTAACCTACTTCGCGTAGCATTTCTAGGTCATAGCGTGTACGTTGATCTATACGTTGCGCTTCTAATAATTTCCCAGTTTGTTCTAAGTCTAATTTTTGCTGTTTTAACTCGGCTGCAATGTCATGACAAGCTACTTCTAACCGTTCTTCTGGGGTGACAAAGTGACGTGCAGGGTAAATATTTACCGCTTCCAAGCTTTTGAGAATTTCACCTGTCACCGGGTCAATATAACGAATTGCGTCAATTTCATCACCAAAAAATTCAACGCGAATAATTCGGTCTTCATAAGCTGGGCCAATTTCTAAGACATCACCCCGGACGCGAAATTTTCCCCGACCCATTTCGATGTCGTTGCGACTATATTGAACATTTGCCAAATCCCGTAAAATTTGGCGTTGATTTACTTCCATACCTATCTGAAGAGAGATGGCAGCTTTTAGATATTCTGCTGGCATTCCTAAACCGTAGATGCAGCTGATGGAAGCAACGACAATGACATCACGGCGTTCAAAAAGCGATCGCGTCGCTGAATGCCGCAACATATCTATTTCATCATTAATCGCTGCTGTTTTTTCAATATAAGTATCGGTAACGGGAATATACGCTTCTGGCTGATAGTAATCGTAGTAGCTAACAAAGTACTCAACTGCGTTGTTGGGAAAGAAATCTCGTAACTCGTTACAAAGCTGGGCAGCGAGGGTTTTATTATGCGCCAGAACTAAAGTAGGCTTGCCAATTTTCTCAATAACTGCTGCTACCGAAAATGTCTTACCAGTTCCAGTGGCTCCTAATAAAGTTTGGTAACGATTGCCTGATTGGATACTAGCAGAAAGTTTAGCGATCGCTTGTGGTTGATCGCCTGTGGGACTAAAGGGAGCTTGAAGACAAAATTCTGTCATACAGTTTTGCTGTAAATACCCTATCTCATGGTGATGATTCCGCCCTGTATCCATTGTAGCTGGCTTGTTAGACTAAAAAATTAGTAATAAATTTTTACAAAACTTATTAATTTAAATTTACTTATGTATCTGTTTTAAAGATTCTTATATCTATATGAGGTTTATTAAGGTTAAACTCTAGAGTATATGGGAAAAAAATTTCATCTTTCCTTAATTATTGTAAAATTCAATTAACAAACCAGAGGTCTTCGTTTATGACTATTAGTAACGCTGGCAAAGCAACCAGTTCTCGGCAAAAGTATGCCAAGTCTCCAGGGGAAGCTACAGAGGGAGTTGAAAATCAACAAGACCAGAGCTTGAATGCAGATAAAGTCGAGGAAGTTACTGAACTGCCAGTGGGAGCTTCTGGGACACTAGCCATTTCTGGAATTCGTCCTATAGGCCCTAGCGACTTAGAAGTTGCTGAAAAACTCTCAATTGCTGGGGTACGTCCCGTTAGCATCAGTACCTTGGAAGTAGTTGAAACCTATAACGCAATGGGTATTCGCCCAATTGGTGCTAATACATTCCAAGTTGTTGAAAGTATAAATCTCTCTGGGATTCGTCCAATTGCCTCAAGCTCATTGGCAATTTCTGAAAGCTATTCCACATTTGGCAACCGTCCGATAGCACCAAATGAGATTGACAATTCTGAAAGCCTGATGGGTTTTCTAGATTAAACAAAAAAATATCCCCATAACTTTATTAACCCAGTTTCGTATAGCAACTGGGTTTTTTAGTTAACTTTACACCGTAAGTCCCCCACTGAACCTGTACCCAGGTCAGTGGCGGGATATAAGGTGGGCAATGAGGAATTGACCAACAAGCGACAATAACCGCAGGTTATTCAGAAACGTTGGTCGATGACGAATAGATAAAAGAAAAGATTTCCATTTCAAAACCGCGAACAATTTGTTGAAAAAATACGATGTTATTGCGGTTGAAGATTTGAACGTCAAAGGACTTGCACGAACACGATTAGCAAAGTCTATTCTTGATGCTGGATGGTCAAGCTTTCTGTCGATACTACAAATCAAAGCCGAAAACGCTGGATTATGTGTTATCCCAGTTAAAGCATCTGCCACGAGTCAAGATTGTTCTAGTTGTGGGGTGAAAGTTCCCAAAAAACTGCATGAAAGATGGCATGATTGCCCTGGTTGTGGGTGTAGTCTTGACCGCGATCATAATGCAGCGATAAATATAAAGAATAGAGCGGTAGGGCATTCCGTTCTCAAAAGCCAAGAGCCTCCTAAGCGGTAGCCGGATTGTCTTGGAAGCCCCCACTGAAACGGTACTCCGTTCAGTGGCGGGAGATGTCACTAGAGTCGAAAGTAGAGGTCAAGATATTTGCACTTGTTGGGAGTATCTCACTTTTATGAAGAGTGCTGAGTAGGTAAAAACACACCTTGCCCTGGCAATGGAATGATGCCTCCGGCACGCCAAGGGCGAACGCAGCTATACGAGACTTTACCCACGGAGGTGGGTTTCAAATTCTTTGAGTCCGCGTAGGCAGCCTACCCTCCGGGAACGCCAAGGGCGAAGGTTTGTGTAGCCGCGATTTCTAATCGCCTCGTATATTTGCTTGTTCTATGTCTTTGAGCATAGATAACTAAACTTTTGTGGCTTTAATTTACATTCAGCTAACAGCTAGGATGCTTACTACAATTACTTTTCTTCATTTTGAATTTTGAATTTTGAATTTTGAATTGTTTAATATGCCTTGTGGTGGAAGGCTTTAGCAAAAACTTTAAGCTACTGTGTAAAAGTAATCATAAAGGATTTATTTCAAAGTAATTTATACAGCTTTGAAATGAACTTTTCATTAAATCAGGAGTACAAAATGAGCCTTGAAGATCGCGCAAAAGCTGCCGCTAAAAATGTTGAAGGTAAAGCCCAAGAAGCATTAGGAAATATCACTGGAGATCCAGAAGATAAAGCAAAGGGTAAAGCAAAGCAAGCTGAAAGCGAAGTACGTCATGGGATTGAAGACGTGAAAGATAATGTGAAGAAAAATATTGACTAAGAATTCATAATTTTTTTGCAGAAACTCTAGGAATATAAATGGGGTGGATTCCATTTTTGCAGAAAAATATGAGTTGTTTGAGAACCAAGCTAAACTCTTTTGGTATTCCCTGAGCAAGGGGTAGAGAATAGATTACTAGCTTGATTTGCAGAGTTTTTGTAGAGACGTAATTAATCACGTCTCTACACTTCTCAAAAATTTTTAAAATTAGTTATGCTCGACAAGATACAAGATACCCGACTTCCTGAAGAAGTCGGGTATCTGAGCTTTTTGGGTTCTGCTCTAAAGTATCACAGTTAGAAGAGTTGTTAAATAAATTGCTAAATGTTCGCGTAGCGTCTCGCAGAGAAGGAAGTCTTATTATTTATAAAATAGGAGCTAAAAAATAAAAATAGAGGTGATGCTAGGCTTAAAGCACAAAATTCTGCGATCGCAATTCCCTCTGCATCTAAAATATGCTTCACTTGATAATGGCTTAAGGTCTATTCTTCCTGACCAGGAACACACCATTTATTTTTCTTCACTCCCCAGTTTCGTGAAGGAAGACTGCTGCAATCCGACTTGATGATAGTAGTTGCTTAGTAGCCAGCCATATAAAGAGTGGAATAGTCTTAGCATAGCGACTGAAAAGGCGGCGTGGTTCTTGAATACATCGATACAGCCATTCAAGTCCTAAGTCTCTAACTATGCGGGGTGCCCGCTTGTAAATTCCTGCATAAACAGGGAAAACTCCACCCAGTCCAATCATTACAGCTTGTATCTTGCCCTTATGTTGAGCTATCCAATTTTCTTGTTTGGGACATCCCAGAGACACTAAGACGGCGCTGGCACCACTAGAATTAATCTTTTGAACCAAAGCTTCGTCTTCAGTTTCAGTCAAGGGACGAAAAGGTAGAGGTTCCATCGCCGCAATCTTCACCTGCGGAAATTCCTGCTCTAACCTTTTTCGCATCTTAGAAAGAATTTCTGTTTGGGAACCGAGAAAGAAAATACTAATATTTTGTGTTTGAGTTAGCTGACACAATGCTAAGAAAATATCCATCCCTGCTACCCTGTCTTGGTAAATAGCTCCCATTTTTCGCATCATCCATACGAGAGGCATACCATCAGGAGTAACTATATCTGCATTTCGCAATATGGTAGCAAACTCTGGATTCCAATGAGCTTCAATGAGCATGTGTACATTTGCTACATATACACTTTTACTCTCACGCTTACTCGCCCACTTCAGTATTGTTTGTATCTGGTCGTCAAAGCGTAAAGCAGTAATAGAAAAATCAAGCACTTTTTTAGTAGGTAGAAGCACTCTCGCCACAATCAATAACTCCTGTGTCCAAGAAAAAAATCCATAGATTACATAGACCATTCCGAATATTGAATAATTCGCATCGGATGACTCCTGACTTTTTGTAGGCTTGTGTCATCGTTGGAAATTAACACATGGAGATGCAATTGCCTTCTTAATATACTTTTGACTCAATCGGTAATATTATAATTATTTCCTTCTGTGTCCTAGCTTACTGTTTTCAGCTAGAAGTTTTAGACGCGGTGTGACAAAATTCATACTTCCTTCATAATTAATTTTTGATTTGTTCACACAAACATTATAATTGCGATATATTTCTATAGATATGTACTTTATTGAGTAACGTTCGCTACACAAAATATTTGTATCGCCAGGCAAAATGCCAGACATCAAGTCTACCGATTTTGATCCGCAAGTATGCGCTTAAGAGATTTGATTAAGATTTAGTATATTTTAAATAATATAAAATAATTTTTTATTATGACTTTCCAAAGCTATTACAGATACAGCACTTCCGGCAGCTATGAGGTACATCCTCAAAGCTGAAAGCTATGCTAGGAGAGGGGCAAGGAGAAAACTGTATTGCATAATAGCGAGAAGCGCTGTATAATTTAGTCTCTGTATTGAAAAATCCCTTCCCTAAATTTTATTTTTTTCCTAGATAAAATCCCAAAAAATAAGGGGAAGATAAACTTATCTCCCCCTGCTCTCTCGTTGTTGTTATTGTCTGGTTTGTTACTTTCCTTGAGTCTTTGCCGTAGCATTTGCCTTTGTTTTTTGAGTTGCCGCTTTCTCGCAGAACCGCCTCTACCTTTATCATTCCTACCTTCTTTCCGGGGAGATTCCCATCTTTTCAGGCGCATAAATTTTTTACCTCTTTAGCACTTGCTTGGTAGTGGGCAGGAGGAGAATCGAACTCCTATGACCGTAAGGCCGCCACATTTTGAGTGTGGTGCGTCTACCAATTCCGCCACCCGCCCTTATATCTAACCTTAACCACTATACACTAATTAAGTGATTTTGTCACAAGTTTGAAAATTATTTCTCAAAGTTTTGCTGGAATAACAAACAGTTTTAATAATTCTCCCGCTTAAGACTTGGCAGGGTCAATAAACTAGGGTCGATATCCTGTAGTTTGGCACAGCCGCTAAGTGCCATTCCCACATTTAACTCATCTTGCAGCAATGAGATGATATGAGATACACCGATTTGTCCTGCTACCGCTAGTCCCCACAAAATAGGTCGTCCGATTAGTACTGCTTTTGCTCCTAATGCCAGAGCTTTAAGAATGTCAGTACCCCTACGAATGCCTCCATCCAAAAGCACTTCTACTTTACCATCCACTGCTGCTACTATTTCAGCTAGGGCATCTAAAGAAGCGATCGCACCATCGAGTTGTCTACCGCCATGATTGGAAACAACAATTGCTTTGGCTCCATATTCTACAGCGCGCACAGCATCATCTGAGCGTAAAACTCCTTTGATGACTAAAGGTAGCGGAGATAAGGACTGTAACCATTCCAAATCGTGCCAAGTGACTGCTGGATTTAGCTGTTGGGCAAAATAGGTAAATAACCCAGATTCGCCTTTTTCATGGGAAATATCTAGTCCTGAGATAGTGGCAAGATTAGCTAGATGTAAGTCTTGGGGTAAGGCAAACTCATTACGTCTATCTTTCTCACGCTGTCCGAGAACAGGTGCATCTACAGTTAGACAAAGTCCTTTGTAGCCTGCTTTATAGGCTTTTTCTACCAAAGCACGAGTCAATCCTCGGTCTTTATGGATGTAAAGCTGGAACCATCGCAGAGAATCTGGAAACTGATTACATGCAGTCGCCACTTCTTCAATGCTCTTTGTTGCCATTGTACTTAACACCATGCCGACACCAGCTGATGCGGCAGCAAGGGCTGTGGCAACTTCTCCGTCTGGATGGGCTAGACATTGAAAAGCCATCGGCGCAATTAACAAAGGTAGTTGCAAGGGTTGTCCTAAAATGGAAGTAGTTAGATTGCGATCGCTCACATCGACTAATATTCGAGGTCGCAGCTTGACTCGTTCAAAGGCAGCACGATTATCTCGCAACGTAATTTCGTCCCAAGCGCCACTGCTATAGTAATCAAGTGTCGTTTGAGGCAGATGCTCTTTTGCTAGCTTTTCGTACTCAAACAGATTGATGGGTTGAAAGCGGTCGTTGTTGGAAAAGTAGGTAGACATCATTAAATTTAAGCATAACTTTTATGTACAAATATCGACAACTTACCCAAGAAGAAAAAATAATTGTTATCCAAGAAAGATTGGCTAAGGGTTATCCTCTTCATTCGCCGCCACATCCAGTAGAAAACAGTGAATTTTATTTGATTACTGTAACTGGTTATGAACATAAATGTCGAATAAATAGTGAAGAACGCCGTCAGCAATTATTAAATCAATTATTTGAATATTTTACATATCAAGATATAGAAATCCTTGCCTGGGTTGTGCTCCAAAATCATTATCATTTATTAGTCAA
Organism: Nostoc sp.; assembly: GCF_036917155.1. Lineage (GTDB taxonomy): Bacteria > Cyanobacteriota > Cyanobacteriia > Cyanobacteriales > Nostocaceae > Nostoc. Next base: position 70,382 of record NZ_JBALDZ010000031.1, on the reverse strand, counting down.
AAATGTAGACTTCAAAATATTAAGTAAGGTTTTACGTTCAATTCATGGTTCTTACGAACCCCGAATTTTTGGCGGAGGTGTTCGTTTTGCGGTGTAAACAGGGTTATATCCGAGACTGCGTAGTAAGGGAACTACCCACAGTTCGCGGGTAACACTAGTAGCGGTATCATCTGCATCTAACCTGTCTAATTGCCGTTGAAATGCAGCCCAATAAGCTTTAGCATCACCCCAAGCGATCGCAATTTCATCTGCTAGCTTGTCAGTTTTCGTAAAACCAAAATCCTCTGGTGCTTGCCCTTTGACGTTACCTGCCAGCAATTCGGCAGTTATATCTGCTGCTAGCAAATTCCCTTCAATCTGAACGCCTGCTAAAGTAATCCCTGCTACACTCATCTCTGACGCACCTAATATTAAAAATTGTCTAAAAAAAATTACGAATTACGAATTTTCCCAGGCTGGAGAATATAAACGCCTAGAATGCCCATTGGTAGCTGGGGTTTAACCTGAATTTGTCCTTCTTGGGTGATGGATCTGACTCGCCGATGGGATTAGGAAAGAGAATGCGATCGCTCTCTGGCAAATAGTTCTAAATCAGATTCAATCTCTGTAATTTTACTGAGTAAGTCTTCAATTTCCGCCTGTTTGAGCGTAGGCGTAGAGACGCTAATTTGCGAATGTACAAAAACTTAAGTGGGCGATACTGGATTTGAACCAGTGACCCCATCCGTGTGAAGGATGTGCGCTACCCCTGTGCTAATCGCCCAAGATATCTGATTATATCAGAACTTGCTCATATTGACACTCTCACTTTAAATGAAAAGGGACGAAAACCTCCTGCCTTCTTCACATAAATCACTAACTCAATACTGGTGATACTTACAGCAAGTGAGTACGTATCTTTGCTCTGGGCGTGGGGTCACTGAAAATTCATTTCTTTAGTTTATCTAAAGTCGCATCTAAGTTATCAAATTACCTTTCTAAGATAGAAGCAGCAACTATAAGTTGCCATAAACGACTAACACCTAACTAACAGCTAGTGGCTGCGGAGAACATAAAAATGGCTCAAACGCCAGAATCTTTAGACTTATCTACTTACGACTCTACAGACAAAGCTCTAGATCGTGATTGTACAACCTTATCTCGTCACGTCCTCCAGCAACTTCAGAGTTTTTCGCCAGATGCACAGGATTTAAGTGCGCTGATGAATCGCATTGCCCTCGCTGGGAAACTGGTTGCTCGCCGCATGAGTCGTGCTGGTTTAATGGAAGGCGTTCTCGGATTTACTGGGGAAGTTAATGTCCAAGGCGAATCCGTCAAAAAGATGGATGTCTATGCCAATGATGTATTTATCTCAGTGTTTAAGCAAAGCGGCTTAGTCTGTCGCCTGGCTTCTGAAGAAATGGAAAATCCCTATTACATCCCCGAAAATTGCCCCATTGGGCGCTATACCCTGCTCTACGATCCAATTGATGGCTCATCCAACACTGATAATAATCTCAGCTTAGGTTCCATTTTTGCCATTCGCCAACAAGAAGGAACTGATAGCGATGGTAAAGCAACTGACCTTCTCACCAATGGACGTAAGCAGCTTGCTGCTGGATATATCCTGTATGGGCCTTGCACAATGCTGGTTTATAGTATAGGTAAGGGCGTTCATTCCTTTGTCCTTGATCCCAGCTTAGGAGAGTTTATTCTCACAGAAGAAAATATCCGTATTCCTAAGCACGGTTCTGTTTACAGCGTCAACGAAGGTAACTTCTGGCAGTGGGAAGAATCCATTCGAGAATACATCCGCTACGTTCATCGTACAGAAGGCTACAGCGCTCGTTATAGCGGCGCAATGGTGAGCGACATCCATAGAATTTTGGTTCAAGGCGGCGTGTTTCTCTACCCCGGTACAATTCAAAATCCAGAAGGGAAATTGCGCTTGCTTTATGAAACCGCTCCTCTGGCCTTTTTGATTGAGCAAGCAGGGGGTCGTGCTACCACCGGACTAATGGATATCTTGGATGTAGTGCCGAAAAAACTGCATCAGCGCACGCCTTTAATTATTGGTAGCAAAGAGGATGTCGCAAAAGTGGAGTCTTTTATTCAAAACGGACATTAGTGTGAGAAGGCAGTACCGATGAGAAAGGGACTGGGGACTGGGGACTAGTATTTTTACTTAGCACTAACTACACGCCCCGCTATCCATGTACAGCACTCAGCACTTTCAAGACAGAGACAGGAGAAAAAAAGCTTGTAAATTAATTAAATTTTTGAACTTTTTTCAACTGGATAGTTATTTTTGCCATGCTGGACTAGAAGATAGAGACAAAAGTATCAGGATGCGTCTAGCATCTGCCATTAATTAAACGTTAATCATGGTGATTTAGGATTGGGAATGCAAAATAGCGCTTTTTAAAGATCAATTAAGGATTATCTCAGCTGGCCGATGCGATAAGTAATTGGCAACGCCACAATTCAAAAGTAACCATCAATATTTGATGGGTTTTGCCAACTTTACTTAGAAGCATCACTATACAGGAGTGAAATAAACTAGCTATGGCTACCAATCATCTACTAGAAATTAACCAATACGGTCAAAGTATCTGGCTGGATAATTTGACCCGTGACATTATTCAATCAGGCGAACTCAAAGAACTGGTTGAAAATCAAGGTATATCTGGGATTACTTCTAACCCAGCGATCTTTGAAAAAGCGATCGCTGGTAACGTTATTTATGATACCGATATCGAAGCCGGAATTCGGTCTGGCTTACCGACATCCAAAATTTACGAATCCCTAGTTTTTGCAGATATCCGTAATGCCTGTGATATTTTACGCCCTCTTTATCAAGCCTCCAATAGACTAGATGGTTATGTGAGTATTGAAGTACCGCCGACCATTGCCCATGATACTGAAGCAACAATAGCCGAAGCCCGGCGCTATTTCCAAGAAATTAATCGGGAAAATTTGATGATTAAAATTCCCGGTACTGAACCTGGTTTGCCAGCGGTAGAACAGGTAATAGCAGATGGGATAAATGTCAATATTACGCTACTGTTTTCTGTAGAAAGCTATGTAAACACAGCTTGGGCTTATATTCAGGGCTTAGAAAAACGGCTGGCTGAAGGTAAAGACATCAGTAGAATTGCTTCAGTCGCCAGTTTCTTCCTCAGCCGGATTGATAGCAACATTGACGCCAAGATTGATGCTAAGTTGAAAAAAGGCGTTGATGATATTGCCGTGGAAGCAAAGCTAAAAGCTGTCAAAGGGAAAGTTGCGATCGCTAACGCTAAGATTGCGTATCAGGAATACAAGAAAATCATTAGAAGCGAGCGTTGGCAAGCGTTGGCAGCAAAAGGAGCCAAAGTACAACAGCTACTTTGGGCTAGTACCAGCACCAAAGACCCCAACTACAGAGACGTGATGTATATCGAAGAGTTGATTGGTCGAGACACCGTTAACACCGTACCACCAGCGACCATTAAAGCTTGTGCCGATCATTGTAACGTCAGCGAGAGCTTAGAAACAGATGTAGACAAAGCTTACACACTGATCGAAAACCTCAAAGATCCCGACATCAACATCGATATCGATAACGTAATGGATGAACTGTTAGTCGAAGGTATTGACAAGTTTATCCAGCCCTTCCAGTCCTTGATGAACTCTTTAGAAGAAAAGATCAAGGTATTGTCGCCAGTGTAGGGACTGGGTATTGGGGACTGGGGACTGGGGACTGGGGACTAGGGACTGGTAAACAATTTTCCTAATACCCAATACCCAATACCCAGTCCCCAATACCCAGTTCCCATCCCCAATCCAAAATCCAAAATCCAAAATCCAAAATTCCTATGGTTAGTCTGCTAGAAAATCCCTTGCGCGTTGGTCTGCAACAACAAGGGATGCCCGAACCCCAGATTATAGTCATTTTTGGCGCTTCTGGTGATCTCACCTGGCGCAAACTAGTGCCAGCACTTTACAAATTGCGGCGAGAACGGCGTATTCCCCCAGAAACCACCATTGTCGGTGTGGCACGTCGAGAATGGAGCCATGAGTACTTCCGCGAACAAATGCAAAAGGGCATGGAAGAAGCCCATCCTGATGTCGATTTAGGAGAACTCTGGCAAGATTTCTCTCAAGGTCTGTTCTACAGCCCTGGGGATATAGACAACCCCGAAGGCTACCAAAAACTAAAAAACTTATTGGGTGAATTAGACGAAAAACGGGGTACGCGAGGTAATCGTATGTTCTACCTCTCAGTTGCCCCCTCATTCTTTCCTGAAGCGATTAAGCAGCTAGGAAGCGCCGGGATGCTAGAAGATCCCTACAAACATCGTCTAGTAGTTGAAAAACCTTTTGGTCGCGACTTGGCTTCTGCCCAGAGTCTTAACCAAGTGGTACAGAAATATTGCAAAGAAAATCAAGTATACCGTATTGACCACTACTTGGGTAAAGAAACAGTCCAGAATTTGCTGGTGTTTCGCTTTGCCAATGCGATTTTTGAGCCGTTGTGGAATCGTCAATTTGTTGACCACGTACAAATTACCGTAGCAGAAACCGTGGGAGTGGAAGACCGGGCTGGTTACTATGAAAGCGCCGGCGCACTCCGGGATATGTTGCAAAACCACCTCATGCAACTTTACTGTCTAACGGCGATGGAAGCACCCAACGCAATGGATGCCGACAGCATCCGCACAGAAAAAGTGAAGGTACTCCAAGCTACTCGTTTAGCTGATGTTCACAATCTGTCGCGGTCAGCAGTACGCGGTCAGTACAGTGCTGGCTGGATGAAGGGTCAAGCAGCGCCAGGGTATCGGACAGAACCAGGTGTTGATCCTAACTCCACCACACCCACTTATGTAGCGATGAAGTTTTTGGTAGATAACTGGCGCTGGAAAGGTGTGCCTTTCTACTTGCGTACTGGTAAGCGGATGCCGAAAAAAGTCAGTGAGATTTCCATTCACTTCCGCGAAGTTCCGTCTCGGATGTTCCAATCTGCTGCCCAACAGACAAACGCCAACATTTTGACGATGCGGATTCAGCCCAATGAAGGTATTTCCCTGCGTTTTGATGTGAAAATGCCAGGGGCAGAATTCCGCACTCGTTCCGTTGACATGGACTTTAGTTATGGTTCCTTTGGCATTCAAGCAACATCCGATGCCTACGATCGCTTATTCCTTGATTGTATGATGGGCGATCAAACATTGTTCACCCGCGCGGATGAAGTAGAAGCAGCTTGGCAGGTAGTAACACCAGCCCTTTCCGTTTGGGATGCACCCGCCGACGCAAATACTATTCCCCAGTATGAAGCCGGAACCTGGGAACCAGCAGAAGCAGAATTCTTAATTAACCAAGATGGCCGTCGCTGGCGCAGACTCTAGAAAGTTAGGAGTTAAGAGTTAGGAGTGATGAGTTAAGAGATGATAAGTTATCAATTATGAGTTTTGGAGTTAAGAATTTCAGTGATTCTAACTCCTAACTTATAACTTTTAACTCCTAACTTATAACTTTTAACTCCTAACTTATAACTCCTAACTTATTCAACAAACAAAGCTGACAACTCAAAACTACTATGGCTCCCCAAGCTTCGACAATTTATTCACTTCAGGCGCCAAAAGATATTTCGCTTAACGAAATAGATACGGAACTGAATCAAATTTGGCAAAGTTACGGCATTACTGGCGAGGATGGTGGGCTTCCTGCTGCTACTCGGGCCACGACATTTACCTTAGTGGTTTACGAACCTGAAGAAACCCAGTATCTTTTGGCTACTTTGGGATTTTACAACGGCCCGCTTGACGGGATTTTAGGGCCTCAGATGGAAGCTGCCTTGCGGCAAGTGCAGACAAAATATGCACTGCCAGATACAGGAACAGCAACACCTGAAACCTTGGCTATCTTGAGAGAAGAATTCCTTAAACGTCAAGGAAACGGGGCTACGGGGGATAATGGTTCTATTGAACTCCCCAGCTTAAATGCCCCAAGCCCCAGAATTGCTGATGAAATCGCCCTCCGCAACCCTTGTCGGATTATTGCCCTATTTCCCATTACTGGCGAAGATGAAGGGGTCAAGGCTCAAGTTTCTGCCTATTGTCCCATCCAAAAGCAATCGTCAAGTACACTAATCTGTTGCGAATACATAACTCTGAGTGGTACTGCTGCTGCCTTGGAACGTATAGGTGGCATGCTGCCAGCTTTATTGATTGGCGGCTTACCAAAGTTTCTTTGGTGGAAAGCAACACCAGTCCCCAACAACAATCTATTTAAGCGGCTAGCAGCAGTCTGCAATAATGTGATTGTAGATTCTTGCCGCTTTAACGAGCCAGAAAGTGATTTACTCCGCCTGCAAGAATTGGTGGAAAGTGGGGTTCCCCTAGCTGACCTCAACTGGCGTCGTCTCTCAGCCTGGCAGGAATTGACGGCTGAAGCCTACGACTCACCTAACCGTCGGGCTGCCCTTCGGGAAGTTGACCGAGTAACTATTGATTACGAAAAAGGCAACCCCGCACAAGCATTGCTGTTTTTGGGTTGGTTGGCAAGTCGTCTAGAATGGCAGCCAGTTTCCTATCAAAAGGAAATCGGAGATTATGACATCACTCGCATTCACTTTATTGCCCAAGACCAACGGCAAGTAGAAGCAGAATTAGCGGGTGTTCCCCTGGCTGATGTGGGCGAGATTGCTGGCGATTTGATTGCTTTGCGCCTCAGTTCGACCAATCCAAAGGCAGACTGTGGTACAGTTATTTGCTCCGAAACTGGTGGTTGTATGCGGATGGAAACCCACGGCGGTGCCCAATCTGCCGGTCTGTTTCAACAGGTAACTTCGCTTTCAGAGCAAAAGGCGGAAGCCTTGCTGAGTCAGCAGGTACAACGTTGGGGCCGCGAGTCACTTTTTGAAGAAAGTCTGGGAATTACAGCGAATATTTTCAAGTTGGCAACAAATAGTTAGTTTCGCCTGGAAACAATAAAAGTTACCCAAATTGCGACAATTAAATGCAAACCCTTCAGATTTTTGGATATTTCAATCATCTGGAGGGTTTTTCTATTTGAGAGACTGCTTAACAAACTTGTTGTCGGATAGGCAATTGAATTATAAACTCGGTTCCTTGGCCAAGGGTGGAGAAACACTCTAATTTGCCACGGTGTTTTTCGGTAATGATTTGATAACTGATCGCCATACCCATACCTGTTCCCTTACCCACAGGTTTAGTGGTGAAGAAGGGATCGAAGATGCGGTTTTTAATATGTTCTGGCATTCCTAAGCCGTTATCAGCGATCGCAATTTCCACCCATTGCGAACTGCTTACTAAGGTACGGATGCTGATTTGACTGGGATTTTCCTTAATCTCTTCATAGGTACGTAAGGCATTTACTTCATCGAGGGCATCGATGGCATTTACTAGAATATTCATCAAGACTTGATTGAGTTGTCCTGGATAGCATTCTACTTGGGGTAAGTTGCCATAATCTCGAATCATTTCAATTGCCGGACATTCTGGTTTGTCTTTGAGACGATATTGGAGAATTAATAGGGTACTTTCAATACCTTCATGAATATCAACTAGCTTAAATTCCGCCTCATCTATGCGCGAAAAGTTCCGCAGCGATAGCACAATGCTACGAATTCGACTGGTTCCCATTTTCATCGAAGACAGCATCTTCTGCACATCTTCTACGACAAATTCCAGATCAATTTCCTCGGCTAATACGCGAGCTTCGGGGTCATCGCTGGGATGGTGCTGTTCATAGAAGTGGAGCATCCGTAGCAAATCTTGAGTGTATTCATTCAGGGGGTCAATATTGCCGTGGATAAAGTTCACTGGGTTGTTGATCTCATGGGCAATCCCTGCCACCAGTTGACCCAGGCTGGACATTTTTTCGTTTTGCACCATTTGCACCTGAGCATTTTTCAGTTCGCTTAGGGTTTGGTTGAGCTGTGTAGCTTGTATACTTGTAAGAGATGCTAGTTCGTCAATAGCAATAACTTGAGGCAGTGAAGTCCAGCAAGCGATCGCTACCGCTACAAATGCCAGCGTCATCAATACAATAATCAGAACTTCGGAATTGGTGGCATTACTCGCTGGCCGAATCCAGGCACAGACGAGCCAGCTAGTTGTTGATGCAGCACAGATGAGAAAAATGAGAATGCTGACCTGAACAACCAGAAAATCTCGGTTTTTGGTTAAGTGGTGGGGTTTTGTGTGCAGTCGTTCCCACCAGGCTGGCCGGAATGGCGCGAAGGGAATGCGACGAATGATCATATCGAGGGCAATTAGAGCGATCGGCAACATCATACCAATCAGGAAATCTTGCCAACCCCAAGCAACCCCTCCAACCACTAAAGCAATAAATTCTATCAACAGAATTCCAAGTGACCAGCGCCCCCATCGGACATCTGGATCTTTGCGGCGCAGCCATAACGCTAGATGAACAAGCATAATTGCCACAAACCAGCACACTCCAGAGATCACTAAAATGCGGTTAACATCGCCCCATGCCAAAAACAGGAAGCTACTTAGTAATGTGAAAATGAGGGCAGGTTCTAGCGCTCCTCTATGGGATACCACCCCAAATACTGAAGCCATATTTCCATCTAACGCCCCCTGATACAGAATCCGGGGTGTATTACACACCGTTGTGGCAGTTCCCAACAAACAGCTAGAGGTAATCAATAGGGTAATTAAAAAACTAGTCTGAGATCCCCAAAACGGTGTAGCTGCTGCCACTAAATTGGTATAGAGATCAGAACCGAGTGATTTATCTCTCACCAGTCGCATCAAGACCCAACTACCCCCAATGTAAACGAAAGGCATTAACCAGGCAAACCACGACAGGAATTTAAGTGTATCCGCAGGTTTTTTACTATCTGCAACAAAGGCACTGGCGGTTTCAGAGGAGTAGAAAGCATAAGCTGCGTATAAGTACCACTTCAGCCAGTTGGCAGAACTAATGCCACTGAAGCCAGACGGCAATAAGCCGGGACTGTCCGGTGCCAATGCTAACCAGCCTAAGCCTTGAGCAATGAATAGGAAAAGAAAGCCGATTGAAGGTAGCACAAAGAAAAGGTGCAAAATTGCCAGCGTTCGTGACCCACTAAACGCTATGAGGTAGGCAACAAGCGTGAAGCAAATTTCAAAGGGTTTATCTGGCACAGTCAGATCCAGGGTTTTGAGATGATGTTGCAGCAGATCGGTGAGGACGATCGCATTGATTGGGGGAAACGATACCCAACCCAAATAGTAGGCAAAACCTATATATCTTCGCACTAATGGATTGTGGGGCAGCAAGCGAGCCACATAGCTTGGGGTGCCGCCGGAGACATTTTGCCACCTGTTACCGAGTTGACGCATTTGTAGACTTAATAGCATCCCCACCACAACACCGGGAATCCAAACCCACATTGCTGCTGTACCCAGTTCTTGATTAACTGTGGGAGCCAGTGTCAGCCAAGTGAGAAATCCAACAACACTAAATCCCCAGGCTTCTCCAGGTGTGAAAGTGCGCTGTAACCGAATCGGTGACGAATGCTCCATTTTTGCTTTTCCCTTTGGTTCTCGCCTTGATAGCCCAATTTACTTTCAATCAGAAACCAACTAGCCCCCAGTCGGGTGGAAGTTTTCGCTAATTTCGCCAATTTAGTATTCCCCCAGGCGACACCTAATCAACATGAGGATTTACTTTCCCCGAATTATTGAAACGAGAAGTCATATTTGCCTCCACGCTCAAGGGCGCGTTTGTAAGCAGGTCGCGTCTGAATGCGATCGACAAATTCTTTCAGCTTTGGCCAGTTCTGAACTTCTTCTTTTTGCATAGCGACTACTTCCAGGGGAAAGCTCATTTGGATATCGGCGGCGGTAAATTCTTCGCCTGCAAACCAGGTATTTTTACGGAGTTCACTTTCTATGTAGTCAAAGTGAAGTTTTATTTGAGGGGTGACGAATCCGCTAACCACGCTGCTGTCTCCCGCCCCGAAATTATCCAAGACCAGCCGCATCACCAGCAGGGGCATTGCCGAGCCTTCAGCGTAATGTAGCCAATATGTATAGCGCAGATGCTCCGGCGTACCGGATGCTGGGACTAGCTGACCATTACCGTAGCGATTAACTAGGTATTCGATAATCGCACCCGACTCAGCAATCGTCAAATCTCCATCTGTGATTACTGGTGACTTGCCGAGGGGATGGACTTGGCGCAGCGATTCTGGTGCCATCATCGTCTTTGGATCGCGTTCATAAAATTTGATCTCGTATTCGATACCTAATTCCTCCAGCAGCCACAGCACACGCTGCGATCGCGAGTTGTTGAGATGATGCACGGTTATCATAAAACGTTCCTTTTCTAGTAGCTTATTGCTATCTAATCTCCAACCATATTATTAAACAGACTTTTTCAGCCTAACTCACCTAATTGGCTGGTTTTCTTGTTTCCAATTGGTATAAGTTTGAGTTAGTTGGTTTGAGAAACTGGTGTATCTGCTTTTGCAAAAGCGACATAGACGCACAGTTAACAGTCAAAATAGTTGCTGCATAAAAACCTAATTTGTTTCATTTATGGCTTTAGTCATTGCCGGGGAACGTAGTGGGGTAGGCAAGACAACAGTCACCCTGACCCTTTTAGCATCTTTACGCCGTCGCGATCGCCTGGTGCAATCTTTCAAGGTAGGCCCAGACTACATTGATCCGATGTTTCATCAACACGTAACTGGTCGTGCTTGTCGCAATTTAGACCCCGTGCTGACTTCTGAAGCCTACATTCAGCAATGTTTTGCCCATCATAGTCAACTGAGTGAATATGCCCTCGTGGAAGGGGTGATGGGGTTGTTTGATGGAGTTTCGCATACTCTGCGGGAAGGCGTACCCCTACGGGGAAGCAAGCTACGCGTAGCGTCTCGTAGAGAAGCGCCTACGTCATTTGTAAAAGACAAAGGACTAATGACTAATGACAAAGGACTAATGACTGACTTTGCGAGTACGGCACACATTGCGCGGCTTTTAGATTTGCCTGTGGTGTTGGTGATTGATTGTAGTCGCCTTTCTGGTTCTGTCGCTGCGATCGCTCACGGCTATCGATCTTTTGATCCCCGAATTAAAATAGCTGGGGTAGTATTAAATCGCGTCGGGAGCGATCGCCATCTCTCTCTCCTCAAAGATTCCCTAGAACCTTTACAATTACCCATTCTCGGCGTACTGCGGCGTCAAGATAACATTGCAATTCCCGATCGCCATTTGGGTTTAGTACCCACAGCCGAACTTCCCGAACTCAACACTTTAATCGATCGCCTCGCCGATTTAGGAGATACTTGCTTCGACTGGCAACGCTTATTACCTTTATTAAAATCAAAACCTCTCCCCTCATCCCCCCCATCCCCCCCATCCCCCTCATCCCCAGTTAAAATTGCAGTAGCACGCGATCGCGCTTTTAATTTCTACTACCAAGACAATCTCGATTTGCTGCAACAGCTTGGCGCAGAACTGGTTTTCTGGAGTCCCTTAGAAGATCCTGACATCCCAAAAGATATCCAGGGAATGTATTTTGGCGGTGGTTTCCCGGAAGTTTTTGCCCAGCAACTGGCAAAAAATACCAGCGTTCGCGATGCAGTGAAAATGGCAATACTTAGAGGAATGCCCACAATTGCCGAATGCGGCGGATTGATGTATCTATGTGAGCAAATTATCGATTTTGAGGGTAAATCTTGGTCAATGGCGGGAGTTTTACCGACATCTGCTGTGATGGGTGGGCGTTTAACTTTGGGGTATCGTCGTGCAGTAGCTTTGCAAAATAATCTGTTAGTAAAGGCAAATACAACTGTTTACGGACATGAGTTTCATCGTTCCCATTTAACCTTAACTCCCACTCAGCCCCTATTTGAAACTTATCGCTACGATTGTGACGAAAATATGGGATACGAGGGATGGGGTTTGCCTGCAAATGTTCATGCCTCTTATGTTCATCTGCATTGGGGAGAAAGTGTAGAAATTCCCCAGCAGTTTCTTAAAGAATGTCTGAAAGTAGCATCTTTGATGGCTTTGATTATTCAGTATTGAGCAAATTTCGGGGACGACTAATTAGGGGAGGGAGGGAAAATCAACTGCTCGATATCATGCTTTGTCAGGGTATGCAGTACATCTGACTGAAACCTGTGATGAAGACTTACCTTGCTTGATTACCAATGTTGAGACAACACCTGCTACCACCTTTGATGGTGACCTCAAAAGTTTTGCTATTGATTGGCAAGCTCAATCATGTACCTGTCCTGCTGGCAATACCAATGTTGAAGTCTTTTCAATTACTCGTGAGGGGCATAGGAATAAATAGGGAAAGGGAAAGGGGATGAAGTTTTTCCCCTTTCCTCATCTTCTGCAAGAAGTCTATTAATTTTTGATTATGGAAAACACTGCCTGGACATCAGTCAAGGGTAAGTGCCAGAGTAATTCTGGTTGCCAAGTATCTGGGTCAAAGTGGGAGTGACAACCGCGTTGGTATGCTTCCCAAAGTCTGTCCCAGCTAAATTGTTGTCGAGAATTTAGGTTTTTATGAATGACTCGCAACAGTCCTAGCCCTAGCATCAAGTTAGTTATGCTAAATTTGGTTCCTAATAAAAATGCCTGTACTTCTGCTTCACCAATGAAGTCTGTGTCATAGCCTGTAAGGACGTGAACCCCATCATGGAGTTGTTTACGGCGGCTACCTGTAGTAAAGGATTTTAAATTGTGTTCAGTGAGGAAGTCTGCCCAAGTTCTGCCAAAAGTGCCAGTAGAGAGGAAACGCAATTTCTCTATTTCTACAATTTGGGGAACATCTCGCCCCTGTGCTTTAGCGATGCGATCGAGTATATCTAAAACTTGTTGCAGACGAGGAGCCGGATTTTGGTAAGCAGTGAGTGGTTGCATTATAATCTCATAATCTATTTTGGAATGAGATGGGCAATGTTGCCCATCTCAGACTTATGAAATATTTTTTGAAAGGCTGGATATTATCCAGGAGTTCTTTGTTGATGATTTTGATGCAATTGCTGTATTTGTTGCTGCTGTGCGGGGGTTAAGACTGCTTTAATCTGTTGTCTTTCTGACTTCTTCAGTGCTTTTATTTGGTCTTTCTGTGCTTGACTCAGATTTAATTTAGCAAAAATACCTCCTCCATGACGATGATGACGATGCTGACCTGTTTGTTGACCTGTTTGTTGACCTGTTTGACCCTGAGCCTTACGCTCTTGCCACGCCGCCTTACGCGCTTGTTTCGCTGCCTCAAACTGTGCTTTTTGGGCTGGGGTGAAAACTGTATTTTCAATTTGCTGCCAGGTCTGTTGGTGAATGTCCTTAATTTGGGATTCTTGTAAAGATGATAGATTCAAATCTTTCCAGGGGCCATGTCCTTGTGCAAGTAACACAGGTGAAGGAGAGGCTGTTTGGGCGTGAACGGCAAAGGAGGTTGCAGTTAAAGTTAAGGCGATCGCTCCAGCAACTAGCGATAATACTTTTAGTTTCATTACTTATCTCGTGGGTTTTTCCTGGTTGGATGCCACTATCATAAGAACTTATCTTTAGTAGTTACATGAGGAGAAAGTCATGGTTATACCCATGACTAAAGTCATGATTGAATTTTGACAAATATGATTGACAATAAATAGTTAGGAGCGGGGAGTGGTAAGTTAAGAGTTTGGAGTGATTTTCCAAATAATTTAGGATTGCTATAAATCTTTCTTTAGATGATCACCTCATGTTTTGATGTCCTGTATTTAATCTTAATTCCTCAGTCAGCGAAAAGTTTAAACTCCGAAAATTGCTGCTCAATTTTCATTCAGACATCTGAACTATTAACTCATTCATAACTGGAGTAAAGCGATTGATGAGTCGTCAAATTCAAATTAATAAACATCCTTTTCCATCTCTGCTTTATCTGGAGTGGACACTATTAGCGATCACTGCATTGACAGCCGTGATACCACCTCCGTTACGGCAATTTCGTCCTAAGAATCCAGAACTATCGATTTGTGGTGTATTTCCAGAATTGTCAGTTTGTAGTATATTACCAGAACTGTCAATTTATAGTCTGATTATTTTTGCAGTAATGGGCTTAAGATTACCCAGGAGTAACCAGATAAATAAGGTTATCTACGTAACTGTTGAAATTCTATTGATTTTAACAACTGGACTTTTTGGTGAGAGGTTTGCTCGGCTTTTTCCCTTTCTCTACATAATTTTAGTTACTCGTAGTTGTCTAATTTTTCAGTTGCCTGGGCGTTTATTCGTTACAACTTTATCATTTAGCTTATTTCTGGTGACGACACAACTCAAATACCAGTTATTCAATTTTCAAGCATCACCACAAGCACAAGAACGATATCGATTTTTGATTTTGAATTCGTCCCTGGTATTTGGCTTAAGCTTGGTTTTTGTTTTGTTAATGATGAATGCAGTATTATCTGAACGGCATAGTCGAGAAAAGTTGGCGATCGCTAATGAAAAGCTCCGTCAATATGCGATGCGAATTGAGAATCAAGCTACTTTAGAAGAACGTAACCGAATTGCTCGTGAAATTCATGATTCATTAGGACATTCTCTAACTGCTTTAAATCTGCAATTAGAAACTGCTTTAAAACTATGGCAATCTAACCCAGGTAAGGCTGAAACATTTCTCGCAACCGCGAAGGAATTAGGTTCAAAAGCGCTAAAAGATGTCCGCCAATCTGTTTCTACTATGCGTTCTAATCCCTTACAAGAACAATCTTTAGAACGAGCGATCGCTAGTCTTTCAGAAAATTTTTATCGCTCAAACGGGATTTTACCAATTTATCAAATCAACCTAGAATATTCTCTACCACCTGAAATCAATACCGCTATTTACCGGATTACTCAAGAATCTTTGACAAATATATCTAAATATGCTGATGCAACGGAGGTTAAACTAGAACTCACGAGGACAAAAGGTAATTTGCGATTGATAATTCAGGATAATGGTAAAGGTTTTGATTTAGGGCAAAATACTACTGGTTTTGGACTTCATAGTATGCGCGATCGCACTTTAGCACTTGGAGGTAACTTTAATATTAATAGCGCTCTTGGTTGTGGTTGTAAAATTATAGTTAATATTCCATTAGCAAGGTTGACATAATGATTAAAGTGTTGCTGGTAGATGACCAAAGTTTAATTCGTCAAGGATTAAGGGCGTTATTGGAACTAGAACCAGATTTAGAGATAGTTGGAGAAGCAGAAAATGGTGAACAGGCGATTGATTTGGTTGCGAAATTTCAGCCAGATGTAATCTTACTAGATATCAGAATGCCAATTATGGATGGAGTTGCAGCTACGCGAGAGATTCAAAAACGTTTTCCCACAAGTAAGATTTTAGTACTAACAACTTTTGATGATGATGAATATGTGTCAGCAGCTTTGAAACATGGAGCAATGGGTTATTTATTAAAAGATACACCATCAGAAGAATTAGCTGTTGCTATTCGTGCTGTTCATAGAGGATATACTCACTTAGGCCCAGGTATAGTCAAAAAGCTGCTGACTCAATTTTCTCATGTTGCACCAACCCAGTCACAGCCTGTACCATCTAGTTTAGCTGAACTTACTCCTAGAGAAAAAGAGGTTTTGCGGTTAATTGCTACAGGCGCTAGTAACCGAGAAATTGCTCAGGAACTTTACATTTCTGAGGGGACGGTGAAAAATCATGTTACAAATATTTTAAACAGATTGAATTTGCGCGATCGCACCCAAGCTGCTATTTGGGCAAATACATATTTATCCTATTTGAATTAGCCGAGATAAATTAGGCATTAATAAAGTAGACAAAAAATGATTGAATAAATCAGAAAAAATTAGGCGATCGCTAGAAATTGTAAACCTACCATTATTTGCGTCTACATAATACAATCGTAGGATGTAGATTAGTCTTGATTATGCTTAATTGTTTTATGGAAGTGATTTTGGGTGATATCACAAAACTAGAAGTTGATGCCATCGTCAATGCTGCAAATACTAGTCTACTTGGGGGTAGCGGCGTAGATGGAGCGATACACAAGGCATCTGGATCAGACCTAGTTGATGAGTGTAGGTCACTTAGAGGATGTAAGATTGGCGATGCTAAACTAACCAAAGGATATCGCTTACCCGCAAACTTTATCATTCATACCGTAGGCCCAGTATGGCGAGGAGGTAATCACGGAGAACCTGAACTTCTAGCCCAATGTTACTATAAATGTATGCAAATTGCCGCAGATAAAGAGTTTAATAGTTTGGCATTTCCTTGCATTAGTACTGGGATTTATAAATATCCTAAAGCTTTAGCGGCTGAGGTGGCAGTGAAAATATGCGATGAACAGCTACAAAAGAATGGTTGTCCACAAAGAATAATTTTTTGCTGCTATGACCCAGAAAACTATGAGATATATACAAACATATTATGACTTACACATTGAGACAATTGAGTTTTTTGATAGCCTATTTAAATAACTCCAAACATTCATTTTTCAAAACGCCTTTTTTAACTTTGATGTTCCTAAATGACTTGGATATTACCTCTTCAGAAGATATATTAATTTGTGATTGATTTACACTTATTAAATCTTGAATTGAAGCACCATATACAATTTCTGATAAACCACTCCAAACACAAGCCGTTGCACACATTGGACAAGGTTCACCAGTTGTATATATGCTATAACCTTCTAAAGAGGGGTTTTTAAGTTTAGCTGTTAAACTACGAATAACGTTAATTTCTGCATGGGCTGATGGATCGTTGTCTCTCCTCACAGTATTATGAGCTACAGCTACGACTTCGTTATCTTTAACAATCACGGCACCGTAAGGCGCATCGCCTTCTTTTGCTTCTGCCAAAGCTAAACGCATAAAATATTCTGGGTTCATATAAGCTGGGGTTAACATAAGGATAATGATTAATAATATCGTATTTCTAATGCTATAACTGGAAATTAAGATGTATTAATGGTCGAATATGTTACTGAGCAGACAAGAAACAGAGTTTTACTTAAAAGACCTAGAAACACCAATCGGTAAAGTAATTAATTTAACACTTGCCTCTTTGGTGCTAATATCATCAGGAATTTTTGTGGCAGAAACATATAATATTCCTGATTATATGCGGTTTGAGTTAAATGTCGCTGATACTGCGATCGTCATCATCTTTGCGGTGGAATATTTGCTCCGTCTCTGGAGTGCGGAAAATAAAATTAAGTATATTTTTAGCTTTTATTCGATTATTGACTTAATGGCGATTTTACCATTCTTTCTCGGAATGGTAGATATTAGTTTTATCCGCCTACTAAGATGGTTTCGGATTTTACGATTAATTAGATTTATTGATAGAAAGTTTTTATTCGCCAGTATCAGCACCGAAGATGGCATGATTTTTGCGCGAATATTATTTACATTATTTGCAATTGTTTTTATTTACTCTGGTTTAATTTATCAAGTCGAGCATCCAGTTAATCCTCAAAATTACGGTACATTTTTGGACGCCTTTTATTTCTCTGTTGTCACCATGACAACTGTTGGATTTGGCGATGTTATTCCAATTTCTGAATTAGGACGCTTGCTTACAGTATTGATGATTTTTACAGGAATTGCACTGATTCCTTGGCAAGTGGGAGATTTAATTAAGCGAGTGGTGAAAACTGCTAATCAGGTAGAAACAGTTTGTGTAGGTTGTGGTTTGGCTTTCCACGATCTAGATGCTGGGTTTTGTAAAAGGTGCGGGACTAAGTTACCTAGTCGTAGGGTTGATTGAGATGCGATCGCACCCCGGATTTGATCGGGTTCCATGTAGAGATCCTCTTAGAGGTTGTTTGAAAAGTCTAATTTCTGACTTGCCTCGGCGATTAGAAAGACACTGTTGGTCAACTCTTGATGGGTTAGACCCCAATACTGCGTAGGTTTTGGAATTTCTTGGTTGAGGCAAGCTGTTCAATAGCCGGGGGAGAAATGGAGGCTGGCGTTGAGTTTTGCTTCCCCTGCCTCCCCTGCTTATCCGAGCAGTATTGGGTTAGACCCCCTATTAATTCGCCAACAGAGTCATTCTATTCGCCCAATACTTTTCAAACATCCTCTTACTGCTCCAATTTACTGCAAATATGCAACGCTGCATTTCACTCACATTTGCATCACATTGCTGTTAAGTTCTGCTAATTTCGTTGTCAAATAAGAGAATATAATTAATGCCTAACCTCAACCTCATTTCAGAATATAAAAGCTTTGGTGGCAAACTCGGTTTTTACAGTCATCACTCCTCCACCTGTAACGGGGAAATGCGCTTTACCATCTATCAACCACCACAAGCAACTCAAAATCCTGTGCCGATTCTCTATTTTCTCTCTGGTTTAACTTGCACGGAAGAGAATTTTATGGCGAAGGCGGGAGTGCAGCGCTTGGCGGCTGAGTACGGTTTGATAGTGGTTGCACCAGATACTAGTCCGCGTAATACTGGCATTGCAGGTGAGGATGATGACTGGGACTTTGGCACTGGTGCGGGCTTTTATGTTGATGCTACAGAGGAACCGTGGCGTGAACACTACCAAATGTATAGTTATGTCGTCCAGGAATTACCTGCTTTAATTACCGCCAACTTTCCTACCCAACCTGAAAAACAAGGTATTTTCGGTCATTCGATGGGGGGATATGGGGCGCTAGTCTGTGCATTGAGAAACCCAGAACTCTATAAATCAGTATCAGCTTTTGCACCAATCACTGCACCTATGCGTTGTCCTTGGGGTAAAAAGGCTTTCAGTGGTTATCTGGGCAGCAATCAAGAAAGTTGGCGTGCTTATGATGCTAGTGAATTAGTCAAGCAAGTAGGGTATCATAGCTCGATCCTTATTGACCAAGGAACTGCTGATAAATTTTTAGCTGAACAACTGCTACCAGAGGTATTTGAGCAAGCTTGTGCGGATGTTAACCAGCCGCTAAACTTGCGTTACCAAGAAGGCTATGACCACAGTTATTATTTCATTGCCAGTTTTATTGAAGATCATATCCGCCATCATGCGATCGCTTTTAAACAACTAGACCAGAAAAAAGGAATTCAGATTTGATACTTTTATTAATTTTTATAGCCTTTAGAAATGGAAGCGAGGTTTTCCAGATCCCGTGATAAGTTACCTTTATGAATACTATTAGTCTTTTTTTTGTCAAGCTCTGTTGACGATTTGTAACAAAATAGTTATATTTGGTTATATAAGTTAACAAGGAAGAGAAAAAACTATGTATACCACCATTAACGAAGACGGCATTCTCAACAACTACGCAGCTGAACCCCAGATGTACTACGCTGAGTACCCAGCAATTTGGGAGCAACGTAAATACGTTTTACAGGGTCTTTTTGCCACTTTAATCGTCACCACTTTAGTTTTGGTTGGTTTGAGCGTTAGCTAGGATTTTTCGATTTCAGTATCGCTGTATCTCATCGTCAATCTCACTTCTCGACTTACCTCGGCTAATTTAGCTGGGGTTTTTTGCGTTTTGTAAGAAGAATTCAGGAGCGGAGCCGGAGACGCTCCGCCTCCGGTCAGAATTCAGTTAGCGAGTATTCGTACCCTTACAGGGAAGCAAGCAAGCTACGCTTTTAGCGTCTTGTCTGAATATTGGTTTCAAACCAAGCTGAATTGTGGACGAAAGCAAATTCAAACTTCTTTGACTCCTTTTTATGCATCCCAAACGACAGCTTACTTGCATGGCAAGCTTAAAATAGTGCATTAGACGTAGCAACCCAACATCCTGAAATATATTTGTTGGCTTTGGCAAAGCCTCCACCCAACCTACAATTTTTTTGCAATATTTTAGCCTTGCCACACCACTACTAGTCTGTCAATAAATAATTAATTGATGGATAAATTCCTTGTAGAGACGGCGATTTATCGCTTCTCTCTAACCGTCAAAATGAATTTGACAGACTACTAAAATGGGGGCATCATGCAGACATTCAAGCACGGGTGAAAAAGCTACTCGAAGAGAAAAAAGTAAGAGAAGAAAAAAATAGCGTTTTTGATGAATCAAAAAACAAAATTATTCGTCACTTAAACTATCAATTCCCTACCGATTTATACTGGAGGATGATTTATGCCATCACAACTGCTGAGATTTATGTCTTTGGGTATTCTTGGTTTATCTTTGTGTCTGAGCAATTCCGCAGCAATGGCGCAATCCGATACTAGTGATAATGGTGTAATAGTGCCAACAGTACCATCAGATGGGACATCTTCACCAGTCCCAATAGACACATCGACAGGTATACCATCTTCACCAGTCCCAATAGACACATCAACAGGTATACCATCTTCACCCTCAGCCAACACTACAACTCGGTTTACCTGTCAGTCTTATAATGGTCAGTACACTGTCATGTATCAGCCACAAAGTCAACCAGGACAATTCTTTCCTTGGGCTGCACCTGCGGCTTTGGGTGGTGGTTGGGATGCACAAAAGCGTTGTGCAGCAATTGCCAGTCGTTTAGAACTTTATCGCCCAGATGGTTTACAAGAACTTCAGACAGCTGTCGAAAATAACGAAAATATCGTCTGCGTTACAACTGAAGCGAATCCAACCTGTAGAATTGTGCTGACAGTCCCGCGTGGGAAAGATCCTTATGTTATCCGCAATAGCATTTTTCAGAACTTGACTACTGCTGACAGTGGACAACAGACTATAGCCGTTAACACTTATGGCGATCGCAGTAGTGGAAGCAACGAATTATATAATTTAGGACGCACACTTCTAGGCAGTGGTAATAATCGGATTAGTTCATCTCGAAGTGGGATTAATCTCAAACCTTTCCTCGATCGCCAAGATGGAGGTACTGGAAACAATTTAGGAAGGGGAGTAGCAATTCGTCGTCAGTCTCAGCCTAATGACGCTCGTCTAAATCCTAGTAATTTCCGGTAAACAAGAGTAGCTTCTAATACAAAATGACTTTCAATTGAAGGAGGCAGGAGGTAGAAGGCAGGAGGCAAGCTACGCTTTTAGCGTCTCTTAGAGAGTGTCATTTTGAATTTTGAATTGATTTCTCCTCTGCCCCTTCCGCCTATTTGTATCAACTTTTATCAACTTTAAAGTGAAATGGTATAACGGGGTGGTTTCACTTTTAAGTAAGAGTGAAGCGATCGCACTTCTGGATATAACCACCACAGCAAAGCTACCTGAATCGCCAAACATATCAAAGCAAGTGGTGTTAAGGCTTTCGCAAAGTCTAGATAACTAATGCCAAGAAGGAACCGATCAGAATGTTCTAATGAGATATCGCAGAACTACCATTGCTCTATTCCCTAAATGTAGCAAGCTCCGACTGAGAGCTTACTGGATAGGCTGTAGATTTAGTTTCGGGCATGAAAAACCAAAAGAAAGCCAAGGCAGCCGCTGCGATCGCTGCCATACTTAAAAAGCTAGCGTTGTAGCCAGCAGATTTTGCCACAAAACCAGCCAAGGAATTACTGAGGGATGCACCAATGCCAACAGCAGTTCCAATTGCTCCCTGTGCCAGATTAAAGTGTCCTGTTCCCTTAGTCAAATCGGCAATTACCAAAAGCTGCATCACACCAAAAATTCCTGCGCCTACCCCATCTAATAATTGCACTGACACCAGGAAGAAAGGATTATCACTGAGGGTATACAGCACGCCGCGAATCGGTAACACCAGAAACGCTAGCAGAAAAATCGGTTTACGCTGATCCTTACTTGCCCGTCGTCCTACCAAAATTCCCAAAGGAATCATCACCAATTGAGCAGTGACAATGCAGGCAGACATAAATAAAGGCGGACTACCGCCTTTATGGTGAGCCAGTACTTCACCTACCAAGGGTAGCATTGCAGCATTGGCAAAGTGGAACAGCACTGCACAGATGGCAAAAATCAGTAGACGGCGATCGCTCAATAGCGTTGTAAACTTAGAAACATTAACTTTTTCTTTCCTATCTTCCCATATCTCCTTGCTTTCTTGATCGTCACCCCCTCTTGCTAGCCGATAGTTAATGTCCTGTTTGCGAATCTTTAAGGCGCAGAAAATCACTGCAACTGACATCAGGGCGATAAAGTAGAAGATGCCTGCCTGAGTCACAAAATAGCCGATCAATCCTGCCACGATGGCTGCTATTACATTTCCAGAAGAACTGAGAGTCTGATTGCGCCCAAGGCGATACTCAATTCCCCCTCGTCCAACTAATCCTAGAGAAATTGCTGCGATCGTGGGGCCAAAAAATGCTCCAGCAATGGCGCTGAAGGATTGAGATATTGTAATGATCGGAAATGATGGGATCGTCACAGTGGCAATTGAACTGATGGCAATTAACACAGCAGCGATCATAATTAGCGATCGCTTCTGGCGTAACCGATCAACTAATGCTCCAATGGGTGTTTGAGCAATTACCCCTGTCAATCCTGAAATCGTCATTACCAATCCTACCTGAGCAGGGTTCCATTGCAGACTTGAAGTTAGGTAAACCACTAAAAACGGGCCGACACCGCCCTGAATATCTGCTAAAAATACATTTAACCAATCGAGTGCTTTCAGGCTTTGTTGATGAGTCACCGAACGAGTAACCATATCTTGATTTACTAAACTTCACAAAGTTGGACTATACAGCTTTAAGTGCAAAAAGCGTGCCAATTACGAAAAATCAGCTGTAGTTCTATCTAAAGAAGTAAGGTGGTTCCATACAACGAGAGAAAAATAATAATGATTTGTAGAGGGTGGAAAAAAATGGATAACTAACAAGCATGAATCTCGTCGAACAATTGCAGCAAGTCCCAGACTGTATGCACATTCGGAGACGAAGTAGAATTCTGGTAAAGATTACCTAACCGAATTAAATATTATCTGTTGCCTCAATTAAAGCACTGCAAATTCCTGGTTCACTCATCGAATGCCCTGCGTCAGGAACCACTATAAATTCGGCTTCTGGCCAAGCTTGATGTAATTCCCAAGCTGATATCATTGGGCAGACTACATCATAGCGTCCCTGAACAATTACAGCCGGAATATGGCGGATGCGGTCTACATTTAAGAGTAATTGATCCTCTGTTTCCAAAAATCCTTCATTCATAAAGTAATGGCATTCAATCCGAGCGAAAGCGGAAGCAAATTCACTCTCGCCAAATTTTTGCATGAGTTCTGGATCTAAGAAAAGTCTACTGGTACTACCTTCCCAAATTGACCAAGCACGCGCTGCTGTTAATTGAATTTCTAAATCTGGACTGGTCAAGCGTTTGTAATATGCTGCAATCAGATCATCACGTTCATCTACGGGAATTGGTTTGAGATATTCTTCCCAAGCATCAGGAAAAATATAGCTAGCACCCTCTTGATAAAACCATCGCAACTCTTTTTGCCTCAGCATGAAGATCCCACGCAGAATTAATGCTGTGCAGCGAGAGGGATGGGTTTGACTGTAGGCTAATGATAAAGTGCTACCCCAACTTCCACCGAAGACTGCCCACTTTTCTATACCTAAATGTTGACGCAGTTTTTCGATATCACTGACTAAATCCCAAGTGGTGTTTTCTCGTAATTCCGCATGAGGAGTACTTTGACCACAACCGCGCTGGTCAAACATTACTAATCGCCATTTTTTGGGGTGGAAATATTGCCGATAAAAAGCTGGACATCCGCCACCAGGTCCCCCATGCAGCAAAACGATGGGTTGACCTTGGGGGTTCCCTGACTCTTCAAAATGAATGGTATGAAGATCGGAAACCTGTAAGCTACCTTCTAAGTAAGGCTCAATTGCTGGGTAAAGTTCTCGCATTTTAGATATTCTATCAGTAATATTGTCATCGCGATCGCTTGTCTTTATGAAACAACTTCAGTCTCTTCACGTCAACGCCTGGGTAAGGCTAAAACACTTGTAGGGTAGGCATTTGAGCTTAAGTTAACACCAATGGGCAATACCGTGTCCCTACGAGTGTGCGGCTTGCATCAATCAAATAAACCCGATACCTATGATACAACCCTCCAACGGTCTTCGACCTAAACAGCGATCGCCTCAGCAAAAAATCATCACCGCATTGCAAACTTGGGCTGCTACTCCCGATGGCATCTCAACGATTTTGCTAGCCAAAATGGCATTCAAAATGGCAGTAGCATCGGCAATTTCTTTTGAAGTTGCTCAGGCATTGCGATGGCAGTATCCTTTTTATGCAGCGATCGCCGCCATCATTGTGATGTCATCTACTCATGGCAGCACTTTGTTATTAGGAATTCAACGAATAATTGGCACCGTGATTGGTGCTACGGGTGGAGCCATGTTTGCGGTTGTACTGGGTACTAATTTTTGGTCACTGGGAATAAGTGTATTTTTAACCATCTTTCTGACTTCCTACTGGAAATTCAATGAGGCGGCAAAATTGGCGGGGTATGTGTCAGCGATCGTGATTTTGAGTCACAGCCAATCGCCTTGGCTGTACGCTTGGGGTCGTTTTCTCGAAACTCTCTTGGGTATTGCTGTGGCGCTGTTGGTGAACAACTTTATTTTTCCTGCCTCTGCTGGAGTAGAACTGAGGCGTTGTTTGTCACAAACGCTAACTGATTTAGAAGAGTTTTATGAGTTAGTTGTGGACTCTGCCTTTACAGGAAACTACGATCGCCCCCGTGTAGATGAGTTAAAAACCAGTATCATTAGTTCATTTATTAAGGGGCGATCGCTATGGCAGGAAGTCAGGCGGGGACAGACAAATGAACCGCCAGAAAAACGCGTCAATGAAGCTTGGGAGTTTCTCATCCGCCGGATTTGGGAACACATCTTGACAATGGAACATACCGTACTTGCTAGACAGCAGGATACTTTCTGGCAAATTCTCTCACCTCAAATTACTCAACTGGCAGAAGAAACTCAAAGTGCAATGCTCACCCTAGCAACCGCAGTCAAATCGCACCAGCCTAGTTTATCTCTGTCAGGAATAGAAGTTGCCCTTGCCAATGCTACAGAGCAATTAAATCGCCTGGGAGAAATTAAGCAGCAAGATTACCCAATGGATGAGCTACTCCGATTTTTCACATTCTTCTACACGATGGAAGAGGTGGGGAGAAAACTGCAAAGAATGGCAGGTACGCTAATGAGCATTTAAGTTGCATAACACCAGGGATAGAGCCGCTTACTACAAGCGAATCAGTCTGGAAAAATGAATGACGATTAGCTGACGCTGATTAATTAGGGACTGACAAATAAAAAAATGTCCCAAAACTGGCTTAATACCCCGCTAACGGATTTTGTTCAATACCCAATTTAGTAGACTTCCAAGCTAGTTATGATTTATGAGTTAATTCAAAACTCCCTGCTTGATTAAGATGTCTAAAGAATTCGCAATTGGTAGTAAAGTCCGAGTTGTGGCGCTACCAGCCTACGTCAAAACTGCTGAACCTATGCCCATGCTACGCCCCCCTAATGTAATTCACATTGGCGAAGAGGGTATAGTGATTGACCGTAGACCCGGTGGATATTGGGGTATTCGCTTTGCTAGAGGAGCTTTTCTCCTAGATAATCAATATATCGAAAGCACAGATACCTTTCCAGAATCTCAATTAGATTGACCTCTCCCGATCCTCTAGTGGGTAAAATCTTTAAGGTACAGAGGTGAAACATACTTAGACTTTTTAGGTACTTGTTTAAAAGTCGCCGTCGGTGCTAGGGAGACTTCAAAAACGCCTGTGGAGAACTTATAAGACAAGCGAGCAATACTGCGTAGGTTTTGGAATTTCTTGGTTGAGGCAAGGTGTTCAATAGCCGGGGGAGAAATGGAGGCTGGCGTTGAGTTTTGCTTCCCCTGCTTCCCCTGCTTATCCGAGCAGTATTGAGACCTGGAGGAATTCAGGCACAGATCGTTGAAGCAGGAATCACGCGACAACAAGAGTCGTGTGAGGTTCAAAGTCTAGCACTTAAAAGTTAAAGGGAATGTAGGCTAAAGCCTACCGTACCGTCTTTCATCCCCTTATCTATTGAACGGAATACATTGCGTAGCAATTTTTCCTCCGGGGCTTTCAGACTCCCGTCTGTTTTTTGTAAGATTTCTCGCAACCAAGAATTGTAAACTTATGTAAAGTTGTGATTCTGGTTTATACCATGATTTCCCGCCGCACTTTTTTAAGCATATTATTTGCCAGCTGTGTATCTGTGATCAGCTGGCTGAATTTTACCCCTGCTGCTGATGCTCTTGGTGGTAAACTTCCTGCAATTAATCAACCAGCACCAGAGTTTACTTTGCCAACCAACACAGGTGATGGTAAAATATCCCTTTCTGACTTGCGTGGTAAATGGCTAGTCCTGTACTTTTATCCTAAAGACTTCACTTCTGGTTGTACTATAGAGGCTCGTCGTTTTCAGCAGGACTTACCCCAATACCTCGAAAAAAATACCCAAATTATTGGCGTTAGTGCCGATGACATTGATTCTCACGCCAAGTTTTGCGATTCAGAGGGGCTAAAATTCCCCCTGTTAGCTGACACTGATGGTTCAGTGAGTAAAGCTTATGGTTCTTGGCTCGGCTTTTTATCTATGCGCCATAGTTTTATCATCGATCCTCAAGGCGTCTTGCGCGAGACTTTTGTCAAAGTCAACCCAACCATTCACAGTTCAGAAGTCCTGGCACGACTAGAAAAATTACAATCCACAGCTTCTTAGACCTCAGTTAACCAGACAAGGGGCTTAAGCCCCTTGTTTTAACGCACAATAAACCCATATTTTTTGAGTATATTTTTGGCATCACTACCAGATAGAAACTGAACAAATTCCTTAGCAGCAGAAGTATTTTTACTGCTTTTAATTATTGCTACTGGATAGACAATTGGTGAGTGAAACTTATCGTCAGCAGCAACTACGACTTTTACCTTATTGGAAATTTTGGCATCAGTGGCATAAACTAAACCCGCTTCGGCGTTACCACTTTCTACTGCTGCCAAAACTTGACGCACGTTGTTAGCAAAGACCAATTTTGACTTGACGCGATCGTAAATTTTCAATTTCTTTAAGACTTGCTCCCCATATTGACCAGCGGGTACACTTCTGGGTTCACCGATCGCAATTTTTTTAATCTTACTATCTGTTAAATTGTAGAAGCTAGTGATGCCAACAACATCCTGAGCCACAATCAAGACTAGACGATTATTTGCTAAGTTAGTACGGCTACCAGGTAGCAACAGTCCTTTTTCTTCTAAAGCATCGACTTGCTTTTTGCCGGCAGAAATAAATATATCCGCTGGCGCACCTTGCTCAATCTGTTGCTGCAATGCACCAGAAGCCCCAAAGTTATAACTAATATTGATATTTGGTTTACTTTGTTGGTACAAAGGCTTAATTTCTTCCATCGCCTCTTTTAAGCTGGCAGCTGCGGATACGAGTATGTTGGTGTTTGACTGTGCTATTACAGGAGAAGGAGTAACTAACGGTAAACCAATTGCTAACAGCAAGCCAGCAACTACTATACCTAGAAAACCAAAAATTTGTCTTCTTTTCATAGAAAATGTGTTTGAAAGGTTTCTTCCATAAAATTGATGCTAGGTAAAATAGTAGCAAATATACCAACAGCTAACCAACTATATCGGTAAAAATATGCCTAGAAAAGAACAAGGGTGGGTCACATTCCAAACCTCAGAAGAAGAGCGAAAGATTTTAGAAGAGTTTTGCGGCCAGTCTCAGCGAACCAAGACCGAGATTCTTCGGGAACTGGTACGTGGTCTTAATCAACATTCTTCACCATCAAATTCGCTACCAAGTATAAATACAGAAGAGGAAGAGGTATACACTCAAATACCTGAGATCGAAATTAGTATTCAAAAGAAACCACTCAAAGTTAGCTCCCGCAATATTCTCAAGGGTGTTGTTAAGCGAGTTGTCACTGGAGCCGTTAATAGTGAGGTGACGCTGGAGATTGTTCACAAAGTTGAGTTAACTTCGATTATCACCAGAGTATCGGTAGAAGAGTTGGATTTGTCTGAAGGGAAAGAGGCTTATGCCGTTATTAAGTCCAACGATATAGTTATTGCCAGGGAATAGGCTGTGGTGATGTCTCTGGACAACTCAGCATTGAGTAGGGTGAAATATCTGGTTTGTTCTCAGCAAAAAAATTGTAGTATAGGCTCTGCATAACCCAACATATATCAGGATGTTGGGTTGCGCTTCGCTCCACCCAGCCTACGTCTAATGCACTATTTTTTTGCTTGCCACGCCAGTAGGGTGAAATATCTGGTTTTTTCTCAGCGTTCTCTGCGCCTATGCGGTTTGAAAGTAATTTATTTAACCGCATGAGTACAGAGAAAACAGAGAGAAGAGAATCCCACGGCTTTTTATGAAAACGAGCGAACACAGAAGCATATCGCTAGATAAACGATGTTTTCATAGCCGTGGGATGAGTTACCACTCTGTAGTTTATGAAAGCGCTGGTACCGCTTCCAAATTCTCGGCTTTCTTCTTCAAGATAGTTGGTAATTCGCTACTGAAGGCTTCACCTTCAACCACTTGCGATCGGAAACCATCGGGCCCAACTGGAACGTCACCTGTGATGGTAGTGCGATAGAGTACACGCTCAACTTCCACATGATCCAAATCCTGAGGGGCCAAATGCGAGGTAGCGCGGTTATCCCAGAAGGCGATGTCTCCGTTGTTCCAACGGAAGCGGGTGGTGTAGGCAGGCTTGGTGATCTGGTTGAAGAACAACTCAAGCAGCAGGTCGCTCTCTTGTCGTGATACGTCAAGAATGTGCGAGGTGAAGCCAGGGTTAACATACAATGCACGCTCACCAGTCTCAGGATGAACCCGAACCACTGGATGGATTGAAACCAGCGGATTGGCTGCGATGCGCTGGGCAATCTTGCTGTTGCTGGGCAAATTCAAACGCGCATTGAAGCGATGTTCGGCTTTCAAGGTGTCTGCAAGCGCCCGTAGGGGTGCTGACAGACCTTCGTAGGCTGCAACTAGATTTGTCCACTGTGTATCACCACCGAAACTGGGCACGTTAACCGCACGCAAAATCGACGCAGCAGGCGGGTTGACAACTGCTGTCACATCAGTGTGCCAGCGGCTCTCGTAGCTGGAACGGCGCAGACCATTGCGCCGCTCGTAACGACTGCGGTCAATGGGTAGAATTTCTGAAAAGCCTTCAATTGGCTCATCTTCATGGGGATGTGCGTAGGTAACTTCGCCGAAACGAGATGTGAAAGCAATCTGTGCCGCATGATCGATGTTTTGACCGCGAAAGAAGACAACTTTCCACTTCAATAGTGCTTGACGAATTTCTTTGACTGCATCATCGTGCAAAGGGCGCGACAAATCTACGCCGCTAATTTCGGCACCGATGAAACCGGCTACCTGTTTGACTTCAATGTGTTTGTTGCTCATGTCAATTCTCCAGAGTTTGATCTATGGGAAGCGATCGCACTCGTCGGTTTACTCTGGGATGTTGCTTGTATTCAAATGGCTACATACCAAAGGAAGCGATCGCATCTGAAAATAATATCATACTGTAAATCGATCAATTTACCGTAGTATTTAATTACCATATTGTAGCCTACCAGAACAATAGTTGATTTTGTCAGGGTAAGGGCAAGTTAAAATAGACCCACAAGTACCATATAGTTAGGGATTCCAAAAATTGCTCCTTGGGTTTCCCGTACTCTGCGATCGCATTTCGCCAAATTGAAGAAGAATTCAGAAGTCAGAATGAAGACGCTCGTGACGCTCGATAACTCGCTTGCCGCTGGCGCTATCGCTCTTAGCGTCTCCCCGAATCACATTGGGAGAGGCTAACGCCAAGGGAGAAGACTCGCTTGCCGCCGGCGCTATCGCATGATTGCGTCTCCCCTTCTCTACGAGACGCTACGCCAAGGGAGAAGACAAAGGCTTAGCTACGCTATCCACCAGTCGCACAAAATTCATTCTGTACATGGATAGCGGGGCGTTTAGCCCATTCTGGCTCCTGACTCCTGAATTCTGTTTCGATAACCCATACCCTCTAGCTTGAAAGTGCTGAGTGCTATCCATGTACAGCACTGTTTCGGTCACTAACTATACATGTCCAGAGTTTAGTCAAGGGGATGCTTTGACCTTCATTTGTGGTGAGTGCCTTTTTGTTAAAACTTACGAAAATTCCACAAGTAGCGTCTTTGTGTTGCTTGCTACTCGCAGGCAGATTGATAGTATTTTCATATAAACTTTATGAAATATTTTTATTTTCAACACAAGTATTTCATATCTTGATTAACTTATACTATACGATGACAAGTAAACAATTATATTTATTATGGGATCTTGTTGCCAAAAGCTGCAAAACCCTTGAAACTCATTCTGTAGATATAGGAGACTTTTACTTCTCTGGGGATCAAAGGTAATAAAACTTTGCCACCATTTATTAAGGCTTTGAGGATATTAAAAACTGCATGAAAAAGCAATTGTCACAGAACTGGATTATTTCTAAATCTGGGTTACAATTTTTAATCATTATCCTATTAGTAATAGGCATATTTTTTCGCTTCGTCAATATTGACAAAAAACTTTATTGGGGTGATGAAGTTTTCTCATCTTTACGCATATCTGGCTATATGCAGTCAGAAATGGAAGAGCAGTTAGATAATGGTCATTTGTTCAGCATAGAAGATTTGCATAAATATCAGTATCCTAATCCTGAAAAAAACGTAATTGATACACTTAAAGGGGTTGTTTTAGAAGACTCGCAGATTTTGCCATTATACATCTTGATAGCCCGATTTTGGGTAGAGTGCTTTGGCAATTCTGTAGCCGTGACCAGAAGTTTTTCGGCATTCATTAGTCTGCTCACCTTTCCTTGTATTTATTGGCTATGTCGAGAATTATTTAAGTCTTCACTAGTAGGGTGGGTAGCCATTGCGTTGGTGGCTGTTTCACCTATTCATGTGGTGTATGCACAAGAAGCGCGAGCATACAGTTTATGGATAGTAGCCATATTAATATCGAGCGTAGCACTGCTGCGAGCTATACGCCTGAAAACAAAGGTTAGTTGGTGCATTTACACGGCAACATTGATACTAGGGTTTTATACTCATGTATTTTTTACCTTGGTTGCTTTTGCACAGGGAATTTATGTACTTGCAATCGAACGCTTCCGATTGAGTAAAACATCGATTTATTACCTGATATCATCGCTTGCAGGATTTATAACTTTTGTACCTTGGATTTGGATTATTTATACCAATCCTCAGCCAGCAGCAGTAGCTTGGACAAATGCTAAACAAACATTACTTGGGTCAATTGAAAGGTGGGCTGGCATCTTTAGTCGGACGTTTCTTGATGTAGGTATTAGCCCTATCGATCCAGGAAGAATTAAGATTCTCTTAATTCCTTTTATTTTAATTATTTTAGCTCTAATCAGCTACTCAATTTATTTTCTCTGTCGAAGAACCTCTAAAGAAGTTTGGTTATTTGTCTTAACCTTGATTGGATCTGTAGCGCTTCCTCTACTAATAACGGATTTTATCCTGGAAAAACGATATGCTACTAGTCGATATACACTTCCCTCAGTTTTAGGTATACAGTTGGCTGTTGCTTACCTATTTACCACTAAAATCACGTCTATCTCTACTAAAGTTTGGCAAAAACAGCTTTGGTCACTTGTAGCATTTATGGTAATTACGGGCGGATTTATATCTTGTATATTCCACTCTCAAGCCCAAATTTGGTGGAACCAATTCCCTGAAAAATACCAAGAATTTCCTAAAATTGCTAATATTATTAGTCAAGGTAATAAACCGCTTATAATTAGTGATGAGAATAACTTACTTCCACCAATACAAATACTTGGTCACTTAGTTGATTCAAAAGTGCAATTTCAAATTGTCAAAGAAAATCAAGTACCAGAGATTACTAATGGCTTTACTGACGTATTTGTATTCTTGTACGAGCCATCTGACTTCTTAAAAGCTGGAATTGAAAAAGTTTATCACTCAAAGTTACAGCAGGTAGACAACTTTCTCTGGAAAATAACAAAGCCTAATTAAACCAAAAATAAGGGTACATCTAGCGCTTGCCAGACTGGAATGTGGAACCTAAAAGCAGATAGTTGGCATTTGAATATCACTCATAGGTTAAAAATTAATATCAATTAGCTTAATAAGTGGCACAATCAGAGCCAAAATATACTTTAATTAAACAAATAATTTAAGTATATACTTGTACTCCCGCCGCTTATGTCATCGCCCCTTGAGCGTCCGCTGATAATTGAAATCAGACTGCCATCTTCCCATCCTCATTTATTAGAAGGATTAGATATATGGCTGCGCTTAGGTTTAATATCCGATACCCAAGTTAAGCAGCTATGCCAAGAGTTTCTGGTGTGTGCGGTGGTGTTAAAACCCCAAGCTGAAGCGAAAACAAAGGTAGTATTTGCAACTTACGATCCCGTACAGCAGTTATCTACAGCAGCTTTACAATCTAGTAGTCGTAGACAACCGCAACAAACACCACCTAAACCCAACTTTATCAGCACAATGTTACAGTCTTTGGGGGCCGAACTGAGTGTACGTTGGCTGCTTTTTTTAGGAGTTTTTCTGGTAGTGGTATCCTCTGGGGTACTGGCTGCTAGTCAGTGGGAGAGGTTTCCGGCTTCTGGACAGTATGGGGTTTTATTTGCTTATACTTTAAGTTTTTGGGGGTTAAGCTTTTGGGCGACTAGGCAAAATAACCTCAGATTGACGGCTCAGACATTGCTGATTGTCACCCTTTTGTTAGTGCCAGTGAATTTTTGGGCAATTGATAGCTTTCAATTGTGGCGGAATCCTGTTGATTGGATTGTGGTTGCGATCGCCAGTCCTATCCTTACTGCAATAAAAGTTTTACTCTCCAAAAATCGGACTATTTTTACTAATTTACATCCTGGCAAATTACCTCTAGCGAATATTCTGGGGCTGAGTTATCTGCATTGGGGTTGGCAATTCAGAGGATTTCCCTTAATTGCTGTTTATGTGGCAATGATCGGCACAACTATTATTACTATCTATCACAATCTTTACCAACAGCCTCATACTGTCAGTGAGGAAGATCGGGGCGATGTCTACGACGGGCTACGCCTACGTCGTAGGCTAAGTATTAGTTTAACTGCCGCTGTAATTATTTATGCTCTAATAGTGCTGTTAGTGCGAGCAATTTTTGTTGCCAGGGTAGATATCACGCAGTTGGGGTTAGCGATTGGTATTTGCGGCTGGTTGGTGACTTGGTTAGTACAGAGAGCAGGGGAGCAGAGGAGCAGGGGAGCAAGGGAAGTAACATTAATATCCCCCTCATCTCTCTTACTCTGGGAAAAACTCGGTGGCATTTTAATCTTTCTGGGTTGGCTAGTATCGGTAGTAAATTATCCTTGGCAAGCGATCGCTGTCAGTGGTTTGGGTTTATGGTTTATGGGAAGTCGCTTGCGGCAGTACAGTCTAAAGGTAGACTTGGCAGCGGTTTTCGTCATTGGCTTACAGACGATTTGCTTAGGTTGGCGGTTAGTACCTGATAACTTACAGAAATTAGCGATCGCAACTAGTACCCAACTCACCAATTCTCAAAATGAACCTTGGGCTTTACTGGGTATAGCTTTATTTCCCTACGTAATTTTGATGGTGGCGCTCACAGATAGCTTGTATCGCAGTCAAAAGCGAGAATTAGCTAAATTTGGCGAACTACTCACCCTCTTATTAGGAACTTTTTTAACAACGATCGCTCTGATAAATCCGACATTGCGATCGCTAAATCTGTTATTCTCTACCACCACTCTCGCATTCGTCACTCAACGCCGTTCCCCCTCCTCCCTTCCCCTGGTATACCTAACTCACATCATGGGGGTGCTGGCATTTTGCTCTACCATTAATTGGCTATTACCAAATCTGAGTCCACAAGCCTGGGCAAGTATTTTATTGGCTCTGATGGTTGCAGAATGGGGATTTAGCCTAGAGGAAGGTTTATGGCGACGTAGTGCATGGGACATCGGTTTAGGACTAGCTGGGGCTAGTTTTTTGATCTTGTGGATCAATGCAGAATCATCTTGGTATGGCATAGTTGATAGTCAAGGCAATTGGGGAGTCTTATGGCTAGTGACGCCTTTAGCTCTCACAGGTGTTGCCAATGCCACAATTATCGAGCGTCGCATTACTAGCCGTTACTTGAGTGTCTTAACTGTGGTAGTTGCCCAGCTATTGACGTTACAGCTACCAGTAATCAGATTAATCGGTTTGGCTGTAGGTGCTGGGTTGATGTTTGCCAATACTCGCTATTTGCGAAACCAAGCATCTGCGCTAATTACAGAAGGATTTGCTTTAAGTTTCATTGGGGCGTTGCTGTGGACAGGTGTGCCTGGTTTGCCTCGCCTATCTGTAGGAGGTTGGTTTGTTGCAGGAGCGATCGCAACTTTAAGTTTATGGTTAGCAAGGACTGTTTTAAGCCGACGCGGTAACGAATTAGCAGCTATCTATGCAGCCGCTAGCGATCGGTGGGCGATCGCCTTGTGTGGTTTTGAATTGTTGGGTTTGACGCTGCACTCAGTACTGATTTACCGGGGGTTTAGCACTTCAGGATTTTTGTTCTTAATTGCCACTGCAATCACCTTGGCAGCCATTGTTTATCGCAGTTGGCAAGAACCGACAAATTGGGCATTTTATGGTATTGGTTGGTGTTTGGAATTGTTGATTGCCCAAGTGCTAGGGTTGGGGGAACACTCAATTGTTAAAATAGTGTTCGCGGAGCGTGGCTTGCCAATCGCCAATATCGCTTTAGGTTTAATTGCTCAACTTTTCGGCGAGTGGTGGCGGCGAAGACATCAACTAGAAAAGCTTCCCAGTAGCCTTCACATTTTGCCATTAATCTACGGTGCATTCAGTATATTGCTGCGTTTCGACACCTTCACCGAGTGGACAGGGTTGTGTTCCTTGGGTGTAGCTTTAATTATTATTGGTGTGGGGCGACGGCGTGAGAACTTTAAACCCCTGCTGTACTTAGGAATTATTGGCATATCCATTTCTGCTTATGAACTTTTGTTCTATCAGATGTCACAAGCATCAGGAGGAGCCTTAGGTGATGGATTGATTGCCATGTCTACCCTTGGTGCAAGTATCATGTATGCTTACCGCATTCTGTCACCTTGGCTTGTCAGCTACTTACGCCTAACTCCCCAAGAACTAGAAGGAATTGCCCATATTCATTGGGCTTGGAGTAGCTGTTTATTAATGGCTGCCATTCCTCTTCCCATTGCAGTTAACCGTTTAGTGGGATTGGCAACGGGAGTATTTTTGATTCGTTATGCCATCTTTCAGGGACGAAATTCGCGCACTTCCCCCAGCATCTTCGGAGGAATCACAATCGCCGAGATGTGGGTTTACCTTGGCTTATTAGAGGTAGCCGGCATGAGGGTTTATTGGCGCGAGACAGCAGTCGGAAAATTTTGGGCTGGGCCATTAGTTCCGTGGAATGGTGCGATCGCTTGTGTGGTAGCTTATTTTCTATACATCCTACCTTGGGAAAGTTGGGGTTGGTCTAAAAGACCTTGGCAACAAGCCGCTTACATCATACCGCTAATAATTTTATGGGAAACCAGACTGCAAACTTACCCCATTACCTTGGTACTAGCAGCTGGATTTTACATCTTCCTCGCAAAAGTGGGTGAAAACATCCGTTTTACCTATATTAGTGTGGCACTGATTGATTGGGCGCTTTACCGTTGGGTTGACTCCTTACATCTCACTGATGCTTTGTGGTATGTCACACCAATTGGATTATCACTGCTTTATATTGCTCAAGTAGATACCCAGCTAAAGTTACCAGAGTACAAAACCGCTCGTCATATTCTGAGAGTGCTAGGCAGTGGTTTAATTTGTGGATGGGCAATTTTATTTAATCAAGATACAGCCTGGATACCGGGGATTTTCAGCCTCATCGCCATTTTTGCCGGATTAGCTTTGCGAGTACGGGCTTTTCTCTACATTGGTACAGCCACTTTTTTAATCACTACAATCTACCAATCGGTAATTTTTAGCTTGCAGTATTCATTTTTAAAATGGGTTGTTGGCTTACTAGTTGGCATCCTACTGATTTACATCGCCGCCAATTTTGAAACCCGTCGCGCTCAAATAACCTCCTTAATTCGTAGCGCCATTGATGAATTTCAATCATGGGAAGAGGGTAGTTAACTTACGCACAGTTAAAAGGGAACAGGGAACGGGCAACAGGCAACAGGGAAATCCCCATAATTAAAATCAGGGGATTTGTACAAGGACACATTGAAACATCGTGGCTGACGCCATCTCGTTTCAAATATTTTTATCTCTTTTCATAAATAAATTTAGGGGCTTTAAACCCTGTATTCGGGGCTAATTT
Source organism: Nostoc sp. (assembly GCF_036917155.1). Lineage (GTDB taxonomy): Bacteria > Cyanobacteriota > Cyanobacteriia > Cyanobacteriales > Nostocaceae > Nostoc. Next base: position 34,087 of record NZ_JBALDZ010000031.1, on the reverse strand, counting down.
TTTTTCTGTTCCCTGTTAAGAGTTCCCTGTTCCCGCCCCGAAGGGGCTTGGTAACGAAAAACACAGCATAATTCCGTACTTTTGGATGACTACTCGCATAGATATCAGGCTTCCAGAGCAGGAACTAGAAATATTAAAAACCTACTGTCAGCAACAAGATAGAACTCAAACAGAGGTAATCCGTGAATTTATCCGTAGTCTTAGAAAGAAAGTCAAAAACCAATGATTTGGCAATTTCTGGGGTATCGCTACCGCTTCGCTATCGCCGCCAAACTTCGTTGTGGCGGGAGTACCCCGGAGATTTAGATGGAATCAGGAATATAAAGATTTAATCCACTCCCATTCCTGCGTTAAACCTTCTCTCAGGGAAACTTGCGGCTGATATCCCAGAAGTTTCTGCGCTTTAGATACATCAGCAGCCGTGTGGCGGGCGTCTCCTATCGCCTTTTCTATGTAGTTTCTTTTAATTGGTTTCCTAACAATTTCTTCAATCGTATCCAAAACTTCTGCTAAAACTACCCTGCTACCACCACCGATATTAAAGATTTCTCCCACTGCTTCGGGTGCGGCGGCGGCGGCTAAATTAGCGGCAATGATATCACTAACAAAGGTAAACTCCCGCGTTTGCTGTCCATCGCCGTAAATAGAAATCGCCTCATCTTGTAAAATGGATTTAAAAAACTTATTAAATGCCATATCTGGGCGCTGTTTAGGGCCATAAACTGTGAAATAACGCAATGCCACACAGGGTACGCCAAAGTTTTTGTGATACACTTCACATAAGAACTCTGCTGCTAGCTTCGTAATGCCGTAAGGAGAAACTGGTTGAGGACAAATTCTCTCATGGGTAGGTAATGTTTCCGCATCACCATATATACTGGAGGAAGAAGCAAACACTAACCTTTTCAGTTGTTTAGCATCCTTAGCTGCTTCTAGCAAAACTTGTGTAGCATTAATATTTCGTTCTGTATAACCTCGAAAAGATTTACCCCAACTTGCTCTAACACCTGCTTGGGCCGCTTGATGGTAAACTACATCAACATCTTTTAGGAGTTGCTGCCAATCTAAAAACTGCATATCTCCTTCAATTAAGCTAAAGCCAGGTGACTGATGTAAGTGTGCAATATTTTTAAACTTTAACATCGGATCGTAGTAATCATTGAATTCATCAATCCCGATCACTTCTTCCCCTTGTTGCAGCAATGTTTCTACAAGATGAGAGCCAATAAAGCCGGCGGCTCCAGTAACAATAATTTTAGCCATGTTGCTTATTTTTTGATATTTTCATTAATCTCCATATTCACAGGTTAATACTTGTAATCAATGATCGTCATTACCTGAAGATAATTTTTTACTCAATTATTTAAATGCTTCAAGAAATCATCATAAATACTTATTTTTTACTTGTATTGTAAAAATCTAAGTATATTTATTGAATTATTGCTATTAATAACATTAATAATTGTACTAATTCACCGAATTTTCGATTTTAAATTTTGGATTTTGAATATTAGACATCTGGTGAAAATGAATGTAGAGACGTAGCAGTGCTACGTCTCTACAAGGATTCTGGATAACGCATATTTAATTTCTGGAGATATCTATTCAATCCAAAATCCAAAATTTAAAAAGGTCAAAATTCATTCTGTACATGGATAGCGGGGCGTTTAGCCCATTCTGACTCCTGACTACTGAATTCTGTTCGATAACATACAATTTATGTTTCTGGTTTACCTCACCCTCAATCCCCCTCCTTTATAAGGCTACGGTGTACACACAAGTCGAATTACCCCCCTTAATCCCCCCAATCTATCGGGGGGATTAAGGGAAATCCAGTTCTCTCCCCTTTCTAAGGGGCAGGGTTAGGGTGGGGTAAAACAAAGTTTTACCAACTGCTTCAGACTTGTGTGTACACCGTAGCCTTAATAATTGAGAGGGAAGATCCTGCTAGAAGCAGAGAAGGAGAAAAAATACTGAATCAGGATTTCAGCCTGAAGTTGACACTAATGACCATCTGTATGGTAATATCTCATAGCATTATGCTAAAAAACTTTGCCTAAAATCAAAGAGTAGCCAACCCATGAGTTTAGCTGTAATTAAGTTCTCTTCAGAAGAGTGCGGCATCTGCCACAAAATGTCTTTTTATGACAAAAAGGTGGCTGAAGAACTGGGTTTAGAGTTTATCGATGTAAAGATGCAAGATACGACTGCTTACCGCAAGTATCGCAAGATTTTATTAACTCAATATCCCGATAAATCAGAAATGGGATGGCCTACTTACATCCTCTGCAATTCTCCAGAAGGGGAATTTCAGATTGTGGGTGAGGTAAAAGGAGGTCATCCCAAAGGGGAGTTTAGAAGCCGTCTGCAAGAGGTTCTGAATTCCACAGCTAATCAGAACTAGTTATCTCAAAAGATTTGACCTCTAGGACAGGGCCAATCATGGCAATAGTCATGATGTCTTCACGCACCTGTCCTGTAACTTTTGCTTTTTGTCCGACTTTGAGTAAGTCTTTGTCAGCCCCTCTGAGGATTTCGTAAGTAACGCCCTCTTCTGTAACTAACGCCCATGCGCCTGTACCAATATCACGACGTTCGACTGTACCTGTAAGTGTGATGCTCATAACAGTTCTGAGTGCTGTTAGCGATAGCGGGGCGTTTAGCCCGTGCTGAGTGGGGGAGGCAGGGGGAGAGAAACAAGTTAAAAGTTAAAAGTTAAAAGTTAAAAGAAATATTGAATTTATCTTTCTTTTTACTTTTTACTTGGTTCTTTTTACTTGTATGCCCAATGCCCCATTCCCTATTTATGCAATTTTCTCTTCGTTTTTCAATGCTAAACGAGCAAGTCCATAACAGATTAGGGCGTTGGCGATGAGGAAGAGGCGTGCTATGTTACCACTTCCTAAACCCCAAACAGCTGGATCTAAAAATGCACTTACTGTCAAGCAGGCTGCGACACCTAATGTTGAACCAACGGCAAACCATTTCCAACTAGGATGTCCCAGCAGCAATGCCATTAACACAATGGGAATTAGTACGCTGGCAAATAGGGGATTCAACGCATCAGTTCCCTGGAGGGTATTACCTAGTTCGGGAATTGAACTGCCCAAAACCCGGAAAGGCCATTGGGGAAGATCAAAAATATAGATTCCCTTGAGGAAGAATAACCCAGAACTGCCGGCAATTAGTCCACTGGATAAAGACCAACTCCAAGTAAAGGGGAAGTAAACCCGTAAAAACCAAGCTAGCAGATAGGAACCAACTACCATTAAAATCTTGGGTAAGAGTGCGATCGCACCACCATCAATCCAAAAGCCAGGGTTAAGATAGCCGCTATCCCGTAACCACCGGAAGAAATCTGGAAAACTGATTTGTCCGCTAAAGGCTAGTTTGACTGCTGCTTCTGCATTGAGTTGTCCAGCGCCATAATAGTTCAAACCATCATCCTGAATCACTCTTGCTGACTGCTTGAGGACTTTTAAGACTTCATCTGGTTCTTTGATGCCAGCAGCTTTGATTAATGCCGCAACACCAGCAACGTGGGGAGAAGCCATGCTTGTACCCTGGAAGCCCAGAAATACCCCTTCGCCCTTTTCATCGATAGTTTCTTGGAGAATCTTACCAGCTTCACTACCACCAGGAGCAGAGATATCTACCCCAGCACCAAAGTTAGAATAGGGCGCTCTTTCGCCATCTGGGCCAATTGCCGAAACGCCGATGACGTAGGGATAGCGGGCTGGATAGCTTGCTCCATTGGTATTTTCATTTCCGGCTGCGGCGATGATAACTACGCCTTTTCTATGGGCATACTCGATCGCTTGTTTCATCAACTGGCTTTCACCAGTACCACCCAAGCTCATATTAATCACATCTGCGCCTTGATCAGCAGCAAATTTAATCGCTTCGGCAATATCGGCAACGGTACCACCGCCGTAAGAACTGAGTACCTTCAGCGGCATCAAACTAGCTTCGTAGGCAATTCCAGCGACGCCATATTTGTTATTTGTGGCTTGGGCAATAGTTCCAGCAACATGGGTACCGTGACCATTATCGTCTGTGGCTTCTTCTCGGTCGTTTACAAAATCGTAGCCCTTGACGAATTTTGTCTCATACAAGTCGCGAACCTTGGTAATCCCGGTGTCAATGACTGCGACTGTGATGCCACTGCCTTTAGTTTGACTCCATGCGCCTTCAATACCGATTTTGTGCAAGTTCCACTGCTTGCTGTAATATTGGTCATTGGGGCCAGTTAATGAAGGACTTGCTTCTTCATCTTCTTGGGGTCTTAAAAATTCACCTAGCCAAGCGGTTTTACCTGGTTGGGGAATGTTGTTGTAGATATAGTTTGGTTCAATGAATTCTGTCGCTTGGGCAAACTGAGATTTTTTCAGTTCTTGCAAGCGTTGGCGATCGCCCTTGATAATATACACATTATCTTTTTTGGAAAACTTGTTGTCTAATTGGGGTGTAACGTTGTATTGTTTGGCGATCGCTTGTAGATCCTGTTCCACCACAAGTGATGGAATATCTTCCCGAAAATCAAGCAAAATCGTCTCAAACTCTCCTCTGGCTGCCAATCCCTGGAAATTCAGGAAACCAAATATGGCAGCTCCCAGCCCAATGACAAACAAGCACAATAATATAAGTTTTCTCATATTAACTCATCACCGCTTTTTGCCAGTTTGTTCACTACCATAACTTATCTGCATCACTTGTTGGTAGATTTCGCACTTTTAGTTACAAGTCTCATTCAGGACTCAGGATTTTTTTAACGATGGAACGTGGTCTTTTGTGGTTGCCCCTGTTAGTAATGTTTTTCTGGTTAGCTTGGCAAGGCTCGAAGGAGTATCAAAAAGTCGAAGCTTATCGCGTCTGGGCAGAGCAATTTGAACGGGCTAAGTATGATATTTATGCTGTATTAGGTCAAAAAGGCAACAATATAACTTGGGGAAAACCCACGCCTCAAGGGCCGATTAAACTAGAAACATTCTCTTTGCTTGATATCAAACAAATCCAAGTTTTAGTAGATGAAAAATCAGTAGATGTAAATAATCCACCGGAGAAAGGTCGTTCTATAGAATTAGAATTTCTATTTTCCGAATCTACTAACTCAGTGCGGGTTCCGTTTACAGAAATCCCTTTGGCGGCTGAATGGGGTAAGTTTTTGCAGGGAGTATTACAAGAATTGCGATCGGAAATACAGTAGTTTCCAAATGAATAAAATACTTACGCCGTATTCATTTTTAATTTTTAATCTTTAATTTTTAATTCCGCTTTGCAGTACTAAGCTGTTCTGTATTTAAATTGCATAAGCTGGGCGGGCAAGATGCCATTGGTGTCAACTTAAGGTGAAAGCTATATCCCACAAGGAACTGAAGTTACTTGCTAATAGCAAAAGTCATCTAAAGATGACTAAATATCTCGAAAAATCTTTAGTCTACTTCAGTAGACTTTAGCTATTAGCCGTGAAATTTATTTCACGGCGGGTGAGGAAGGCAACAGATCAGCCATTTCTAGCTTAAGTTGACACCAATGGCAAGATGCCCACCCCACAAGAGTTATGTTTAATTCGATTATGCAAGTTAGATGTTTTTTAGCTTAGGAGATTTTCATCGCCAGAATCTTCAAAGCTACTGCTTCAGGGATGGGCATCACCGATAACCGATTTCCTTGTCTCACCACCATTAGCTCTTCGGCGGTAAACTTCTCTTTGAGTGTTGATAGCAAGATGGGGTTAGAAAAAGTTTCAACGAATTCTACTACAACTGTTTGCCAACGAGGGGATTCGGCACTTGACTTCGGGTCGTAGTATTTACTTTTTGCCTCAAACTGAGTTGGGTCAACAATATCTTTTTTCACCACACGCATTAACCCCGCAATACCGGGAGCATTAGTATTGGAATGATAAAAAAAAGCTAAGTCTCCTTCATCCATTTGGCGCAAAAAGTTGCGAGCTTGATAATTGCGAATGCCGTCCCAGATAGTCTCACTTTGCTGTTGAAGGTCAGCAATGCTATAGACTTCTGGTTCTGATTTCATTAGCCAATAATTCATCTACACAATTTATGGATACATTACAAAAGTATTTCAAGAGCCAGGGTGAATAGAATTAAAAGGGAACAGGGAACGGGCAACAGGCAACAGGGAAATCCCCATAATTAAAATCAGGGGATTTGTACAAGGACACATTGAAACATCGTGGCTGACGCCATCTCGTTTCAAATATTTTTATCTCTTTTCATAAATAAATTTAGGGGCTTTAAACCCTGTATTCGGGGCTAATTTTTTTTCTGTTCCCTGTTAAGAGTTCCCTGTTCCCGCCCCGAAGGGGCTTGGTAACGGCTATACAAACTCTCGTCCGCCTCAGCAGACTAAGGAAAATAAACCCACAGAGGTGGGTTTGCCCTTTTAACTGCGGTAAGCTATGACGGCATAAAACGGATCTCCTCCAGCTGCACCCAACCACTGTAAGAAATTTGGTAATGTTGACTTATGAGCTATCACTTCTGCTGTTGTAAATCCAGGGATTGAGGCGAAGTACTCTTTGACTAATTCCACTCGAACTGCCTCTGAAGCCTCCCGCCAAGCTTGAATCGCCTTTTCAAAAAACATCCGGTTAGAAAAGCTGATAATTGCGACACCACCGGGTTTCAAGATGCGGTAAATTTCGGAAAATACGGCTTCTGGATATTGCACATACTGCACAGATACGCAGTTGAGAACAGCATCAAAATCTTCATCTGGTAATGGTAGCTGCGGATTGTCGTTAAGATTTTGCACAAAGTAATGATTTAAGCGGGGATTACGTGCCAGTTCCTCGGCGTTGAGTCCATGTCCCTCTACATGGGAAAACGGTATCTCTTCTGGCAAATGAGATACCCAGCTGCTCATCATATCAAAAATGCGGGTGTTGGGTTTCAGGCGATCGCGATATAAATCCGTTAGCTGTTGAATAAATCCTTCATCGACATGGGTGACGAAGCGGGGATAGACATAGAATAGCTTATCATCTGTATCGTCTAATTTCAGGCGTTGATTCGGTCTTAACTGCATAAATTTCTGTTTTGGAGAACTTTTCTGAAAATTACGGCAATCTCAGGTATTTTTCAAAAATCACTATGTAAGATATTTTAATAACAGCAGGACACTTAACAATTCAAAATTCAAAATTCAAAATTCAAAACATTTCAGACGTTCGCATAGCGTCTCGTAGAGAAGAGAAGTGCCAAGCGATAAGTTAAGAGCGTTGTGGCAACTGACGCTCCTCCGTCGCTAACGCTAGCGCTAACGGGGGATTTAAACTCCTACTGAGACTGATACTACATATAAATGTAGGGGTCTTAAACCCTTGATTTGACGATAAACGAGTCTAAAGAGCAGCATTCAATTTTATCAATTCAATGTTCTATAAACTACACTTCTTACAGTATCTTTGGCGACAAATCCGCCTAGTCGGATTATTACCCTATTTGAGCTTGTTCACTTGGATACTGCCCTTATTATTATTTACTTCTGGTAACAATAGTCTGATAGCACATGATGAAGCACTTTACGCATCGCGTGCCCGTCTGATGTTTGACTCTGGTAATTGGATGACTCCTTGGGAAAGGGCACATCATAAAACCCCTGGACCTTATTGGTTAATTGCCAGTTTCTACAAGTTGTTTGGGATGAGTGATACTAGTGCGCGTATTCCTAGTATGATCGCTGGCATTTTTAGCTTATGGCTTGTGTATGAAATTGGCAGAATTATGCTAGGTAAAAAAAAAGCTTGGTTAGCTGCTGCAATTTTAAGTGTGGAATTTCTCTGGCTACAATACTGCCGTTTAAGCACACCTGATGTACCAATGATTTTCTTGGTACTTTTAGCTATTTATTCTTTAATAAAAACGGAATTATACCCCAAATATCGCTATTTTTGGAGTTTTATCGCTGGCTTTAGTTTAGGTTTAGGCTTCTTAGTCAGAAGCTTTATGATTTTTTTACCAATTATAGCTTTATTGCCTTATTTAATTTGGGAACATCACCGTCATCGTCATCTTGCTAACCCAATTTTATATCTAGGCTTTTTAGTAGGTTTAATCCCTACCTTTGTTTGGCTGTGGTTAAGCTGGCTTCACTACGGCAATAATAGTTTTGAGGAGTTACTCAAGTTTGTTGTGCAGCTAGGTTCTCATGACTCTTATAATCACGGGCCACTGTTTTATGTATGGAATATTCTTTTAAAAGCATTTCCCTGGGCTTTTTTTGGAATTTTAGGTTTGTTTTTGACTCTCCATCGTCCGATTAATCGTTACCAGTTAATATTAGTTGGCTTTCCCCTTACCCTATTTGTAGAACTTAGTCTTTTTAACACTCGTTACCCTCACTATGGTCTTTGTCTTTATCCCTTTATAGCTTTGTTTGCATCTGTAGGGTTAAGCTGGTTAGGCAATATTTACCAGACAGGGATTTACTCAAAATTTCCTCTTCAAAAAAGTAAAAATAATATATTAAACCTTTTTGCAAGGAATAATCTTCCTCGAAATCTCAGTTATGGCTTTGGTGGATTCGGTGTTTTACTTGTAATAGCAAGTACTATTATTCTGACTTGGGGTAGTTCTGATATCCACAAGTATGCAGCTATTGGCTTGGCTATGGGGTTTGGTTGGTTAATTTTACCTGTAGTCTGGATTAGTCGTTACCACTTTGGTAAAAAGTTTCTCACTGCACGCTATTGGATTGCAGGATGGTTAATTCCCTGTTGGTTGGCTTTGGCGACGATGGGTAGCATTGGGATGTTCAGTGACTATAACCCTGTTTTGAGAACTTTTTTACAACAAAGTGCGATCGCCTCTATTCTCCAATCTCATCCTACCTACTATGTGCAAATAGACCAGAAAACCCAAGTACTGTTTGAATTCTATCTTCCTATTCATGCCAAACAAGTAGCCTCTATTCCCCAAATACCAGCTTTGAGCTATGCTTGGATATATGCTGACCAGTCCCCTAAATTGTCTCGGCCTCACCGCATTATCAGTACAGTTCAAGAGTATCAGTTAATTCAATTTCTTCCCTAAGATAGATGCAATGCATCTGTTGCTAAAAAAGGTTAATCTAGTTATAATACTACGTATACTAAGTATTTTACTAAATGGTTTCTACATCTAATCACTCCCCAACTTTAGAGTCGTGGCAGCAAAATCTGGCACCATACAATTTGGGCTACAGAATCAAATTAGTCTCACAACTCCTCAGTCGCAAGTTTACTGAGAGGCTAGAACCGTTTGGATTGACGCCATTTCACTGGCTGGTGTTGTGCTGTCTTTGGCAAGAAGATGGTTTACCTACTTCTAGTATTGGGGATAAACTCAAACAAGTGGGAGGCACTTTAACAGGCGTACTAGATCGGATGGAAGAACGCGGTTTGGTGCGTCGAGAACGCGACACCCACGATCGCCGCATCTGGCGAATCTGGCTAACGGATGCAGGTAAGGAACTAGAAGCTGTCTTACCGCCAATAGCCGCAGCTGTGCGTGATGAAGCGATGGAAGGTATTTCCTTTGCTGACCGGGAACTGTTTTCCCAAATGTTGAATCGGGCGATCGCTAACCTCTCCTAAAGATCGTGCCATAATCACCCGACTGGGGGAGGTGCTGTCAAGATTTCTTTTGAGATAATATTACGCATACTAAGGGAATAAGATTTTTTTCAGGAAATATTACGCATTCTAAATAAACGATTATCAATCAAAGTATCGAAGAACAAGGGAGTTAAGAATCATGGGTGCTAATACTTTTAACGGACGCAACGGACACAAAACCCCAATTTTAGAAAAAGAAGTGATTCCTGATTCAGAGACTTTAGAAACTGTTACCGCAGAGACATTCGCAACAGCAGAAGCACCCGTTGTAACTCCTGAGATCGAGAAAGAAGTTCCACCAAAGCGGAAAAAACCGACTGGTTTAATATTGGCAGGATTAGGCGTGGGTGCGATCGCCGCAGGTGCTTTTGGCTATCATTACTGGCAATATGCCTCCACCCACCAGGAAACAGATAACGCCACCGTTGCGGGAAACATTCATCAAATTAGTAGCCGCATTCCCGGAACCGTAAGTCAGGTGCTAGTGAATGATAACCAACTGGTGCAACCAGGACAATTGTTAGTGGAGTTAGATCCACGGGACTATCAAAGTCAGGTACAACAAGCACAAGCCGCCCTAGAAAATGCTCGTGGTCAGGCACAAGCAGCTCAAGCAAATATTGCTTTAACTTCACAAACCACTACTGGTAAGACAACTCAAGCGCAAGGGGATGTCAGTGGTGCAGTAGCAGCAATTTCTACAGCGCAAGCAGCAGTACAAGAAGCCCAAGCAGGGATACCAGCGGCGCAAGCTGAAGTCAGACTCGCCCAAGCGGGGATTCCCGCCGCCCAAGCGCAGGTAGCGCAAGTAAATGCCAATTTGGAAAAAGCTCAAACAGATTACAATCGTTACAACGAATTGTATAAAACAGGTGCGATCGCTCGTCAGCAATTAGATACAGCCAAGGCCGCTTATGATGTAGCGACGGCACAAAAAAACGCTGCTATTCAGGGAGTAGAACAAGCCCAAGCCAAGTTAGCCTCTGCCAAAGTTGGTGTCGCCAAAGCCCAGTCTCAATTAGCACAGGCGCAAGAAAATGTCACCAACGCCCAAGCTAAATTGGCAGCATCCAAGGGAGGATTGCAACAAGCTACCGCAGGCGGACAAGATACAACAGTTAAACGTAGTCAATACGAAGCGGCAAAAGCGGCGATCGCGCAATCAGAAGCATCGCTCAAAGACGCACAGTTGCAACTATCTTATGCCAATATTACCGCCCCCAGTGCCGGACGCATCGGTAGGAAAAACGTGGAAGTTGGCAACCGAGTTGCGGCGGGAACACCATTAATGGCGATCGTGGATAACAACTATTGGGTAGTTGCGAACTTCAAAGAAACTCAATTAGAAAAGATGCGCCCAGGAGAGGCAGTAGAAATTAAGCTCGATAGTTTCCCTCATCACACCTTTATTGGTCGTGTTGACAGCATTTCGCCAGCTTCCGGCGCTCAGTTTGCCTTATTACCACCGGATAACGCTACGGGTAACTTTACCAAAGTTGTCCAACGCATCCCAGTCAAAGTAGTTTTCGACCAAAAGAGTATTCAAGGGTATGAATCGCGGATTACTCCGGGGATGTCTGCGGAAGTTGCTGTGGAAGTCAAGTAATATCATGTCCGCCTGATTACTTATTAAATCCGGAGAACCCCACCTCGTCAAAGCTACGCTTTGTCTCCCCTCCCCAAGGCATCGAGGGGATTAGGGGGTGGGGTATAATGACTGTGGGAAGCATAACTAATTACCCGGACATATAATACAAAACTTGCTGCAAACAGATGAAAAACCTCTTTCTTGCTGTGATATGCTCCTACATCTATACCCGGATTTCTCACCACATCTCTCAAAACCTTGTGCTCTTGAGCAGGGGAGCAGAGGAGCAGGGGAGCAGAGGAGCAGGGGAGAGATTTGTACAAGTTCTTTCCCCTCTGCCCCTCTGCCCCTCTGCATTTCAAGCTTGTGAGAAATGCAGAGGGGCAGAGGGGCGTAGAGAGATGAGGTGAGATGATATTTATGAAAGCAGATTGGTATTAAGCAAGCCTGACATGAAAAAACCGCTACTACCTGCATTAAGGTCAAAAAACTACCGTCTGTTTTTTGCCGGACAAGGTGTTTCCCTAATTGGGACGTGGATGACGCAACTTGCGACGATTTGGCTAGTTTATGATTTAACAAACTCCCCATTAATGCTAGGAGTTGTGGGATTTTCTAGTCAAATTCCGAGCTTTTTTTTAGCTCCCTTTGGCGGAGTATTTGTAGATCGCTTTTCTCGGTATCGTACCTTAATTGGTACGCAAGTCTTGGCGATGATTCAATCATTAACATTAGCCGTGCTGGCGTTAACTGGTGTAATTGAGGTATGGCACATCATCATCTTGAGTTTGTTTCAAGGATTTATTAACGCCTTAGATGCGCCAGCCCGCCAAGCTTTTGTACCAGAATTGGTTGAACACAGAGAAGATTTAGCCAATGCGATCGCTATTAACTCCACAATGGTCAACGGTGCTAGATTGATTGGCCCTGCGATCGGGGGCTTATTAATTGCTGGTGTTGGAACTGGCTATTGTTTTTTAATTGATGGGTTGAGCTACATTGCTGTCATCGCCGCTTTATTGGCAATGCAAGTTAAACCTTGGAAAAATTCGGTAACTGACGGTAATCCCTTGCAAAAAGTTAAGGAGGGATTTGTCTATGCCTTTAGCTTTCCACCCATTCGATCCATCTTATTGCTATCAGCTTTAGTTAGTCTCATGGGACTGCAAAATACTATTCTTGTCCCAGTTATTGCCGAAGAAGTTCTCAAAGGTGGTGCAGAAACTTTGGGGTTTTTGATGGCGGCATCTGGTGTGGGAGCCTTAACTGGTGGTATTTATCTAGCTACGCGCCAAACAATCTTAGGAATTGGGAAATTGATTGCCTTAGCTCCAGCAATTTTAGGAATTGGTCTAATAGCGTTTTCTTTGTCTCGATTTTTACCACTTTCTTTATTTACAATGTTATTTGTTGGCTTGGGAACAATTCTCCAAATTGCTGCTAGCAACACATTTTTACAAACGATTGTTGAGGATGATAAACGCGGACGATTGATGAGCTTATATACAATGTCATTTTTGGGGATGATTCCCGTGGGTAATTTATTAGGAGGTTTACTAGCAAATCATATTGGTGCTACTAACACCTTAATGATTGATGGGATAGCTTGTATTTTAGGATCGATCATTTTTAGCAGACAGTTGCCTGCTTTAAGACAAATAATGCTTCCAATTTATGAGAAAAAGGGTATTGTTAAGACTCAGGAAGTTTAAGATAGATAACCGCAGTTAGATTTAAATTTAGATTGATGTTATACCGGTTTGCAATTGATTTTAATACAGACCTAACCCCCAATCCCTTCCATACTAGGGAAGGGGAGTAAAATTCAAAATTTTTCTCCTTTTAGGAGAGAGATCAACACTTCACTGTATCCAAGTGAGAATTTCTCTAATAAGTTTTTATCTAGTATTTATATTTTTTTAATTTCGCGTGCAGAGAAAAAGGAAATATTTAATAATAGATTTGGTTCTACTGGACTTTGAAACAGGAAAAATACTATGGTTAATACAGGTGTAATTCGTCAGCAAGCACCACCAGAGCGTGTACCACTCAGAACTTGGATTGGTGTATTAGCCAGTATGCTTGGTGCATTTATGGCAGTATTAGATATTCAAATAACTAATGCTTCACTGCAAGACATTCAAGCGAGTTTAGGAGCGACTTTAGAAGAAGGCTCTTGGATTTCTACAGCGTATCTCGTAGCAGAAATTGTGGTAATTCCTCTAACAGGATGGTTGTCGCGAGTGTTTTCTCTGCGTCGTTATCTGTTAGTGAATACTACACTATTTATTTTCTTTTCTATATGCTGTGCTTGGTCGTGGGATCTCAATTCCATGATTTTATTCCGCGCCTTACAAGGTTTTAGTGGAGGAGTGTTAATTCCCACCGCTATGACAGTTGTCTTAACGACTTTACCCCAATCGAAGCAATCAATTGGACTGGCTGCATTTGGTTTTAGTGCAGTCTTTGCCCCTTCAATTGGCCCGACAATAGGAGGGTGGTTAACAGAAAATTTTGGTTGGGAATACAACTTTTATATAAATGTAATTCCAGGGGGATTAATGCTAGCTGGCGTTTGGTATGGAATTAAGCAAGAAAAACCCCAAATTAATTTACTGAAACAAGGTGATTGGTGGGGAATTATTGCGATGGCGATTGGGCTAGGTTCCCTGCAAGTTGTTTTAGAAGAAGGTAGCCGCAAAGATTGGTTTAGTTCAGCATTGATTGTGCGTTTAAGTATACTAGCAGCAATTTTTATAGCGCTATTTTTTTTAATAGAATTAACTCGTAAACAACCATTTATTAATTTGCGACTTTTACTGCGGCGTAACTTTGGTTTAGCCAGTATTGTTAATGTCTCACTAGGGGTAGGATTGTATGGTTCAATTTATATTTTACCTCTATATCTTGCTCAAATTCAACAATATAATGCGCTGCAAATTGGCGAAGTATTGATTTGGGCTGGTATTCCCCAACTGTTTATTATTCCCCTCATACCCAGATTAATGCAACGCATTGATGTGCGTTTAATGGTGGCTGTTGGTGTGACTCTGTTTTCCATCAGTGCATTTATGAACTCTGGAATGACTAATGAAACTGGGTTAGAGCAATTACGATGGTCACAATTTGTGCGAGCAATGGGACAACCCTTAATTATGGTACCACTGAGTTCTATTGCCACTGCTGGGTTGAATCCAAAAGAAGCAGGTTCAGCGAGTGGTTTATTTAATATGATGCGGAATATGGGCGGTTCTATAGGAATTGCATCTTTAGCAACTTTATTAACTAATAGAGAGCAATTTCACTCGAATAGATTGGGTGATGGAGTATCTTTATATAACCCAGAAACTCAACAGCGAATTGACCAAATGACCCAGTATTTTATCAGTCGGGGAGCAGATTTAAATACTGCTCACAATCAAGCGATCGCATCTATATCAAATATAGTCCGTCGGGAAGCTTTTGTGCAGGCTTTTAACGATTGTTTCTACTTTATTGGCATTGCACTATTACTCAGTGGCATTGCCGTTTTATTCCTCAAAAAGGTGAAGCCAACTGGTGGCGCTGTGGCTCATTAGACTTGTTCTATAGCGGTTCCCATTCAAATGAGGTAAGTAAGTCGGTGAGAAAAATTCAATGTATAAGCTGTTGTGATTATAGTTTGCACATTGAGGCGGCAGGGGAGCAGGGTGCAGGGAGCAAGGGAGAGGATTTACAGGTTTTGCCTAATCATGCTTGTGATGCAATTTGTAGGCGCAACAGCTTATGAAGAAATATAAATTAGCTGTAGGGTGTGTTATGCCTTATAGCAACGCACCTGAGATTGTTGACGGTGCAGCGCTTGGCGACAACACACCCAACATTAAAATTCCTTAACATAGCTGGAAATATTAGTACTGACTTACTTACGATATTATATCGCAAGGTGTAGGGTGTACCTTACTAGGTTGGGAAACGCTATATAGGTTAAAATGTTTGATTTCTGCAAGCCGCACACTCATGACTGGAAGTCACGAGTTAGGCGCTCCATATTCTGTTAAGATGGGCGTATAGAGAAAACCAAGCTAAACTGAACCACGACAACTAAAGATATGGGGTTCTAGTAGGAAATAGATATTTTCGTATCAATCCTCTAGTTTACCCTTATGAAAAAGGGGAAGAATTGTATTTAGCTGGCGTTGATTTTCGGTGTGCGATCGCAGAAATATATGAAGAGTAATATTAATAGATGATAAATTTCCTAATCTAACATTTCTGGGTCAATTCCTAAAGCGTTGAGTTGTTCAGCAGAGAGTGATCGCAATTTCTCTACAATTCTCTCCCGCTTTTGTCGCTCAACTTCCGCCCTTTGTCGCTCATTCACGGCACGTTCCTCACCCGTTAGCAGTAAATTTCCTTGGGCATCCCACCAGCGCAACCAAGGTAAATCAGCATTCAGATAAAATCCCTGCCAGATTCCCAATTCCACCTCCATAGGAACAATTGGGTAATGTCCTCGTTCATTGGGTTGCATTAATTCATAAGTATTATCAACTAGGTGGTAAACTTCCACTTGAGCTTTTGCTACTTCATAAATCCCATAATAAGGCACTCGAATTGCCTGCTCATAAACCCAAAATTTACCAACATTTCCACCTTCCCCTTGAGATGGCGGTGTGTTATCTCGTTCTTCTGAACCATCTCCAGAGACAAATTCAATCACAATTAGGGGTGCAACATATTCCTTCCACAGCACATAAGAACGGCGCATTTTACCGTCAAGGGTAGGTGGTACATTGGGTACATAAAACCAGTCTGGTGCTTCAGCCCCTTTCTCAGGAGGATCTGTCAATCGCCAGTAGATACCAGAATCTTGTCCGATACAATATTGACTATCAGGATGAAGTTTCTCTAAAACAGGTTTAATTGAATCTGTGATTAAAATGCTTTGCGGATGTTCCTGAAGATTTTTCACAAATGTACCATCTGAGTCTGGTAACTGAGTGTGATCCGGTAAAGTTAATGTCGATAGCGAAGTCATAGGCTTTAACCGAAGGTTTCTATGATTTTCATTGTAAATTATGATTTTGTATACTACAGAAAGTTGGTATTTATTTTAAATTATAACTACAATACGTTGTATAAAAGTAATCTAAATAAAAAATGGACTCGTCTGACATCATTACACAGCAAAGCTATAGTTCCCAGTTAAATAACTTTGAAGTAGGTGTGTTAGGTTTTTTAACAGAACAAGGTTTACCAACTGATTCTGTATTAGTTTCAGTAAATGAGCGTGTAATTGTTTTTAGAAATCTCACCGATGTACTATCAAAGATTAATGATGATCAGAAGCCCCGTTCTGTATACATTTCTAAATATATTGCTGCTGTAGCATCAGGTTTATTTGATGCGGCATTAAATTACTTGTGGGACGAAACAATCTTAGAGTTAAGAAAGCGGGTATCCCAATATGATATTTCATATTTTTATGATAATGCCGTAAATAGCCCAGAAAAGCGTAAAAGTCTGAATTCAGAAGATGATTTAGTTAAAGTAAATGATAGTGAATTAATTGAGGGTGGCAGAAAAATAGGATTAATTTCAGAGATTGGATACAAGCATTTAGACACAATTAGATATATGCGTAATTGGGTGAGTGCTGCTCATCCAAATCAGAACGAGATTACGGGTTTAAACCTAATTTCTTGGTTGGAAACCTGTATTAAAGAAGTTATTTCTTTACCTTTGTCTAATGGAACAATAGAAATACAGAAATTTCTCAAAAATATTAAAAAAAATAATATTTCTGAATCTGATGCTAAAAAAATAGCAGCATTCTTTATAGAGCTTAACCAAGAACAAACTAACAATTTAGCATCAGGATTATTTGGCATATACACACGTTTAGATACAACACCACAGACAAGACAAAATCTTCATAGGCTAATACCTCATCTATGGGATAGAGTCGATGAGCAGGCACGTCAGCAATTTGGGACTAAGTATGGCAGGTTTGTTGCAAATAATGATCAACTAGAAGCAAAGCGTGCCCTTGAGTTTTTGGAAATAGTTTCAGGCAAATCATATATTCCTGAAGCTCTTTTATCCGCAGAAATAGATACTGCTGTTGATAACTTACTTAATGCTCATCGCGGGTGGGATAACTTCAATAATGAGCCACCGTTTGCAAAAGCATTAGAGACACTTATTAATGACAGGGGACAGGTTCCTCTTCAAATACGTGAAAAGTATATTTTGGGGCTAGTAGAAGTTTTTATTACTAATGGAAATGGAATTTCCCGTAATGCTGAAACCAGCTATAAATCTCTCATTGAACGATTTGATACAACTCAAGCAGTTATGGTAATTTTGTCTTTCCATAACACAATGATTGCTAGTAAACTTCAGCATAACTTATGTCAAAGTAACTATCGTGAACTTTTAAATATGATGAAATTAAAAGTTTCGGCTCCAGTAATTAAGGAACTAATAGATGAAATTGAAAAATATAAAGGCCCATTACATAGGTTAAGAGAGCAATCAGATTTCAAGAAAAAAGTTGATAATATGAGAAAAATTATTTTCTAAAAGAAGGTAAGTAAGAGTGTAGGGTGCATAAAATATTAGCAACACACCCTACCTATTACTATATCTGACACCATTCATCTACCTGCTGATTTTCATGAAACACTAGGTTCATCAGCAGTTTTAATTTCTCGCAAAATTCTTTCGACTTGGTTAACTTTTTCACCTCTATGCTGTTCTTTGAAAATATTTAAAGCTTTTTCTAAAGAAGATAGCGCCTCGTCTTTTTTATTGGTTTGCCACATTGCCAGTGCAAAATTAGTCAGCGCCTCGCCGTAATTAGGATTAATTTCCAGAGCTTTTTTATATTCAGTAATGGCTTCTTGCCAGCGACTTTCGCTAGCGTAAGCCATACCGATGGCATTGTAAGCTAGAGCATATTTTGGCTGGAGGCGAATGGCTTCTCGATAAACGCTAATTGCTTCTTCTGATTTCTTTTGCTGAAAAAGCGCATTTCCCAATTGAAAGTGTCCAAAGGCATCTTCTGGGAATTTTTTAATGAATTTACGTAAATTTTCCTCTGCGCCTTTGAAGTCTCCCTGATTATATAAAGTATTAGCTTGTTGTAGCAGCTGCGATCGCTCTGGTGAATCTGTACCTGAAAATTGTGCTAGTTTTTGTGGTTCTTTGTATGTATCCTGTTCTGGCGTATGCAAAGAAACTATTGCAGGAACCGCTAAAACTAATGGTGATATCCCCATTACAGCGAGAATACTCAGCATCATGCAGCTAAAAGGTTGAACAAATGCTGATTTTAGTTTGCTCTTCAGCTTCATCGCCCTCAATGCCTCGATAATGTTCTTATCTCCATGATAAAATGTGGCGCGCTAGCATGTAACGCACTACAACTGAAATGGGCGGTTAGAAATTGCGTCTACACAAGCAAAACCAACCTCTGTGGGGTTTCAAAGCTTCAATTCTTAGTCTGCACAGGCGGACGACAGTTTGTATAACTACGAATTTTATTCGCTTTGGCTCTAAGAGGATGTTTGTAAAGTCTCAATTCATACTAGCCCTGGCGACTAGAAGTCGCAGCTACGCGAGACTTTCTGCCTACGTAGGTTAGAAACCCTTAATTTTTCTTAGTCCACGGAGGTGGACTAAGTTTTGTGTAGTAGCGAATTCTATTCGCCCAATACTTTTAAAACATCCTCTAAGCGCTGACAATGGAAATCGTAATTTAGAGTTTTCCTGCACTAGCAGCTAGCTCTGATTCAGGCAGAAAAGCTAAAACAATATCTAGTGGAGAAACACCCATCACTATCAAATCTTGGGTTATGCCGTGTTCTATGCCGTCATATTCAATATAAACCTTGCCATTTTGCAGCGTCACATAAATTAGATTTCCTCGGACTCGCCGTCCTCTATCCCAACCCACTTGCATCAAAGCATACCTATCGTGCGTTTCATCAAAGATTGGGTCAAGTCGAATATCTCCATGCGAGGGACGAAGTTTAGAATATTGTATAATCATCTGCTTGACTATTTCTCGATAGGTCGTACTGGTATCCATTGTATTACCTCTACTGTTTTTAAATTGATGATGATTAATTTCAGTGGCATTTCTGTAATTACTAGTTCGCCAATTGGTTCATTGAAAATATTGCTATAGATAGTATCTGTAATTGCCAAATATAGTTCTCGCTCTGGTTCTATTCTACTGAGTAAAAGCTGATAGAGTGTATACTGTCCAAGCGCTTGTTCTAAATCAGCAATAACAGATTGACCCCGAAAATCTTTAATTTCAATTGCGATTCGCTGATTTTCTTTTGTCGCACCGATAAAACTTCCTTGAGCTTGCTTAAGTGTTGATGCTAAAGTAGCAGCCAAATCTATAAATAAGAATCTTTCACCATAAGAAATAACATAAGGATCGTCAGTTATTTTCCAACCATCTTTAATAATTGCTTGCTTGACTATATTGTGAATGCTATCTCTTGGTGGCATTAATTAATCAACAGTAAGTGTTTTGGTAGTCAGGCATAATGCACTATATATCGAGCATTATAGAAAGGCATCTCCAATATAGGAAATGCCAATCCAAAATATAAAATTTCTATGCACCTTCCCGTAACTTATCCAACACACTCCGATCTTCCAATGTGGAAGTGTCACCAGATACCTCTTGTCCAGCAGCTAGATTCCGCAATAAGCGTCGCATAATCTTACCCGATCGCGTTTTGGGTAAAGCGTCTGTAAAGCGAATTTCTCCCGGACGTGCGATCGCACCTATTTCTTTGACAACGTGCTGTTTGAGTTCTTTAATCAGTTCCTCACTTCCCTGATAAGTGCCTTCTAGAGTTACAAAAGCGACTACTTCTTCACCCTTAAGTTCATCAGGTTTACCCACTACTGCTGCTTCTGCAACTGCTGGATGCGAAACTAAGGCTGATTCTACTTCCATTGTACCAAGTCGGTGTCCTGAGACATTCAGTACATCATCCACACGACCCATTACCCAGAAGTAGCCGTCTTCATCAACTCTCGCACCATCACCAGCAAAGTAAGTATAGTTACCATCTTGGGGCGGAATGTGTTCCCAATAGGTGCGGCGGAAGCGTTCTGGATCGCCGTAGACTGTCCGCATCATTCCTGGCCAAGGATGGCGCACAGCTAGATAACCGCCTTCGTTATTGGGTACGGTGTTTCCTTCTAAATCCACGACATCTGCGATAATTCCAGGGAAGGGAAGAGTTGCGGAACCGGGTTTGGTGGGAATTGCCCCTGGTAGTGGTGTAATCATGATACCGCCTGTCTCCGTTTGCCACCAAGTATCCACAATTGGACAGCGATCACCACCAATGACTTTGTGATACCACATCCAAGCTTCGGGGTTAATTGGTTCGCCAACGGTTCCCAACAAACGCAATGAAGACAGGTTTCGCGCATTGGGATGTTGTTCGCCCATCTTAATAAATGCCCGAATTGCCGTAGGTGCGGTATAAAAAATATTAACGCCGTATTTTTCAATTACATCCCAGAAACAGCCAGGATTTGAAGTACGGGGCGCACCTTCATACATCACCGTGGTTGCACCATTGGAAAGAGGGCCGTAAACAATGTAGCTGTGTCCCGTAATCCAACCGACATCGGCAGTACACCAATATACATCTGTGTCTTGCAGGTCGAATATCCATTTGGTAGTGATATGGCTATACAAATTATAACCAGCAGTTGTATGCACTACGCCCTTCGGTTTACCGGTGCTGCCAGAAGTGTAGAGGACAAACAGCATATCTTCGCTGTCCATCGGTTCGGCGGGACAATCTGCTGATGCACCTTTTTGTAAATCATGCCACCAATGATCGCGTCCGCCCAACTGCATATCAGTTTCTTGTCCAGTGCGCTTGACAACTAGGACGTTTTCGATACTGGGAACAGCACCATCAGCTAAGGCTTTGTCTACCTGTTCTTTGAGAGGAACGATCGCATCTTTACGCCAACCACCATCAGCCGTAACTACTAGTTTAGCTTGAACATCAATTAAGCGATCGCGCAAAGCTTCGGCACTAAAACCACCAAATACCACACTATGGGGTGCGCCAATTCGGGCACAGGCTAACATCGCGATCGCGGCTTCGGGAATCATCGGCAGATAAATTCCGACGCGATCGCCTTTTTGTACACCTAGTTGCTTCAATACATTGGCGAACTGGCAAACCTCCCGGTGCAATTGGGCATAAGTAAGAGTACGCGAATCACCTGGTTCTCCTTCCCAAATCAATGCAGCCTTATTTTTGCGCCAGGTGGTGAGATGTCTGTCAAGACAGTTGTAAGAAATATTAATCTTACCACCGACAAACCACTTAGCAAAAGGTGGTTGCCAGTCTAGCACCGTATCCCATTTTTGGAACCATTCTAATTCTGTTCCAGCCAAATCTGCCCAAAATTGCTGCGGATCGGCTTTGGCTTTGTCGTAGAGACGCTGATAGTCATCCAGGCTTTTGATATGGGCATTCTGCGAAAATTCCGAGGCAGGATGAAAGAGACGATTCTCTTGTAGGATTGATTCTATGGTTGGTTGAGACATGGTTAGTTATGAGTGCGATCGCTACTGTTACTAAAAACTATTCTTAGCCCAGTTGTGCTATATAGGGTTTAGATTTTCGTTAAGCTGGGTGGAAATTGCCGAGTTATTTAGTTTACATTCATTTTCATCTAAACCTCCATTCCTCCCACCAAAACTGTACTCAGTTTGGTGGTGGGAGGAATGGAGGGCTAATTGCGAAACGTCCCCTGAGTGAACGCCAGTTGCTTTATGCAGGCGTTCCCGTCCACCACACTGGCGTAGTTTACCTACCAAAAGCAAGCGATCAAGAAATGTAAACACGTTTTGCAACCTATCTACCGGGAATGTTGCAATATTGTAAGTAGTCTTGACAAACAAAGCCTGAAATTATGACGCTTACCGTTGAAGCTAGCAGCTTATCTCTCAACGATGTTCATCGGTTTCTCAAACTAGAAAAGCTTTCAAGTGGTTCATTTACAGATTTCTTAACTTTAGAACCACTATCTGAGTTTGAACAGCACGATTTATTGCGAATCAGAAGCGACTTTGAACGTTATTTAAACTTAGGTAAAATTTCCGAAGGTTTGGTTAAATTTATAACCATAGCGCCACTAATGCGGCTAGCTGGATTTTACGATGTGCCGATTCGGTTGACAATGGAAGATAGCATTGCGATCGCAGTCGAAGATGAAGATAGAAGAATTACTGGGCGGATGGATATTTTAGCAATCAACAATCCTCAGAGTATGATTGCGCCACCTTTTTGGGTTGTAGTGATTGAAACTAAAAACAGCGCGGTTGAAGTAGGTGAGGGTTTACCTCAATTACTCACTTATGCTTTTAAGAGTTTAGATCAACAACCATCAGTTTGGGGTTTGGTAACTAACGGACTGCGTTATCAATTTGTTTATTTAAGAGATGAACAGCAGCCAACTTATCAATTGATGCCATTATTAAGTCTGAATGAATCTCCCGGTGCAATCGAGTTATTACAAGTTTTTAAAGCCATCTGTAAGTTACCGACTTTTCAGTAAAATGAACTTACAATTGCGGAGCGATCGCTGATGTCTGAACCTGCTACCCTAGAAATCATCTCTGATAATATTTCAGAGGACGAAGTGATTTTTCCTCCAGGCGATATACTGAGTGACGAACCACCCTTGGAAAGTGACCTACACCGAGAACAAATCGATTTGCTGATTCGCCTACTTAAATTATGGTGGCAAGAACGGCAAGATTTTTATGCTTCTGGTAATTTGACAATTTACTATAGTCCTAACCAGAAAAAATCAGAGTATTTCCGTGGCCCGGACTTTTTTGTAGTTTTGGGAACCCAAAAAAAAGACCGTAAGAGTTGGGTAGTTTGGCAAGAAGACGGCAAATATCCAAACCTAATTGTGGAAATTTTGTCAAGTTCAACGACAGCAGTTGATAAAGGTTTAAAAAAACAAGTTTACCAAGATACCTTCCGTACACCAGATTATTTCTGGTTTGACCCTGTAACAACGGAACTTCAGGGGTTTCATTTAGTTGATGGTAAGTATCAAGAGATCCAAGTAACCACTGATGGACGTTTGTGGAGTCAGCAGTTAGAACTTTATTTGGGAGTTTATGAAGGTAAATTAAGATTCTTCACTACTGAAAATCAATTAATACTATCATCAGAGGAATTGGCTGAACAAGAAAGCTTACGTGCCCAACAGGCAGAAGAACGTGCCCAACAAGCAGAAGAACGTGCCCAACAAGCAGAGCAAGAAATTGCTCGACTGCGGGAGGTTTTACGTACACAGGGCATCAACCTAGAGAATATTTAATGACATCAGGAAATTAACTAAAGACATTTTTGAGTTAAAATCGTATAAAAAAAGAGTTATCTTCTGAAAGTAGGGCATCGTTTGCAAGCACAAGAGATTAAGGATAAGCTAAAGTCCCTTATCGAGCAGGCCTCCTCGGTAGATTATAATTTAGCGAGAAGATTAGATGAAATCAATCGTTGGGTAAAGAACATCAAACCAGGTTCCCTGACTGCAAAACCCTTTGTCATTGCCTTTCTATTAGAGGTAATTACGGATTCTACAATATGGTTGATAATCAAATCCTTACCTTCAGAGGAAGAACAAAAAGCAAAGTTCGAGCAAATGACGCCGATTGAGAGATATTGGTATGGTTATCTTTTTCCCAGATGGATCAATGCAAGTGACTCCAAGTTTTATATTTGGAAACAAAAATTGATGGCAGGCGAATTTAATCAGGTCGATAATGATATCATTAGATCAATAGCCCAAGATATAGTTCAGCGAGAAGGTAGTTTTTGGCAGCGTTATATTGCCGACCTTTCTATGGCAACAGATTTAATTGTTAGTCGTAACAATCAACCACTGTGCATTCAAGTTACAAGTGTTAGTGAAGAACTTAATCACCAAAAGTACGAAGCTTGGCAAAATACACTGCGATCGTGGGAAATCGAGAGAGGATTGTTCTTAAGTTACAATCCCAAGGATGCTAATTTTGTAAACCAGTTAGTCAACGTGGCCCTGTATAACAGTGATTACCTTTCTGGTGGCAAATATTTAAAATTTTCGTGAAATTTCAGGAATTTGATATTTCAGATTTGTGTTCTAGCCTACATACTTACGTGCTAATTAGAGCTTTTATGGCTAACAAAAGAGAAACTCACTGCAACAATCAAGTAGATACATTTGCTGAAGCTTTAGCAACAGCGCGACAAATGCAGCAGAACTGGTTAACTTATGGGGTTGATTTTGTCAATATTTACGTTGAAGATGTGGATGGAGACTGGCTAGAAACGTGGGGACATGACGAAATATTGGGTAATTTTCAATTAGATACTATCAAAGAATTTTTGGTAAGTAATGATAGTGTAGCAGTGAAAGTAAGACAGCACTTAGGAGAGCGATCGCTGTTTGATTTTGCAGTAAACTTAGATGAATCTTGGAGAATTTCTGAAACCCATGACAGGTTATCTGCTGTGAGAAATTTGTTAGCTGGTGAAGTAAATAGTATTAATACAGATGACATCAGGCTAGTAGATTTAGCAAATAGTCTACTGGTAAGGTTGGAACATACCTTGTGAAATTTTTAGTTGCATAGTGGTAGAGTAAATTGTGAACTCAAGGGTTTTCATAAGGTATCTTCAATAGAAGTCAAGGCACATCTAGCCGGTAAGGTATCAAGGGATGCAATAGCTTAAGAAGTAAAAAGTAAAAAGATAATCCCCATAAATAAATTCAGGGGATTTGATAAGGAAGTATTATTTCTTGCGCTATGCCTATTGTGGTGTAGTCCTTTGAGGTTGGCCAGAGCCAGTTTACTCGGGAAATTACATAATTAAATTGAGGTTTTAAGTAGGTGGGTGAGAAAACTTATAACTATGTCATTGCGTACTCCTTTGGAGAACCCGCAGGGTACGCAACGAAGTGGAGTGTACCCCTACGGGGATCTTGCTACGCGTAGCGTCTCCAAGAGTTGCAATCGCGAGGTTTTCACCACTTTTACTTTTCGTTACATATTAACCGAAGCGTCCACTGATATAATCCTCGGCTTCTTTGGTTTGAGGAGAACTAAACATTTGTGCTGTCGGATTAAACTCAACTAATTTGCCCCGACGTTTACCATACTCGTCAATTTCTGTATTGAAGAAAGCCGTGAAATCTGCAACTCTCGAAGCTTGCTGCATATTGTGTGTCACCATAATGATGGTGTATTGCTCCTTGAGTTCTAAGCAGAGTTCTTCTACTTGACGGCTAGAAATTGGGTCGAGAGCAGAACATGGTTCATCCATTAATAATACATCTGGCTTCATGGCGATCGCACGGGCAATGCAAAGTCGTTGTTGTTGTCCGCCAGATAATGCAGTTCCCTTCTCTTTAAGTTTGTCTTTTACTTCACCCCAGATAGCAGCGCGTCTGAGAGAATCTTCTACCAATTCATCAACGTTACCTTTGTAACCATTAGCCCGGGGCCCAAAGGAAATATTTTCGTAGATTGACTTCGGGAAAGGATTCGGTCTTTGAAAAACCATTCCCACTTGGCGGCGCAATTTGACAGAATTTATCTTCGGATCGTAAATGTTGCGATCGCGATAATTTAGTCTACCCTCTACCTTAGCACCAGGAATTAAATCATTCATGCGGTTGAAGCAACGCAATAAGGTACTTTTACCACATCCTGAAGGCCCAATAAAAGCAATAATTTGTTTATCAGGAATCTTTAGGTAGACATCTAAAAGTGCTAGAAATCCTCCATAGAAGACCTTCACACCTTCAACATTGAAGACGCTATTACCTTGTTCAATTGTGGCACTATCTGATTGACTTCTATTATTGCTGTAAGTCATGTGGCTGTTCTCCAAATAATCTGTGAATATATCCAATTAGATATTTAATTACCTAATTTATTGAGAAGCGTTGCCGGATATAAATTGCTACACCATTTAAAGCTAAAATTAAGAGCAACAACGCAATAATTGTGGCTGCTGCTGCACTAGCAAAACCCGGTTCAGGACGAGTTATATAACTATAAATTTGAATAGGTAATGCCATAAATCTCTGAAACAAACCAGGGTTAAAGGTGAGAAAACCCACAGCACCTACAACAATCAGAGAGGCTGCATCGCCAATAGCGCGGGATACAGAGATAATCACCCCCGTCAGAATACCGGGAACAGCATAGGGTATGACATGATTGCTGATAGTTCGCCATTTTGTCACACCTAATCCGTAAGAAGCATTTCTCAGGGAATCTGGGACAGCGCGAATTGCTTCTCTAGCTGTCACAATAATTACTGGTAAAGACAACAAAGATAAAGTCAATGCACCAGAAATTAAAGCGGGGCCAAACCCAAGCAAATAATTGAAAACCCCTAAACCCAGCAATCCATAGACGATAGAAGGTACACCCGCCAGATTACTGATATTAATCTCAATAATCGCTGTCCACCAAGCTTTAGGTGCATACTCTTCTAGATATAAAGCTGCTCCGACACCAATGGGAACAGTGACTAAAATCACAACCAGCCCTAAAAGAATGCTGCTGATAATTGCAGGGCGAATACCACCTTGGTCAGGAAAACGAGAAGGAGTTTCCGTGAGAAAGCCGGGTGATAAAAATCTGCCTAATCCGTCTTTAAAAATATCAAAAAGTAGCAAAGCTAGGATAAATAAACCAATCAGCAATCCTAACAAAAAAAGTACTTCAAATACTTTCCCTAATGTCTCCCTACTTTCAACATTATCGGTAAATTCTGCCGCAGAATCTAGAGAATCATCTTGTTGATAACTTGTAGCCATATCTATTTAGTCGTATTTTTCTTTAAAGCGATTAGCAATCCAGTAACTAACAATATTCAGAACAAGGGTAAGTAGAAATAGAACAGCGCCTACAGCATATAATGTCTTGAAATTAAGACTACCACGCGGACTATCTCCACCAGAAATTTGTGCCATGTAGGCTGTCATTGTTTCTACTGATTCCGCAAAGTTAATAGTTAGTCTTGGTTGCTGTCCGGCGGCGATGAGGACAGTCATTGTTTCACCCACAGCTCGAGAAATACCCAAAATAATCGAGGCTATGATTCCAGAAAGCGCGGCTGGTAGAACTACTTTAAAAATGGTTTCCAGTTTAGTGATACCTAAAGCATAAGCTCCTTCTCGCAATGAGCGTGGAACTGCTCGAATAGCATCTAAGCTGATAGAACCAACAGTAGGAGTAATCATTACCCCCATCATTAAACCCGCACTCAAAGCGTTGAATATTTCCAGAGGGACAAAATTCCGCAGCAATGGTGTAAGGAACAACAGCGCAAAGTAACCATATACTACTGTAGGTACTCCCGCCAAAAGTTCCACTGCCGGACGTAAAATTGCTGCTACTTTGGGTTGAGCATACTCACTTAAATAAATCGCAGAAGATAAACCTAAAGGAATAGCAACTGCCATTGCAATAGCTGTAGTTAAGAAAGTGCCATTAATCAAAGGCCAAACACCAAAATGTTTATCGGCAAATAAAGGTGTCCATTTAGTATCAAGAAAGAATTGGGCAAAGGAAACTTCTTGGAAAAAACTGAATGTCTCCTGAAATATAATTACGACAATACCAAAGGTAGTCAAAACCGAGACTAAAGCACAAGCAAATAAAATCACCGCAATAATCTTTTCGGAAATGTCTTCCGAGGCATTTTTCTCCAGTGACTCTCTGGATTGTAGATAAGGAGCGTCTTGAAAATTGGTATTTTGCATGAACAATTAACTTCTTACTAAAATTAAACTACAATACCTGAGACTTAATTTAAATAAAGTTTGTGATCGGTTCACCTGGTTTTGCTTTTTTAAACTTTGTCCCAGTTTCACCAGTAGCAAACTTTTGTTTGACTTTGACGTAAGCTTCATCAGGTAATGCTACATAACCAACACTATCTACCCACTTCCAAGAATTTTCTAGATAAAAATCTACAAATTCTTTTACTGCTGGCTTAGTATCTAAGGATTTTTTACTGACATAGATGAAGAGAGGACGAGACAAAGGTGTATAGATGTTTTTAATTACATTATCCACCGGAACTGGTTTTTCACACTTTCCTGTAAGACTTTCTACAGCAACTAAATTCAGTTTGTCTTGATTTTGAATGTAGTAAGATATCCCTACATAACCCAAGGCTGATACATCACCTGACACTCCTTGTACGAGAAGGTTTTGATTCTGAGTGGCAGTATAGTCTGTACGGCCATTCTTGGCTTTGCCAGTTACAGCTTGAGTCATATAATCGAATGTTCCCGTATCAGAAGATGGAGCATACAGCTTCAGCTTTTCTTTAGGAAACTTGGGATTAACTTGATTCCATGCCAATATTTTGCCGTCTGATTTCCCGCCCCAAATCGTACCCAGTTCCTTAATAGTTAGACATTTAGCAAAGTTATTTTTACGGTTGGCAATCACGGCGATGCCATCTAAAGCTACAGGTAATTCTACAAATTTAATATTCTTACTTTGACATTTTTTGATTTCTTCATCTCTAATGGTGCGAGAAGCACCAGCTATATCAATATCTCCATTACAAAATTTACTGAAACCACCACCAGTACCACTTGAGGCAACGCTGACTTTAGCTTCAGGTTTAACTTTACCGTATTCTTCTGCAACTGCTAAAGAAATGGGAAAACCGACAGCTGCACCATCAATGCTCACCTGACTTTTCTTTTCTTCATTACTGCTACAAGCAGTGATACTGCTGGCAATAATCATTAAAAATGTCAGTAAGACGCTATTCTTGAATCTGCTACGAAAGCTCATAAATTATCAATTGAGATAAAGTTACAGGGAATTGCTTATGCTTGGCTATCTACAAGTAGAGAATGCTGCATGAAAAAATAAATATCATGCTTTGTTTGCAGCTTGCACTTTGTCAAAAATTGCTCCATCTCCAAAAAACTTTTTCTGAATAATATCCCAACCGCCTAAATCTTGAGATGTAAATAAAGTTTTAATTGGCGGATGTTCTGAAGCTACTTCTTCCGTAACAGTGGGATTAACAGGACGATATTGTAATTTTGCAAATTCACGTTGAGCTTCTGTGGAGTAAAGAAAATCAACAAATGCTTGTGCAACTTCTCTTGTACCGTGCTTATCAACGTTTTTATCAACTATCGCTACAGGATTGTCAATGGAGATATTGACTTGGGGTACAACATAAGGCAACTTCGTCCCATTTTTACCCGCCAAAATCACCTCATTTTCGTAGTTTATTAAGACATCTCCTTCACCTTTTTGGAAGAATAAATCGCTAGCCTCACGGGCATCTTTCGTTAGAGTCGGGGTATTTTTATAAACTTTGGTGACATAATCTAGCGCTGTCGCTTCATCACCACCTGTTAGAGTTACCGAACCCCAAAAAGCTAAGAATTCCCAGATAGCAATACCAGAAGTTTTTGGGTTAGCGGCAATCACTTTTATGCCATCTTTTGCCAAGTCTGCCCAAGTCTGAATGCCTTTTGGGTTGGCTTCGCGAGTAACGATCGCAGCAACCGATCTACTCACAATACCACTTCTCGGAGCTTTGGTTTCCCAACCTGATTTAATCAAACCAGCTTGCTGAATTTTGCTAATATCGAGGGGAAGTGCCAAGTGTACTATATCTGCTTCTTGGGAACCGTTAATGACAGCAGCCGCTTGAGCTACAGAACCGCCATAACTTTGCTCAAATGTGACATTTTGGTTGTGTTCCTGCTTCCACTTTTCGATAAATTTGGGAATTATCTGGTCATGAGCGGCTTTGGTGACAGAGAATGAAACGAGTTTTAACTTAACATCATTTTTGCTAGCTGAACTGCTTCCAGAACAGGAGGCAACTGCTATACTCAAAAAAATACTTATTAAAAACAGACTTACAAAGCTTTGGATACTGTGGCCATTCAACCAACTTCTAATTGCATGTTGATACGATAGTTGTATAGTCCGCAAAGCTTTCATGGCATAAGCCTGCATTCCCTCACTCAGGAATTTACTTAATTGTATGAATTGTTGCGACTTGCTCATTAGAATCACCCCTAAATCTACGGTATTTCTACATGGATACCGTGATTATCAGAATTATAGGGTATATAGAATAATATTTATCATCTGGATTAAATTTTTTTGATTAAGTGAGAAATCCATGATCAAAAGTAGCAAATAAATTTGATTTACCAAGGCATTTCAAAAAACGGGTTTTTCTGCTGGAAAGCGAAACAATCCGGCTATATACATAATATTTGCTAAAAAATATGTGATGATGAATACAAAACAGTAGTGAAAACTCGACTTTTTTTAACCTGTAAAGCTGTTTGTAAAACAAAGTAGCTGCATAATAGCATCTTAAGTATGATCTCTAGCGATCGCGCTTATTACGACTATTATTTATATATGGCGATAAGATTTAAGTACTCACCAACTGAGTCAGGCGCTTCAATATACGTAGCACGTGGTACAATTCATTTCCAGGGTTTCGCATCAAAAAACCCTTTGATAAAGCATAACGCGGTGGATTTCCTTTCACTAATTTGACGAAAATAAACTCGCTTCCCGTGGCAATCATCCCAAAACTGGGTTTATCAATATACGAATTTCCTAACAGATAAGCAAGAATTTGTGCCAGTCCTTGCTCAACTGAAAAAGAAGCTCTTTTAGACTCAATAATCATCACCCATAATTGCTCTTTGAAAACTAAGGTATCTATTCTGCCTTTAATGATTACATCTTCATCTGGCACAGCAATATCTATAGATTCTTCTGATTTTACATAAAAGGTCGCTAGATAAAAATCCCCGATAAAAAGTAATGGGTCTACAACTGCCATTCTAACTACATCTTCTAGTAAAGGTGGGTAATTAAGAAGATTTAAATAACCCATTTTCACCTTGTCTAAAAGTTGTTTGTCTAAATCATTAATTTCTGGTAAATTTTCTTGCCATTCGTGAAAGAATGAGTCATCTAAAACTAGCTGAATACCAAACTTATCGATTAAATAGCGTAAGTCGATGACCTTTGCTTGGATTGTTTGCGTCATAGATTTTGGGAAGTAGAAAATAGGAATAACACAAAACACCTCTAAAACTCTTATTTCTCCGTGCCCTCTGCGCCTCAGTGGTAGCCTGCGGCAAGCCGAAGCGTCTACGTCATTCCATAAGAATTATTAATTACCAATCACGAATTATTTTATCCTACTCATTAGTTGCTGCTTCCAGCCAAACTTCCACTTCATCTGCTAGCAACTTCTGGGCTGCGTCCATCATTGATGCTGCGATGTCTTTGAGATCTTCACGATTATTTAAGTAAGTTTTCAACGCTTCCATTGGGTCGATGCTGCTACTTGCGCTCAATTCGGGAATTCGGGGCCTGGCTAATTGACTCACTAATTCTGCTTGAATGGTGTAGGTATGAGCAGGACTTAAAGCAGTATGTAGAGAGGAACTGTCAATTAAATCCATCTGTTCAGAGCGGAGTTTGTAAATTAGCCGCACTACAGCATCTTGAATATCATACTTGGCGATCGCTTTCATTAACACCGCTTGCGGATCATCTGCTTTCGAGATATCCACCTCAATGGTTTGGAAAGTCCGAACTGTTAAGGGACAAAATTCCCACTCAGCGCTTCCCCGCTCCAGTTCCAGCATCACATAACCTTTGTCTTCTTTTTCTTCGCTAAAATCTACCCGCTCAATACTCCCTGGATAAATCACCGGTGGGTTGTTGGATTTATTCAGATTTTGATGGCGGTGGACGTGTCCCAACGCTACATAATCAAAACAAGGTCGCGTCAGCAAAGATAGGGGTAGAGTAAAGCCTTTACCTACTGCCAAAAAGCGTTCTGCGCCCAAGGTTGCATTGTCAGCCATCAAGTGAGCCAAAAGGATAGTAGGCACATGGGGGTCAAGACGGCGAACTTCCCCTTCTAAAACAACTCGCAGACGTTCTGTTAATAGTTGGTTGACTTCCGCCAAAGACAAACCTTCAGTCTCTTGGCGAGTCATCAGGGTGGAACGAGTCAGCCAAGGCAGAGTAATTACTTGCACTTTGCCATTACGGGTTTCGATACAGTGCGTAGTTAATGTATCACCGACAACAAACCCTGGCACTCCCAAAGTGCGATAAATATTTAAACTCGCCCCTCCCTGTCCTTGGGAATGTTGGTCATGATTGCCTACCAACAGCACTGTCGGAATATTGGCATCCATCAGACGGCGAAACTGGCTAGCAAAAGCTTGTTGTACATAAGGCGGTGGTGTCGCATCCGGGAAAGCATCGCCACCAAATATCACCATATCAACTGCATCTGTCAGCGCTCGGTCAATACATATAGACAAGGTGTTGACAAAATCCTCCAATCGTGTATTTAATCCCGTCGCGGGATTAATTCGTCCGTGGGAAAAGCCGCTTCCCATGTGGATATCGGAGAGATGGAGGATTTTGATCATAATTGTCCTTTGTTCTTAGTCATTTGTCCTTTGTCTAATACTAATGACCAATGACCAATGACCAATGACTAAATATGAATTCCACATTCTGTTTTATCACTTCCCCGCCAGCGTCCGGCGCGTTCGTCTTCACCTTCACCTACTTTGGTGGTGATGGGTTCGTCGCCGATGCTGGGATAACCTTTGTCGTGTAGGGGGTTGTAGATGACTCCGTGTTCAGCCACGTAAACCCAGCTGTCTTGACGTGTCCAGGTAGCTATAGGATTTACTTTCAGCCGACCTTTACCATCAAATTCAAATATGGGCATATTTGCACGGGTTACTGCTTGGTCACGGCGGCGTCCGGTAATCCAAGCGACGCTATTGAGTTCGTCTAGACCCCGTAGCAGTGGTTCAATTTTTGTAATGTGGTGGAATTTGGCAATATCCTTGTCCCAAAGTTTATCGCCGTACTTGGCTTCAAAGGCTTCGCGGGTATCTACATCTGGAGTTTTGAAAGTTTGCAAATCTAGGTTGTAGATTTGTTTGGCTTTGGCTACCAATTCTAGGCTTTCAGGGAAGTGGTGCAAGGTGTCAAGAAAAATTACAGGAACGGGATGCTTCAGTTCAGTGTAAAGAATATGAGTAATTATCATGTCATCCACGTTAAAGGCGCTTGTTTGCACCAGTTCCGTTGGGATATTTTCTATAGACCATGCCAGTATGTCTTTGGGAGTGGCAGTTTCAAATTGCTCATTTAATTTGTCTAAGTCAAAAGCGATTGCTTGGTTTCTAGATGCCGTGGAGACTGTCATGATAATCTTCTATTCAAATATTTCTACCTTGATTAAGATCGATCTTACTTCATTAAGACGCGTATTCCGCTCGGAGATAAGGTAATTATTTTGTTCGGAAATTACTACATTTTGGGAATGGGGATTGGGAATTGGGAACAAAGCAAGGGAGAAGAATTTTCCCCTCCGCACCCCGCCCCTCTGCCTCTTTTCAATGCTCAATACCAAGTAAAAATTATTACATAAGCATAAATGAGGTATTTACTAAGAAAGGTTAAGGTAATTTAAGTTTTACAATACTTTTATAGATATTTATACTGATTTTGATATGGTTAAGGGACTATTAATAAAAGGGATTTTACTTAAATGAACAACGCAAAATTCAGCAATCCATTAGGCCAGTCTATAATTATGGGCGCTCTAATGGTGTTAACCAGCGTTGGGGTTATTACAATCATGAACTTTTTCTAACCCCTAGCTATCTAATTGGTATTTCAGGGCTTGAGACTCAAGCACAGAGAGAAGTTCGGTATGTTGATTGACTAAACCTTGTATTGCGGTAAT
>NZ_JBALDZ010000030.1:0-22945 GCF_036917155.1 Nostoc sp. | reverse complement strand
AAATTTAGGGGCTTTAAACCCTGTATTCGGGGCTAATTTTTTTTCTGTTCCCTGTTAAGAGTTCCCTGTTCCCGCCCCGAAGGGGCTTGGTAAAGATGTGATGAATCGAGACGCGATGAATCGCGTTTCTACAGATGGTCTATTTGTTGCATTATTCTTTCAAAATTGAATCCTTTTAAAAATAAATTAGGCGAGTATTTAGCTAAATAGATAAAAGGGTATCTTCACGCTTGAGATACCCAGGTGCTTAAGAAAAATGATGTAAACAAGTTATGAATTTACCACACAATATCTGTATAGAACTTGGCGCTGGTGTGTCATGTGTGTGTATGTGTATGGCTAGACAGCCGCGAATATGAGATGGCGGGTGGTGTTCGCTATAGCGATCGCATCCGCAAAATCAGGTCAAGCCGCTTGAAAAATGTTGCAGAACAAGCATCTGATGAAAATGCTAAAACTGCATAAAATGCAGGATCAGGTAGAGATGTGGTGAATCGCTGTTTTTACAAAGACTGATTATTGTAGAGACGGCGATTTATCGCGTCTTTGAGAAATCCGGGAAAAATTGTTTCCAAAGTACCACCTACGACTTTAGAGTGTTGAAATAACTCAAATAGTTATCTATCTGAAGGCGAGGTATGACAACAA
Organism: Nostoc sp.; assembly: GCF_036917155.1. Classification (GTDB taxonomy): domain Bacteria; phylum Cyanobacteriota; class Cyanobacteriia; order Cyanobacteriales; family Nostocaceae; genus Nostoc. The sequence goes on along the minus strand of NZ_JBALDZ010000030.1, from coordinate 22,297 downwards.
ACTTTAGTCGGCGTGAATTTATCTTGCTTGGTTCAGCAGGATTTGGTACTAGTTTACTGCTGCAAGCTTGCAGTAATAAGCCAACGACAACAACGGGTGGTACTGAAGGGTTTAAAATAGCGATCGCTCTCCCTGGAATCATTACCGACAAAGGCTGGAATCAATCTGGTTATGAAGGAATCAATCTAGCAAAACAAAAACTAGGTGCAGAAACCGCCTATGTCGAAAAAGTAGCACAAGCAGATCAAACAGAAGTATTAACAGATTTTGCTCGTAAAGGCTACAATCTCATCTTCGCGCATGGCGGACAATTTGATGCCGCAATTGAACAAGTCGCCTCACAGTTCCCCAACACATTTTTTGTGGGAGTAAATGGTAATCTCAAGGCTAAGAATATTGCTTCTTTACGAATAGATCATCTACAAGCTAGTTATTTGTGTGGCATTATCGGTGCTTCTGTCACTAAATCTAATAAATTAGCTTATATTGCTGGAGAGAAGTTTCCTGCTACTGAAGGAGAACTGCGGGGATTTGAATTAGGAGCAAAGTCTGTTAAACCAAATATCCAAATTACTTCTACTTTTACAGGTGATTGGAATGATGTTGCCAAAGCAAAGGAAACGACTCTCGCATTAATTTCTTCCGGGGCTGATGTCATCTATCAATGGTTAGATAATGCCTCAGCCGCAGTTTTACAAACAGCAGGTGAAAAAGGAGTATATGCTTTTGGTAACACCAAGGATCAATTAGAAGTTGCACCAAAAGCTGTCTTAACTAGTGCTGTCAAACGCTTAGATTTAGCCATAGCTTACATAGCAGAATTAGCCAAACAAAAACAAATCAAAGGACAAATATATACAATTGGGCTAGAAAGAACAGATATATTATTTTTAGGTAAATTCGGAGCAATTCTACCGGAAGCAGTAAAGCAAAAGGTATTGAATGCAAAGCAAGAGATTGTTAATAAAAAAATTGTTTTTGAAGATTGCAAAGAGGCTGGTAAGGATACGCGCTGCGTCAGAAACCCCACGGATAAATCCGGGGGCTTGAAAAAGCCCACATCTGACCAGATTCAGTCTTAATTGACTACGTTAGAGGCAAGCGTTTAAGAACATACCAGGGGATGCGTAGCTAGTCCCCTGCTCTATAACTGAACAGTTAAACATCTCTAAAGGGTTAAATATGAACTATTTACGCTTAAAAAATATTACCAAACGCTTTGGGTCTTTTATTGCTAACGACAATATCAATCTCTCTGTTGCATCTGGAAGCATTCATGCAATACTAGGCGAAAATGGTGCAGGTAAGAGTACTTTAATGAATATTATTAGCGGACTCTATCAACCTGATGCGGGTGAGATTTATCTTCAAGAGCAACCAATAAAAATTACCTCGCCAAATGAGGCGATTAAACTAGGTATTGGCATGATTCACCAACACTTCATGCTTGTACCACAATTGACTGTCACAGAAAATATCATTTTAGGAACAGAAAAAACTTGGCGGCTAAATCTACAATCTAAACAGCAAGAAATCGCCGCATTATCCCAAGCTTATGGATTAAAAATTGACCCCACTGCCAAAGTTGAAAATTTATCTGTTGGGGCACAACAACGGGTAGAAATTCTCAAAGTTCTCTACCGTCGAGCAAAGTTGTTGATTCTTGATGAACCTACAGCAGTTTTGACACCACCAGAAGTAGAGTCATTAATTGCTATCTTACGCCAATTGGCAGCCGCAGGTAACACAATCATTTTTATCACTCATAAATTAGGAGAGGTAATAAATCTCTGTGATTCAGTCACAGTTTTGCGCCAGGGAAAGGTAGTAGCAACAACTTCAACTGAAGCAGTGACATCTCAGCAGTTAGCAACATTGATGGTAGGACGGGAAGTAGCTTTTCAGGTAAATAAAAGTCCTACATTACTAGGAGAAATCATTCTGTCGGTGCAACATTTACAAGTTACTGATGAAAGAAATATTTCGGCTGTAAATAATGTATCTTTTGAACTGCGGGCAGGAGAAATTTTAGGAATTGCTGGTGTTGATGGCAATGGACAGCGAGAATTAGCTGATGCTATTGCTCTTGTGCGGATTATTAAGCAGGGTAAAATTGAGTTTACGCCTAAGCATTCCTCAGTAGGCTACATCCCAGAAGATAGGCAGACAATGGGATTGGTGTTGCAATTTAGCATCGCCCAAAATTTGATTTTAAAAGCTTTTAAATATCTGCCATTTTGTCGCCGTTTTTTGTTACAACAAGAAGCGATCGCTAATCGTGCCCAAGCTGCAATGCAAGAGTTTGATATTCGGGCGAATGGGATTGATATCAAGGTAAGTCAGCTTTCGGGAGGAAATCAACAAAAAGTGGTGTTAGCGCGAGAACTGGCGCAAACACCAGCTTTAATTATCGCCATGCAACCCACAAGGGGGTTAGATGTCGGGGCGACAGTAGCCGTTCAGTCTCGAATCTTAACAGAACGCGATCGCGGTGCCGCAATTTTGTATATTTCTACTGAGTTAGAAGAAGTGATGACTATGAGCGATCGCATTGCCGTAATCTACAGAGGTGAGTTTGTGGCTATTTTGGATGCAGCTACAGCGAAGCTGGAAGAAATTGGTTTGTTAATGGCTGGTGGGGTTAGTGAATGATCGCAACTAATCGCACTAAATTCCTACTACCAATCCTATCACCGCTAATTGCGATCGCCTCCGCCCTGATCGTCGGTGCTATCCTCATCCTAATTGCTGGGGCAAATCCCATCACTGCATACAGCATCCTATTTCAAGAATCTCTCTCTACCTACTTTGGATTTGGTAACACCCTCACCAAAATGACACCGCTATTGTTCACCAGTTTAGGCGTGCTAGTGGCATTGCGGGCTGGGCAATTTAATATCGGTGGGGAAGGACAAATTTATCTGGGTGCGTTGGGAAGTACTTTAATTGGGTTATACGTGCAAGGATTACCTGCGGTGATTCATATCCCCCTAGCACTTTTGGCAGGATTTTTCTTTGGTGCAGTTTGGGGTTGGATTCCTGGTTATCTCAAAGCTATACGGGGAGTCAATGAAGTAATTACTACATTGTTGCTCAACTATATCGCCGTGAATTTAGTTAGCTACCTCGTCCAAAATCCATTAATGGCAGCAGGTGCGCCTAGTCCTTATTCGCCATTAATTGCCAAAACATCCCGCTTACCGATTATATTACCGCAAAGCCTTGCCCATGCTGGGATTTTATTAGCTTTAATTGCCGCAGGTATTTTATGGGTATTGTTAGTGCGATCGCCTCTAGGTTATCAAATTACAGTAGTGGGATTTAACCCCATTGCCGCCCGTTATGCCCACATATCTCTTGAACATACCATTATGCTGGTGATGGCTGCTGCGGGTGGTTTAGCTGGGTTAGCTGGAAGTTGTGAGGTGATGGGGTTGAAATATCGGCTATTTGAACAAGTTTCCCCAGGTTATGGATTTGATGCCATTGCGATCGCTTTTTTAAGTCGTGGTAGTGTTGTCGGTATAGTATTAACTTCTTTGTTTTTTGCAGCGCTTCGCAGTGGTGCGAATGTGATGCAGCGTAGTGCAGGTGTGCCGGTAACAGTGGTTTACGCGATTCAAGGGTTTATGGTGTTATTTATTGCTATCAGTCTCGCGGTGGAAAGAGAAATAAGAGTAAAAACGCAAAGGGGCGCGAAGGTTTAACGCAGAGGAACACGGAGAAAACTCTGCGAAACTTTGCGCTTTCCTCTGCGAACCTCTGCGTTTAAAAAAGGGTTTATGAATAATCTCAACTTCTTCTCTGATTACCTAATAGCGACTTTACGTCTAGCCGTCCCCTTAGCATTTGCAGCCCTTGGAGGATTGTACTCGGAACGTTCTGGAGTGTTAAATATCGCCTTAGAAGGAATGTTGCTTACAGGTGCTTTTACTAGTGCTGCGGCTACTTTGTACACTGGTAATCCTTGGCTTGGTATCCTCGCTTCCTTAATTGTAGGGGGATTAGTCGGACTACTCCATGCTGTTTTGTGTGTAACTTTGCGTGTCGATCAATTAGTATCTGGGCTAGCAATTAATCTTGTCGCAGCTGGATTAACATCATTTTTTTCCCGATTAGTGTTTAGTGGCAGTAGTACGCAGCAGTTACCTGGAATTGGGGTAATTATGATTCCTGGTTTAGGCAATGTTCCCCTGATTGGGCCGCTACTATTTCAGTCAGATTTTTTAGTATATTTATTATTTATCTTAGTTATTTTAACTACATACCTTTTATTTAAAACTAGCTTTGGATTGACATTGCGGGCAGTGGGTGAATCTCCGAAAGCTGCTGACACATCTGGGATTTCAGTAGCATTTGTCCGTTATATTGCTGTGGTGATTAGTGGCTGTCTTGCGAGTTTAGGAGGTGCTTATTTAACTCTGGTACAGGTAAGATTTTTTACCGAAGGGATGAGTGCTGGTAAAGGATTTATTGCGATCGCAGCATTAATTTTTGGCAGATGGCATCCTATAGGTAGTAGTTTAGCTTGTCTGCTGTTTGGGGCTACAGAAGCTTTACAACTGCGAATTCAAGCATTAGGGGCAAATATACCTTACCAATTTTTAGTCATGCTACCTTATGCGATCGCTTTATTAGCATTGGTGGGTAAGTTGGGGAAATCTACACCCCCGAAAGCTTTAGGTACTCCCTACTTTGGAGAAAATCACCACTCAGATTAATTTAACCCACGTCGCCACTCATTCTTTTTGCTACTTCATTCATAATTTCTTTACTGCTATAGTCTGGCTTAGATGGATCTATTGGTTCTAACGGACGAAAGATAGCTAACTGAGATTTTGGAGTCAACATTTATTGTAACTTGCTTTCACATATACCAATTTTTTCCTCAAACATCAGTTCAGCACCATGTTCTAATTCATCATGAATAACATTGAGATCCCGTAAGCCTCTATAAGTAAAAGTTACGGTTTGATTTTGGGGATTGAGATATGTGCTGTTACTCTCATAACCAAGTTCTTCGGCTTTCTCAAAAGCTTCTTCTGGTGAAGAAGCGCGGACAAGAACAATATTTACATGAATAACATTGTGTGGATTTCCCTCAACGTTACACTCGATCACCAATTCAGCAATATACCACGTTGCGTTCTTGGGAATGTATGCCATTGTTTATAAAACCCAAATTCTCTATCAATCATGGTATCACTGACGATTAATATTAAGTACTTTCATTACATTTGCGATCGTCAAGTTTGTGAACTCTGAACTATATAATTGCTCAACTTAAGTATTAAATAAAAAGATTACCAATATTTAGGAAAAGCAAAGACGTGAACCGTTTCCAAAAGCTATCCTCAATTGTGTTCCTGCTATTAACCTTCACTTATCCATCTGCTTTAGCTGAAGCTAAGGATAATACTCTAAATAATGTTCTCAATCAACAGAGTATTGACGCACAGACAAAATTAGTTGGAGAGCAAAGTGAAGAAATTTTGTTAGCTTGCAGACGAACTCGACGACGTTATCATAGATGGCAACGGACTGGAACATATTATTACCAACGCCAGCGAAATCGACGACATTATTATAGACGACGCTATCGCTCTATAGATTATCACGGACAACGATATCGTCATGGAGAATGGGAACTTGTGCGCGATCGTCATGGACGATTAATGTATGATTGGCAGCGTTAATAGTAAAGGAAATTGAAGAAATGAAAAAAACTTGATTCAGCTTTCTGAGAAGATGCTGATGGTGTTTGCTATCAAGTATGGCAAACACCAATACGGTTCACCTAAAGGCTAAAACTCTATTATAAAAGTCAAATTTTTAACTAACACCAAGGCGCAGATAGCATTTAGCACTGCTCTAATTACCACCTTAAACAGCTTCCTAGACTAGTTCAACATCTAACTCTAAGTAGGTGGACAATTTGTTAAGTCATGGAATCAAATTAACCTCACAAAGAGATAAAATAGTGTTTATGAATGCTTTTAATTCAGGACACTGATTAACCGAAACTATCAAATCTTGGTTTTTTAAAATTCTTTTTACATCGCGGATTTTACTGTAACTATTTTTACATTTGCCTATTTCAAATATTTCTTTAATATGATATGAAGGTGGTTTATTATGATTTACCTGCTCAGGTAAATCTCCTGGTACTGACTTATTATGTCCAGCCAATTTTTGAATAGTTGACCAGTATGGTAATAGCCAAGCTTCAAAATCATATTGTGCTGTATGGGGATAAAAATTAGGGTTATTTCCTACCCAGTCTGTCATTTTAATTTTAGCGTCTGCTGCATCTTGAAAATCATTAGTTCCTGTGTAAACATCTGTTAGTGCAATCACAGCATTGAAGGCATCTCTCCCCGTCAGTAAATTCTCAACAGAACGCTTGAGTTTTTCTTTTTTAGGAATGCGCCCATCATATCTGATAAACTTAAGTTCGGGCATTGTTTGTTGTAAGCGTGACTTGAGGAAATTTTCTAAAATTGGCTTAAATGCCGTTTCTGTTGCACCCTCAACTAAAATCGCTATTCTCATGGACGACCACCCATTAAGTTCATTGACCAAATTTGATCTAAACTATAATCTTCTAGCCATTTTTCTAAATCGAGAGAATCACCCCAAGTCATGGTAGTTAGTCCATCTTCAACGTCACAAACTAATACTTCTTTTGGTTTTAAAAATCTGATTAATCTATCTGAATGGGTGGCTACAATTAGCTGAGTTCTTTGGGTAGCTTCTCGCATTAAATCAGCTAGTAATTGTAATAACTCTGGATGTAAACTAACTTCTGGTTCATCTATGAGAGTTACAGCAGTTAAATCTGGACTTTGCAGCAGCGTGACTAACCAGAGAAACCGCAAAGTCCCCTCTGATAGCTGGTGCGTATAAAGGGGCTTAGAAAAATTTTTATCTTTCCATGTCATTGCTAAAGTTCCTGCTGCTACTGGCGGAAACGATAAACGTTCAAAATCTGGAAATGCAGCAGCGAGGGTATCTTCGATAATTTCAAATCGTTCTGAATCGGTTTCTCGTAAATAATAAAGGCAGGAAACTAAATCTTCACCATTTGACCCTGGTAAGGTAACTGGACGCATTGACTGTGGTAAACGAACTGGACTTTTAGGAGCAACATTTAATGCTCCATAAAAAGTACAGGAAGCTAATCTTTTCCGCAGATTTTCCGGCTCTTGGTACATTTTAGGGACTTGAGACAGAGAGGTTTCTAAAGGATTATGATCCCAATTCGGACGCAATAACTTTTGAATATCTGGACTGTAATACTTAACATCTAAACCACTAGATTCAATATGCTTAAATGGTATCAATGCCGAAGGATAATTTTGTTGAGTAAGTGTTTCTAAAGCAATTTCGTACGCTAACCCTTTAAGAGTGATTTTAAGATAGTAGTCGAGTGGTGCATTGTTTGGGACACTCATTGATAATGAAATGGCTAAACTTTTAGCTTGATCGCCAGTCATGATCTCACTTAGACCACTTAAATCTGAAATCTTTGACTCTAACTGACCTTTTGCAGATGCTGCTAAAAGTAAAAAAATCTCTAAAAGGGAAGTTTTACCTACACCGTTAGCACCAATCATGACAGTCAGAGGTCGCATATTGACTTGTACACTATACAGGCGACGATATCCTTCAATTGTTATACTTTCAAACGAGTTCATAATATAGTTATTGCCAACTGTTAGACCTATTGCTTTTTACTGTCTGCACTTTCTGATCTCCCACCACTTTAAAGCTTTAGGATCATTTTTACTATCTTAAGACGGCAAATTGGGCATTAGCACGCTAGCAAAATCAGCACATAATACAATAGTTAGCGTCCACGAAAAGCCACTCATGCCCCAAAATAACCAAACCGCCGTTGAATTCTGCAATGTCACCTTTAGCCGTAACCATCGCCCATTGGTGTCAAATCTCAATTTCACCATCCGTCAAGGAGAAGCACTGGTATTACTTGGGCGCAGTGGTAGCGGCAAAACCACCACAATGAAGTTAATTAATCGCCTATTTATACCCACACAAGGCGAAGTTTTATTTGATGGCATTCCCACAACTCAATGGGATGAAATTAAACTGCGGCGAAAAATAGGTTACGTCATTCAAGAAATTGGTTTATTTCCCCATTTCACTGTAGAACGCAATGTGGGTTTAGTTCCTTCTTTAGAAGGTTGGCAACCAAAACAAATTAAAACGCGGGTTTATGAATTGTTGCAATTAGTAGGCTTAGAACCAGCACAATTCGCTGGGCGTTACCCGCATGAACTTTCGGGTGGACAAAGGCAAAGAGTCGGTGTAGCCAGGGCTTTAGCAGCAGATCCGCCAGTGTTGTTGATGGATGAACCCTTTGGCGCACTCGATCCAATTACGCGCCTAGAATTGCAACAAGAGTTTCGGCATTTGCAGCAAGAATTAGGCAAGACAGTGGTTTTCGTCACCCATGATATTCAAGAAGCCTTAGTTTTGGCATCGAGAATTGGTTTAATGTATGGCGGAGAATTGGTAGTATTGGGGACGACAGATGAATTTATGCGATCGCAACATCCAGAAAGTCTCGCCTTTCTGCAATGTCTGCATTCTCTGCAAGATACTTTATGAAAAATTTCTTCCTCGTTAAGTATGCCCCAGAAATTATTCAGCATACTCTAGAACATCTATTTTTAGTAGGAATCGCTATCGGAATTGCCATACTTGTAGGCATTCCCTTAGGTATTTTAATTACACGTAAAACTTATCTCCGCCAACCAATTCTCGGCATAGCAAATATTCTCCAAACTATTCCTAGTTTGGCACTCTTTGGTTTACTCATTCCTGTTCCCATAATTGGCGGAATTGGCGCAGTACCAGCAATTGTTGCCTTGACTGTATATTCTTTGCTGCCGATAATTCGTAACACTTACACAGGGATTGTTAGCGTCGATCCAGCGATTCAAGAGGCTGGCAGAGGCATGGGAATGACAGATAGACAATTACTATTACAAGTTGAGATTCCCTTAGCAATGGGAATAATCTTGGCAGGAGTGCGAGTTGCAACAGTAATCGCCATAGGTATTGCAACTATTGCAGCAGCGATTGGTGCTGGTGGTTTAGGAGTGTTTATTTTTCGCGGGATATCTGTAGTTAACGATCAGTTGATTTTAGCTGGTGCAGTTCCGGCGGCAGTAATTGCATTACTGGCTGACTTTGCAATTGGCTGGTTGGAGAATAAATTAAAAATTAAAAATTATTGACGTAACACACCCTACTGTTGTTCATTCAAAAAGTTCTTTAACCACCTAATGACTTCACTTGTGGTTTGCTCATTGGCCATTTGGAGACATTGCTGCACAATTTCTCTGACGTTAGGAAAGTAGCTGCTTTCTGTAAGCACATAACTTTCTCCCTGCAATCGATAAATTAATAACCGATTACTCTTTAATATCCAAACTTCTGGCACTCGATATGGCAAGAAATCGTTAATGTTGGTGTAGCTTGTTACATCTATTTCAATTGCTAAATCTGGTGGTGGATCTGACTCCCAATCAATCCTTTTTTTGCCTACTACTGCTCTGCAATTTTCAATGTAAAAGCAAAAGTCTGGCTCAATACCACTAATTTCTGGCAAACTCATGGTAATGGGCGTAAATGACTCGTATATGTGGTTTAAGTGATCCAGCAAAACCTTAGCAATATCTGCCAGCAAACTCGCATCTCTTCCATGCTCTGGTAGCGGTGCCATCAGTAAAATTTCTCCAGGTCGATATTTAATGCGAGGCGAGGAGCGATCGCCTAGTTGCTGACTCAATACTTGATAGTCTTGCCAGTTTCCCAAAAGTTTCAACACCGCGCCAGGTGGTAACTCAATTTTTTGTGGTGTAATTACGGTATCCATATTAGCCACATTGTAGATATTACCCGCATTTTTTACATGGAAGATGAGCGATCGCAAGATTCATGAATTCAATGAGGGAATGAGGCAGTAAAGGAGATGAGGACAATAACTACTGCCTAATACTCTTATTGATTTTGAATTGTTGACTCTGCGTAGCTGCTGGTACCAAACTCGTTTGCCCGTGCGCTAGGTACTAGTGTCCAGCCTGCTTTGATAAGTTTTTGATAAGTTGCCCAGCCTTTAGAACCACCTTGTATCTTATAGTCTGGGACTGCAAAATTTCCAAAAGCTGTGTAGGGACGCCAAGGTTGATTGGGTTCTGCCTGCAAATACAAAATTTTTTCTCCGTCGCCACTAGACTTAGATAACCAGCACATTTGTCGATGCATTGCAAACTCCTTTACTTTTTGCTAAAAAGCATGATATCAGACTTTTGTCAAGAAAATTCTCACCCTGTGGGGTAATTTTTTGCCTAATACTTTAGACAAAATGTAATTAAGGTTTATCCAGTACGGGATAATTGCTTAAAAAGTCATACCTTGGAAGACTATTGCTAGTAGTACATCAAGATAAATAGCTTCGCCACACCTTCTTTATCGGGTGAGATTTTTCTAATGTTATCCGCGTTTTTTGCGATCGTGTGTAACAATAACTACTTTTTGACTGAGGTTCGTAATCTAATGCCACCCATATCGCCTGTGCCGAAAGAAGTCAGGCTGATGTATTTCTCACAACAGATAATAGACTCTTCAAAAAAGCCCAAAAAACTCTCAATTAATTAAATATTAAATAGAATAGCACTTAGCTGAAGCTAAATTTATCGTAAATTCAAGGGTTTAAGACCCCTATATCTACATATAGGATAAGTTTCTGTCGGGGTTTAAATCCCCGCCTGAAATGTCTTTGTCCTAATGAAAGAGGGGGTTTTGGACGCTAAACCATATTAGGACTTAACTAGAAGAAAGAAAAACGAGCTTTCCGATAATCATATTTATAATCAGCAATATCCTGAATCCTTACACCAATTTTTTTTGAGCTTGGATATCACGCGCAAACCAAAATAGCATTGCTGCTAAGGCTGGTAAAACGGTTATACCCACACCTGATGTTGGAATAGAGAATAGGATGCTAGTAATCACGAATCTTTTTGAATGTATGTTTAAAGCTACAACTCCCAGCAGCACAGAGGAATACCAAGAACAATACCAAGGAGCAGCAAACATAAATAATATTAAGGTAATCCATCCTATATTTATAGTAAGATCAGTTTCCGAATAATTTTTTTTCCAATATGGTTTTACCAGTATAATCAAATAAGAAACTAGAAATATAGAAAACATTATAAATTTAAATATTGAGTATAGATTCTCTTGGAAACCTAGAGAAAAGTTGAGAGGTCTCAAATTTATTATTTTCTTAAACAAAGCATATAATGAACCGAATGTTTGTCCTTCAACCCCAGGATTTAAAAGGCTTTTCCAAGCATCGACTGTAGGTAAAGCTATAAGATAAGCTGCCAAAATTATAACTATAGATATACAAATAGCACTGAATAAGGTTTTCCAATGTTTTTGTTTAATTAAGTAAACACCAATTAGAGGCAACCAAATAATTGGTAATGTTTTAATTAGAAAACCAATCCAAGCTGTAATGATCGCAGCTAGATAATCACGATTTTTGAGGCAGATTGTTAAAATAATTAAAGCTGTAGAAATCAATACATCAATATGTCCATTTATAACCTGTTCATACAACAGAAATGGGTTAACTAAATATGCAATTGTTACATTAACTTTATAAGGAGAGTTTTTTAAATGCCGCCAGATCAAGTAAGCATTTAATATATGGAATGAAAGGCATATTAATTTAAATACATAAATTCCTAAACTAGGAGTAATTGCAACGAAAACAGCGGAAAATATAAAAAATATTTGAGATATAGGCCCATAAGTTGAAGTCTGTTTCCAGTCAAGAAATGAAGACAATTTTGAAGTAAATGTGCTTGCAGGATTAATAAAAGGGTTAATTCCATTTAAAATCATGGAACCATAATGCACATATAAATTAATATCAGTAGTTGTAGGATAACTGATGAAGGCGATTAATAAAAAAAATGAACTATTTTTTAGTATTTTTATAAAACTTATGTCTGGTCTTTGATTTTTATTTATTATTAACCAGAGAATATATAGAATATTTAAAAAGAAATATTCTATAACTGTTCTTCGTTTATCAAAATTATTAGAAAAATCAGGGATATATTCACCTGTGAAATTAGCTAAAGCATGAATCTTATAAGAATAAGCTCTAATTGCTAACTCTCCACATAATACTAATGACAAAATTATGGCAAGACATAACAATATTTGGTTTTTTTTCATGTTATGATGATTATTCATATTTACGGTAAGCTAGATTGGCGGAAAAATTTATTTATAATTGTGTTTTGCGTCTACGCTCTATTACCGATGCGGAATACTCGTTGTTCACGAGGGACAGAAGCCTTATTTTTGCAGATTTGGGATTTTTTTGCAAACTGTAAGTGAGGCGACAACTGAGAAACCAATTCTTACTGCCCTGGTGCGGGGCTAAAAGCACATAAACTACCGCTGGCATCTCTCCTTGACGTTTAGGTTTTACTGGCACTCTTAAGGTTATCCGTGCAGCGATACCTGAGTTTCAGAATACCCCAACCGAACAAATCCCTTTTTTTGGTCATGGCTGATCATGGAGATAAAGGATTGAGAAGATTCCGCCTCGACAGGAGAGAAGCAATCCTCGACTAGTCAAAAAAACTCGTTCCAAATTTCCATCTCAGAAGCCTGTTCATCGTGGCACTGGTAATCAACGCCAGCCACTCAATTTTTCCATTATTAATACTGCTTAATTCTTAACCGAAAAGTATTGAATTCTGTATGACTAGTGTTAGCCAGTCTCCACAACACTGTTGTGATTGCTGGTTGAATCTGATTTACTAATTACTTGTCAAAAAAATTATTCTTAGGGTCGAATGTCACTTGAGCAAAAGTTGCTTAAGTGACATTTAGTCTTAGGGTCAGTCTGAACATGTTATTATTTACTTCGAGATTCCTAACTATTCATTCTGATATAATTTTGTGCTTGTTTTTGTGATTCCACTCAAAAGTGTACGAGTTTCCAATTCCTGGGAGCGTGTTACACAATTATTTGAAAGATGCATTAAATCAGTTTGCAATCAAACCTCACCTAACTTTCGCGTCATTGTTGTTTGTCACGAAAAGCCTCAAATAGAATTTACTCATCCTCATATTACATACATTACAGTTGATTTTTCCCCACCCAACGAGACTAATACTGTAGCTAAAGGAGATACAGATAAAGGACGTAAAATATTAAAAGGATTGATTTATGCTCGTCAATTTTCTCCCACTCACACCATGACAGTTGATGCTGACGACTGTGTAAGTAAAAAGTTAGCTAAATTTGTTCAACAACATCCTGATTCTAATGGATGGTTTATAAATAAAGGTTATAAATATCAAGAAGACAGTAATTACATATATATTAAAAGAAGCAATTTTTATAAAATGTGCGGTACTTGTAATATTATTCGATATGATTTGAATTATTTGCCCGAAACCCCAGAATACAATCGTGGCTACGGGTACTATAGATATTATATAGACCACGCCAAAGTCAGAGATATTTTAAAGAACAAAGCAAAAGCCATCAAATCATTGCCATTTCCTGGTGCGGTTTATATTTTGGAAACAGGAGAAAATCTTTTTGACAATTCAAAAAGATTAAGATTTAGCATTTTTAATCGCAAATTATTAAATCAATCAGTTAAAGATGAATTCGGATTGTACAACTTACAGCAATCTAAAGAAATTTGTCAACTATAATAGATTCTCTGAGAATGATAGGCTAAAGTGCCACTATGCCAAAATCAAAATCAAAATCTCAGCAATCTAAAAAATCGAAACAACAGGCTAAGAAGGAAACTTCTACCCTTAGCCTCAAAGAACAGTTAGCCCAAAAGCGCAAAGTAGCCCAAGGGCGTAAAGAACTCATTAGCTTACTCACCACCGCCGGCTTTGTCGCTTTCTTCATTGGCATTCTGCTTTTTTTCGTAGCTGGAATTAAAGCAGCAGTCCCTGCTGTGTTGGGCATACTCATCATCTCCCTTTCCTACAAATATCCGCGCCAAGCGCTATATGCCTTCATAATTTATGTACCTCTTGGGGGTACTATCACCTACTACTTAGGCAATAGTCCCATACTCCAATTAGCTAAAGATGCCTTTTACGTTCCAGCTCTAATTGGACTTTGGCAGACTTGCCGTAAACAGGGGCTACCCATAATTATTCCCCAAGGCATTAAGATCCCACTTTATATTGTATTGGGTTGCAGTGTGTTGACGTTGTTGTTTATCAATGGTGGACAGCAGTTTAACCCACCTAGTGTGGGACTATTGAAACAAGCACCCCAAGAAATACCCTTAGGTATGGGAATTCTGGGACTGAAAGTATTTTTAGGCTATGTCCCCCTGATTACTTGTGCTTACTATATGATTCGCGATAAGCGGGATTTTCTATTGTTATCACGCCTCCAGATTGTCCTCACACTGATTTGCTGTGTGCTGGGATTTATTCAATACCTGTTACTACTAACTGGTGCATGTCAAGGCACTAGAGGTCTTGAAGGAGATGCCTTATTTAGAGCAACACTCGAAGCCAGGTGTTATTTTGGTGGAGCGCTAGTATATAGTCCCGATGAAGGAGTAATTCGCCTACCAGGGACATTTGTAGCTCCTTGGCAGTGGGCATGGTTCTTAATTGCCAGCACCTTTTTTACCTTTGCCACCGGCTTCACCGATCCCTCACCAATATGGCGGTTGGTAGGTTTAGGTTCTCTAGTGACAGTCTTTATCAATGCTGTAATCTCTGGACAGAGAATCGCCTTAGCTCTAGTACCAATCTGCTTCGGGATTTTGCTATTGCTTACTGGTCAACTTGGCAACCTGAAACGATTTATCCCCATAGGCATAGGACTTGCCATAGTTCTGGGAATTGCGATGGTGACTAACCCTGCTGTTGTGCAAGAGAGAACCGATAGTTTTACTAGTCGTTGGAACGCTTCACCACCTCAAGATTTTATCGTCCAGCAATTTCAAGAGAACTGGAAAAACGTAGACGGGCCATTGGGAAGCGGCTTAGGTAGAGCAACTAACTCTGCTCGTGTGATGGGTGAAACTAAGCTTGTAGAAACCTACTACCCCAAAGTACTTTATGAAGTTGGAATTTTGGGAGTACTAGCTTTTCTAGGTTTGGTAACAAGTTTAACAATTATTGGCTTTAAAACCTATCGCTCGATAAAAAACCGTAATTTCCGCAGTTACGGAGCAGCTTTGTGGGTGTTTATATTGTTTATTAGCTATAACACCTACTACTATCCTCTGGATGTCGATCCAGTTGCTGTCTATTATTGGTTTTTTGCGGGAGTTCTTTTTAAATTGCCAGAACTGGAAAAACAAGATAAGGAAGAAGCTAACCCTCAGCAAAAAAACAAGAAAAAACGTATAAAAACAATTTAAATAAAATAAATCATAGGAGGTCAGAAACACCTCAGCATTCCCAACCTACCTCGAAGCTGAGTAATTTTTTTCACTCAGCACTGGCTCAACACCCCGCTACCACTAACAGCATGGACTAAGGGACTTCCAAAAAATAATCAATCGTTGTGTAGGCAGGGGAGCAGGGAGCAGGGGGAAAAGAAAAATATCATCTGAATAAATTGGGTAATTTATTCTCTGGAAGTCCCTAAAGCAATTGCAGCTTAATGAAAAACTCCACCCACTCTTGGGATGGAGTTTTTGGGCATGGGGAACAGGGCATGGGGAAGAAGTTACCAATGCCCTATGCCCGAAGCGGCTGTCCCTCTCCACCCACTCTTGGGATGGAGTTTCCCGCCGCTTTCAATGAATTTCATGAAAATTAATTTTTACAAGGCTATTATAGAAATAGTAAAATTACTTAATAAATCTTATGAATAATTGGCCATTAATTACTGTAGTAATTCCGACTTACGGTCGGGAGGAAGCGCTACGAGATAGCATTGTGGATGTATTAAAACAGGACTATCCAAATTTTGAAGTTTTAGTTGTAGACCAAACCCCAAAACACCAACCAGAAATTCAAACTTACCTAGAGGAGATGGCGGAGGCGGGTAAAATTAAATGGTTGCGCTTAGATTGGGCGAGTTTGCCAGGGGCGCGGAATTATGCTGTTCGTCGCTCATCTGGTGAAATAATATTATTTATTGATGATGACGTTCAGCTAACCTCTGGATTGTTAGCAGCTCATGCAAAAAATTATTTGCAAAATCCAGAGGTGGGTGCTGTTGCTGGGCGGGTATTTGACAGAATGAAATTAGGTGATTCTGGAGGAGATTTAGAGATTGAATATCTGCCTCCCGAAGCTATGGACCCAGGAATTGCTTGGTATCATATTGATTTAGTACATACCACCAAACCCCAGCAAGTGTTGACAACAAGGGGTTGCAATATGTCATTTCGCCGCGAAATTTTTACTAAGTACGGACTGAGGTTTGATGAAAGGTTTCGTGGTAGTGCAGTACGCGAAGAGTCAGATTTTTGTTTGCGGGTGCGACAAACAGGGTATAAGATTTGGTACGACCCAGAAGCCCATTTGGTGCATTTAGGCGAAGAAACAGGGGGTTGTCATGATATTAGTATGCGATCGCTCAAATATCAACTCACCTTCTACCATAACCATTTCCTACTAGGATTGAAAAACCTGACTGCGACTCAAGCTTTACGCTTATACGCCCGTTTATTTGACTGTCACGTTCTAGGACGCCCACCTTGCCATAAAAGTGGTTCACCCATCAAAATTGCCACTCGCGCTATTTTCTACATTTTGGGTTTTTTCAAAGCCTTGGGTACTGTCATCCAATCACTATGGAACGATGGTCAAGTTTACAGTCGATTGGATGAACAAGTTTAGGCATTAGTCATTTGTCATTGGTCATTAGTGAATAACAAAGGATAAATGAAAATTTTAGTTGCTAGTCACACTTATATCGTAGACCTCAACTGTGAAAAATTACGCACTTTATCTCGATTAGAACCCGATATTGAAGTGACAGTTGTAGTTCCAAAACGCTGGAAACCAGGTGGTGTCCAAAATAGAATTATTGAAACTGAATACCGTGATGAAGGCACATTTAAAATAGTTCCAGTTTCTAACTTTAGTCAAAATCACCAAGGACTTCTGACCTTTGGTGCTGATTTGATATCTTTATTAAAACAATTTCGTCCCCAAATCATCCAGGTAGAACAAGGGTCTAGAGCATTAGCCTATACTCAAATGATTGCCTTAAATCAGCTATTAGGACTCAAGGCGAAAAATTTATTTTTTACCTGGTGGAATCTTCCATATAATCTCAAACCACCAATTGCTTTATTAGAAAAATATAACCTCAATCACAGCCACGGCATTATTTCTGGTAATCAGGATGGAGCAGAAGTTTTGCGAGAACGGGGATATCAAGGAGCAATTAAAGTTATGCCACAACTGGGTGTAGATGAAAGTCTATTTACTCCCAAAACCCAACCAGAATTAGCAGCTAAGTTTGGCATTAAAAAAGAAGATTTTGTGGTAGGTTTTGTTGGAAGATTTGTGCAAGAAAAGGGTTTATTAACACTTTTACAAGCCTTAATCACCTTAAAAAATAAACCTTGGAAATTACTCTTACTTGGTCGAGGAGAGTTGCAAGGTGAATTAATCAAAATAGCCACAGAAAACAATATTCAAGAACGGTTAATTTTAGTAGAAAGTGTCCCCCATAATGAGGTGGTAAACTATATAAACTTAATGAGTACTTTAGTATTACCTTCAGAAACAACTTACAAGTTTAAAACCTTAACTTCTGTTGGCTGGAAAGAGCAATTTGGTCATGTGCTAATTGAGGCGATGGCTTGCCAAGTGCCTGTAATTGGTTCTGATTCTGGTGAAATTCCCTATGTAATTGGCGATGCTGGTTTAGTGTTTCCTGAAGGTGATACTCAAGCCCTTGCTAATTGCTTAGTTAAATTAATAGATAAACCCTATTTTGCTCATACTCTCGGTGAAATGGGTTATCAAAAAGCAATGATTAAATATACAAATAAAGCTTTGGCTAAACAGCAATTAGAGTTTTATCAAGAATTAGTCATTAGTCATTAGTCATTGGTCATTGGTTATTAGTCATTGATCATTAGCAAATAAAAAATGAAAATATTACAAATTGTTCCCTCAATTTCTTTGATTTACGGTGGCCCCAGTCAAATGGTACTAGGGCTAGCTCCGGCGTTGGTAAAAGAGGGAGTGGAAGTTACAATTCTGACAACTGATAGTAATGGCGATAATGGTCAAATACCTTTGGATGTTCCTTTAAATCGCCCAATTAAACAAGATGGCTATGAAATAATTTACTTTCGTTGCGCCCCGTTTCGTCGCTACAAATTTTCCCTAGATTTATTAAACTGGCTAAAACGTCATGCTCACGAGTTTGACATCGCACATATTCATGCTTTATTCTCCCCTATAATTAGTGCTGCTGCGATTGTGTGTCGTCAGCAAAAGCTACCTTATATCTTCCGTCCTTTGGGTACTCTCGATCCGGCTGATTTACGGAAGAAAAAGCAATTAAAACAGCTTTATGTGGCAATTATAGAACGTCAAAATTTAGCTGGTGCCGCAGCAATTCATTTTACCAGCGATCAAGAAGCTAAAATATCAAAACGATTTGGAGTCTCTACACCAGATTTGGTGATTCCTTTGGGTGTAATTCCCCCTCAATCTCGTCTTACAAATATATGTAGTCACTTAGAAATACCAAAAGATGTACCTCTGGTACTGTTTATGTCACGAATTGACCCAAAAAAGGGGTTGAACTTGTTGATTCCGGCGCTAGAGAAACTATTAGGGGTTGGTTATAAGTTTCATTTTGTCTTAGCTGGTACTAATCCTCAAGATCCAGATTACGAACAAAAGATAATCTCCCAAATTCAAAATTCACCACTGCGATCGCACACTACAATTACGGGCTTTGTCACTGGTGAACTTAAAGTTAGTTTACTACAAGCTGCTAATTTATTTGTCTTGCCTTCCTACTACGAAAATTTTGGGATTGCTGTAGCTGAAGCGATGGTAGCAGGTGTACCTGTAGTCATTTCTGACCAAGTGCATATTTGTCAACAGATACATGATAGTGAGTCGGGTTGGGTAGGTGCAACAGATGTGCAAGCACTGGTAGAGTTACTGCAAGAAGCTTTGCAAAATCCCGCAGAACGCCAACGACGGGGATTAAACGCCCAAAAATATGCCTTAGAAAATTTTAGCTGGGATGCGATCGCTCGGCAAACAATCCAAGCCTACCAGAAAATTCTAACGAACAAATAAATTTAACCCAAGGCAGACAATAGCATTGCAATCCTCTATGTAAAGAAAACATACAGCCTCCAATCATATATGTGTACTTTAGTCAATAAAATTTACCTCCCCCATCCCTAATATCCGAGAGTGCTGACAAGCTAAAATTTTGTTTCAAACCGCTAAAGCCCGATTGGGGAATGGGGGTTTTATGGGATGATAGCATACTAGAATATATATGCCTTTCTAACTACAGGGAATCTCACATGGTTCGTCTAGGTGACACAGTACCAAACTTTACGCAAGCCTCAACATACGGCGACATCGATTTTTACGAATGGGCAGGTGACAGCTGGGTTGTGCTGTTCTCTCACCCTGCTGATTTTACACCTGTTTGTACAACAGAACTCGGCACAGTCGCCAAGCTAAAACCAGAATTTGACAAACGCAATGTCAAAGCGATCGCACTTAGCGTTGATAACGTTGAATCTCATAAAGGCTGGGTGGGAGACATTGAAGAAACTCAAAGTACCACCCTTAACTACCCAATCTTGGCAGATGCAGATCGCAAGGTTTCCGATCTTTACGACATGATCCACCCCAATGCTAATGCGGCAGTGACAGTGCGATCGGTTTTCGTGATTGATCCTAACAAGAAACTCCGTCTCACTTTCACCTATCCCCCCAGTACGGGACGCAATTTTGATGAACTTTTGCGGGTGATTGATTCTCTGCAATTGACTGATAATTACAGCGTGGCGACACCAGCTGACTGGAAAGATGGAGAGGATGTCGTAATTGTCCCCTCACTGAAAGATCCAGAAGTACTCAAACAGAAATTCCCCAAAGGTTACGAGGAAGTCAAACCCTATCTGCGTCTAACTCCTCAGCCTAACAAGTAAATCTGAAAATGATTTCGGATCAAAAAGCAAAGGCGAGGCAGCGCGGTGAGCCAGCGCGTTGGGCGGGTTTCCCGACTTGAAGCGACTGGCGAACCCGTATAGGGTCTTGGGGGTTCCCCCATGAGCGACTGCCGTCGCAAAGTTATATCTTAGCGTCTTTGTTTTTTGCGTGAGAATATAGTCAGTGGGCTAGGCATATAAAGCTGGAGGAAATCCCGATGTTTTCATCAATGCAAATGACAGTCACCTTTCCCAATTGTGGCGTGTATTCAATTGCATTGATAAATAAAAAATCAATTTACATGACCTGATATAAGACATTTTTTTGATACATCATGAATTCAAATTTATGTGGTGTAAAAATTAAGTCTAAACCAGTAGTTATAAAGCTAGAATAATCACTATATTTATCTTTGTACTGAAAAGAAAATGCTGTGTTCAGAAAAATAAGCATTTCAAAACCAGACTTTAGATCAAACTAAGTCCAAAGTATTATTAATTATGAGAAATTAAATGCAATTTGAGTTTACATTAAGCAGTATTCGGGAGCATTTTTAAGCATCTGTAAGCAGCAGCAAAAATATGTTTGGAAGGACTTGAGCTACTAATCGCAATTAAAATTCGCTGTGCGCTTACAGTAATCAGCGCTCCTAACTTCAATAATTTTGTACGTATAGTTCCAACTTGAGAGTTTTGTAGTTCCGTCTTCGCCAAACATTTTGACCGCAATGCATTCATCAAAACGTAAGCTATGGAAGAGAACCACAATCGTAATTGTCAACATCTAATTCAGATTTCCTTACTGGAAATGCCATACTTCTGCTGCATTTCCCGTTTACATTCCTAAACAGAATGTGTTTGACCTGTGTTTACTTCCTTAAGTACCTTTCTGAATAGTAATATTTAATACATAGGATCGTCAACCATCAGCCATCTAACTCCTACCCATCAGCACAATAAATCACGGGATCGCTTGCTGTATTCTTCACAGTTTGTTACAAAAGTACAAAGAACTTCTAGAGACCCAAAACCACATGTTCGGCGGACTTACTGGTTTACAAGATCCTAAAGGCACAGATTGGGGAGAGCGGATGCTCAACACGGTCGCCAGCCAAACGATTCGCCACTTGTTTACGCAAAGCGAGTCAGTAGAAGTCTCTGTGCGCTGCTACCCCTCCAGCAAACTGTTGCAAGGCAGCATTGATAGCTTCAAAATGAGCGGTCGTGGCTTAGTGATTCGGAAAGATTTCGCAGTTGAGGAGATGTCTTTTGAAACTGATGCGGTGGCTATTGACTTCGGCTCGGTTTTAAGTGGCAAACTCAGCCTTAAGCAACCCACTCAAGCGATCGCTCAAGTCATATTATCAGAGGCGGGCATCAACCAAGCCTTTAATGCGGAACTGGTGAAAAAGCGCTTGCTTAACCTCACCGTACCATCACTGACGGCATTATCTGGCGGCGAACCAGTCTCCTTTACGGGAGTTCAGGTACAGCTATTACCTGAAAATCGCTTACAGCTTGTAGCAAAAGCCGATTTAAACAATGGCGAACTTGTACCCTTGAGTATGATCCTAGCTATAGGCATTGAAAGGCGGCGGCGAGTTTCTTTCAAAGATCCAAAAATCCAGCTTGACCAAGTGCCAGAAACACAACGGGAAATCTCCCAAACTTTGAGTCTGGCACTGGTAGAAATTTTAGATAATATGGTTGATTTGGATCGTTTTGATCTTGATGGAGTGAAAATGCGGCTCAACCGATTAGAAACTGAGGGTCAAAAACTTATTTTCAGTGGATATGCTGAAATTGAACGTATTCCACATAGCGCTTGAAATTAAATTATCACGCAAAAATGCAACCTAAAGTGAAGCTTTAAACAAATTAAATACCGCCTAGACTAAATCTAGGCGGTAGTTTAAATATTTAGGTTTTGAAAGGAGTTAGGAGTTATTAATTATAGGTTGTAATTAATTTTTATTTATCACTCCTAACTGCTAACTGCTAACTGCTAACTGCTAACTGCTAACTGCTAACTGCTAACTGCTAACTGCTAACTGCTAACTGCTAACTGCTAACTG
>NZ_JBALDZ010000029.1:0-71511 GCF_036917155.1 Nostoc sp. | reverse complement strand
TGCTTTTTTTCTGCTGATAACTATAAACAAAATTAATTATTCGTTTGTTCGCGTAAGATAAACGCGAACAATTTATTTTTGTCCAAAGTCCAATTACTCCCAAATCTTAACCTTTAACTGCACAGATATAATACAGCTTTGCATAAGTTGGTAACTTTTTTAAACGCAGAGGAACACAGAGGTACGCAGAGTTTTGCCAAAGTTAATTCGTTATGAATTAATGAAATGTTGTAATAATACTGTTATTTCTTTTTTCTGGTTATTTGTGTGTATCCACGGAATCTACTAGACAACTTTATCTACCCTGCTTGTAGTTTACGTGTAATTTCTCAACCGTAATCCTTAATAGATATGTTACACAATGTTTAGGAGATTTTGCAGAGAGCTTAAGCATATTTACAGCATATAATTAATTTTCTCAAAATGCGGATATTTTTTAGATTTCAATTTAATAATTAGCTAGACTTAATTAAAGTATTTTGCCAATAACATTTTTCATAAATGATTTTTATGCCAGAAAATAAAATTGAGAGTATGGTAGGGCAAAAAGCAGAATTAGACGATTATATTGGACAATTTTTAAACAATCGCTATCTAATCAGAGATTTGATTGGCAAAGGGGGGATGGGTAGAGTTTATCTAGCGGAAGATACTGCTAAAGGTGGTATGCCGATCGCAGTCAAAATCTTATCACTTAGTTTAGCGAATCAACAAATGTCTCAACGCTTTGCCAGAGAGATTTTTATTGGCGCTCAATTGGGTCGCAAAAGTAAACATATTGTTCGTATCTTAAGTTATGGCGTTACTGAAGATAAAACTCCATTTTATGTAATGGAATATCTTCAAGGAAAAAATCTCAAACAAATTCTTAAAATTCAGCCCTTAACAATCTCGAAGTTTTTAGAGATTTGTAATCAGATTTGTTTAGGTTTACAATGTGCCCACCAAGGCATCAGCCTGAAAGGAGAAATTTATCCTATTGTTCACAGAGATATTAAACCAGAAAATATATTTCTTGCTGAAGATAGTAAACGAGGAGAAATTGTTAAAATACTAGATTTCGGTATTGCTAAATTTCTCACAGAGCGAAGTGGAATGACCCTCACAGATTCTTTTATTGGCAGTTTGCCTTATTGTTCTCCAGAACACATGGAAGGGCGCAAACTGCTAGATGTCCGCTCTGATATTTATAGTTTGGGAGTATTAATGTTTGAGATGCTGACAGGGAAACATCCATTTCAAACAAAAAGTAACTCCTTTGGTACTTGGTATCAAGCCCATCGCTTTCAAATTCCACCGACAGTTACAGAAGTAAATCCGCAAGTCAAAATACCGGAAATATTAGAAAAGATATTGATGAGTTGTTTAGCAAAAGAAGTCAGCGATCGCCCTCAAAATATCAACCAAATATTAGAAGGTTTAGAAAAAGTTAATCTTCAGCTTAATAATGCTATTGCTAGCAATAGTACTGACATTATTAAAGTCTCATTTCCGGTTCAATTAGTACCTGCAACTTTACTATCAGAAAAAGAGTGTTTGCAGAAAAATTGGCCGAAGAATAAACCAATTGCGCCAATTGGGTTTCCGCATTTACTACATACCCTTCAAAGACCCATACCAACTTTTTGGGCAATGTTGCCTAAACAAGATATTACAAAGTTTTTGGATAACATACATGGCACAGAATTTATTAGTAAAATGAATGTATACCCGATGCTATTGTGGGTAACAGTACTATACGATGCCCAACCTTCTATGACTAAATGGCTACCTTATTTTCTGGATTTGAAAGATAATAAAGGTCAGAATATAGCACGTGGTTTAGCAGAAGTAGGCTACTATCATTTACTATTTTTTCCTCTAGAAGATCCAACACGTTGCTCTCATGTAACAACTTTAAACCTTACGGCTAAACAGCGGCAGCAACTTGTAGATTGGTTAAATATGAGTCAACAGTCAAATGAGCTAATTTTACCTAATCAAGCCAAAAATATTTTGAAAACAGAATATGAAAAGTTGAAGTTAGATATCTTACGCAAGTTAGCTGCACATGAAAAAGCTGAGAAAGAAGGCTTAAAAAATTGGATGGTTAAATTTTTGGAGATTTTTTTAAAACTTTTATCACGTCCTTGAAAGTTTACTATTACAATTCTTACTATGCTTGCTACAATTAGCTAATGATATTCTTATGTGTGTATTGCTAACTTTAAATAGACTCAACAGCAGAGGTGAATAAAGTGAATCAGAGCCCATTTACATCTCCAAGTAGTACGGGCTTGCTTGCCAATCGTTATCAACTTAAGCAATTAATTGGTAGTGGCGGTATGGGTGAAGTTTTTTTAGCCAATGATATTTTGCTAGGAGGCATACCCGTTGCTGTCAAATTTTTGACTAAAACTGTTGTCGATAGCAAGATGCAACAAGACTTTGCTCGTGAAGCTTTAATGAGTGCAGCTTTGAGTCAAAAAAGTATACATATAGTGCGGGCCTATGATTATGGTGTGAATGAGAAAGGAAAGCCATATTATGTCATGGAATATCTATCCGGCAAGAGCTTAAAGGATTTAATTCCGCTACCTCTACATATATTTTTGACTCTCTCTCGCCAGATTTGTTTGGGCTTACAATGCGCTCATCAAGGTATTAACATTGATGGCAAAATTTGCCCATTAGTTCATCGAGATATCAAGCCTGTCAATATATTAGTTATTCCCGATCCGATATTGGGTCAGTTAGTTAAAATTCTCGATTTTGGGATTGCTAGATTTTTAAATTATGCATCAACAGTCAGCACAAATAGGGGATTTAATGGCACTTTACCCTACTGTTCTCCAGAACAATTAGATGGAGAAAAATTAGATAGCCGCTCTGATATTTATAGTCTGGGTGTGATGATGTTTGAGATGCTCACAGGCAAAAAACCTTGGCAACCTGAAACTGATTATTTTGGCGCTTGGTATAAGGCACATCACTTTGAACAGCCAAAAACGATCGCAGAGGTTAAACCCACTCTGAAAATACCTCAAAAGCTGAATAATTTAATCATGGCTTGTCTGGCTAAAAAAGCAAGCGATCGCCCCCAAAATATCGCTCAAATTTTGCAAGTATTAAACAGTCTAGAATCATTAAATTGTCCCAGTGTACCTACAAATCTAGCCTCTAGTTCCATCTTGAACCGTCCTTTAAATTCTGCATTACCAATTGCAATAGAGCAAAGCTGTCGGCAACTTTTATGGCCTCAAAATAAACCAATTCAAGAAATTGTTTTTCCTCAGCTTCTAGACACCGCACAAGGATCGATGACAGCAGTATGGTTGATGTTGTCTCAACAAGAAATCAAAAATTATGCGCTTTCTACCCGTTACAGCCGATTTATCTTCATCACATCCCCTCACCCAATGCTGTTGTGGGTGACAGTACTCTACAATCGGCAATTGGCTCCTAAGTGGCTGCCATGCTACTTAGATATGCAAAACCCCCAAAATCTTAAAATGGTAAGTCTCCTGACTGAAAATGAACACTATCCTTTGATTTTCTTTACTCTGGAAGAACCACATTCCTGCACCCAGGTTCTCAGCAGTCGCATTGAGCCAACTCAGCAGCAATTGTTGAAAACCTGGGTGCAACAGAGTCATACTCTACCACCCACTTCTCAAGCCCAGTTGAGCAGACAGCTATTAAAGCAGCAGTATAAACAAATACAATCTCGGATATTGCAGCATTTGGAATCAGAGCCACAGGTTGCATTATCAAGGTTTTAACGAAAAATTCGCACCTTGGAGAGACAGCACAAAAATAATTTCTAATTCCCAACTCCAAAACGCTTGACAAGTAGAAAAAAAATAGTGATAATAGCAAAGTTGCCAAACAAGGGACTGTAGTTCAATTGGTTAGAGCACCGCCCTGTCACGGCGGAAGTTGCGGGTTCGAGCCCCGTCAGTCCCGTTCTAAATTTATGAAAAAAGTAAAGATTCAAAACCGTACTTCTCTAGGAGACTCTACCGCGAACGTCCTGCTGCACTAACGCCCCTTGTAGGTGAAAAAATCCTTGTATCGCAAGGTAGGTTGAAACGTTCCCCCTAGCGGGTAGCATATTTGCTTGTTCCCTGTTCCCTGTTCCCTGTCCCCTTTCATAAGTAGTGAATCACTGAAGTAAACTTCGGTGATTTTGAATTTTGAATTCCCCAAAGGCATTGACTCAGAATTCAGGATTTGAATATAAGCTACATTTATCATGCTTTGCGAAAGAGAGAATTAACTGTGACTGTTAGAGTCCGTATTGCGCCGAGTCCAACCGGAAATTTACATATTGGTACAGCTAGAACGGCTGTATTTAACTGGTTATTTGCCCGCCACCACGGTGGGAAATTTATCCTGCGAATAGAAGATACAGATTTAGAGCGATCGCGTCCCGAATACACCGACAATATTCTTGAAGGATTGCGCTGGCTAGGGCTGAACTGGGATGAAGGACCATTTTTTCAATCCCAACGCCTGGATCTTTATAAAGAAGCAGTGCAAAAACTGCTAGAGCAAGGATTAGCCTATCGCTGCTACACCACTTCCGAAGAACTAGAGGCTCTGAGAGAAGCCCAAAAAGCTAGAGGTGAAGCTCCTCGTTATGACAACCGTCACCGCAACCTCACCCCAGAACAACGCGCCGCCTTTGAAGCTGAAGGTCGCTCCTCTGTAATTCGCTTCAAAATCGAAGATGGGCGAGAAATTGTCTGGAATGACCTAGTAAGGGGAAAGATGTCTTGGCGAGGTAGCGATTTAGGTGGTGATATGGTCATCGCCCGCGCCTCAGAAGAGGGTAGCGGTCAACCTTTATACAACTTTGTCGTTGTCGTGGATGACATCGATATGCAAATCACCCATGTCATTCGGGGAGAAGACCACATCGCCAACACCGCCAAGCAAATTTTACTGTATGAAGCAATGGGTGCAAAAATCCCAGAGTTCTCCCACACACCGTTAATTTTGAACATGGAAGGGCGCAAGCTTTCTAAGCGAGATGGTGTCACTTCCATTTCTGACTTTCAGAAAATGGGCTTTACTGCTGAAGGCTTGGTAAATTACATGACATTACTGGGTTGGTCGCCACCAGATTCGACGCAAGAAATATTTACCTTAGAAACAGCAGCGAAAGAATTTGGCTTTGAGCGCGTCAATAAAGCAGGTGCAAAGTTTGACTGGGATAAGCTGGATTGGTTGAACAGTCAGTATATCCACAATACGCCAGTAGATAAACTCACAGATTTACTCATCCCCTATTGGCAAGCGGCTGGGTATAAATTTGATGGTGGAAGAGAACGCCCCTGGTTAGAACAGCTAGTAACTTTAATTAGTCAGAGTTTGACTCGCCTGGTAGATGCAGTAGCTCAAAGCCAACTGTTTTTTAGCGATACAGTTGAATTTAGCGAGGAAGGTAGTACGCAACTGAAGCAAGAAGGCTCGGCGGCTGTTCTGGAAGCGATTGTCACAGCTTTAGAAAATCAGCCGCAATTGTCAGAAGCCGCTGCCCAGGAGATTATTAAACAAGTGGTGAAAGAACAAAAAGTCAAAAAAGGCTTAGTAATGCGATCGCTCCGAGCAGCCTTAACTGGAGATGTTCATGGACCTGACTTAATCCAATCTTGGTTACTACTAAATCAGATTGGTTTAGATAAGCCGCGCTTGAGTCGGGCAATCACAGAAGTTAATTAGCGATTACTTCCGAATTTTAGAGATATTTCAGATTTTAGGGGCGCACATTTGTGGGTCCCTATCCATAAGGCAACACGTTTGGGTTAAGGAATTTATCCGTTGAGACAGGCAGGGGGAGCAGGGGATGCAGGGGTGGGAGAAAAAAGCTTATCTGAACCGTATTGATCCATAAGGTAGAGCAACTATGGGAACAAGAAATCATTGACTAATTACTAATGAATTCTTCTCAATTTCACATCTAAAATAGTTAGTCAATTCTCCTCATGTTGGGAACTTGGTATGTAAAATTCATGTCTTCAAAAACACTTAGAAGCGAACGTAATTACAATGCCGACAAAAGCGCTCAATAGAGGGATAAGATTATCATTCATGATAGTTACGCTCTTCATCACCTCGACAGTTAATGCTGTGACTGATGCTCAAGAAGCGCCAACAATATTTGGAGATGTCACCATTGGCCCTCAGTTTTCCCCAGACCCTTTGACAGTTCGCGGGATGAGTGGTGGTTCAATATCGGGGAGTCAAATAGGTGGGAGAAGCGAAACAGCCACCGGCCCTTGTACCGGATTTGTTGATGAAACACCAGACCACACATTAGTGCTAACAAGTAAATTTGACTACCTAAAGCTGCAAGTTCAAAGTCCTGAAGATACCACCATAATTATCAAGGGCCCCGGTGGTACTTGGTGCAATGACGATTTTGATGGCAAAAATGCTGGCATTGTTGGTGAATGGCTACCTGGAACTTACCAAATTTGGGTTGGCTCCTACGAAAAAGGCAAGTATCTTCCTTACACTCTCAAAATTACAGAAGTTAAGTAGGGAATTGGGAATGGGGCATTGGGCATTGGGCATTGGGCATTGTTTCTTCTCCCTTATCTCCCAATACTGTTCGGTTAAGGCAAGAGACGCGATAAATCGCCGTCTCTACAATAATAATCAGTTCTTCGTCTTGACGGCGATTTATCGCGTCTTTGTGATCTAGAATTTTCATCATTGCCTTATCTCCCCCTGCTCCTGCTTCCTCATCCCCCTCATTTCCCCTACTCCCCACTCCCTACTCCCCCAGAATGATGATTGAGAAAGACTTGAACCGACACGAGGAGCATTCTGGAGAAATTATCCGTGTCTTTGCATCCCGTTACGCTTCCTTTTATCGTGCGATTTTGTATTAAAATTAAGTTAACTTTGATTAAGATTCTTGTTGGCAGTGTCATAATGCCCTTGTTGCTTTATGACACTGCATATAAGAGATCAAATTAAACAAAATGGATTTATAAACATCCGTTTAACAGCTTAAAGTAACAGAGTAATGAACATTCTGTTACTAGAGCTAATGATTTGTATAGGCATCTAGAGGCAAATTAAGATGAAATTCTCTTGGAAAGTCGTAGCACTCTGGACATTACCGGCTCTGGTAATTGGCTTTTTCTTCTGGCAAGGGGCCTTTGCAGGCGCTCCTGCTGACATGAATAGGAATACAGCCAATACTCGTATGACTTATGGTCGCTTTCTAGAATACTTGGATGGCGATCGCGTCACCAGCGTGGATCTTTACGAAGGCGGTAGGACAGCAATTATAGAAGCCCGCGATCCAGACATCGAAAATCGTGTCCAAAGGTGGCGTGTGGATTTGCCTATTAACGCTCCTGAGTTAATTAGCAAGCTTAAAGAAAAAGCCATTAGTTTCGATGCTCACCCCATGCGGAATGATGGCGCAATTTGGGGATTGTTGGGTAATCTCGTCTTTCCAGTTTTATTGATTACCGGACTGTTCTTTTTGTTCCGGCGTTCTAGCAACCTCCCCGGCGGGCCAGGTCAAGCGATGAACTTCGGCAAATCCAAAGCGCGTTTCCAAATGGAGGCGAAAACTGGAGTCAAGTTTGACGACGTAGCCGGCATCGAAGAAGCTAAGGAAGAACTACAAGAAGTTGTCACTTTCCTCAAGCAGCCAGAAAGATTTACCGCTGTAGGCGCACGGATTCCCAAGGGAGTGCTGTTAGTTGGGCCTCCTGGAACTGGTAAAACTTTACTAGCAAAAGCGATCGCAGGCGAAGCAGGTGTACCTTTCTTCAGCATTTCTGGTTCGGAATTTGTGGAAATGTTCGTTGGTGTGGGTGCATCCCGCGTCCGCGACTTGTTCAAGAAAGCTAAAGATAACGCCCCTTGCATCATCTTCATCGATGAAATCGACGCTGTGGGTAGACAACGGGGTGCTGGTATCGGTGGCGGTAACGACGAGAGAGAACAAACCCTCAACCAATTGCTTACCGAAATGGACGGGTTTGAAGGTAACACAGGCATCATTATTATTGCTGCTACCAACCGTCCCGACGTACTAGACTCAGCCTTGTTGCGTCCCGGTCGCTTTGACCGCCAAGTAACAGTCGATGCACCTGATATCAAAGGGCGTTTGGAAATCTTGCAAGTCCATGCGCGGAATAAGAAACTAGACCCTAGCGTATCTTTAGATGCGATCGCTCGCCGCACTCCTGGATTTACTGGTGCTGACTTAGCCAACTTACTCAACGAAGCAGCAATTCTCACTGCGAGAAGACGCAAAGAAGCCATCACCCTCCGCGAAATTGATGATGCAGTGGATCGGGTAGTCGCTGGGATGGAAGGCACTCCTTTGGTGGATAGTAAGAGCAAGCGCTTAATTGCCTACCACGAAATTGGACACGCTTTAGTGGGGACTTTGTTAAAAGACCATGACCCAGTACAGAAAGTTACCCTGATTCCACGAGGACAAGCACAGGGTTTAACTTGGTTTACACCCAACGAAGAACAGGGGTTAATTTCCCGTTCTCAGTTGAAAGCCAGAATTACTGGTGCTTTGGGTGGTCGCGCCGCTGAAGAGGTGATATTTGGCGCTGCGGAAGTCACCACTGGCGCTGGTGGAGACTTGCAGCAGTTATCGGGAATGGCCCGGCAGATGGTGACTCGTTTCGGGATGTCCGACTTAGGGCCACTGTCGTTAGAAAGCCAGCAGGGAGAAGTATTCTTGGGTCGTGACTGGACAACCCGATCTGAGTATTCTGAATCCATCGCTTCCCGCATTGATGGACAAGTGCGAGCGATCGTGGAAGAATGCTACGAAAATGCCAAGAAGATTATCCGTGACCATCGTACTGTGAGCGATCGCTTAGTCGATCTGCTGATCGAAAAGGAAACCATTGACGGCGAAGAATTCCGCCAGATTGTGGCTGAATACGCTGAAGTCCCTGAAAAGCAACAGTACGTACCGCAGCTGTAACCACTGTTCTAAAATCACTGAAATGGGTATGGTCAAAAGGCTATACCCATTTCTATTTTAGGTATTTGCAATCCTAAGCTATTTTATTTAGTATCAGGGAATACTAAGCATAGTTAAAAATTTTATATTGCTATGCAATACCTAATCTACCCGATCGCAATTTACGTTCTACTGATTGTTATTCGCTCTCTCATTCTCTTTTTACTACTTTGCAAATCTCAGATTCAATATCCCAAGTACCAGATTACAAAGGCTGATACAGTTCCTATCTATTTAAAAGATTTATTTCAAACTCCCATTAAAGAACTAGAGCAATTCGGCTTTCTTCCATGCAGCTATTTGCAATATCAACCAATCACCAAAGTTTATCAGCAAACAAATTGGGAACTTCTTTTATATAACAAAGCACTCAAAAGCTATGCCACAGTAGTTATTCGTCGTTTAGTCGAACGTGTGAATTTATTTGATATAGAGTTTTATACCTTTTTTAAGGATAGAACTTTATTGCTGACTGTCAACGGCAAACAGCATGGACTTATAGGTGAGTTTCCTAACACTATTGTTCAGGATGTTTATACCAGCGAAGTATCAGTACAATGGCAGACTCATCAAGATCATCTCAAACAATTAACTACCAGCAAAACAGCTTGTGGTTTATCACCAGAGTCTTTTGCACAAGCACTACAGATACAGATGAGGGGCTATGTTAGTAACTTAGTCAAGACGGGAAAAATATCATCAATTAAGGGAACAGAGTTATTTCAGATACATTGGTTAACAGTCCTGAGATCGCTTAACCCAATGATGCAGGGTAACAAGAAAGCAGCAAATATCATCAAGCAACGCAGACAACAAGCCAAAACTGATTCCAGCATTTTACAAGAAATCCCTATAGAACTGGAAGTAGAGGGATTTAAACAAATGGAATATACCCAAACTGGTCTGGTGGGTAAAAAATTTCGCACTTGGCTTTTGTTGGGTAGTCTAGGGTTGTTTATCGCCAGTTATACAAGCTTTCTTACTCCACAAAGTGTGGTGATTTTCATCGCTGTACTGTTTTTCCATGAAAGCGGACATTTATTGGCGATGAAACTGTTTGGCTATCGTGATACCTCTGTTTTATTCGTACCGTTTTTAGGCGCTTTAGCAACTGCCCGTAAAGATGATGCCACACTCACCCAAAAATTTTGGATATCTTTAGCAGGGCCATTACCAGGGTTAATTTTGGGGATTGGGTTGGCGATCCTTGCACCTTTGGGTAGTGCTTATCCTGATTGGGTACACAAAACAAGCTGGACGCTGATATCTCTAAATTTGTTCAATCTCCTCCCGGTTTATCCTCTAGATGGAGGACAAATTGCTGATTTATTGCTGTTTTCTCGTTTCCCTTACATTGGTGTTTTATTTAAGGTCTTTGGTGTGATTATCTTAGGATTACTAGGAAAAGATAGACCAATGATGTTATTATTTGCGATGTTGATAGCTATGGGCATCCCTAATAGCTTTCGCAGCGCTAAAATTAATCAGAAATTTCAAAAAGAACTGCGACTAAATCCACCCATAGATCAGGATAATCTTCTGCATTTCATATTCAAATATCTGAAGCAACTCGGATATGGAAACTTGCCTTTCAAAGATACACCTTAGTAAAGGGATTGATTCAACAGCAGTACGAATCCCGTAGTAAATGGAAAACTAGAGTTTTTCTATTAGTTATATACTGTGTAAGCTTGTTAGGAGGAATGGTAGGTATTTTGCAAGCTATGGCTCCTAGCTGGGTAAAATTATTAACTTATTACTCTCAAAATCCTCAGCAAAGACTTGAGCAGATCAGAAAAAATAGACAACAACAAATTGAGCTTACAACTGCTGCTTTGCGTAAAAATCCCAATGATGTCGATGCTTATATAAAGCGATCGCGGGCGCGTTTGGGACTGCGTGACTATAAAGGCGCACTAGCAGATTATGACCAAATTGTGCGCTTAAAACCTCACGATATTGAATTTCGGATGACTCGTGCCAACTTTCGTAAGAGATTAAAAGATTATAAAGGCGCGATTCAAGATTATAACGAGATTTTGCGCCTTAACCCCAAAAATGTCAGTGGTGTCTATTACCAGCGAGCGCAAGTTCTTAATCTTCTGGAAGACTATAAAGGAGCGATCGCTGATTACAACGAAATTATTAAATTGAATGCCAAAGATACCTACGCTTATATCTCTCGTGGATATGCTCGTCAAAAACTCCAAGATTACAAA
Organism: Nostoc sp.; assembly: GCF_036917155.1. Classification (GTDB taxonomy): domain Bacteria; phylum Cyanobacteriota; class Cyanobacteriia; order Cyanobacteriales; family Nostocaceae; genus Nostoc. Next base: position 60,291 of record NZ_JBALDZ010000029.1, on the reverse strand, counting down.
GGTGCTATCGCAGATGCTAACTATGTAATTCAGCTAAATCCTAAAGAAGCAGAAGCATATATATTGCGTAGCCAAATTCGTCGTCGTTTGGGAGATACTCAAGGAGCGATCGCAGATGAACAAACTGGAAATACTCTTTTTAAAGCTATGGATGAGGAAGATGCTAGTTGATAAAAACCAACACAACAGATTTTGATATTACAAATAGAAATGGGGTATTAGGCATTGATTTGGGAATCAATTTTGAATGACGACGAATTACGATAGCCAGAGGGGTTATGGTGCAGCAATGCACAGGCTGTTAACGCAAATACGCAATGGCGAATCTTGGCAGAAATAGCTAATTTCAAACTAACCGCACAAGCCGTTGAACATGATTAGGCAATCTAAATGAAAAGACCTGGATTTATTGAGCGTCATCACCTGTGGACAGAAAGCCAAAAAGAAGCATCTGAAAAAATCAAGGCTGTCGTCAAAGAACGAGATATACTGTTGATTCGTACCGCTTGGTCAGACCAGCATGGCATTGTTCGCAGCAAGTCGCTCTTACCCCAGGCATTTTTAAGCGCCTTAGAAAACGGTATGCAAATCAGCACAGGGACATTCCTGTTTGATACTGGTGGTGCAATAGTATTTAACCCCTTCGTTCCAGGCGGTAGTTTAGATATGTCTCAGATGACAGGTGCGCCAAATCTTGTGGCTGTTCCTGACCCTCATACCTTCAAAATTGTGCCTTGGGCAAAACGCACTGGCTTTATCCTCTGTGACGAGTACTTTCAAAATGGTCAGTCAATGCCCTTTTCCAGTCGCGGTATTTTGCGCCAATCATTGACAGAGTTACATCAAAGAGGGTTGGAGCATATTGTCGGCTTAGAAGTTGAGTGGTATCTGGCAAAGTTGTCAGATCCGATGTTAGCGATCGCTGATGTTGGTACTTCTGGAAAACCTGGTGAACCTGCCAAAGTTAGCGCTGTAGAGCATAGCTTCCAATACCTTTTAGAATCCCACAATCCAGAGATTCACGACTTGCTGCGCGTTCTGGCAGAAAACTTAGTTGAAATGGGATTGCCTTTAAGGAGTGTAGAAAACGAAGGAGGTGCCGGTCAATTTGAATTTACCTTTGACCCGATTCCGGCATTGCAATCTGCGGATACAATGATGATATTCCGAATGGCGACTAAGCAAATCTGCCGTCAACAAGGTTACATCGCATCATTTATGTGTCGTCCAGGATTGCAAGGTTGTTCTTCTAATGGCTGGCATTTGCACCAATCCCTTGTAGACCTAACCACAGGTGAGAACGCGCTCATGTCTGCAAACTCCAAAACCCTAATGTCAGATTTAGGCAAACATTTCGTTGGTGGTCTTCTCAAACATGCCAATGCGGCTTCTGTATTCACAACCCCGACAATTAACGGCTACAAAAGATTTAGGCCTTATTCCCTAGCCCCTGACCGAGCCGGATGGGGATTGGAAAACCGAGGGGCAATGATTAGATTACAAGGCGGTTATGATGACCCCACCACCCACATTGAAAACCGAGTTGGAGAACCAGCAGCCAATCCCTATCTATATATGGCATCGCAATTGATTTCTGGGTTAGATGGTGTAGATCAGAAAGTTGACCCTGGCTCCCCAACAGAGTCACCTTACACTACAGAAAGTCTGACCTTACCCAAAAGTTTGCTAGAAGCGATTTCATATTTGAGCCAAAGCGAACTTTTTTCTCAAAAAATGGGGCAGCAGTTTATAAACTTCATCATTAAGATGAAACAGAGTGAAATTAATCGCTTTTTGCAGTCCGTCACAGATCAGCCACCAGAAGACTATTTAAAGCAGGTGACTAACTGGGAGCAAAGAGAATATTTTGAATTATTTTGAGTTGAGTTTGGTTTAAACCCGTCTATTAATCTGCCACTAGTACAGAATACCCAATTGAATTCTGACCGGGGGCGGAGCGTCTCGGCTCCGCTCCTGACTCCTAAATTCTGTTTCGATAAGGCAATTTGATAGCTAAATTCTTCCCTTTTAACTACAAGTATTTGCTAAAGCCGAGTTCACCCTTGTTAAATCGCCAGTGAAGATAACTGTGTATTGATAAGGTGATGAACCAGAGCAATTCATGGAATTTGTATCAGCACGACGGGGAGTCCACCATGATTTTGCTTGCACAGTCAAATTTGTGCCGTTCCATGAGAGAGTGTTGACAACTAAAGAGTTAGTTTTTCCATCATTCGCCTTTTTAGCAGATAAAAATGTGGCGTAATAAACTTCGCCATTGGCTGGATTAATCCGGGCTATAACTGCAACTTTTGGCCCGCCTCCGCTACCATAGCTAGACAACCAACGCCCAGTAGCAAAGCGGCGAAAATCATTACCTGTCTGACTGCCAGTGGAAGAGTAAACGCCATATAAAACATTGCCTCCATCCCAGTACAATCCATAACCTGTACCATCGTCCCCAGTTGTTTCGTAATCAGTGCGACACCAGGTTTTTATCCCATTATTAAAGCGGATAGTTATAGGATTTTTATTATTAGATGAGACTTGCTGATAGCCAATGTAAAAGCTTGTTGTTCCTTTAACTACTCTGGGGCCATTTTTAGCTTTGATTGTTGCTTCACTATCATTGCAACTGAATGTCACAGCATTACCGACAGATGAATTTATTGTTTGGGCTAAAACTGGAGGAGCTTTTTGTATGAGTACTAAATCAGATGCTAATACTACAGACAAAGAGAAGCCTGCAAAAAACTTTTGTAATTTGCGAGAATAATTCATGGTATAAACCTGCCGAGAAAGTGAAACGAGAAACACCGTATCACTATAAACTCTAATTAGTATTTAGACAAGTAAAGTTATTTAAATTCCATTTTGCAGCGTTCTCAATGTTACAAAAAATAAGACTATACTACAAATCGTATAACTAATATACATGGGAATGCCTGATATTAGCTGTATATAATTGTTCCTTATCAAAGAGCCTCAGTGAATAAAATAAATTGTGATGGACTATGCTGTAACGTAGCCTATTGCAGCAGTCAAAAAATGTTTTTAATCAACGATGTCGCGTTTTTAATTTTCTAAATTCCTAGCGATTTACCAAGCCCCTTCGGGGCGGGAACAGGGAACTCTTAACAGGGAACAGAAAAAAAATTAGCCCCGAATACAGGGTTTAAAGCCCCTAAATTTATTTATGAAAAGAGATAAAAATATTTGAAACGAGATGGCGTCAGCCACGATGTTTCAATGTGTCCTTGTACAAATCCCCTGATTTTAATTATGGGGATTTCCCTGTTGCCTGTTGCCCGTTCCCTGTTCCCTTTTAATTAACTTTAGTGATAAATAGTTTTCGGTTGGCAGGGACTAATAATGATTCAATTAATTAATTGAAGAAGGCAGCTATGCTGAGGGCAGAGGGCAGAAGGTTCAATTTAGAAGGGGATTCAAACCCCTCCTAAATTGAGGCCACCAAATTGAAAATTTGGTGGGGGTCTTAAACCCTTGTTCCCTTCGGTCACGAGCAGAGGACACGAGTCAGAATTCCCTTCTGCCTTCTGCCTCCTGCCCCCTGCCTTTCCCGATAAAATTATTTTATATGGGTTATTAATTGTTTTCAAGTCATTAACTTTATTGAAGTTGCTATTACAATTATTTGTTGTAAATTTTACCGTTAGCGAAGCATATTATAGTTTTACGATAAAAACAAAGTATAGCTTTTGTGGGGTAAGATTATTGAGGTTTAAGAAGTAATCAATAGGAGAAAAAATGATATGATTGGAATTGCGATCGCAGGTACTGGCTTTGGTCAAAAAGTCCACATCCCCGGATTCCAAGCACATCCTCGCACTGAGGTAGTTGCTGTCTACCACCGAGATATCAATAAAGCCAAAGCCATAGCAGAATCCCATAATATCCCCCACGCTTACGACTCATTTACAGATATTGTGGCATTACCAGAAGTGCAAGCAATTAGCATCTCTACACCGCCATTCTTGCACTATGAAATGGCAAAAACTGTATTGCAAGCTGGAAAACATTTATTACTAGAAAAACCGACAACTTTAAATGCAGTTGAAGCGAAAGAACTTTATGAGTTAGCTAAAGCAAAAGGCGTCATTGCAACTGTAGACTTTGAATTTCGCTTTGTACCAGCATGGCAGTTATTTGCTGAATTATTGTCAGAAGACTATGTGGGTAAGTTACGCCTAATTAAAATTGATTGGTTAGGTTCTTCTCGTGCTGATACTTCACGTCCTTGGAATTGGTATTCTGACAAAGAAAAAGGAGGCGGTGCATTGGGATCTTTGGGTTCTCACGCCTTTGATTATATTCACTGGTTATTTGGGCCAGTTCGTAGATTAAATGCTCATTTGAGTACTGCGATTCCCATACGAGTTGACCCTGTTAGTGGGGAATCTAAGGCAGTGAATACAGATGACAACTGTATATTAACCCTGGAATTAGCTAATGGCACACCTTGCCAACTTTCTATCAGTGCAGTTGTTCATGCAGCAAGAACCCATTGGGTAGAAGTGTATGGCGATCGCGGTACATTAATTGTGGGCAGCGAAAATCAAAAAGATTATATACATGGTTTTCGTGTTTGGGGTTCCCAGCCAGGTAAACCTCTAACGGAAATAGAAATACCGAATCGGTTAATTTTCCCCAAAAATTATGCTGATGGGCGCATTTCGGCATTTATCCGCGTAGTAGACCAATGGGTACAAGGAATTGACCGCAATCAGGAAATTACACCATCCTTACGAGAAGGAATTTATTCTCAGTTGTTGATGGATTTATCCCATGAATCTCATACAAAAGCAAGTTGGGTCGATGTGCCCAGCTTGGAAGAATTTATCGAACAGAATTCAGTAGTCAGTAGTCAGTAGTCAGAATTCAGAATGAATTTTGACCGAAAAGGCGGATAGCGTAGCTAAGCCTTTGTCTTCTCCCTTAGCGTTAGCCTCTCCCAATGTGATTCGGGGAGACGCTAAGAGCGAACGAGCGTCGCGTCAAGATTGCTGACTCCTGAATTCAGAATAGCTGAATTCTTCTTCAATAGCAAGTATAGGACTCCTATTTGATTGTTGAAATACACGTAGGGTATGAAAGCAAAAAAATTGTGCATTAGACGTAGGTTGGGTGGAGCGGAGCGCAACCCAACATATATCAGGATGTTGGCTTTGGCAAAGCCTCCAACGCCACTTGCTACAACGCTCTTAACCCGCGCAACGCAGTGGCTCCCCAACCTACAATTTTTTTACAACATTTTAGCCTTGCCACACTACTACATATACTTATACTTAGATTTTTTCAGGAATCAAATAGGATTCCTATAGACAACAAATGAGCCTAATATAAAAATATCCCCGAATTCTTCAATAATTCGGGGATCTGAGCTTTGTACTTCATGCAAAAGAAAATTGCTGTATCACCTTAATCATTGCTATTTTTGAATTTACGTTGCAATTGTTTTAGCGATTGATAGATATCTGGCAGGCGAATATAAACAACAGATGCCTTGAGATATTTTTTGTGAGCAATGGCTGGAGTTCCAGAGACAATTTCTCCTGGTGCAACATCGTGTAGAATGCCAGTTTGAGCGGATGCGATCGCTCCATCACCCATTTTCGCTTGATTGGCAATTCCTACTTGCCCAGCTAAGATTACCCGATTTCCAAGTTTGACAGCACCAGCCATACCAGCCTGACCGGCGATCGCACAGCCAGAACCGATTTGGCAACCATGACCTATTTGGACTAAGTTATCAATTACTGTATTGCGACCAATCCGTGTTTCTCCGACGGCAGGGCGGTCAATGGCGGTATTGCAGCCAACTTCGACGCTATCTTCTAGGACTGTGTAGCCAGATTGTTGCATTTTGAACCAACCAGTCCGGGTAGGTACAAAACCAAAGCCTTCTGCACCGATGACAGCACCACTGTGAATGACGCAATCTGCACCGATGCGGGTGCGTTCGTGGATGGTACAGTTGGCGTGTAAGATGGTGCGATCGCCGATTTTGGCATCTGGATAAATCACCACATTAGGATGAATTATTGCACCATTACCAATTTCTACCCCTTGTTGAATCACAGCATGGGGGCCAATATAAACATCACTGCCAATTTTGGCGGTAGAGTGAATCACAGCGGTGGGATGAATTTCTGGGATGGGGCGATATGGTTGGTAAAAAAGAGCAATCGCTTTGGCAAATAACAGTCGCGGATCTGAGGTTGCTATCCAGACAATACCGCTCTCATTTGCAAGCACCTGCAATTTTTCATCCTGGGGCAAAATTAAAGCAGTAGCATTGGTTTTGCTGATAAAAGACCCAAATTTTGCCCCTTCTACGTAACTGATAGTACCGTTGGTAGCTTCATCAATGGCTGCTACCCCTATAATCTCTGGGTCACGGTCTGGGTCGTTAGTCAGGCTATGATGGGTAGCCGTGTCACCAAATTGGCGGAGGATTTCGCTGAACTTCATTGTTGGGTGTATTCAAAATTGATCTACGATAGCAAGATAATTCTCCCTCTTTATGCTGCAATACAATAATTTTGTAGACGGGTAGCAATCAGGCAATCAGACCCTTCCTAACCGAAAATCGGCGGGAATCCCATCCCAACAAGAGGGGTGTCCGGGATAGCCGCCCGCCGATTTAGTCATTAGCACCAATGACTAATAGACATCTCCGAAAATGAATGTAGAGACGTAGCAGTGCTACGTCTCTACAAGGATTCTGGATAACGCATATTTAATTTCTGGAGATGTCTAATGACTAATGACTCCAATCCTCCGGCTTGAAGCCGGGGGATGAGTTACTTCGCTTCAGGTTCATATACCTCACCGACATTCTTCTGTCGATGGCTCTCGTTGTAAAGATGAGCCTACTTTTTGGGAATCTTGTCTCAGTAGCGTCTTGAGGCGTTGATTATCTTCAGCGGCGATCGTTTCACCATAGTGATGAAGTTGAAAAAGCTGACAATAACGGTTTTGTTTGGCGCACATCAAGCAGCCATAGGCATGATTACCGTTAGTACCGCATAGCCGATGTCCCATCACCGGACCCAGAGAAGTATTTTGCTCACTAGCAACAGTGCTGAGAATTGAGCGCAGTTTTGACTCAAATTCCAATGACAAGTATTGCTTACGTCCTGGTTGTGTACGATCCCATTCTGGAACGATTAATTCCTGTTTTAACAGACTCGTTTCAATCTCTTCAGACATGACAAGCCCAGACAGAATAACGTGATGGGAAACATGGGGTAATAGTGTGCGTGCTAATTGCCACATTAAACTTTCATCAAACCACTCTTCAACCAGTGGACGCAGATACCAACAACATGGAATACCAAGATTTACTAAATCTTGCAACAACTGTACCCGACTCTGAATTGAGGCTTGCTCATAGCCTGGTTTCAAGGGTGGTAAACTAACAAAGACAGTAACCCGAAGTGAATGAGGCCGTTCTAAAGTTTTTTTGAGTCGCTCTAGAAAAGATTGACCAGGATGGACTTTGGTGGTGATGTAGACTATGTTGGCAGCTTTGCGGTCAATTAGTGCATCCAAAATTGATAGTACGCGTTCTCGATGGGCTGGAATAAAGGGATCAGAGTAGTCGCATAGTGAAATCGGAAAGCCCTTTTGTCCCTCCTGGGTAGCAAAAATGCAGTCTAGCAAAGAATCAAGCAGGTCAACTGGTGCTGAGACATCCTGAAAATTTTGTGGATAGTGATGCCAGTCACGGTCTTGATGACAGACACAATAGGCACATTCAATTGGACAACGATTCTGGGCATTTGGTAGAAATGGATTGAGACTAAAGTATTTTACGGCACGCTCCTCATCTGGAACACCAAGCACTGGAAAACCATGCAGCATATACTGGCTCCTCTGCAACGTAATTTCAGACGCCGTATTTTTATCAGTGTTCATATATTTTTTATGAAAAAACGAATACACCCTGAAAATTTTGACTTCTCTAGGGTGGCTGGTGTGAATGTAGAGTGGCAAGGTGGGAAATGCTAGAAGATTAGTACGAATTTTGATCAGTAAATATAGTTAAGTAGCGATCGCTTGTTCTTAAAGAACAGGTAAATAGTTGAGGTTAACACGGAGACGCTTTTGCTAGTAAGCTTTAAGAGTAGGGGTATACTACGATGCATTGGTGTCAACTTAACGTGAAACCGCTTGTCCGCCGGGAATTGAAATTCCCGTCTCATAGCTAAAGTCATCTGAAGATGACTAAATATAGCCAAAAATCTCCAGTCTACTTCAGTAGACTTAAGCTAAAAGCCAAAGAAATTTATTTCCGGGCGGGCATGGAAGCCAACAGATAATCTATTTCCAGCTTAAGTTGACACCTATGACTACGATGTATATACAAATGCTAAAATCTAACTTGATAAGTATTTTGTTGCTGTTTTCAACCCTTTCTCTGCTCTAATACAGTAATTTTGAATAGTAGCTTTATTTTTGCCACTTTGTACTAGCCAGATAATTAATAATTAAGATAGAGATTATTTATCTTCTAGAAAGTTCGAGTTTTGAAATGATTAATAATATCCAAGAATTAAAAGAGCGTTTCTTTACTAGTGGAATAGTAAAAAATGAGCAAGAGCTACAAGGATGTACTCCAGAGGAAATTGCATACATTGAGAGTAAATATGGGGTTTTGCCAAGAACTTACAGGGAAATACTAGGCTTACTTGGGCATAGCGCCGGAAAGCTTATTAGTAGATCAGAATTTGAGTTTTATTACGACCAACTTATTAAAATGAATGAGTGGCAGCAAAAGATTATCCTTGAGTCCATTGCTGAGGGAGAAGAATGTACACCTTTACCTGATAATGCTTTCTGTATCTGTGCTAGAAATGGAGATCCGTGGTTTATTATTGCCAATGGACAAGATGACTGTTCTGTTTATTTTCTACATGAAGATTGCATCACAATCAAAGAGTCCAGTAAATCTGTGATGGATTGGATAGAGGGATTTGTAGAAGATGCTGAATATTGGATAAGCAGAGGACTAAGATAAAATTTCCAAGTTGTCTTTTTGAGAATCAACTTTAACGATAACCATTATATAAGTCCGCTATATTAATTTTTATAAGTTCCTATTAAGGACTTTAGTCCTTATTTTCTAAGAACTAAAGTGCTGACTACTAACTATCTTAAACTGTCATAATCCCTGTGGAGTACTAGTACAGCACGGCGGAAGTCAACCACCCATCCTAAATCAATAAAACCCTTGCGGTATAGGAATTACGAATTAGTCGCCATTGCTATCCCTGCTAAATAACCGGTTGTCCAAGCACTTTGGAAGTTAAACCCACCAGTAACGCCATCAATATCTAAGATTTCTCCGGCAAAATAAAGACCAGGAACTAACCGACTTTCCATCGTCTTGAAGTTTACTTCTTTGAGGTTGACACCGCCACAGGTAACAAATTCTTCTTTGAAGGCTCCTTTGCCGTTGATTAAGTATTTTCCCTGAGTAAGTTCTTGCACTAGTTGATTTAAAGTTTTACTAGATATTTCTGCCCAACGGTCTTCTGTGGTAATACCTGCACGGGCAATGATATATTGCCAGAGACGATGCGGGAGATCAACGCCGCGATGCAATGCGATCGCTTTCTTTCCCCATTCATCCTTAACTGCTAAAACTTTTTCTCGCACTTGTTCTTGGTGCATAAGAGGCAGCCAATTGATCAATAATGTGGCTTGATAGCGGCTTTCGTGTAGAACTCTCGCACCCCAAGCCGAAAGCTTCAAAACAGCCGGGCCACTTAAACCCCAATGGGTAATTAGCAATGGCCCAGTTTGTTGTAATTGGGATTTTCCACCCGTAGATAAGCGCAACTGGGCAGGGTTAACGCTAACTCCAGCCAATTCCCGCAATTTTGGATCGACAATGTTGAAGGTAAATAATGAGGGTACTGGCGATTCAATTTGATGACCTAACTCTCGGACAATTTTATAACCTGCAAGGCTGCTACCAGTCGCTAAAAGTAGGCGATCGCATTTAATCGTTTCTCCCGACTTCAAAAGAATATCAAACCTCGCATCTGCTGAGGTTCGTTTCACTGAAGTTACATGCGTACCGATACGGAGTTTAACCCCAGATGTGGCCACCGCTTTAATTAGGCATTCCACAATGGTTTCTGAAGTATTGGTGACAGGAAACATCCGCCCATCAACTTCAGTTTTGAGATAGACTCCGTGAGTAGCAAACCAAGCTACTGTATCTTGAGGCCCAAACCGAGTCAAAGAACCCCGCAAAGCTTTTGCACCTCTGGGGTAATTTTGCACCAATTCCTCAGATTCAAAGCAAGCGTGAGTCACGTTGCAGCGTCCGCCGCCAGAAATTAGCACTTTCGCTAGGGGTTGGCGACTGGCTTCGAGTAATGTAACTTCGGCTTGAGGATTGGCTTTAGCACAAGCGATCGCGCCAAAAAATCCCGCTGCCCCACCCCCAATAACTACAATTTGTAAGGGTAACAATTTCAAAAATGTCTCTTTTACAGCACCTACTTTCTAGGCTAGCTGTTATTGGCATTGCTTCACTATTAAAAACGCCACCATGTCCTTTGGGCGTAACTGATAATCCCGATCGCGATCGCCCCTAGTAGCAGTAGCCAAATAATTCCACCTGGAATAAAAGTAAGAATACCAAATCCTCTCAGTACCCAGACAGCGACACTAATGCCGAGAAGGATACCAAAAATCTGAATTAATCTACGATTTAAAGAAGATTGACTCACCTAATTTTCCTCTCAATTCAACAGAACATTACACTTGATATTGACAATTAAGATATGAAGTTACGATGAAGTTGCAGTTTCATCAGAAATAACACGTAAAAATGGAGAGATGTATCCAAATTTTAGGGTAAGGTGCTTGATATTATGTCGTGTTTGTGCCATTCTAGCTGTTAATAACGCAGTTTTTCATCTACAAGTATTCTTCTGATAAATTTCACTTAAGTATCAATTGTGTTGATTGTGATAAGAAACACACTTTTTAGAGTAAAGTGACTGAAATAATTAGCAGAAAATCATCGTTTCCGGAAAAGATAAGCATTAGACTGGAACTAAATTTAATGGGTTGGATCTAAATCAAGTTTTATGGCTTGTAGTTTCAACTCAATTTAGGTGGATGAGTTGAGGAGTAACTTAAATCATTATGTCTGCGTCTTATATATCAGACTCAATTATTGCAGGTTCAGATATGGCTTGGAGTCAAGACAAGCAAAAGTTACTGGTACAGGGTGAAATTTTGGTAGAAACGCGATCGCACAAGTTGTGCGGTGGCTCAGTGACAGCGTGGATGTATGTGCCGATGGTGCGATCGCATGTTTGGCAGCAATTAACTGATTACCCCCGCTGGGTGCAATATTTCCCCGATATCACCAAGAGTGAGGTAGTACAAAAAGGTGAGGTCAAACGTCTGTATCAAGCAGCACAAAAAGCCTTCTTCTTTTTCACGGCTCAAGTGGAAATTTACCTCAACGTTGTAGAAGTACTGGGGCAGCAAATTCAGTTTCGTATGGTAAAAGGGACTTTTGAGGATTTTGACGCCAATTTAGAACTCAAAGATTGCGGTAACGGCACAATACTTGCTTATACTGTGCAAGCGACACCTCTGATTCCAATTCCATCTATTTTCATTCAACAAGCGATGAACTTAGAGTTGCCTGCAAATATGCGTAAAATGCGACAAGTTATGTGTAAGAATCAATAAAAAATTCCGGCGTTTCTAATTTGAATTATGAGTTTGGTGGTCTTCCCTGCGAGATGCTAGCCAAACAAGACGCTCGCGGACACACTTTAGTTACGCAATCAGTGGCGGGTCTGAATCCCCCACTGATAGCGCCGGCGGCAAGCGAGTCTTCTCCCTTGGCGTTAGCCTCTCCCAATGTGATTCGGGGAGACGCTAAGAGCGAACGAGCGTCTTCATTCTGACCGGAGGCGGAGCGTCTCCGGCTCCGCTCCTGAATTCTGACTTCTGAATTCTTCTTCAATTACTATTTAAATACGAATATCGATTTCATGAATCGATTCCTAATGGATTGAGGTAATCGTTGCGGATACTTAGAAAAATAGAAAATTCTTAATGGAATAAAAATCATGATTCGATTCAAACGGATCTCCCATTGCTCAATAAAGGAGAGTGTTTTTGCATAGTCCTTAAACAATTGTTGGATTCGCGTTTCATTTGTTCCATCTATAGAATCATCAAAAGTTTTCGTTCCTGGATAATATCTAAAATTTCCCCAAATTTCATTAAAATATTTGACATGAGCTACTTTAACTGCTTTCAGTAAGAAATCTATATCCATTACATAATGCTCTTCAACTTTGTAGACTCCAATTTTTTGATGTAATGATTTGTGGTAGAAGTAAGCCGATGGATTCACCGGAAAAGTAACATCAATCATGCCATCATCATTAATTTGCTTTTCCATCAATAAATCAACTGGTCGTAGTCGTTTAGGTTTATTAATCTGAATTAAGTTGTTTCGATGATCCCACATATTACAATTACTAACAATCAAGCTAGGTTCTGGTAGATTTGTAAATATTTCTGAAATGCGGCTAAGAACGTTTGGCTCATAGAAATCATCAACATTTAAAATGCCTATAATCGCTCCTTGCGCCATAGCAATTCCTTTATTCATCGCATCTGATTGTCCCTGGTCTTTTTCAGAAATCCAGCGAATGTGAGGATCTTGATTTGCGTAATATTTGATAATATCTATTGTTTTGTCAGTTGAGCCACCATCAATGATGATATGCTCAACTTCTGCAAAATTTTGGTTGATGATATTTTGAAGGCAAGATTCGATAAATTTCTCACCGTTATAAACTGGTGTAATTACACTAATCATTAGTTATCAATGGGGAGTGGGTACTAGGAATTGGTGACTGGGAAAGAGTTTTACCAATTCCTTTGATGAACATAATTTAGGATTCCCACTTTCACCCTCAGATAATTCAAAAACCCGATCTCTGTCAGAAAACGGGTTTTTGTGTGTGTTTATGAGGTGTAATTATCCAGTAAATACCTCAACTGGTAAACGGCTAAACGACAACCTTTCATTTTGCACATCTACAAAGATGGTGTTACCGTCGTTGAATTCGCCGCGCAAGATGGATTTAGCAATTTGCGTTTCTAACTCTCGCTGAATCGCCCGTTTCAATGGACGCGCCCCATATACGGGGTCATATCCTACTTCTGCTAAAAAGTCAAGTGCAGCATCCGAGAGTTTCAGGGATATTTTGCGATCGCCAAGTCTTTGGCGCAATCTTTCCACTTGCAGTAGCACAATTTGCCGCAATTCCTTCTTATCTAAACCGTGGAAGATGATGATTTCGTCAATCCGGTTCAGGAATTCTGGACGGAAGCTATTCCGCATGGCTTCCATGACTCGACGGCGCATTTCGTCGTAATGGTTGTTATCTCCGGCGACATCAAGAATGTACTGCGAACCAATGTTGCTGGTCATAATGATAATAGCGTTCTTGAAGTCCACCTTATGACCTTGAGCATCAGTGACGCGACCATCATCGAGAATTTGCAAGAAGATATTGAAGACATCCGGGTGTGCTTTCTCGATTTCGTCGAAGAGAATCACTGAGTAAGGACGGCGACGAATCGCTTCTGTAAGTTGTCCGCCTTCTTCGTAACCCACGTATCCTGGAGGCGCACCGATTAACCGAGAGACGGCGTGTTTCTCCATATACTCCGACATATCGATTCGCACCAGCGCATCTTCACTATCGAACATATACGCCGCCAGGGCTTTCGCCAATTCAGTTTTACCTACACCTGTAGGCCCAAGGAAAATAAAGCTAGCAATGGGACGATTCGGATCAGCCAATCCAGCCCGCGATCGCTGAATTGCATCCGCTACAGCTGTCACTGCTTCTTCTTGGCCAATTACCCGGTGGTGCAGTTCATCTTCTAAGTTCAGCAGTTTCTCTTTCTCCGATTCCACCAATTTGCTGATGGGAATCCCTGTCCATTTAGAAATAATTTCGGCAATATCTGCTTCTGTGACTTCTTCCCGTAATAGTGATTTACCACTTCTTTGAGTGCTTGCCAATTCAGCTTCTACTGCTTCCAATTGACGATGCAAACTGGTTAAATTGCCGTATTTCAACTCAGCAGCGCGGTTAAGGTCATAGTCGCGTTCTGCTTGCTGAATCTCTAAGTTAACCCGTTCAATCTCTTTTTTAACGGACTGAATTTTGTCAATAATATCTTTTTCAGACTGCCACTGAGTATTTAGTGTTCTTTGTTCTTCTTTGAGATCGGCAATTTCTTTTTCCAATCTTTCCAGACGTTCACGAGAAGCGGCATCACTTTCTTTTTGCAGCGATAGTTTCTCCATTTCCAATTGCAGAATCTTACGATCAATTTCGTCAAGTTCTTCTGGTTTGGAGGTAATCTCCATTTTCAGCCTAGCGGCGGCTTCATCTACCAAGTCAATGGCTTTATCAGGGAGGAAGCGATCGCTAATATATCGACTCGACAATACGGCGGCGGCAACTAAAGCACTGTCAGAAATCTTTACCCCGTGGTGGTTTTCATAACGTTCTCTCAACCCACGTAGAATCGAAATACTATCTTCTACACTGGGCTGATCGACAAAAACCTGTTGGAAGCGTCTTTCTAATGCCGCATCTTTTTCGATATGTTTGCGGTATTCATCAAGGGTTGTTGCCCCAATACAGCGCAATTCGCCCCGCGCCAACATTGGTTTTAACAAGTTACTAGCATCCATCGCGCCTTGGGTTGCACCAGCCCCAACAACGGTGTGAATTTCATCAATAAATAAAACAATCTTGCCAGCAGATTCAGTAACTTCTTTTAATACCGCTTTCAGACGTTCTTCAAATTCACCCCGGAATTTTGCCCCTGCAATCAAAGCACCCATATCTAAAGCAATTAACTTGCAGTCTTTGAGAGATTGAGGTACATCACCGGCGATAATCCGCTGTGCTAATCCTTCAGCGATCGCAGTTTTACCAACACCCGGTTCGCCAATTAGCACAGGATTATTCTTGGTGCGGCGAGAGAGAATTTGCACAGTCCGACGAATCTCATCATCCCGCCCAATCACTGGGTCAAGTTGACCTTTACGGGCGGCTTCTGTGAGGTCACGTCCGTATTTTTCCAGTGCTTCGTACTTGCCTTCTGGATTTTGGTCGGTCACTTTTTGGCTCCCCCGAATTTGTTTAATAATATTTTTTAGCTTGCCTTCGTCTAAACCGAATTCTTGGAATAAAGCTTTGCCAAAGCGGTCATCTTTAGCGTAAGCCAGCAATAAGTGTTCAATTGAAATATATTCATCTTGAAACTCTTTGCGATACCCATCGGCTCGATCTAGAAGTGTATCCAAGCTGCGCCCTAAGTATACTGAGGTACTATTACCTGATACTTTTGGCTGACGTTGGAAAAATTGCTCAGTGCGATCGCGCAGTTTTTGAAGATTAACACCCGCCTTGGTAAGAATTCCAGTTGCTAGACCATCTTGTTCTAGCAACGCTTTCATCAGGTGTTCGCTTTCAATTTGCTGTTGTTGATATTGTTTAACAATATCGGGGGTATGGGCGATTGCTTCCCAGGCTTTTTCTGTAAATTGGTTAGGATTAGTAGGTTGCATAGGCTTTTTCAGGAACGTAGAGGCGCAGTAGCTTGTCAGAGGCTACCACCAGAACACCAAGTCAAGAAAATTTCTGTTCTCACATAGATATTGTAAGAACAGGAGAGCGATCGCCTAGATCGGTGTTCACGTCTTGTAAAAGTGGTATTTTCCCCTAGTTCCCATTTCCCATTGGCAATACTCACAACGATAATTGGCTCGTTGTGCGATCGCAGCGTAATAGCGATTCACAAACTCTCTTGCTGGATCAATGTGGCTGTTCTGGCTGTTGCTGCTCTTAATTCTGCCTCAACCAAAGTATCCAGTTCTGCTTGTTGCTCTGGTGGCAATGCTTGCCCCTGATCTCGTGCCAACCACCTTAACAATTCAAAATTCAAGCAGAGTATATCAGATATGATATAAAATGGTATGGATAATGATGATAAACCTTTAGTCTGGCTATACGGCGAGGTTAAAACTCCACCTGTCAGGAAGCTCGTGTTGAGGTAGGTTTTCTCTTGAGGTGCTTGCAGCAAGGTGAGAACCTGGAATTGCCTCACTCACGACCAATGCCAAGTATTGGAGCGCATTGCCATGAGTTACGCATTCGAGATATGGACAAAAATTGGAGAATCATTTATCGAATTGATGACGATGCCATTTTGATTGTCGAGGTGTTCAATAAAACTACGCGAACAACACCTGAGCAAGTGATTGAAAATTGTAAAAAGCGATTGAGTAAGTACGATACAGATACACAGTATTAGTCATGGATCAACTTAAAAAGGAACATCTAGAAGCAAGAGGTTGGAAGGTTGGCACAGTTTCAGAATTTTTGGAACTAACGCCAGAAGAAAATGCTCTGGTTGGAATCAAACTAGCACTCAGCCGGAATTTAAAAGCACGACGACAAAAAGCAATGACACAAGTTGAATTAGCCGAGAGAATTCACTCAAGTCAACCGCGTGTTGCTAAGGCAGAGAATGGTGATGCTTCAGTTTCAATTGAACTGTTGATACGTGCGATGCTAGCAACAGGTGCAACCCTTCAAGAAATTGGCAAGGTTATTGCCGAAGCTGGCTGAATCTCAGCATAAATCTAAATGCGTACACTCACTCGTATTAAAGTTTTTCTACCTTGCTTCCACCATTCTCCTCCTGCCCCCACACAGAGTTAACATAATCCCAGGTCGCTTAGTGGATGCTGAAAATGATTGACCCCTACGACTTTGAAGATGATGACTTTGATTTTGAGGATGAAGATTTCTTGAAAATAAAACCCATCAGCCAAATGACTGAAGGGGAAAAGCTAGTGCGTTTTAAGCGGTTCTTCGATAGCAGCAGCCGTGCGATGTTGCAAGACTGTCTATTTCGCATCCTCAATTACGAAGATGGTACAGGCACATTAGAAATTCTTTGCCCTAATGAAGTCGTAAGGCAACGCCTTTCCAAGAAAAAGCGCAAAATTACCAACAACATCAACACCTGTTGGAGCCATATCAGATGGTTTTCGCTATGTGTCCAGCAAGATAATGAGTTGCATTGTCAGAAGTTTACACGTAATGGTGATTTGGTTTAGGGGACTGGGGGAGAGTAGGGGAGAAATAACTAATGGCTAATGGCTAATGGCTAATGGCTAATGGCTAATGGCTAATCCCGCATTTCTCACAACCAGTAGGGGCGGGTTAACAGATATGATCTATCATTCATGAATGTCTCGCTTAACCCGCCCCTACGACCTCTGCACTTCGGTTTGATAAATCTGGTGAGAAATCCAGGTAATGACTAATGACTAATGACTAAAAAACAAAAATTTCCTTACCTAGTTGGTTCTAAGTGGACGGCACAGCAAAAAGTTGATGGCTGGCGGCACTTCCAAGTTGTCAATCGTAAAAATCAGGCTAAGTGGGTTTACGCCGAAATGGTTGCTGCTTGCGATCAGAAAGTCCGTTTTTGGATAAATGCCAAATTATTACAAGATAACTCCCAATGGCAGCCTGGCTGGCAAACATTACAGGAAATCCACGGACTTGAAACTGAGGTGTCCTGATTTGCCTCGTGCTTCGTTCCCAGTCATAGACCTACCCTATATACACAAGTCCACCCTGAGCGAGTTTCCAGCCAAGAAAGATAGATTCAAATTGTCTTAAACCATGAACAAGAGTAGGCATTCCAGCTTCTCTCAGTGTCGTGCCAATTGATACAGCACCCGTTAACAATTCAAAATTCAAAATGACGCTCTCTACGAGACGCTAAAAGCGAACGAGGACTCGCTCTAAGCGTACTCCTACGGAGAAGCAAGCTACGCGTAGCGTGTCGCAGACAAGCCATGCCGTTCGCATTAGCGTCTCTGAAAGAGAAGGCTTTAGGCTGCGCTAACAAAATTAAAGACATTTCAGACGTTCGCGTAGCGTCTCGTAGAGAAGAGAAGTGCCAAGCGATAAGTTAAGAGCGTTGTGGCAACTGACGCTCCTCCGTCGCTCACGCTAGCGCTAACGGGGGATTTAAACCCCGACTGAAATGGGTGCTACATGTAGATTGCAGGTTCTTAAACCCTTTAATTTACGATAGAGCAAAGACCTGAACCATGAGGTATTTCCCTATTTATTGCTTCACAGTGGGGAAGATCCAACTTTGAATCATCGTGATTCTACCAAACCAAAATATGAGTATCAAGAAAGATCGCAAATTATTAACTTCAAAATTCTGATTTATTTCCCAATCATCAAGACAAATAACGGGTTCATTCGGATCTGCCAAATAAGCATAGCTTAACTGGATACTTGACAGCATAAACTATACCATTTCCGAAGCAACTGAAGTACACCCAAATCTTTTTTACCAAAGTTAGTAGCTTTGAAAACATACCTTAAAAGGTCAAGAACCTCTATATGCAAAGCTTAATTACTATTGACATAACGAATTTTACTTGAGCTTTTTATAAAAAACATCGTATCTTAACACTCAATACTTGACAGCATGAACTATACCATTTACGGAGCAACTGAAGTACGCCCAAATCTTTTTTACCAAAGTTAGTAGCTTTGAAAACATACCTTAAAAGGTCAAAAACCGCTATATTCAAAGCTTAATTACTATTGACACAACGGATTTTACTTTAGCTTCTTATAAAAAACATCATATCTTAACACTCAAAGAGCCTAAAGAAGAAGTAGATATAAATTTATCAAGATGATGATTGAAAGAACAAAAGTCAAATTTACGTAGGAATTATTGTAAATAAAATGACTCAACCTAATAATAAGACTACCCTTCTAGAGGAAACAGATTCAGGGACTCTCATAGCTCAGGCTGGCACCGCAGGAAACACATGGCAAGTATTGTCGTATCAAGCCCCAATCCTACCCATACATGCCGCCCTATTTCATACTGGTAAAATATTATTTTTCTGTGGCTCAGGTAACGATCCTAGTCATTTAAATACTCCATACAACAGTGTGTTATGGGATGTAAATGCGGGAACCTTTATCTATCAAGGGCCTCCATTGAATAGTAATAATCAACCTATTGACCTTTTTTGCGCCGGTCACTCCTTCACCCCCAATGGGATGTTAATGGTTGCGGGTGGAACTCTACAGTACGACCCATTCTATGGTTTACCCACTGCTTTGATGTTTGATCCCATTGCCGAAAAATGGATCAGCATGCCATCAATGAATAATGGCCGCTGGTATCCTACTCTGTTAACACTAGGCAGTGGTCGGATATTAGCCGTGTCTGGGCTTGGTATAGATGGCAATCTCAACCAACAACCAGAAATTTATTCTTCGACATTTGCAAATGGTTGGAACGCTTTTCCAAGAACTAGCGCCTTACCGCAATACGCACAGCTATTTCTACTAAGTAATGGGAACGTCTTTTATTCCGGTGCTCAAATGGGCGCCACTTCAGTGGCACCAAGGATATTAACCCTGCCAGGGACATTTACACAACCCATTACAGAACAAGTGGTGCCAGGGTTGCAATTCCCAGATTGTGGTAATCAAGCTACCAGTGTGCTTTTACCACCTGCACAAGACCAAGCAGTAATGATTATAGGTGGGGGTAATACTACTTCTAGTATTGAGGGTAATACTAGTCCGAATGCGGCAATAAACAGGGTGAATATTGCCTTACTAAATAGGCCTAACCCAACTTACTACGGATCAAGAAATCTACACTATGCTCGGATGCATCTCAGCGCAGTTTTATTACCCGATCGCACAGTGTTTGTTTGTAATGGTAGCCAAATGAATGAGAACACAACACAATCAATGCTGCCAGCAGAAATCTACAGTCCAGTCACAAATAGCTGGACTGTAGTAGCTAAACAAAATGTCCCCCGCGTATATCACTCGATAGCCTTGCTCCTACCAGATGGTAGGGTAGTCACAGCTGGGGGGAACCCTCAACGGACTGTCAATGAACTGCGATTAGAAATCTACAGTCCTGCCTATATGTCGCGGTCACGACCAATTATCCAGAGTGCTCCTCAAGCATTGAGCTACGGGCTGCAATTTACGATTCAGACACCCCAAGCTGCGAATATTCAATGGGTTAGCCTGATTAGACCAATGGCAACTACCCATTCCTGCGATACAGAACAAAGGTTAGTGGATGTACCCATTAATTTTAGGAATGCCACTTCTCTCAATGTCACACTAACAACCAATCGAAACATAGCACCACCAGGGTGGTACATGCTTTTTATTAGTGACAACAATGGCACACCATCAGTAGCAACCTGGACGCAACTATCTTAGCCTTACCTGTTTATATTCACACTGCTACCTAATAAAAGTCATTAATTTTAGGAAGGGAAATATGGGTTACAAGCTCTCACGTCGGCAATTTGGCCAGTTGGTACTTGCTGGAACTGTAGTATCTGGGTTTAGTTATCTAACTAACAAAGCCTTGGCGCAAACACCGAGTTTAAATATTGTCGGTATAGGTTCTACCCCTATCACCACTGATCCAACGGCTATTCCAGAGGTAAACACCACTGAATTATATAGCACTCACCAAAACAGTGTAACCACAGATATTAAGCCTGTAGGACTTGTTTTGCGATCCTTAATTACAGGAAAAGCTCAAGTAATTGCGGATAACAGTACGCCTTTATTAGAGCCTAATGAAATATTGAGTGGCTTTACTTCTTTAAGGGATGGCACACTTGTTGTAGCCATTACTCCTGTTACGACTAGTAGGAGAAAAGCGACACCTAATCGCCTGACATTTTTGGGTGCGTCTTCTGCAAAAACTTTGATAGTCTCAGGACTTAATGAGAATCAACAGCTTGGGAGCTTGCTAGGCACTAATGATGGGCGACTCATCGGTTTAGTAGGTAGCAAGAACGGTGTACCACCTATCACATTGGTAGATATTAACCTTAAAACAGGAGCGATAAGTCCTCTTAGTCAGATTACAATCCCGAAGGATAAGCGGGTTAGCAATCTAGCTGAGTGCCCAGATGGAAAATTCTATACGTCTTTACTTGGATTCCATGGTGAAACAAGTCTGGTGCAACTAGGCTCAAATCAAGAAAAGCCGATTGTACTGGCACAATTGAAAGTTGATGGTCAGGCATGGAATAATGGCTTACAAAACTTAGTTTGCTCTGGAACAGGGCAACTCCTCGCCTTTGGAGCTATGAGGTATCAGACACCTAATGCTGTGTATAGCATCGATAAAAAGAGTGGAAACATGACTCGGCTAGAAAACTTTGACGTTACTCAGATTGCACTTGTTCCTGGTTAAAAAGAATTGAGTCGATATTTAGCAAAAAAGTGCCAAGCCCTCAAAGCAATACGAGGGCTTTCTATTGACAAAAAGTGCGAAATATGAATTATTTAGGATTAAAATGACTGTAAATGAAAATCTAGTTTCCTAACAGTCAATCATTACTAAGATTGGCTTTCAGCTTTTATTCACATAACCCTGACTTGACTGGGGATGCTATCTCTATTGTGAAATCGAGACTACAGCTTCCGGTTGATAGCAGATGCCTGCTTGCTTAAAGCGATGTAAAACTTCACCCAAGCGATCGCAGTCGGCAATCAAACTGATCCTGACATAACCCTCACCTGCAACCCCAAAGGCATTACCTGGAGTCAAAACAACGCCTGTTTGTTGCAACACGTTCAGGGCAAAATCTGTGGAACCCACGCCAACGGGACATTTTACCCAAAGATACATTGTCGCCTTGGTTTTGGGGATATCCCAACCCAACTCCCCTAATCCGTGAATCAGGAAATCGCGGCGGGTGCGGTAGCGTTGTTGTACCTCGTGTAAATACACGTCTGGCAGTTGTAAAGCTGTTTCGGCTGCTGTTTGTAAGGCGGCAAAAATGCCGTAATCCAAGTTAGTTTTCAGTGTCCGCAAACCTTGAATGACATGGCGATTGCCCACCACAAACCCGACGCGCCAACCAGCCATATTGTAGGTTTTAGATAAGGTGTGAAATTCCACGCCAATATCTTTCGCACCAGGAATTTCTAACAAGCTGGTGGGTTGATAACCATCAAAAGCTAATTCGGCATAACACAAATCATGCACCAGCAAAATTTCGTATTTACGGGCAAAGGCGACGATTTCTTCAAAAAATTCGCGGGGTGCAGTGGCAGCAGTGGGATTGCTGGGATAGTTAAAATAGAGAATTTTAGCAAGTCTAGCAACCTCGTCAGGAATGGCAGCTAAATCTATTAACCAGTCATTCTCTGGTTTGAGAATCAAACTGTGGATTTTTCCGCCTGCGATCGCCGGTCCCCGGAAATGTGCAGGATAAGCGGGGGAAGGAACTAGAACTAAATCACCAGGGTTAACATAGGCGAGTGCTAAATGGGTTAATCCTTCTTTAGAACCCAGCAGTGGCAAAGCTTCGCTATCAGGATCGAGAACCACACCATAACGGCGATGATACCAGTTGGTGATGGCACGGCGGAAACTAGCTGTGCCCTCAAAAGGCGGATAACCATGATTAGCGGGATCTTTTAAGGCGGCGATCGCCGCTTCTACAACTGGTGCGGGAGTTGCACCATCGGGGTTTCCCATACCCAAATCAATTAAATCTAACCCTTGTTCCCGTGCTTTAGCTTTGAGTTCATCTAAACGGGCAAATACATAAGGTGGTAGTTTTTGTATGCGTTCTGCTGGGACAATCCAATTTAAACTCATTCTTCAACCTCGTCACTCATTCCCTTGGGCGAAACTCGATTTGTCGTATCTCTACTATCTATAGGTGCAGTGGTAGAAACCATTGCTGCCATCAGCTGTTCCAACGCGACTTTAAACGGTAGTCGATGGATGTCAGAATTAGGAATTAGTGCAATTTCGGCGGCTGTTTGCAACTCGCCTAATGTAATATTGCCCAATCCCAAATCACTTAATTTTTGGGGTAGTCCAATTTCTGTGTAGAACTTCAACAACTGTTGTCGTGCCGATGCTGCTAATTGATTGCCTTGTAGCATTTCTTCTAAACGCAGTTGCACCAAAATCCCAAAAGCAACCTTTTCGCCATGAATACTACCATGCCCTGAAATATGAGTTAAACCGTTATGCACGGCATGGGCGGCAACTGTGCGACACTGTGCCCCTCCAAGTCCCCCAACTACCCCAGCGAGTAACACAGTCGCGTCTACAACTTCTCGCCAAACTTCACTACCTGGTTCTTTTAAGGCGGCGGCTGACTTTTGCAAGAGGATATCTCGCAAAACTCGCGCTTGTTGCACTGCGGCAATAATTAAAGTGTCTTGCAAATGTCCACTGCTAACTGAGGCTTCATACCACTTAGCGATCGCATCACCAATTCCAGCTATTAAAGTATGTTGGGGTGCAGTTTTAATTAAGTCATAATCGAGAATCAGTAAATCGGGACAACGAGATAACCCGACATCGTAGAGAAACGCCCCATCTTCCGAATAAACATTCGATAAAGCACTCCAAGCTGCACAAGTAGCCCCGGAAGTCGGAATCGTCACCACTGGCAACTTTAACTGCTGCGCGACTAATTTCGCTGTATCTAAGGCTTTGCCGCCACCAACACCGATAATTACATCAGCTTTATGTTCTTTCGCCGTTTTCTGTAAAGATTTCAGACTAGCTTCGCAGCAATCTGCGCCATAAGAAGCTTGAACAGTATGTAATTGTTGCGCTTCTAAAACGGGTTGTAAATTTTCTTGACTGATAACGAGAGTAGACTTACCTACCACAATTAAAGGACGACTTCCCAAACAGGCAATCTCTGCTGCGGCTGCTTGCAACACCCCAGAACCACGGATTACTTTTGCTGGGGAAATTGTCAGCGTCAATAATGAACTAGAGGTTTGAATAGACAAAGAAGGTTGAGTAGAAATCTTATTGGACATATAATCTAGTTTGCCAAAACCTTGATATTTCTTAATCAAATAGACTGGTAATCAGGGATACTTGTTGCCAAGCTGGCTTTTGGATGGCTCCAACCTTACACTGACTCATCTAGATTTGAGCCAAGTAATGAAATAGACAAAGCCTATTGCCGACGACTGATTGAGTAGTTTGACAATGTTGCTTGAATCTATAAATGTCCATTAACCTGAAATTCCGAACTATCAAAGTTTTGAATAACCGTATAACTAATTAACATTACCATTGTCAGATTCTCAAGAAAAGCAATTGAGAATTGATAATGTGTAAGTGGTCATGCTATTTCATGCAATCCTGAGCTAAAGATACATAATTAGGGGTGTGCGACTATATGCCGCGACAACTGATTGATTTACCGCAAAGACTTGTGAAAATGGCAACAGTGGTAATTAGGACAACAACTAACAAATCACAACTGTCATTACCCATTACCTGCACGATGATTAACCTTTTGCCACAGTAGAACCACTAAAGTGTGAATATCTTAATCTAAAAATAACCATTAATGTATCAGTAAATACAAAATAAATTTTGTCATCCTGATAACAGGTAAATTATTTTTTCTATGGGCATTGGGCATTGGGCAAAACAGTTCCGAGTTCCGAGTGCTGAGTGGGGAATCTCACTTCTTTGTTCCGAGTTCCGAGTGGGGAATCTCACTTCTTTACTCAGCACTCAGCACTCAGCACTCCTGAAGGGCATTGGGCATTGGGCATTGGGCATTGGGAACAGACAAGGAAAAAACTTGTTCAATAATTCTCCCTCATCTCCCTCATCTCCCCCTGCCCCCTGCCCCTCTGCTTAAGAAGCGGTAGGTTTTGGTAATTGGGCGAAATTTTCTGTGTAAATTTTGACTGTTACTGGGGAATTTTGATGAGAAACAAGCGATCGCTTGACCTCTCCCAAATAAACTGGTACAGAAATCCCTTCTTCTGGGTGGATAATGGTACGGGCGCGAACTGTCAAATTTTCGTCTTCTCGTGTACCAGAACGACCATAAGAAAAGAGATTACTAGCTGCTTGATGTAAAGTTGCTTCTAATTCTGTGGGTGTAATTTGGGGTGAAGTGGCAATCACCGCTTTTGTTGACCCATTGTCATAAACTAGAGTGTAGCGTACTGACCCTGGAATCACAGTCCGACTCAAGGGCACTATTGAGAGTGCAAATAAACCACTAGTCAGCACCACCATAAAGCCAGTCGTACCCACCAGCCGAAAGCGAATGCCCCATTTGAGAACAAAAGCCAAAAATGTTAAGGCAGCAAATACTAGGGTAGCTATGCCCATCCATTGGGTGTATTGAAGAAAGTTAGCTGTTGTGAGCATAAGATTGGTTAGTGAGGTGTCTTTTCTGCGTTACCGACACACCCATTTTACCGAGAAATTGGGTTTAAAGCGCCGTCATAAAGGACGGCTTTCAATATATAGGACTTACGCACACTCTATGAATTCTCGGCGCTCTTGGCGTCTTCTCTACGAGACGCTGCGCGTTGGCGTCAGCCTCTCGAAGAGAAGGCGGTTCGATAAATTAGGCTTTTTGGCGATTTTTGCGTAAGTCCTATTATCTCCTCCCTTCAATATCATTAACACATCCCCGCAGGGCATCTTCTCCGGGATATTTGTTAATCCCCACAAGCAGTGCAAGTTTTCGTGGTGTACTTTTTGCGAGAACTCTGCCAAAGCGATCGGCTTGCGTAAGTCCTAGACTTAACCCTAACCCCGTAACAGTCGAACCAGTCATTTGCAAAAATTGACGGCGATTAAAAGTCATATTTATTACTTAATATGCCAGATATTTTTTCCAAATATGGCATTCTTATGTGTAAATAGCCACGTTAGATTTTAATTTTTTACTGAAAATTCCACAAAAACAATCCAAAAACTTGGACAATAATTTAATACACCAATTCCAACTTAATTGCTGAAAAATCAGACATACAAAAGGGCATCTACAAGAGATGCCCGTCATGCAGGAAAACCCTAAAGGGTTGTCCCTACACCTTCCCAACAATCAGCAACAGTGACTAATTAGGTATTAGTCACACTCACAGTCACAGACGTGAATATAGTAATCTTATTAACTAAAAACTCTAGATGTCCCCAGTGCATACACTGAAAAAACTAATAGCTAATTTTGATGAGATGCAAGTTTGTCTTTTTGGCTATAGCGATCTATTACTCCACAAATGGCAGCCAAAATTAACCATGAAAGCGCATTCAAACGAAAATCGAAGAGGGTGACATCTACTGTATTTAATAAAATCCACCCAACAAAGGCCAGAAGATAACTAAAAAATATCAATCTGTCGCCTGTATTTATATATTTTGACTTTTGCAGTAATTGGACACCTGTAATCAAAATCCAAGCTAGTAAGCCACAAAATAACAAAGCATTGAGAAAACCAGTTTCAGCAGATAACATCAAAAACAAGTTATGGGGATGACCCAAGGGAATCTGCATCTTTGCGTTGTAAAGTGTACTAAAACTGCGTAATCCCCAGCCAGTCAAAGGATGTTGTTGAGCTAAAGACCAAGCAAACTCCCACTGAGTTTTTCGCATTAAAGCGACTGGTCTATTTGGATACATATCGTCATTTAACCTGGCCCAAAAGAATGCAGGCACTACCCAGCGAAAAATGTGAGCGACTGGTGAAGGAGCAAAAGCTGCCAAAAGCACACTAGAAACGATCGCAGTAACGCCACCGACAAGAATGCGCCAACCTTGGTAGAGTGCATAAGCTAAACAGGCAAAAATAGCGATCGCCCACCCATTGCGTGAGTTGGTAAAAATCAAGGCAATGAAATCCACAATTACCGCTACAGTGAGAAAGAGAAAGGGGGCTGGGGATTGGGGATTGGGGACTGGGGGCTGGGGACTGGGGATTGGGGAAGGTGGGGCCCCCTCTGGGGATAAGGGGTAATGGGGATTGGGGACTGGGGACTGGGAAAGTAGAGGAAAAGTTGTTGTACTAAGTCTTTCTCCTTTGCCCCTCTGCTCCTTTGCCCCTCTACCTCTTATGCCCCATACCCATTGTTCAAGCCACAACCCTAGACCAAGGATGAAAACTATTGTTAGATAAGCTGCGAAGGTGTTAGCGTGCAGGAAAAATGAGGCGATACGACCTGGTGGGTTTCCTCCTGGTCTGACTGTCCAACTCAACACAACCCACAAAATCTCGAACTTAAAACTCCAGCCTAAAAATAACTGTCCCAAGCCGATAATTACTACTGGCATGGAACCGATTACCAAAGCCCAAGCCATTTGCCGCAATTGGGCAAATGTTTGAATTAGAGCGCTATGGGCAGCGAAAAGTAAAAAGAATGGTAAGAAATTAAATAACCCAAGGAAAGCTGCTGTCTTTTCTTGGGCAAAGCCAGCACTCACGATCAGCAACACACTCAAAAGGGCAAATCCCCAGTTGATGGGGCGGCGATTAATTTTGCGGGATTGTTTCAGCCAAGTGATTAATGAGACAAAACCTACAGTCACAGCCCCTACTAAAGGACTCAATGGGAAGATTAACAATGCCCATAGAGAGTAGTTCCAAGAAGATTGCCAACGAGATTTGAAATAGTCAAAAACCTTGTTCAAGCTGGCTCCCAACATTCCTCACGAGTGAGGCGAATTTGAGCCAAGGCAAAGATGGTAGGGATGATTCGACCATAGTTAGTAGCGATCGCTCTCCACCCTAAATCCGCAAAAAACCAAGTCCACATGATCGGCCCAATTACAGCAAACATCGTGCGGGCAGCCCCATAACGAGCTGCACTCACAGTCATACCCCGTTGTGCCATTTGCATTGCTACATAGCTTTGGAATTGCGTTGCAGCTGCTTCTGAGCCTGTAATTGCCGCTTGTTTGGCTACTTCATAAGTAGCAAAGTGGATGGCAAATTGACGGGCAATTTGCTTAAGTACAAGTGGCTGGAGAATAGCAGTAACTGCGATCGCACTACCGCCTTTGAAAAGCAACCCCAAGGGATCAGGCTGCAATAAAAGTGGTAGCGGCTCTTTTAGTTCTGATGTGATCAGGTGACGCTGCACCCGGAGAGTCAATTTCTGTTTTTCCTGTTCAGGTAATTTTTTCCACACCTGTCCTAGTAGATGTAAAAATACTTCTGCTTCTAAATCAATAGTTGCCAGCTGATTAGAATAGGGAATTTTTAGATACTTACATACTTGAACTAACGCTTGTCGGTAAGTTACCTGGCCTGTGCGTCCCCGTAATACCGTCACCCCATCTGCCGCCAAAAACCGGAAGCGACCCTCTAGTGAATCTAACCAAGCTTTGCGGTCTTGGCTTTGGACTTCAATGGGTTCGGGTGTGTGTACATAGTCTAGGGGATTGAACTTACGACTAAATAGAATTGCCGTTAAGTCTTGCAATTCTTCTTCGGTCGCTAACTCTAGCGCCGCCCTCATTTCATCCAATTTCCTATCCTCCCTTCCGTGCAGCTTTCTGTACCTTATTCTACTATTAGCTTTCAGCAGTCATTAGTAGTAATTTTGTCCTTTGATAATAACGAATAACTAATGACCAATAATTAATAACCAATGACTAGTGGTCTGTCCCATTAAATTTGAGGGTTAAGAGAACGAACCGCATTCGCGCAGCGTCTCCCCTTGGGAGAAGGACGCAAAGAGCGCAAAGGAAGAAGGAAAGAAGAGAAATTGAAATTTGATTCACCTATCATAATTAATGGGACAGACTACTAGGGACTATTGACTCATGACTGATATTGCAGTAATTAGTACCGGAATCGCCGGTTTAGTCTGCGCCCAGCAGTTAGTTTCAGGAAATTCTGTTTCCTAGTTACAAGCCCCATCACAACAGTGGGTGGGGCAGTTGACCCAAACGAGAACTTCTATACAGCACTTCCGGCAGCTATGAGGTACATCCTCATAGCTGAAAGCTATGATAGGAGAGGGGCAAGAGGAAAACTGTATTGCATAATAGCCGGAAGCGCTGTAACTCAGACGCTAAAGTATGTTATCGCTATCCTTGAGTTTATTTTCTGCACTCAGGAATTTTACCATCCAGATGGATTGGGTTTGATAACCTAACTGATTGTAAAGATTCAATGCGGGTTTGTTTGATTGAAACACTTGCAGTCCAATCTGGCGATCGCCTCTTTGAATAGCCCAATTTTCCACATATCGCATCAAGGCTGTACCAATACCCCGTCGCCGATGTTCTGGTACAACGTAGAGGATAAAGATGTGAGCATGACGGTTTCCATATACTTGATCTATGGCGTTTCCCACCCAGAGGCAGGCTATGGGGGGATGGAGGGCAGAGGGGCAGAGGGGCAGAGGGGCAGAGGAGAGAGATTCTTTATTGCTCCCTTGCTCCCCTGCTCCCCTGCTCCCCTGCTCCCCCTCCTCTTCTACCCACCACAAGGGCGTATCGCTAGAAAAGTATTGCTTAACTGTTTGCTCTAGGTGGGAAAAATCCTCATTGGGAAAGAGATCCTCGTAAGTTCGCTGCATGAATTTAAGCAGCAGCGATCGCTCCAAAGCGGAGCCACGGCGAATCATATATCCAGGTAGTAGTTGCTCAGACACTTAAATACGTTTATTGACTTAGCTGGCTAAGTTAGGTATTGCTGGTGGTAAATCAGTGGGAGTAGGTTGAGAAGTTACCTCTATCTTTTCAATTGGTGCGGGTGCTGCCATATCGGAGGGTAAAAAGATGCGGGCGCTGACTGCCACTAAGGCAAAGACAAATACTAATACTACAAGCAGTGGGGCGATGTATTGACGAAAAATAGCCATATTTTAATTGCAAAGGAAGCTACAAACTTTTATGAGAAGTTAGCTGAAGATTTGTGAAGTATTCTTGATTTATTTTAGCAATGTTATGGGAATGGGCATTGGGCATTGGTTATTCCCCTCATCTCCCTCATCTCCCCCACTCCCCCACTCCCCTGCTCCCCTACTCCCTCTGGCGATCGCGTTCTAAGTCGTCAAGCACTCTTTCGCAATACCAATTTTCCGGCATTCCAGGATAAGTTTCCTTTGCCTGTTCAATTAACCGTTCGGCAGCGGCAGCGTCACCAGATAATTTAGCGATTAGCCTGTTTTTGAGATAGCTATCAGATAAACCCTCCTCTACCTGGTTTGGTATGCCTTCATTTATAGTTGATGGCCGGGACTGCTCTCTTCGCAACTGCCAAAATAAAACGTAATAAAGTGTACCAAAAATTAAAATTAGGCTGAGTGTTCCGAAAAAAGTTAGGAGGTTAAATGCTAGATATCCTAGAACTAACTGCGAGAGAACATACCCAAGTAATAAACCAGTGAGTAAGAGAATAAATGTGCCGACAGCAATAACTACTTGATTCCCCATATATCCTCTTCTTCATTCTCTAATCCTGGTCTGGATAATACTACCACTGGCTTTGGATTCCAAGGGGCAAAGAATGGCAATAATAGTAATCCCGGCAAAGCAGCTATTGCTGTCAGTAGAAAGAATGTAGACCAACCAGTGGTTTGTGCCCATGTACCTGCTGGAGCCGTGAGAATATCTCTACTAAAAGCCTGCAAACTCGAAAGTAAGGCGTACTGTGTAGCGGAAAAGCTTTGGTTACAAAGACTCATCAAAAATGCTACAAAAGCAGCGGTTTCTAAACCGGCACAGAATTGTTCTATATTAACGGCAGCTAACATTAGATAGAAGTTTTTACCTACTACTGCTAACGCAAAGAAAGCCAAGTTGCCGACAGCCTGCATGATGGCGAATATCCAGAGCGCTCGATTAACACCAATTTTGGTCATAACTGCTCCTGCTGCCAAGGTGCCAATAATAGTGGCAAAAATTCCTAGCGCACCAGGAAATGCGATGTCGGTTTGAGTGAAATGTAAACCTTTATCTAACAAAAATGGGGTGGATACATTCTTGAGTAAAGAATCTCCCAACTTGTATATCACAATGAATACCAAAATTAAAAGTCCTTGTAACCATCCCTGACGCTGGAAAAATTCAATAAAGGGTAATTTGACGGCGGCGGATAAAGTCTGAGGCGGGCGATCGCGCAGGACTGGTTCTGGTGCAAAAATAGAACTTACCAAGCCTATGAGCATCAACAGCGACATCAATAAGTAAACGGCTTGCCAAGGCATCCTGTCTGCCAAAAATAGGGTTACATAACCAGTTACTAAAATGGCAACGCGATAACCCAATAAGTAAATAGACGCTCCAGCACCTCTTTCTTCTGCTTCCACGACATCAGTGCGGTAAGCATCAACTAAAATGTCTTGGCTGGCGCTAAAAAAGGCAACAGCCACAGCAGCAATTATTAAAGGTTGTAGCCCTTGGGATGGGTGTTGTAGAGCCATGACAGCTATACTTAACAGTAATGCTACTTGTGTAATTACCAGCCAACCTCGACGGCGCCCCAAAAAAGGCGGTACAAATC
Source organism: Nostoc sp. (assembly GCF_036917155.1). Taxonomy (GTDB): domain Bacteria; phylum Cyanobacteriota; class Cyanobacteriia; order Cyanobacteriales; family Nostocaceae; genus Nostoc. The sequence goes on along the minus strand of NZ_JBALDZ010000029.1, from coordinate 28,819 downwards.
TATCTAGTAAAGGCGACCAGAGAAATTTTAAAGAATAGGGCAGCTTTACTAAACTAAAAGCGGCGATCGCTGCCAAGCTGATTCCTTCTTTGGTCAACCAGGCTTGTAGTGTCTGACTGGTTAAATACAAGGGCAACCCTGATGAGAAGCCAAGAAATAACAAAGCTCCCATCTTCGGGCTGCCAAAAATTCGTAGCAGCGATTTATTTACTTCCACAATCTTGAAGATTCCTTGTTATTTAATTGAATTGCAGTTATCTTGCCATAACTGCTGTCTAATTTCGTATAAGCACACAAACCTGCTAAGATTTTCTTTATTTTTCCTTAATTGAATAAATCTGATGCCCTCTGATTTCGACTCTGTGGGCAGCAAGGCATTTTTCCCAACCTTCACGAGTGCCGATGTCGCTTTTGTCTTTGAGCAACCCTAATTCCTGTTCTTGTTGGGTGAGTTTAGCAAATTCTTCGTAGCGTGGGTAGTTGCTAGTAACAAATGTTTCCTTACGGTGCAAAATCGGCGGATTTGCCCTACTTTCGTAGTCTCGGTGAGTTATGAAGAGGGTTTTTAAATCAATACCGATGCTGGCTTTTAACGCTGGGTGGGGATCAGTGTCGAATTCAGGGTAAGACAGATAGGATATTTGCGGCTTATCAGTGTGAAATTTGATTAATGTGGCTTCATCGACACGCCCAATGGTGCGGCTAGCACAACCTTCACAAATTCGTAGTATAGGGTCAAGTGGTGCTAATGCCGAAACATGGACGTAAAGGGCACCGCGCGTGTGTTTACCAATTTTGCTTTTTTCACAAGCAGTTTTAATCACCCCAGGTTTACCTAAACTGAAAAGCTTTTGGTCGGCTACTTGACAAGCTTCTTCATAGCTACTAAAAAAGGCTTTGATATCGTGACGCATTTCTGGCGCTAGCTTTTGCCATGCAGGGCGTCGATCGAAGTGAGTGAGGGCGAGATAAACTTGGATATCTAGAGAACGACGGTAAGCGATCGCATCCCATTCTTCCTCGTCAGTGGCTTGCAAAACTACACCAAAGGCGCGGCGAAAGTTACCAAATTCGCTCAGTAATTCCTGTTCATTTTCCAATTCGCCTTTGGCAGGTAGTCTACCGCGCTTGGTAAAAAAAGCCATTAATGGTTGCAGCTGTTCTTGATAGTCTTCAAACCGCTTGATGGGGATGCGGACTCGCGGTGTAGAAGTCGCAGAAAAGAAGCGGATAGCTTTGTAACTTTCTTTTTCCGCCTCATCTCGAAAAACAAAGTAAACGCCTAAAGCGATCGGTACTGCATCGACATTTAGGACTTCATCAATATAAGTTTTGAGTTCTTCTTGTTCGTAATATTTCTGAAAAGTATTGCGGCGCGTCACAATGCCATCATTGTAAGCAAGTTGGGTTTTGCTGGGAGCATTAATCAGGATTTGAGCCGCGACAATTAAAACTTTCCCGGTGAGTTCCCAAGCTTGGCGAAGGCTTTGACGGCGTTCCTCTGAGTCTTCAATAACGTTGAGGACATAACCCAAGTTGACCACATCGGCGGCGGTGCGTGGTATATCAGGATAGTAGTAAGGGTCCCACCCTGCGCTGGTGTAGCCTAAGTTGCCTACTCGCTGAACATCACCACCGTAGCCGCAACCGTAGTCAAAAAAAGTGGTGTCTGGATTGAGGATTGCCCATTCTATAGCCAATCGTACAGGGCGAGATATGTCAGTGCGAGCGATCGCAGCTCTATGACGCTCAATTTCTAGCGCTTCAGGCATAATAATTAGTTGTCAGTTAACAGTGAACAGTTAACAGTCAACTAATATCCTTTCAATTTTTAACCGCTAGTTCAATTAAATCTTCAATTTTCTTGATATTTGGATCGCCTGCTAGGTAGCCAATACCGCGATGCAAATGTAAGCAAAATTGGGTGGCGAGGGTTTCTTTGTCGGTGGGATAGCCGTCATTGTGACAGCGCTGCTTGAGGGCGAGGAGGAGAACATCGGACATTTCGCCGCCAAAGACGCGCCAAGTCATTTCGACATTGCTATCTTGGGGAATTGGGACGGGGGAGGGTGCGGTTGCTTCTGCGAGGGAACGGCAAAATGCCCAACGGCATAGGATATTCCATTGGTCAATTTTGGTACTGCGCTTAAGTTTGGTAAGTTGGTCTTTGGCTGTTTGGGAGAGTTTTATTCTTTCGATTGGGGATTCCATAACTAAAAGTGAAAGGTATTGAGTAAAAGGAATCTTATATATTATCCTTTCACATAATTAACAATACTTAATACAGAATATGCCAAGCTGGATGTTGTCTTTCAAGATTTGGCTGATTACGGAGACTATCAAGAACAACATAGCCATCCGTCGCTTGTCTGATGCAGTTCATTTGTTTCTCCTCCAAAAACGATGCTGGAGGATGGGCGGAAAGTACTTAGACTGATGTCAACATAATTCGTAATTGATAATGACGCTCGTTCCTCTCTACAAGACGCTGCGCGTAGCTTGCTTCCACGGAGTGGTACGCTACCGCAACGCTTACGTAATTCGTAGTTACAATCATTGTTGGCTCTGAACCCACCACTGTCTTGTTGACCACCAAATCAAAGATTTGGTGGGGGCTTATACCCTCTTTAATTACAAATTACGAATTACGAATTAGTAATTATTTGGTCACAATTGAGCGAAAATCAGTTAAGCAAGTTGAAAGAGGAATGTCATCAAGTCTCCTTTACCTAAGCTGATGCGATCGCCTGGTCGCAAGCGATGACGGTTGCCTGGTAAAAGTGGCAAATTATTAATATAAGTGCCATTAGAACTTCCCACATCCTCTACATAATGGGCATCTCCCTCGACGCGAATATCTGCATGAATCCGCGAGACAATTTCTGAATTGGTAAATCCTGAAACATCTATATCAGGGGGAATCCGGTCATTGGGTTTACCGATATGAATCACAGAGAGATTTTGCGGCAATTCAATTAAGCGATCGCTTTGAACGTGGATTAACCGCGCTGTAACCTGCTGCAATTGCGTTCTGGCAGCAGTTGCAGTGGTTGCTGGTGGTGGGGATACTTCGGCTTCAGAGGGTGGTTCTGGTTCCAAAGGTGGTGGAGTAGGAATACTTTGTACAGAAACTACAGGTTGAATTGCGATGGTTGGTGCTGCTTCTGGTGGGCTGCTTGGTATAACAGGTATCTGTGGTGCTGGTTCTGGGGGAACTGCTACCTCTGTTGGTGGTAAAGATGATTCGGGGGGACGCGAGTTAGTAGATTCGCTGATTCCCAAAGCATTTGGTTGTAAAAGTTCTAGCAGTGGATCGGGTGGTACTAACGGCGGTACTTCCACAGAAATATCTGGAGTGACTGTTGTAGCTACTGCGGGATGAACGTGTGGAACTCCTGCTGAGTGAAGGTTATAGCCACACTGACCGCAAAATGCAGCATCTGCCTGCACAGTTGCCCCACAACTGGGACAATTAGTAGTCGCGGGTAACGGTGTATAGCAAGCTTCACATTGGACAGCGCCATCAGGGTTGGGATGATTGCAATTAGGGCAGACGATCATCGATATTTAGCCTTTGTTCAAGATCATCATAAATATAGGTAGGACTGGCAAGCAGAGGGCGGCCCTAACTTTAGATTCTAGCAATTACTGCTAATGGAACAATGAATTGGACACTCTTACGCAGGGGGAAGGATGGGGGAGCAGGGAGCAGGGGAGGCAGGGGAGGCAGGGGGAGAAAAACTATTGATTATTGCCCAGTCCCCAATACCCAATACCCAATACCCAATTCCCCAATTATTGTTGGATTTCCAAACCTGCTGCTGCATCCAGCAGCCACCAAAGTTCTCCTTGGGGCCGAATTAAGCGGGATGGGTAAGTGAAATCATCGGACACAGGTGCAAAGACTTGCGCTAAAGCTGGTCGTTTATTAGCACCAGCAACCAGAAAAATTACGCTGCGAGCAGAGTTGATGAAGGGGTATGTGAAACTGATCCTAGGGTTTCCGTCTTTGTTACCCACAGTCACCAGGCGATCGCGTACTTTGAGAGCCTCTGTGTGGGGAAACAAAGATGCAGTATGTGCATCATCACCCATTCCTAGTAATACTACATCTAACGCGGGAAACTCGACCCCAGAAGAATTGAAAAATTCTTTGAGATGTTGTTCATACTTCGCAGCAGCTAGCTCTGGATTGGCTTCTAAAGTTGGTACGGGGTGAATGTTACCTGCTGGGATATCAACACGATCTAACCATGCACGACGCGTCATCAGTTCATTGCTATCGAGGTGATCTGGTGGTACGTAGCGCTCATCCCCCCAGAATATATGAATTTTATCCCAAGGTAGTTTTTGAGTAGCAATCGCTTCGTATAACGGTTTAGGTGTACTGCCGCCAGACAAGGCGATGGTAAACCGCCCACGCTGCTCAATGGCAGTTTCTAACTTAGACAGAATTAATTCTAGCGCTCGTGCAACCAGCGCCGGCTGATCCGGTAGAACTTCAACGGTTTTGTTCATGGCTTCATCATCATATTGCTGGCTTCCAGCAATACCATACCGAACTTATTACAATCCCCCTTTTTAACTTTTGAAATATTTAACATCATGGATTAAGTAGACTGGAAAAATGTAGACCCTCATTATCACCTTTAAGCGTAAGTTGTCAGTAGTGAGTCGCACTAACTACTGATCGCTGTCATGATTATTTTTATTTACATCCAGTTACTTGATACTTTGTTGATTAACACCACAAAGGATACATTTATTAATTCTTATTAAAAATTAATAAAACTAATTAATCACAAACAAACCTTCCCAGTCTGCGATCGCTTGACGTTGGGCAATTAACAATTCTTGAATTCCTTTTTGAGCCACATCTAGTAGTTGATCCAACTGAGTGCGGCTAAAGCTACCTTCTTCGGCTGTTCCTTGGACTTCAATGATTCCCAGATTTTGATTCATTACCACGTTAAAATCTACTGTTGCAGACACATCTTCTATGTAATCAAGATCCAAAAATGGCTCTCCCTCCAGTAATCCTACGGAAACTGCTGCAACCTGACCACATAAAGGCGATCGCTCCAACACACCCTCTTGCAACAATTTAGAAACCGCATGAGCCAACGCCACAAACGAGCCTGTAATAGCTGTTGTCCGAGTTCCAGCGTCTGCTTGCAACACATCAGCATCAACAGTCAGCGTGCGTTCTCCCAGTGCCTCAAAATCCACTGCTGCGCGTAAGCTACGTCCAATTAGACGTTGAATTTCTTGCGTCCGTCCAGATAATTTCAATAATTCCCTTTCTTGCCGTTTTTGAGTAGCAGATGGTAGCATTCGGTACTCAGCAGTTAACCAGCCTTTACCAGTTCCTTCAAGAAACTTTGGAACTCCCTTATTAACGCTAACAGTACAAAGTACCTGAGTATCACCGCATCTTGCCAGAACAGAACCGGGGGCAAAGCGGGTGAAATTGGGGTAAAAGCTGATCGGACGTAGTTCGTAGGGAAGACGGCCGTCAGGACGCTGCCAAGCCATTGGAGTTGCCTCAAGTTTTACAATACTGCCTTATAGATTACCTTAGTGTTATTGGGGATTGGGGATTGGGGATTGGGGATTGGGCATTGGGGATTGGGGATTGGGCATTGGGGATTGGGGATTGGGGATTGGGGATTGGGCATTGGGCATTGGGCATTGGCAAGAATTTTTCCTAACTCCTAACTCCTAACTCCTAACCCCTAACTCCTAACTCCTAACTCCTAACTCCTAACTCCTACCTCCTAACTCCTAACTCCTACCTCCTAACTCCTAACTCCTACCTCCTAACTCCTAACTCCTAACTCCTACCTCCTACCTCCTACCTCCTAACTCCTACCTCCTAACTCCTACCTCCTAACTCTCTCAGCACTCTCTAAGGAACTGAAAGCAGAGTCAAAATATTTTGCTGTACCATTTCTGGTGACTGGTCGCCGTTGATGGTCAATAAGCAGCGACGGCGGTCGTAGTATTCTAAAATGGGAATGGTGCGATCGTAGAATAATTCTACACGGCGCTGCACGATTTCTGGTTGGTCATCTGGTAGCGATCGCCCCAAGGATCGACTAACCATTACTGCTTCTGGAACTTGGAGATAAATTGCCCAATCTAGCTTTTGCCTTAAATCATCCAATAGAAAATCTAATTCTTCAGCTTGGAAGGCAGTACGGGGATAACCTTCTAACACCCAATCGCAGTTAATATCTGGTTGTCTGAGGCGTATTCTGATCAATTCAACGATCATTTCGTGGGGAACTAACTCACCTTTTTGCATGTATGGCTGTGCGTGATAGCCTAGTTCACTCAAGCTGGCGTAAACCGAAAGATAAGTCCGAGGATCGGCTTCCAACCATCGAAATCCCGGTAGGGGCTGATCGCCAGATATTGCTTCCCGTAAAATCTCACCTGTAGAAATCAGAGGAATATCAAAGTATCTGCAAAGCCTTTGTGCTTGAGTGCTTTTCCCCGATCCTGAACCTCCCAGAATCACCAATCTCACAACAATTTACTCCTCATCCTGTCAAATTCGCTACTTGCTAAGTCTGTTTTGCCCAAATAAGTGGCAAATCTAACATTTAGCGATTTTCAGACATTCTGCCCAGCTTTTTTTTAATAATTGGAACTGTAACTCTGACGAAAACTTAAATCAAAATAACTCTTGACTTCAACACAAACGTAGTGTTTGACTAAGAATGCAATTTGCCAAATCCACCACACCTGTAAAAAACAGATTGATTATACACGCAAATTGGCAAAAATTTCCGTCAGTAAATATTCTTGACCTATTGTATTTTTTAAAACTTAATCTTATGGTTGCCCAGTTAGAAACTCAAAGTATCAATTCAACCCTTACCCTACCATATCCAGTGGAAGGACTAGTACAAGTTTTCACTAGCTCCCATCGCATTTTTTTTACGAGCGTCATGGCTCAATCACTGAGAATAGCTGGACAAGGAACGGCAGTATTAATAGTCCAGTTCCTCAAAGGAGGTCTTCGCCAAGGACAGGAAAGACCCATACAACTAGGACAAAATTTAGATTGGATTCGCTGCGATTTGCCTCGTTGTATCGATACACCACATCTAGATGATACGGAAAACCAAGCTTTACAAAAGCTGTGGCAGTATACACAACAAGTAGTATGTGAGAGTAAGTATTCTCTCGTGGTGTTAGATGAGTTAAGTTTAGCGATTAACTTTGGTTTAATTCCTGAAACGGAAGTTTTAGCATTTCTGGCAAAACGCCCCCCCCACGTCGATATCATTCTTACAGGGCCAGAGATGCCCAAATCTCTCTTGGATGTAGCAGATCAAATTACAGAAATCCGCCGGAGTTATCGACCTTAAACAAAATACTCAATTCAGGATATCCTAGTAATTCTGTTTGAACTAGCTGTGAAGTTGTGATTAAAAACGATATCTGGATTACTGAAATGTCTCAACAGGGTCTAATTTCGCCCTTTGAGCCAAGTTTAATCCGAAAAGTGCAAAAAGATGAGTCTGTAGCGGTTCAACCTGTAATTAGCTACGGTTTATCTTCTTATGGCTACGATATACGCCTTTCTTCGGCTGAGTTCCGCATTTTCCGCCACATTCCCGGAACTGTAGTTGATCCCAAAAACTTTAATCCCCAGAATCTAGAGCCAACAGCACTGCACACAGATGCTAATGGTAGTTATTTTATTTTACCTGCCCATTCCTATGGTCTGGGGGTTGCTCTAGAAAAACTGGAGGTTCCTGAAAATATTACTGTAATTTGCATAGGTAAATCTACGTACGCAAGGTGTGGAATTATTGCAAATTTAACACCTGCTGAGGCTGCATGGCGGGGTCACTTAACTTTAGAGTTTTCTAATTCTTCTAGTGCTGACTGTCGCATTTACGCTAACGAAGGCGTGGTGCAGTTACTCTTTTTAGAAGGCGAACCCTGCGCTATTAGTTATGAAGCTCGTCAGGGAAAATATCAAGATCAGCTAGAAATCGTGACGTTGGCAAAGGTATAAATTGGGACTTTGGCGATGAAATTACAACAGTAACGTAGGTTCTTAAGCCTCGATCGCAGGGTTATAATCATCTGGATTATCAAAGCCTGCAATCCAGGCGGCTGCCTGATGACAACTTTGCGTATGAGGTGGAACGCGCAGGATATGAATATGTCCTGTAGAGGGACAAGTGACTTTCAAGACCATAAGCGGCTCGTCATCCTCAAAAGGAATGTAGACTAGTTGGCGTTCTCCACCAACGTCTCGGTCGCGATCGCGGATCAATCCTCCCACTTGCTGCAAAAATGTTTCGTATCCCAAACGTTCAATCAGTACGCGGCGCAACTCAACATTCTCTATATTAAGAATATCCTGCCCGGTGATTGACTGGGATTCAAAGGCAATCTTATCGTTTACCTGCACGCCTCGCCAGCGTAAGACAAAACCATGCCCCGCAGATAGACTGGTAATCCCACTTCCCGCCAACTCGATCCAATAAGTAACGTGGAGTCCTTTGGGAAGGGTAGTGAGGTTTACACAACCGCTGATATCAATACTTTCACAGGTTAGATTTTCAGGTAGATTGTAAAGATCCAACGCACCGCTTAAATCTAGATGACCCAAAACACGCATACCATCCCAGGCGCGATGCTCAAGGATGAGTTTTCGAGCAACTTCAGCCGATATAGGCTCGTGACTTTCCTTGGGGCGCTGCAAAACTTGTTTATTTGGCACACGTCCATTTGACATCATCTTGAGCATTAGTCCATCACCTCTACGTAAGTATCAGGGCGATATTCACGTTGTTTCCAGACGCGGTAAAGCCCTTGGGGCAATTCAATCGCCCGATGTTCTTCATGAACTAAAGTAGCACTCGGTTCTTTAACCTCAAGAAAAAGGTTACTACCATGCGCCCACAACTGAACAGCATTGGATTGCTGAATGCGATGGCTGTGTCCTGTGATTTCACCATGAGCGAGAGTAGCCCCTACGCGCTTTTGAGCAGCGGCAGGTAAGGTAACAATACGTTTGATCAGAACGTCGCCATGTCTGTAGAGAACACTACCTTGGTTAGCTTGGGAGTTATTGCTCTCGTTAAACATTTTTCCATGATAACAATACCTTTCTAATGATATTAGGACTAACCTTTCAAGGTGACTCGTAAAATCTCTTGTTTTTTAGCGCTCTCTGTGATTTTGCGGTTTAATCAGTGGAGGATTCAGACTCACTACTGATTCAAGACTACTTAGAGAACATTCGCCTTTGGGGCAAAACTTTTCGATTTACTGAAATTATGTAGAAATTGGAGTTCAGATGCAGTGAGATCGCGCCATTGACCCAATTGTAGGTCGTCTAATTTTAGGTGAGCTATGCTGACCCTGACCAGTCGCAAAGTCGGAAACCCTACAGCCGCAGTCATGCGCCGTACTTGACGGTTTTTTCCCTCTGTCAAAGTCATTTCCAGCCAAGCTGTCGGTACATTTTTGCGAAATCTAATCGGCGGTGTGCGTTCAGGTAACTGTGGTTCTTCTGATAAGAGCCTAACTTCTGCTGGTTGAGTGCGGTAATCTTGAATTTCCACACCTGTTTGCAACCTTTGGATAGCATAAGCATCTGGAATTCGCTCTACCTGTACCCAGTAAGTACGTTTATGACCAAAACGTGGATGGGCGAGGCGATGTTGCAATTGTCCATCATTCGTTAACAGTAACAATCCTTCACTATCCCAATCTAAACGTCCCACAGGATACACATCAGGCACATCAATATAATCTTTGAGGGTACTATGTGTGGGGGCGTCTTTTGTAAACTGGCTAAGAACGCTGTATGGTTTGTAAAAAATAATATATCGGTAATGGTTAGTCATTAGTCATTAGACATCTCCGAAAACGATGAAAGCCTCTATTTTACTAGCGTATAAGATATAAATACACTCATGAGAAATTAGCGAGATGTACGATAAAATCGGGCTTGGAGATGTTGATTGACTAAACCTTGTATGCTTCTTCAGTACTTGTTATGCCATTCTTAACAGTCTGTAAGAGAGAACAGGGAACAGGGAATAGGGAAGAGAGAACAGGGGAAAGCCTGCCTTATCCCAACGACAAATATTGACGCCCACCTACTTAGTAAGGAATACAAGTTTTAGGTTCAGACGGCAATTATTAGTCCACACAACCTGTTAACGAAGATACCGCACACTGCTTGCGATCGCTGCATATGAAGGAAATGGCAGACGAGAGCCATTCGCTAAAAATACCCAGAATTCCCTATCGAGAGGGTTTAAGAAGCGAAGAGATAATTCATTCACGGGTATTGAGATTAAATCCCTTTGATGAGTTCCCTGTGTGGATTTTGGGGCAGTATCTTGCCCAACGATTTAGGCATCTATTGATGCTGCAATTGTCTCCATCCGCTGAGAACTTTTCTGTAACATCGGGACAATTAAATTGGCAGGGACAGGACAACTGAAGTAGTAACCCTGACCTTCGTCACATCCCTGCATTTTCAAGTATTCAAGCTGTTCTTGGGTTTCCACACCTTCTGCTGTGATGTTCAATCGGAGGCTTTTTGCCAGGGCAATAATCGCATTAGTGACGGCAGCACTATCAGGATTGGACGTGACATCCTGCACAAATGACTGATCAATCTTCAGCATATTTACAGGAAAGCGCTTCAAGTAGTTGAGGGAGGAATAACCGGTGCCAAAGTCGTCTAGAGCCAACCATATACCCAGTTCTCGTAATTTTTTTAAGGTTTTAACCGATCGCTCAATGTCACCCATCAAAAAGCTTTCCGTTACTTCCAGTTCTAGATCAGATGCTTTAAGTCCTGTCTCCTCAAGAATTTGGCTGACTATTTCAACCAGATACGGTTGTTCAAACTGTCGAGCTGACAGATTCACAGATATCCGAATTGGGGTAAATCCAGCAAGCTGCCAAGCACGGTTTTGGGTGCAAGCAGTTCGCAAAACCCATTCACCAAGTTCGACGATGGCACCATTGGCTTCTGCAATGGGAATAAACTTTCCTGGAGAAATCATACCTAAAGTAGGATGCTGCCAGCGAATCAACGCTTCCATTGCTGTCATGTGTCCGCTATGTAAATCAATCAGAGGTTGATAATAAACGAGCATTTCGTTGCGGGTAAGCGCCCCATGTAATTCATTTTCTAAAGTTAGTCGCTCCTGCAACTGAGCATTGATTTCCGGCGAATAGAATTGATATTGGCTACGTCCTTGCTGCTTTGCTTGATACAGTGCTATGTCAGCCTGTTGCAAAAGTTGATCTACGCTATTACGATCATTTATGCCATTCATGGTGATGCCGATGCTGGCGGTGATATGAATCAAGTTACCCTCTAGAGAAAAAGGTTTACTGAGGGTACTTAACAATAGTTGAGACAGCTTAATTACACTTTCAAAAGAAACAATCTCTATACGAGCAATGGCAAACTCATCTCCACTCAAATGGGCAAGAACATCTGTTTGCCCTATGCAGTTTGATAATCTCTGAGCAACTGCTATTAATAACAAATTTGTTGTTTCATGCTCTAACCCATGACTAATATCAGTGAAATCATCAATACCCAGTAAAAAGACGGCTACAAGGCGCTGGTTGTTTTCAGATTGGGATAACATTTGATGGAGGCGATCGCGGAATAAATCACGATTGGGTAATCCAGTTAGATCGTCATAATTAGTGATGTAGTGAATTAACTCATCTAATTTGTGAAGAGTTTGTGAGGTATCCGCCATCAATGTACCCGCTTCATCAGCAAATTCTGTGGGCAATTCAGGTAAGGTTTTGGTGTTCAGATAATTTTGCAATGCAGCAGATGTCAAAATAACCGGTTTGAGGAGGTGGTGTAGCGCATAGAGGGTGGCAGCCGTACCTGCTAACGTAGCCAACAAAGCAATGCTCATAACTCGGATCGCCATCTCTAAAGAATAGGAATTTGAGATAACGAAACTCAAGAGTAAAGTCAAAAGTGGTACGTGAGTGCCCAAAAATGCCACCAACATGATTTTACCGGTGTAACTTTTTTTGAGCAATCCAAAACGAGCTAGGAATGAGTATAGGTAGAGCTTCTGATTTGGCTTCATAAATTCTGTCCGACAGTTGGTAAATTAGTTCCGAGCTATTCTGGCAAAAGGGTATTTTTGATTCACAGTTCAGTAGAATTAGCTTTCCTGGAACCCAACCCTGATAAGGTTATATATTATGCTTCCCAATATAGGTTTCTCTTGATATGTATAACGATAAAGTTTCTGTAAAACTTATTCCCGAACAATTTCACAATCAATACTTAAATTATGTTGATTTGTTATCAGTTTGTCTTCAGATGGTATAAGAGCAAAAAAGATATAGCGTTCTCAGTTGATTTGTGAAAAATAATTTTTTATAGTTAACCACAGAGACACAGAGAACGCAGGGAGAATAAAGATAGATTTTCACGAATGATTTAGGATTACTATCTGTTGTAAGGGCACAGCAATGCAGTGCCCTTATGCATGGTCTATTTACCTAAAAATTGCTGTAAAGATGCAACAGATTATTTTTGACTAGAGCCTGAAAAGAGCAAATTTGTAACTTCCTCTAACACCTTTAATGTTGTTAATGAACCTCTAATCAGCCGAGTAGCAGCAAGGGGTTGTCGAAGCATTGCCATTGCCAAAGGAAAAGGTTTTAGAGAGCCATCAGAGTTAATTGCTGATGTGAGATCGGGGATATTATGCTGACAATCGTCGCTGACTACTCGCAGTATTGCTACGGATACCCCAGCAGAATTGAAAAATTCTAGGGCGGTAAATCCTTCCATATCAACAACATCAACGGCCAAAGTCTCACCCAAACGGCGTTTTTCGGCAGCAGACCAAATAACGCGATCGCTTGTCAATGACTTGACTAAATTTAGTGGGGAGTGGGGAGTAGGGAGTGCTGAGTGTAATTGTGCTGTTAAAGTGCGATCGCATTCTTGCTGCTTTCCCTGATAAATACAATCTTGATACAGCACAATATCACCAACTGTATAGCGATCGCTCAAGCTGCCACATAGACCCATAATCAGCACTCTGGATTTTGGAGCTAGAAATTGTCCTTGTTGCAAATATTTGAGTAAAGGTTTCATGCCAACAGGTATGGCTACTACCGTTGGGATGGAGCCAGTAATGCTCCTTAATCCGCGACACACAGCTTTATATTCTGCTCCTTGAGGTACCAGAATTGTGTTGATGGGTAAAAAATTAGGCACTAGCACTCTCAACAAGTTTCCTTTTGCATTCAAGATTGGGTCATATCTGAGTGACAATAAGTAATGTTGTCGTTTAGGAGGCGTTGAAGCTCACTTTTAAGTCTATGGAATGCCCTACCGCAGACTATGGAATTTCTTACCTTGTACCCTAAAAATTTTATAGGCAACTTGAAATTTTAGCTAAATAATTGTGTTACCCACACGATAATTTTCCAAGATGGTAAAGCTTCATAACTCCAAATCCGCACGAGAAATCTTCAATATTTCCAAATTGGCGATTCAATTTTCGTGGCTGACGGTGAGTTTTTGGATTGCTGTAACGGTAGCTGGGGTTCTGGCTTTCAGTTCTCTCAAGTATGCCTTGTTTCCAGATATAACCTTTCCAGTGGTGGTTGTAAATGCTACCGCCCCCCTGACAACTGCCCTGGATACCGAGGCGAAGCTCACAAAACCCCTAGAAGAACGCCTCCGCTCCCTAGGAGGACTGGAGAATATCCGCTCATCCACCTATCCTAGTCAAACAGCCGTTGCCCTTTCTTTTGCCGTGGGAACGAATTTAGAAACATCGACTAAAAAGGTTGAAACTGCCCTCAAGCGGTTGACTTTGCCTCCAGGAGCAACTTCTAAAATTATTCCCCTGAATCTAAACGAATCAGCCGTCATTAGTTATGCGATAGAGAGTTCGACACGGAATCTCAAAGATTTGACGAAGTTAGGGCAAGATGAGATTGTCAGTGCAATCGCTAAACTACCAGGAGTTCTGAAAGTCTCACTACTAGGCGCTGCTACTGCAACTCCTGCTTTCAATCCAGCGAATCCGAGTGCAGCACCTCTACCCCAAGGTGGGGCGACATTAGTTAGGTTTAACGGTCAAGATGCACTGGCATTTCAGGTAATCAAACGCGGTAACGCTAACACTTTGGAAGTAGTGAGTCAGGTTGAGAAAGAAGTTCAAAGGCTACGCTCTACCCTTAAAGATGTCAAACTCACTTTAGCTGCCACCCAAGCAGAATACATCCGCCAAGCTACCCAGTCAACAATTGATGCTTTGCTAGAAGCAGTTTTGCTATCAATAGTGGTAATTTTTCCTTTTTTATGGAATTGGCGGGCAACTCTTATCTCTGCCTTGGCGATTCCTACATCCTTGTTGGCTACGTTTATCGTCATGGCGATTTTCGGCTTTAACCTGGAAACAATCACCCTGCTGGCTTTAGCTTTGGTGATTGGTAGTATTGTTGATGATGCGATCGTCGATGTAGAAAACATCATGCGACACGTTGAAGATGGTGAAACTCCTCGTCAAGCGGCGCTTTTAGCGACAAATGAGATTGGGTTGACAGTTACCGCCGCCACTTTGACAGCCGTCGCAGTTTTTCTGCCCATAGGTTTGATGGGTGGTGTCATCGGTCAATTCTTCAAGCCTTTCGGCATCACGGTTTCAGCGGCGATGCTTGCTTCTATGCTAGTTGCTCGGACTTTATCTCCAGTTCTAGCTATCTACTGGCTGAAACCTAAATCCTCACTCTCCCCGCATCGGGAAGGAAAAATCTGGTTAGCGTTTACCCAATTTTACAGAAACTTGCTAAGTTGGTCTTTAAATCACCGCAAGATAGTTATCGGGTTAGCTGTCCTCAGCTTCATCGCAGGTATAGTGCTGATTCCACTAATTCCCAAAGGCTTTATTCCCAAACTCGATCGCGGCGAATTTAATATTGCTTATACAGCCCCTTTGCCAAGTATCCCTGATTTGGCAAGTAAGGGATCAGGGGAAGCAGGGGGAGATAAGGGAGCAGGGGGAGAAAAATTAACTCCCTCATCCCCCTCATCCCCCTCATCCCAATCCCCAATCCCCAACCCTTTAAATGATTCTCTTGAGGTTGCAAAGAAACTAGAAGAGGTTGTGAGAAAATCACCGGCAGTTGAAACGGTATTTACTACTGTTGGTTCTCGTGAGGGTGAGCCGAATAAAGGGACACTATATGTAAAGTTAAAGGGCGATCGCAAAATCACCACTGGAGAACTACAAGACCAATTGCGCTCCTCCTTACCTGCTCTTTCTGGAGTAACTACTAGTGTTGAAGATATTCAATTTGTTGATTCCGGCGGTCAAAAGCCCCTGCAAATAGCATTACAAGGTGATAATCTCCAAGCTCTGAGCAAAGCAGTCAAAGCAATTAAAGAAAGGATTCAGAGGCTACCGGGATTCGCTGATGTCACAGTTACAGGTGAAACGAATCCACAGGGCACTGTTTCTCAGATCGAGCGTCTGAATAATCAGCGGGTAGCCTACATCAGTGCTAATTTGGGCAAGGATCTGTCTTTGGGTGATGCCACTGACAAAGTGGTAGCGGAAGCAAAGGCGGTGTTACCCTCTAATATTTCCTTAGATTTAGGGGGAGACTCTGCTAACCAAAATCAGGTTTTTAGCAGTTTCGGCACTACTCTGGCTCTATCTGCGCTATGCATTGTCATAGTACTAATTTTACTGTTTAAAAGCTGGGTAGACCCTCTAGTTATTGGTGTCTCTTTGCCTTTAGCACTAGTGGGGGCAATGTTAGCGCTACTGATTACCAAGAGCGACTTTGGCATGATCTCACTGATCGGTTTCGTCTTTTTATTGGGACTAGCAAATAAAAATGCCATTTTGCTTGTGGATTACATCAACCAGTTACGCAAAGCTGGCTTAGAGCGCACCGAGGCGATCCTCAAAACCGGACTAGTGCGTCTCAGACCAATTATGATGACCACTGCCTCTACAATTTTAGGGATGTTACCGATCGCTTTAGGTTTAGGTGCTGGTTCAGAATTGCGATCGCCTATGGCTGTAGCGATCGCAGGTGGACTAGTAACATCAACTATCCTCAGTTTGATTGTTGTGCCAGTAGTTTACACCATTTTGGATGATTGGTTTCCCCGATTTAAGCAGAGGGGGACAGCTTGAGCCAGGTTTTTGTCACGGGAGGTACGGGTTTTATTGGTGCCCATTTGGTACGGTTGTTGCTGCAACAAGGATATCCAGTTAAAGCGCTGGTACGCTCAAGCAGCAATTTGGAGAATCTACGCGGTTTGGATGTGGAAATTGTCAAAGGCGATTTAAACGATCCAAATCTTTGGCAACAGATGGCAGGTTGTCAATACCTATTTCATGTCGCAGCTCATTATTCCCTCTGGCAAACAGACCGAGAGTTACTCCACCATAACAATGTCTTGGGTACGCGCAATGTGTTAGCAGCAGCTCGCAAAGCGGAGATTGAGCGCACCGTCTACACCAGTTCAGTGGCGGCAATAGGGGTAGGCTCATCTGGTGAAGTTGTCGATGAAACACATCAGAGTCCCTTAGAAAAGTTGGTGGGTGACTACAAAAAGTCTAAGTTTTTGGCTGAACAAGAAGCCATCCAAGCTGTTGCTAGAGGTCAAGAAGTAGTTATTGTCAATCCCAGCAGCCCTATTGGTTCGTTAGATATCAAACCTACCCCCACAGGTGATATAATACTTCGGTTTTTACGACGGCAAATGCCTTTTTACTTGGATACTGGTCTAAATTTTATCGATGTGCGGGATGTGGCATGGGGGCATTTACTGGCCTTGCAGCGAGGTAAATCAGGCGATCGCTATATCTTAGGTAATCAGAACCTCAGTCTCAAGCAACTGCTCGAACAACTCGCCGAGATTACAGGACTAATAGCACCCCAAGGAACCGTACCCACCTGGTTGCCCCTGAGTGTTGCCTGGGTTGATGAAAAGATTCTCGCACCACTGGGAAAATCGCCCTCAGTGCCATTGGATGGTGTTCGGATGGCGAAACAACCTATGTATTACAATACTTCAAAGGCTGTACGAGAGTTGGGTCTACCTCAATCTTCGCTGAAAGTCGCACTCAAAGATGCTGTGGATTGGTTTGTTGCACAAGGTTACGTCAAATGAAAAATATAGCGATTCACGTGTGTATGCAATACGAAGAAGGCAGGCAGGGCGAAGGTCATTCGCAGCTATACAAACAAAGTCCGCCTCCGCGGACTAAGGGAAAATGAAGATTTGAAACCCACGGAGGTGGGTTTTGCCTGTGTAGACGTGGTTTCTAACCGCCCTTTTCACTGTGGTGTATTTATCTCTAAAAGAGGAGCGATCGCAACAATGGCAGTTAACATACAACAAGCTATGGATATTGGGAAGTATCTTGTTACGCAGCGTTTGAAAGGACGTAAACGCTTCCCCTTAGTATTGATGTTGGAACCTCTTTTTCGGTGTAATCTCGCTTGTACAGGTTGTGGTAAAATCCAACATCCAAAGGAAATTTTAAAGCAAAACCTCACCCCAGAACAATGTTTTACCGCTGTGGAAGAATGCGGCGCACCAGTTGTCTCAATTCCTGGGGGAGAACCTCTGCTACATCCCCAGATTGATGAGATTGTCCAAGGATTAATTGAGCGCAAGAAATATATTTACTTGTGTACCAATGGTTTGTTATTAGAAAAGAACTTAGATAAGTTTCAACCTTCCCCTTATCTGACTTTTAGCGTGCATTTAGATGGAATGCGGGAATTACACGATCAGTGTGTCGATCGCAAAGGTGTTTTTGATATTGCTGTCCAAGCCATTCGCGCCGCTAAAGCTAAAGGCTTTCGTGTCACCACTAACACCACGATCTTTGAAGGTACTGAGCCTAAAGATATGCAAGAGTTCTTCGACTTTCTGGAAACCCTAAATACTGACGGGATGATGATTTCTCCCGGCTACAGTTACGAGTGGGCACCAGATCAAGATCATTTTCTCCACCGCGAACAAACCCGCGCCCTCTTCCGGCAAATTCTGGCTCCATACAGAAGTGGTGAAAAAAACTGGAACTTCAATCACAATCCGTTGTTTCTAGATTTTCTTACTGGTGAGAAGGACTACGAATGCACCCCTTGGGGTAGCCCTAGTTATAGCGTTCTCGGTTGGCAAAAACCCTGCTATCTGCTGAACGAAGGTTATTACTCTACCTTCAAGGAATTACTAGCCCAAACTGACTGGAGTCAATACGGCCAGAAGAGTGGTAATCCAAAATGTGCCGATTGCATGGTTCACTGCGGCTACGAACCCACCGCCGCAATGGATGCAATGCAACCGCAAAATATGGCGCGTGCCCTTGGCAGTGTGTTTGGTAGAAACTAGTGGTCTATCGCATTAATTCTGATAGGTGAATCAAATTTCAATTTCTCTTCTTTCCTTCTTCCTTTGCGCTCTTTGCGTCCTTCTCCCAAGGGGAGACGCTGCGCGAATGCGGTTCGTTCTCTTATCCCTCAAATTTAATG
The DNA here is from genome assembly GCF_036917155.1 of Nostoc sp. GTDB lineage: Bacteria > Cyanobacteriota > Cyanobacteriia > Cyanobacteriales > Nostocaceae > Nostoc. Next base: position 10,258 of record NZ_JBALDZ010000029.1, on the reverse strand, counting down.
GGATGAACCACTAGTGGTCTGTCCCAAAAGTTTTGAGAGGTTAGTGGTGTTCAGATCCCCGACTTCTTTAAGAAGTCGGGAATCTAGCAGCCCCTTAATGGAACAACATCCAGTGAGGATAAAAAGAGGATGCTTATTTAGAGATATTGCGATCGACTTCTGCAAAATTAATCAGGAAAAATACTCATGCCATTTGTATCGGTTCGTGATTTGCAAATGTATTATGAGATTCGTGGCACTGGTCAACGCCTACTCAGTATTAGTGGTACTGGAGGAGACTTGCGGCGATCGCCTACTATTTTTGACTCACCGTTAGCCCCACACTTTGAAATTTTAGCCTACGATCAGCGCGGTCTCGGTCAAACTTCAAAACCTGATATTGCCTACACCATAGCAGATTACGCCGCCGATGCAGACTCTTTGTTAAATGCAGTCGGGTGGGAGAGCGCTCATGTCATCGGAATTTCCTTCGGAGGTATGGTAGCCCAAGAGTTGGCACTGAGCTATCCGCACCGTGTTGAACGTCTGGTTTTAGCCTGTACTAGTAGTGGCGGTGCTGGTGGGTCATCATATCCACTACATGAACTTGTGAACCTCCCAATTGAGGAAGTGGCTCATCGGCAAATCACAATTGCTGATACCCGGTGGCAAGAGGAAGCTTGGCTTTCTAGCCGAACTGCACAATTTCAGGATTTAGTGAAGCTGACACTAGCAGCGGCTCAAGAGGGTGTAGACGAACCAAGTCGTGAAATTGGCCGTCGTCGCCAGCTTGAGGCTCGTGCTGCTCACGATACATATAATCGGCTTTCTCAACTGCATCTTCCTGTCTATATCTGCGGCGGTCATCACGATGGCATATCTCCTCCTGCCAATCTTGAGGTGATACACAAACAGATACCAGGTTCGTATTTAGAGTTCTTTAAAGGCGGTCATCGCTTTCTTTACCAAGACCCCCAAGCATTCAAGCGTGTTATCGCCTTTCTCCAAAATAAATTCGATTGACATCTACCCCAATACTGCTCGGATCAGCAGGGGAGGCTGGCGTTGCAGGGGAAGCAAAACTCAACGCCAGCCTCCATTTCTCCCCCTACTCCCCCTGCTTGCCTCAACCAAGAAATTCCAAAACCTACGCAGTATTGTACCCCATCCCTAAAGGGAGGGGATTCTAATCCGGCAACGGATTAGGAACCCGCCCAACGCGCTGGCTCACCATATCCCTCTCCTAAGAAACAAGTCAAATCCTCTTCCCTTCTGCCTTCTGCCTCCTGCCTCCTGCCTTGTTTCTTAGGAGAGGGATAAATGAACCGTATTAGACATCTGGTGAAAATGAATGTAGAGACGTAGCACTGCTACGTCTCTACAAGGATTCTGGGTAACGCATATTTAATTTCTGGAGATGTCTATTGCATCATAAGTCTTTTCAACCTATTTTTGGCTAATAGATTCTGGAGTAATTGCAGCATATTGTTCAGGTGTCAGCAAAGCTTCCTGAATGTTGACCTGTTTAGGAATCACACCATATTTATAAAAGTAATCTGCAACTCGCTGTTGTTCCTTAATTAACTCTGGGGAAATGGCTCTCAAGCCATAACTGCGGCGGCTAACTACCTTTTCCATAATGTCAGGAGGTAGTTTTTGGATTGGCCCAATGATTTTTGCTACTTCTTTGGGATTTGCCTCAGCCCAGCGCTGGAGTTTATCAATCTCCTCAATCACTATCCGCAGAATTCCCGGATTATCAACCGCAAACTGCCTTGCACCAATATAGTATGCACCAGGGGTATCAAGTCCTTCGGCAGTCTTAATTACTCGGATCTTATTTGATTTTTCAGCCAAAGCTAGATAAGGATCGCCCGCTACCCAAACCGGAATTTTCCCTTCTAAAAAAGCACTACTAGCTTCTACTGTAGGTATACTCAAGATTTTAATATCGCTGGGTTTTAAACCCGCATCTTCCAAAGCTCTAAAGACAAAATAGTGAGATGCAGAAGCTTTTTGAAAGACGATTTTTTGTCCTTTGAGATCCTTGACGCTCTTAATGGGAGAATTTGGTGGGACAGCAATCACACTTGATCTACCCGTGGTTGCAGTGCGTCGAGAACCAACCACATAAACGATTTGAGCGCCGGCCGCTTGAGCGAAAATAGGCGGAGTTTCTCCAACGGAACCTAAATCGATTTTGCCGACATTCATCGCTTCCATTAGTTGTGGCCCTTGGACAAATTGTGCCCACTCCACCTTTACCCCTAGAGGTTCTAGACGCTTTTCTAATACTTTTTGCGATCTGACCAAATCGCCTGCTGATTGATACCCCATACGGAGTACTTTCGCTTTAATTGCAGATGAATTGGAATTGGTATCAGATACATTTATCGCAGCAGATGGGGTTTGAGCTTTTTGCCCTTCAGTTGTGCAACTAACTAATGTTAATGAAGTTGCCAAGGTTAACAACCCAGGTGCTAAAAGCCGTGTGAAACGGCGAAATATTTTTGTATACTGAGGCTTCACTGTAGCGGTCATAGGTTTTGTGTCAAAAAAATTTTAGCTGGATCAGCATTCATCTCACACTCACTTTTAGGAGTGTGAGATGAATGCGAGTGAGGTGACGACTATCCCTTTTTGGATGTGTAAAGCACGGGAAAAAGGGATGTGGAGGAAACGAACAAATCTAAGTTAAAATTAATAAATAGGGGCGGTAGGGCATTCCGTCTCTTTAATAGAGCTACTCGCCTCCTAAGCAATAGCCGGATTGGGTGAGAAGCCTACGCTGCACTGCTTGCAGTCCGTGTAGGAGTATGTCACAGATATTATTTACCTCATTCAGTCCTGAGTGCCTTGGCAAAGAGAGTGCTGAGTAACAAGAAGATTACTCAGTAGTTCCGCACTATGGTAAAAGCCCCGCATATTGTGGGCGGTCTTTCAACTCAGCACTCATCACTCAGCACTCTTCATCTGGCTTTACTTGGAGTACCAGTAAAAGCGAAAAACTGCTGCTCTTTGGGTGCAGCCAAACTTTCACCCAAGTAACGATGAATACCTACTCCCATGTCTCCTGTTGCAGTGAGTTTGAAGTCCACTTCTTCAAATCCATATTCACGGAAAAATTTACGAACAGTTTCAGAGTGAGCAATACCCTGAGAGTGTCCACGAGTCCAAATTACAAAGGCACCTTTTTTGCTGAGAAAACTCAGGTTTGCCAGTAAGCGATTGAGTTCAGTTTCATCTGCGAGATTGCCGAATACACCACATACAATCACGATATCTGCTGGTACTGCTCCTACATAGTTTGAGGAAATGGTTGCATCACCATTGATAAACTCAATTTGTTTTGTCAAACCCAACGATTCTATTGTTTCTTGTCCACGTTCAACTAGTTGGGGATTTAGCTCTACAAGGCGCGCATGAACATCTTTTGCCCGTGGGTGATTTGATAACGTTCCTAGCAAATCTCGTCCATCGCCCGCGCAAACGCTAACTACACGGATTAACCCTGGTTGGGACAAATTCAAGCTATGGGAAATGTATTCCTGCACAATTTGCAGGCGTTGTTGCAATTTTGGTTCGTTCTTGTAGAGGTCGTGCCATTCAAACCAGTTTTTTACCATAACGAGGTGATTTTCGTTTCCATTAAATATGAGTTTGCAAAGTGACAAACACACTGGGCAATTTTAACTACGGTAAATATATCAATAAACCGTAGTTTATGGTTGAATGCAGACTATCATGGAAATTCATCCAAAATCAAGTCTTTTTTCTTTGGTATGTAAATCTTGCAATTTAACAATTCAGAGCTTCTTAGACAGCCTTGTATTCCAAATCTAGAAAAACTCACAGAAATACTGGGCTAGAACAGATGCGACTAATACACTACATACTTAAATACTGATCAGCCAAAATTTAAATTTGTATCGACAGAGACCCAACTACTACGTATTTCTAGCAGTTATATTATATTTATTAAAAGCCATTTAAGTAGTAAATCATACATAATTATAGGCGCGATACCTGCGGCGAGCTACGCCTACGCATTCTTTAAGGAATTTCTCAGAATAAATTTCTCTACGGTCTAACAGAGACAAAGATGTGAAGTTATGTAAATAAAATTCACAAACATAACAATAATTTGTAATAAATAATGATGCGGCAGCATTGTATAAAGAGAACTTGAGAGTAAAAAACAACATCTTAATCAGGTTTTCCAGTCCTTCATAGAAGTTTGAAGTTTTCTAACAAAAGTTTTAATCTGAAAGCCTGGAGATCGTAAACTTATTTCTTGGATGTCTGTTTTAACCCTTTCGTAACTCGTCAGGCAGTGCTGACATCAAAAATAAACTGAACCATTCAGTTTTGAGTCCAAATTATTCTTAACCAAGCAAATTAGGAGATTTAACGCAATGGTTTTAGATGCATTTGCAAAAGTAGTATCCCAGGCTGATACACGCGGCGAATATCTCTCCGATGCACAATTGGATGCTTTGAGCGAACTAGTCAAAGATGGTAACAAGCGTGCAGATGCGGTTAACCGTATTACCAGCAATGCGTCAGCTCTTGTTGCTGCTGCGGCTCGTGATTTGTGGGCAGAACAACCCCAATTGATCACTCCAGGTGGTAATGCTTACACCAGCCGTCGTGCAGCTGCTTGTATCAGAGACTTGGACATCATTCTCCGCTACATCACTTATGCGATCTTTGCTGGCGATTCTAGCGTGCTAGATGACCGTGCCCTCAACGGCTTACGGGAAACCTATTTGGCATTGGGAACTCCCGGAGCTTCAGTTGCAGTTGGTATTCAGAAGCTAAAACAAGCTTCTTTGGCCATTGTCAACGATACAAACAATATCACCAGAGGCGATTGCAGTGCTTTGGCATCTGAAATAGCTGGCTATTTTGATCGTGCTGCTGCTGCTGTAGCTTAAGCCAAGCATTGCTGATGTTGACTAAATAATTGTCCATAGGACAAAACAAAATTTCAACCATAACGTTTGTAAAAGGGAAATACCAAAATGACAAAAACACCTCTAACTGAAGCGATCGCATCGGCTGATTCTCAAGGCCGCTATCTCAGCAGCACCGAAATTCAAGTTGCTTTTGGTCGCTTCCGTCAAGCACCAGCTAGCTTACAAGCAGCAAAAGCTTTAAGCGCTAATGCTCAACGTTTGACCGAAGGTGCTGCTCAAGCAGTATATAACAAGTTCCCTTACACCACCCAACAACAAGGCCCTAACTTCGCGTCAGATACACGCGGTAAAGGCAAGTGTGTACGTGATGTCGGCTACTACTTGCGGATTATCACTTATGCTTTAGTTGTCGGTGGTACAGGCCCCTTGGACGATTTCTTGATTTCTGGCTTGGCTGAAATCAACCGGACTTTTGACCTGTCTCCTAGCTGGTACATTGAAGCTCTCAAGTACATCAAAGCTAACCACGGTCTAAGCGGCGATCCTGCTGTTGAAGCAAATTCCTACATCGACTATGTAATCAATACTCTAAGCTAAGAGTATTTCTTTAGCCCGGAGAGGAAATCAGCTCTTATGACAAGTAAGTTCTATGAGTTGTTTACCTCTCCGGGCAGTTTTTTAGGAAACGCTAGCTGAATACCCTGGAGAAAGAGGAACGTAGTTCTGTATTTTTTGCTTTAGAACAGGGATGAAAGCTGCCGATGTAGCACGGTACTTGCTACAACTTTTGGGAAAGTTCGCAACTCAGTGCCTCTTCTAAGCTACCGTCAATTGGCACAATATTTTTATCAGTACAAGATTTAAAAACCTACCCCTGAACTGGGGAAAGTATACGCCCGAAATAACGTAAGGAGATATCACTATGCCCTCGTGGCAAATGTGGTGAGGCAGTACAATCTTCTCTAGCGTAGCAGTAGCGAGTTTGTGTAACCCTGGAGGGAAGCAAGCTACTTGCAGCGTTTGGGAGTTTCTCAGATTAGAGAATGCTGAACCCATAAAGTGAGCCTGGGAACCTGTGGAAAGAGGATATTAAGGCAGCGATGCCTTAACGATCACCGTAACTAAAGGTACATTAAGAAGTAAAAAGTAAAAAGATAATTCCCATAAATAAATTTAGGGGCTTTAAACCATTTTTCTTTTTCTTTATGAGTGCCTTTTAACTTTTTACTTTTGCCCTGAACGGTTACGTGTCAATTTCAAAAGACTGTTAAAAGACTAGAAAAAATTTTTCTAAAAAGTTTTTAGTTTTGCAGTTAAAACTGAGGAGGTTTTAAAGATGGCAGCTTTGGGACAAGCAGCAAGATTAGGGATTGGAGCGTTTGAGAATTCGGCGCCAGTAGAACTACGTCCTGATAGAACAGAAGCGGATGTAGCAGTGGTTATCCGGGCGGCTTACCGTCAGGTTTTGGGTAATGCCTATCTACTTGAGGGAGAGCGTCTTGTCAGCGCAGAATCACTGTTGCAGCAAGGTGGAATCTCCGTTCGGGGATTTGTGCAAGCCATTGCTCAATCGGAACTATATCGGGATAAGTTTTTCCACTCCAATTCCCAAACTCGGTTTATCGAGTTGAATTATAAGCATTTATTGGGGCGTGCCCCAGAAGATGAGTCAGAGATTTCATACCATGTTGAGCTTTATAACTCACAAGGTTACGAAGCTGAGATTAATTCCTACATTGACTCATTAGAATATCAAGAGAGTTTTGGCGAAAATATTGTGCCCTACTATCGAGGCTTTAAGAGTCAAGTAGGACAGAAAAACGTTGGTTATAGCCGACTGTTCCAACTGTATCGCGGTTATGCCAATAGCGATCGCGCTCAAGGACAAAAACAAGGACGGCTAACCTGGGAAGTGGCGAAGAATCTAGCTTCACCTATTTACCCCGTTTCTGCTGGAGCCTTAACTGGTCTTTCTACAGGTGGTCGTGGCGAAACATACCGCATCAGAGTGCTACAATCAGCTTCCCCAAATTCAACTGTAGTCAGGCGTGGTACTGCGGAGTTGATCGTACCCTACGAGCAACTTTCTAGTAAATTGCAGCAGTTGAATCGCAAGGGCAGCCGAGTTCTTAGCATTACAGCCGTATAAATAGGGACTGGGGATTGGGGACTGGGGACTGGGGACTAGGAATTGGGACTAAGAGGATAAAGGGGATAACCAATACCTAATACCCAGTACCCAATCCCCGATCCCTAATCCCCAGTCCCCAATTATTAATTACAAAGGGAAAATTACCAATGGCTATTACAACAGCAGCTTCCCGTTTGGGAACAGAACCTTTTAGCGATCAGTCTCCTGTAGAATTGCGTCCAAATGCAACCAAAGAAGACATTGAGAGAGTAATTGCTGCCGTCTATCGTCAAGTTTTGGGCAACAACTACATCTTGACATCTGACCGCCTCACAAGTGCTGAATCTATCCTGCGCGATGGGAAAAATACAGTACAAGAGTTTGTGCGTCAACTAGCTAAATCAGAACTGTACAAATCGAAGTTTTTCTACGACAACTTCCAAACTCGCGTCATCGAACTCAACTACAAACATTTGTTGGGTCGTGCCCCTTATGATGAGTCTGATGTTGTCTATCACTTAGACTTGTACCAAAACAAGGGATATGAAGCCGACATTGATTCTTATATTGATTCACCAGAGTATCAATCTAGCTTTGGTGAAAATATAGTGCCTTACTATCGCGGCTTTAAAACCCAAACAGGACAGAAAACTGTCGGATTTAGCCGGATATTCCAACTTTATCGTGGTTATGCCAGTAGCGATACCTCCCAACTCAAAGGCAAATCTTCCCGCCTTGCTAGCGAACTAGGACGGAATAGTGCATCCATCGTTGTTCCTCCCTCTGGTGGTCCCTCCGGCTTTTCATACGTTGCTTCTGAAAAAGGCGTTACCCCCAACAGTACTTTTGGTGGTGCGGGAACTTTTGGTAAAGAAGGCAGACTTTATCGCATTGAAGTGGCAGGTGTTTTTGGCGCTGGGTATCCTAGCACCCGCCGTGTCAATCAAGCGGTGATTATACCTTATGAAGAACTATCTAGTTACTTCCAAAGAGTGGTAAAACAAGGTGGTAAAATAGCTAGTGTGAAACCACTTTAGTCTCATTAGTCAATAGTCATTAGTCATTAGTCATTATTAAAGACAAAAGACTAATGACAATAATGACAACTTAGAATTGGGAATTAATTTTATGGTTGGACAAATTAGTAGTAGAACGAGTAGTCGCTACTTTCGGTATGAAGTAGTGGGTCTGCGCCAAAGCGAAGAAACTGAAAAAACCAACTATCCCATTCGTTCTAGTGCCACTGTGTTTTTCACAGTACCAGAGAACCGGATGAATCGAGAAATGCAGCGAATTACTCGCTTGGGTGGCAAGATAGTCAGCATTCAGCCATTGAACGCTGAAGCTAAAACAGATAGCGAACAAAGCGATCCTCCTTCTTCATAATGAATTCTAGTCCGCAGAAATTTGAAGATTTATCATCGACAGGGAACTCTGGCGATGGTGAATCTTTAACAGTAGAGCAAGCGATCGCTAATCTAGAAAGTGCAGATTTAGGTCTGCGGTTTTATGCTGCCTGGTGGTTGGGTAGATTTCGGATATCTGAAACAGCTGCGGTTACAGGACTGATTAAAGCTTTAGAAGATGAAGCCGATCGGACACCAGAAGGCGGATATCCTCTACGACGGAACGCAGCCAGAGCCTTAGGGAAACTAGGCGATCGCCAGGCAGTCTCACCTTTAATTGCGTGTTTAGACTGCTCAGATTTTTATGTCCGGGAAGCGGCGGCACAATCCTTAGAAATGCTGGGCGATCCGGTTTGTGTTCCCGTCTTGATTAATTTATTACAAGTCGGTTTGCACGGTGAGCAACTGATATCAAAGCAGCCTGATTTATCTCAACCCTACGAGGCCATATTAGAAGCCTTGGGAACCTTGAGGGCAACTGAGTTCACCCCTTTGGTAAAACCATTTTTAGAGCATCCAATTGAATTGGTGCAATATGCTGCTGCACGAGCCATGTATCAATTAACCCAAGAGCCAGTTTATGGAGAACGGTTGGTACAAGCTTTAGGGGGAGAGAAATTACAATTGCGACGAGCAGTTTTAGCAGATTTGGGAGCGATTGGATATCTACCCGCAGCAGATGCGATCGCCGAGACTCTTGCCGAAAATAGCCTGAAGCTAATTTCTCTCAAAGGATTACTAGAACATCAAGTTAACCACACGGCAACAAGCACTTTGTCAGATGGTGCGATGAAAGTGATGAATTTGATGGACTCGCTGTTGTAGTTATAATTTTCAGGGAATTAGTTGTTATTAATACGTTTAAAAAAATATTTACCAGACATAAACCCCCAACCAAACTGCAAAATCAGGGTTAGGGGGTTTATGTGTAGTGTCAACTACGGAGAACTTAAGCTACAATTGGCTGATCCCTAATGACCCATGAAAAACTATTATGAATAACAGTGACCTGGCCCAAATATTGATCCGTGCTGTAGAAGAAGCAGACTCCTCAGATCGCTTATTAGACGCAGTTCAGGAGTTAGCGACAGCTGGTATAGAGGAATCTGTTCCCACTCTGATTGCCGCTTTGGGCTACAACAATCCAGGGGCGGCAGTGGCGGCGGTTGATGGGCTGATTGCGATCGGGGAAGCCGCAGTACCATCTCTATTGGAACTAATTGATGACTACAACTACAGTGCTAGAGCCTGGGCGATTCGTGCCTTAGCAGGAATTGGCGATGTTCGGGCACTGGATACTTTACTCGAGGCAGCAAAAACCGATTTTTCCTTAAGTGTGCGGCGGGCAGCTGCTAGGGGATTAGGCACTTTAAGCTGGCATCAACTACCGGCGGAGAAAGTGGAATCTGTTCAGACTCAGGTATTAGAGGCGCTATTACTAATTTCTCAAGATCCAGAGTGGGTAGTACGCTATGCAGCAGTGACCAGTTTAGAAACACTAGCCATTGCAATAGCAGCCACTTTACCCGATCAAGCGTCGCGAATTACAAATCAACTTCAGCAAATACTCGATAACGATACCGATTTGGGAGTTCGCACCCGCGTGAAGTTTGCACAGCAAAAAATTCAGCAGCAGCAACATCAAGAAGTGTTTGCACCGAAAATAAAGCTAGAAGATGCTGATGTCTCGGAAGTGCCTTATCGTGGTGGTGGCAGACGGTAAGAAGTAAAAAGCAGAGGAGCAGAGGAGCAGAGGAGCAGAGGAGCAGAGGAGCAGAGGAGCAGAGGAGCAGAGGAGCAGAGGAGCAGAGGAGCAGAGGAGC
>NZ_JBALDZ010000028.1:0-10654 GCF_036917155.1 Nostoc sp. | reverse complement strand
GTGGGGTAAGGGTTTTCACTTTATGCGCGAATCTAGTCGCCCCAAACCCTTGTAACTCCGTTGTCCAAATTTCATCTTATGTGCAAACCCACACAAAATCCCAAATCTAAAATTGTCTGACGGAGTTGAATATCTTATGTCACTCGATCGCCCATTTGAATCTGTATCTTCTGAGCCAACTGCTGATCTGAAAAACAGTGCTGTAAACCGCTCTGGTTCAGTCTTAGCGCCAGTGTCAACAGATCCGGTCAATACTGAAGAAACCGCTTCTAAACCCCCGCGACAGCGCAAGACATGGCTTTGGGTCATACTGGCAGTTCTGCTAATTGGGGGTGGGGGCTTTGTGGGCTGGCAATTATTAGGCAATCGAAAAGCCCCGCCAGCAAAAGCGCCACCGCCTCTTCCGGTTAAGGTGCAGACTGTTGAATCGAGTCAAGTTCAATCTACCTCCGAGTTTGTTGGCACATTAGAAGCCCAGGAACGCGTTTCGCTTCAGCCACAAATTCAAGGGCGAATCGAACGCATATTTGTAGCCAGTGGCGATCGCGTCAGCAAGGGAACGCCGATTTTATCTTTAAGTTTGGATCAGACTACAGCCAATGTCTCCAGCGCCCTAGCTGTGGTTAACTCCAATCGGGCGGCTGTAGTAACCGCCCAGGCACAACTTGAACAACAACAAGCCAATCAAGTTAAAGCCGCCGCAGATGTGAAATTACAGCAAGTGCAGTTCCAGCGAACCAAGATGCTTGTAACAGAAGGCGCACAGGCAAGGCAAGAACTCGATATTGCTCAAAACAACTTAGATGCAGCGATCGCTACCCTAAATGCTGCTAAAAAGCAGGTGAACGCCAGTCAAGCCAGTGTCAAGCAAGCACAATCGAACGTGCAGCAAGCCCAGACTCAAGTTGCCTCAAATCAAGTGAATCTGAACCAGAAGCAGGTGGTTGCACCGCTTGATGGAATTGTGGGCGATTTCTCCGTCAAAGTGGGCGATTACGTGAATATTGGCGGAACCTTGACCACAATTACCAAAAACGATGCCCTAGATATGCGAATTTCGGTGCCATCCAACAATGCTGCTCAACTGCGTCGGGGATTACCTGTACAGCTACTGGATGCCAACACAGGTAAGCGTTTAACTACTGGCAGCATTAACTTTATCTCGCCACAAGTGAGTACATCTCAATCTATTTTAGTGAAAGCTCGATTTACTAATTCTGGTGGCAAATTGCGGGATGGGCAATATGTTCGCGCTCGGATTATCTGGAGCCAGCAACCGGGGATTTTGATTCCGACTCAAGTGGTGAGTCGCATTGGTGGACAGAATTTTGTCTTTGTGGTGGAAGAAGACAAGTCAAAGGAAAAGGTGGTGGAAGAAGACAAGTCAAAAGAAAAGCCGCAATTCGTTGTCCATCAAAAACCTGTGAAGTTGGGTGAAGTGCAAAGCGATCGCTATCCCATTTTAGAGGGAATTAAACCAGGCGATCGCATAGCGGTGTCTAATATTCTCAAACTGCGAGATGGTGTCCCCGTTCAACCACAATCTTAGTTTAAACGCATAGGCGTTTCGCCTTCCCGCAGGGTAGGGGCGCAGAGGTAAGCGCAGAGGAACGCAAAGAATATGCGCCTAATTATTAAAAACCTCCGCGTACCTTTGCGCTAACCTCCGCGTACCTTTGCGTTGAAAAAAAACAGTATTAGGACTAATTATCATGTCGATCGCAGACACCTTTATCAAGCGACCTGTTTTATCAACGGTTTGCACCATCCTAATCTTGCTGATTGGTGGCATTTGTATTCCTTTGCTGCCGATTAACAACTTACCAGAAATTGCCCCCATTCAAGTGCAAACCTCCAGCGTCTATATTGGCGCAGATTCTCAAACCGTTGAAGATACCGTCTCAACGGTGATTGAGCGGCAAGTGAACGGGGTTGAGGGGATGCAATACATGACTTCAAGCAGTGGTAATGACGGTTCCAGCACCATTTCAACTCTGTTCGATCCAGCTAGCAACCGCAACATTAACCAAGTTAACGTGCAGAATCGAGCTGCGATCGCTGAACCAAGTTTACCTGAGGCTGTGCGGCAAACTGGATTAACTACCCTAGCACGTTCCAACAGCATTCTCCTAGTTTATGGCTTCTATGCCGAAAATAGCGAGTACGACAACATCTTTTTGAGTAACTATGTTGACCTATACATCACCGATGCTATCAAGCGAGTCCCTGGTGTTGGGGATGCAACTTTGGTTGGGGAACGCCAATATGCGATGCGGCTATGGCTTGACCCCAACGCTCTAGCCAGTCGGGGATTAACTGCAACGGATGTCAGCACTGCCCTAACTTCTCAGAATGTTCAGGTGGGAGCAGGGTCGATTGGTCAAGCGCCCACGAAGACGGATCAGAAATCGAATTTCCCACTCCGCATCAATAGTAGATTAAAAGATGTCGAGGAATTCGAGAATTTGGTCATCAAGTCTGACACTAACGGGACACTGGTTAAACTCAAGGATGTGGGACGAGCCGAGTTAGGCGCGAAGGACTATACAACTTCGGCATTGGTACAGGGCAAACCTGGCGTTGCGATGCTGATCTATCAGCTTCCGGGCAGCAATGCGCTGAATACTGCCAAAGCCGTGGAAGCGCAAATCGCAGAGCTGGAGAAAAACTTTCCTCCAGGGGTGAAAGCCGTCATTGCCTACGACACCACCAAATTTGTGGAAGTCTCAATCGAAGAAGTACTCAAGACGCTGATGGAAGCCATCGCCCTAGTAGTGCTGGTGATTTTCATCTTTTTGCAAGATTGGCGGGCGACAATTATTCCGGCGATCGCTGTTCCTGTATCCTTGGTTGGTGCATTGGCCTTTGCCTATCTCTTCGGCTTCTCACTCAACACGTTGACCATGTTTGGATTAGTACTGGCAACAGGTTTGGTGGTAGACGATGCGATCATCGTGGTAGAAGGGATTGCTGCCAAGATGGAACAAGGCTTAGACCGACGGCAAGCGGCTTTTGAGGCGATGGGGGAGCTTTCTGGGGCGGTGATTGCCACCTCCTTGGTGTTGATGGCGGTATTTATCCCGGTATCCTTTTTTCCGGGGGCGACCGGCATCATGTATCGGCAGTTCGCATTGATCATTATCTTCTCCATCGGCATTTCTTTATTCAATGCCCTGAGTTTCACCCCCAGTATGTCTGGACTCTTCCTGCATCATACCGAGGGTGAAGGGCGAGGACCTCTGGGCTGGTTCTTTCGTCAGTTCAACCGGGGCTTTAGCTGGGTACTGGAGCAATACGAGAGTCTGAGCAAGTTCCTGATCCGCATCAGAATGTTTGTAGTGGGGCTATTTATCCTCGGACTGGCGGCAACGGCGTTTATATATATTTCCGTCCCCAGTGGATTTGTGCCAGATGAGGATCAAGGTATTATGGTCGGTCTGATTCAGGCTCCCGATGGTGTTTCCCTCGCCTATACCGAAAAAATTGTTAACACTGTGTCTCAAACCCTGAAAAAAGAAGTGCCGGAGATGGAAACCTCTCTCGTCATTGCCGGTTTTGGTCTGAATGGCAATGGCCCAAATCAGGGGACATTTTTCTTTAAGCTGAAAGATTGGAAAGAGCGCCAGGGTGAGGAACATTCGGTGAAGGGGATTGTGCAACGGCTAAATGGGATCTTTGCCCAAAATCAAGATGCGTTGATCTTTACATCCAACCTACCCGCCGTCTCTGGCTATGGGGTAACGGGTGGCTTTGAATTTCAACTTCAAGACCGCAGCAACGGACAACTGAGTATCGATCAATTTCTGGCGATCGCGCAACAAATAATTGCCAAAGCCAATCAAAATCCTATCTTGCGCCAAGTGTTCACTCAATTCACAGCCAGCACCCCCCAGTACCAGATTGACATTAACCGTGATCGCTTAGAAGCCCTCAATGTCGATTTTAGTGAGGCAATGAATACCCTGGGCGCTTACATGGGTGGGCAGTATGTCAATGATTTTACTTTCTCTCAGCACAGCTACCGAGTATATATCCAAGCAGATGAACAGTTTCGGAACTCTCCAGACAATATTGGTCAAATTAATGTCCGTTCCCGAAGTGGTAATCTGGTGCTACTAAATGAAGTCGCCAAAGTGACTCCCATTACAGGACCCCAAACCATCAACCACTTCAACTTATTCCGCTCCATCAAGATTCAAGGCAATGCTGCGCCTGGTTACAGTTCTGGGCAAGCAATTGCGGCGATGCAGGAGACCTTTAAGGAGATCGACCAGCCCGGTTTGGGTTATGACTGGACAGGAATTTCTAGAGAAGAAGCCAAGTCTGGCGGACAAACGATTCTGATCTTTGGTCTTGGTATCGTGGCTGTGTTTCTCATCTTGGCAGCGCAGTACGAAAATTACATTGACCCAATCATCATCCTACTGACAGTACCCTTTGCGATTTTAGGCGCTCTGTTATTTGTCTCAGTGCGCGGATTAGTCAACGATTTGTACTGTCAGGTGGCACTGGTGATGCTGATTGGTTTGGCGAGTAAGAACGCGATTTTGATTGTAGAATTTGCCAACCAATCGCGGGAGAAAGGAATGACCATCGCCCAAGCCGTACTCCATGCAGTTCAACAGCGACTCCGCCCGATTCTCATGACCACCATCGCCTCCCTGTGTGGATTCCTTCCCCTACTACTGTCATCCGGGGCTGGTGCAGCCAGCCGGACATCCCTTGGTACGGCGGTGTTTGGTGGGTTATTTATCTCCGTGATCATGAGCCTGCTGCTAGTACCTGTCCTTTATGTGGTGGTCAAAAACCTCACAGACTTTACCTCTAAAGGTAAGCCGCCCCAATCGCCTGAACCTACTCCATCTGGAGAATTTGCCTCTTTGAATGGAAAGAGTCAAGGAACAGTCGTCAAGTTTCAGGGAGATGCCCCTGCTTAACTGTTTGAGAGCGGCGCACCACACGCTACAAATGAAACAAACAAGTCAAATCCTTTTTCCTTCTAGTAGTCCGCCAAGTCAAACAATTGTAGATTGCCGATTGTAGATTTGAGATTGACTGCACCCACAAGGGATGCAGCTTGAGGATTTGAGATTGACGATTTTAGATTTATTCCGCCCACAATATGCTGGGCTTGTACCAAAAATATTCAATCTGCAATCTGCGATCTTCAATCTCCAATCTTCTCGGTCAACAATGCTTGGTTTGTAGTGAGCGCTAAAGCGCTCAAATTAAGGACTAAAGTCCTAACTACGAACTTATTCACCCATCAAAGTTGGTGTGGTGGACTACTATAGCGGTTCTCGTTTGGATGCAATACACAATAGGGCACAGCATTGCTCATTGGTGTCAACTTCAGCTGGAAATAGCTTAATTCTTGGCTTCCATGCCCGCCCGGAAATAAATTTCTTTGGCTAATAGGCTAAAGTCTACTGAAGTAGACTGGAGATTTTTGGCGATATTTAGTCATCTTCAGATGACTTTAGCTATGAGACGGGAATTTCAATTCCCGGCGGACAAGCGGTTTCACGTTAAGTTGACACCAATGAGCATTGCTGTGCCTCTACAAATGGTCTGTATTCTATGCAATTAAGAACCGCTATAGTAGTCTGTCCCATTAATTTTGCGGGGTCAATCAAATTTCAATTTCTTTCTTTCTTCGCGCTCTTTGCGTCTTTCTCCCAAGGGGAGACGCTAACGCGAATGCGGTTCGTTCTCTTATCACTCAAATTTAATGAGACAGACCACTAGTTTGTTTCTTGAAAGCGATTAGGATGCGTTCTCCGAAGGAGTTGCCGCAGGCATCACTCTCAAGCTTGACTTCCAATACCATTTCTATACAAGTACTGCCCGTGCTTTAGAAGACACGAGTCTGTTTGTGATTCAAATTACTCATTCACACGATGCTATGAAACTTAAAATTCCTTCTTGGGTCGGTACCACTATCGGGCTGTTGAGTATGGGAATGATGCCAGCTCTCGGTGCTGAACAAATAAAATTTTCTTACAGTCTTTTAGAATTTTCTCTTCCTGTTACTGATTTAAAAACTTATGCTCAAGAAGGTAAAATTAGCAGTCAACTAGCATCATATACAAAGTACCTTAAACCAGAGGATATTGCTCAACTGCGTCAGGTTTTGACTGAAAAACAAAAATTAAGTCCCGTAGCAGTCTCTCAATTTCTCTATTCAGAAATTGGAGAATCGATGTTAAAATCTGCGGGTGAATTGATTCAAACAGATTCCAGACAAAACGGTTTTTATGCAATTCGTGCGGCGTTGATTCTAGCGGCGGCTGATCCAAAGGGATTTACACTCCTGAATACGATGCGCTACTTCCCTTCACAGAGTATTCGGATTAATTCTGAAGAGCTTTTGGCACTGATGAATAAACTTTCTACTCTAAACAAGGAGACAAGTCAAGCTCTCTCTGTAATTGAGCAACAGTCTAATACAGAAGCATCGGCTGAACCACCTGTAGATATCTCAAAATTACCGCAGTTATACAACAAGTCAGGACCGTTTTCTTGGCAGAAGAGAGCGATCGCCTTTGTGGATACTAATCGTAAATCCCTGACTGGAAGTATTAAAACTAGAGTCATTCAAACCGATATTTATTTACCTAAAAGTCAAACACCTGCACCAGTTGTAGTCATTTCTCATGGACTAGGTTCCGATCGCGATAGCTTTGCTTACTTGGCAGAAAATTTAGCATCCTATGGATTTGCTGTTGTTGTTCCTGAGCATCCTGGTAGTGATTCTCTCCAAATGGAAGCACTACTCACAGGGAAAAGCCAACAAGTATTTGCAGACACAGAATTAATTGACCGACCTTTAGACGTAACTTTTGTGCTTAATCAATTAGAGCAGCGTTCAACATCTGATCCCTGGCTACAAGGAAAAATCAACGTTCAACAAGTCGGTGTGATTGGACAATCTTTTGGTGGTTACACAGCCTTAGTCTTAGCTGGCGCACGCATCAATATTAATCAGTTGCACAAAGATTGTAAATCTGAACCCGATTCGGTTAATGTTTCGTTGTTGTTGCAGTGTCGTGCTTTAGCACTGGGAAAAAATTCTCCTGATTATGAACAGATCCAACAAAACTTAAGCAACCTAGATTTACGCGATCGCCGAGTTAAAGCTGTGATTGCTCTCAATCCATTCACGAGTAGTATTCTTGGGCAAGCAGGTATGAGCCGAATCGAAATTCCTGTAGTCATTGCTGGTGGAGCCTCAGACACGGTTACTCCCGTCTTGTTGGAACAAGTACAAGCATTTTCTTGGTTGACTACCAAAGACAAGTATTTGGGTATTGGTGACAAAGGGACTCATACTGATTTGATTGGTGGTGTGAGTAGCGTAATTTTACCATCTTCTAACCGTTTCTCTGGAAGTGACCCAGAATTGGGACGGATTCATCTTCAGGCTTTTAGTACAGCTTTCATGAAAGTATATCTTGCTCACCAGACTCAATATCGTCCTTTTCTAAGTACATCTTATGTGAAGAACTCAAATCGGGATGAACCAGTCAAGGTCTATTTCGTCAAGTCGCTACCACCAGGATTTCCCCAGGGATTAGTTCGTCAGAAATGAGAATTAAACCTTATCTAAGTTGAGAACTGTAGTTTTCGCCCTCACCCTAAATCCCTCTCCCAAGCTTGGGAGAGGGACTTTGAAATTCTATAAAGCGGCGCAGAATATTAAAGCGCTGGAAGACAAATATTTTAATGGTGGCAAGATTACCTATGCACCCAATCAAACCAAAACCCTGGTGGAGTACGTGCAGAGTTTACGCGATCGCCAACTGTTCATTGTCCGAACCAACTTAGTGCAGTTTCGCCTCACACAAAGCCAGATTTTCCAGTAGCTTCTTTTTCAGCTTTTGATGGTTTGGCTGAGAGTTCAAATTGGATTTTGGTGATAATCTGGGGATAAATCTGCTTCGCCTAAAAGATATCAAATGGGTTCTATAAAACTCTTTTCCTCTCTACCCATGACTCAACCAATTTCTGCAAAAGCGATCGCTATTTTCGATATTGATGGCGTTGTGCGCGATGTTAGCGGTTCCTATCGCCGGGCGATCGCAGATACTGTAGAATATTTTACTACCCAAGCCTATCGTCCAACTCCACAAGATATTGACCAACTCAAGTCTGAAGGTGTGTGGAATAACGATTGGGAAGCATCGCAAGAATTAATTTACCGCTACTTTGAAACCCAACAACAGAGCCGCGAACAACTGCAACTAGATTATGATGCGATCGTTGCTTTTTTTCAATCCCGCTACCGAGGGACAGACCCAAATAATTTTACTGGGTATATCTGTAATGAACCTTTATTATTACAACCTAGCTATTTAGAACAACTTACCCAAGCTGGGATTGCTTGGGGATTTTTTAGCGGTGCAACTCGTGCTTCCGCTAACTATGTATTGCAAAAACGCCTGGGCTTAGAATCTCCTGTATTGATTGCGATGGAGGATGCGCCAGGTAAACCAGACCCCACTGGACTTTTTGCCACAGTTCGTGAGTTAGATAATGGAATTGAGCAAAGATTAGCTGTAGTGTATGTGGGGGATACGGTAGCAGATATGTATACTGTAGAGAAAGCGCGGCGTTTAGATTCTTCTCACCTTTGGATTGGTGTAGGGGTTTTACCGCCTCACGTCCAGGAAACAGCCGCGCGTAGTGATGCATACAGTGAGACACTAATAGCAGCAGGAGCAGCAGTAGTTTTGCGTAATGTGCAGGAATTGACCCCAAAACAGATTCAAGAATTGGTAAGTTCATCTGCCCAATCTCTGGTCTAAGATTAATCAAGCTATGCGTGGATGAATGACTGGCTGATAACAATCTTGCTTTAATCATTGGGAGATTAATAAAAATGTCTGCATTTAAACTGCCTAACGGCCCTCAAACTCACCCTTGGGTACAAACCTATCAGTGGCTGACTAATCCCTTAGAATACATGGAAGCCTGTGCTAAACGCTATGGTGATATCTTCACTCTTCGGATTGGCCCTGTTTTTACTCCTCAAGTGTTTTTTAGTAATCCCCAGGCGATTCAGCAGATTTTTACGACAGATCCAAAACAGTTAGACTCTGGTGAACCGGCGGGTATTAAATCGCCTTTATTAGGACGGCAATCACTATTAGCTCTAGAAGGTAAGCCTCACCAACGCCAACGAAAGTTGTTGACACCCCCTTTTCATGGAGAAAGAATGCTGGCTTATGGTCAGTTAACCCGTGATATCACTGAGCAAGTGATTAGTCAATGGCAAGTTGGGGAATCCTTTTCAGTTCTGCCATCTATGCAAGAAATCTCCTTAGAGGTGATTTTGAAAGCTGTATTTGGTCTAGCAGATGGACCACGTTATGAAAAACTCAAAGAAGTGCTGCTGGAAATCCTGAATCCCAAGCAACCTTTCGTTACGGCAATGATGCTTGTTTTTCCATCACTGCAACGAGATTTAGGTTCTTGGAGTCCTTGGGGTATATTCCTGCGCTTGCGAGAGCAAATTGATGAACTTATATATGCTGAGATTCAAGAACGCAAAGAGCAACCTGACCCATCTCGGACTGATATCCTAGCTTTGATGATGGCAGCTCGTGATGAAGAGGGGCAGTCGATGACTGATGTAGAGTTACGCGATGAGTTAATTACCCTCTTGGCCGCGGGTCACGAGACTACTGCAACAACCTTAGCATGGGCTTTGTACTGGATTCACCATTTGCCAGAGGTGCGTGCAAAACTACTGCAAGAACTAGATAACCTGGGCGAAAACCCTGATCCAAATGCTATTTTGCGCTTGCCCTATTTGAGTGCTGTTTGTTCAGAAACCCTGCGCCTGTATCCAGTGGTAACGTTGGCATTAAATCGCTTGGTAAAATCCCCCCTAGAAATCATGGGCCATGAGTTGAATCCTGGTACCTTGGTGATTCCTTGCATTTATCTGATCCATCATCGAGAAGATTTATATCCCCAGTCGAAGCAATTTAAGCCAGAGCGTTTTCTAGAACGGCAGTTTTCTCCTTCTGAGTATTTGCCTTTTGGTGGCGGGAACCGTCGCTGTATTGGCATGGCATTTGCTCTATTTGAGATGAAGGTAGTTTTGGCAACAGTGTTGTCTCACTGGCAGATGGAACTGGCTGATAGCAAACCAGTGCAGCCAGTGCGTAAGGGTTTCTTATTTAGCCCTGGAGGGGGTGTGCAGATGGTGGTGAAGGGGAGACACCAGCAAAATCAGGCAGTTCGAGAGACTAGTTTTGTTTAGAAAGTTTGCGAATGCGATCACCAGGGGGCATTTACCATGAAAGACGTTGCAAGTCTAGTAACCCAAGTTGCTAGTTATGCAGATAGGCGATCGCAACAGGGTCAAAAAAGCAATAAAATCCCCTCCAGAGTCAAAACAGGAGGGGTTTATGCTAAATGAAATAATTACGATTTATGCTATAGCGGTTATCGATTTGATGAGAACACCAAAGTCCTTACTCTAAAATCATTTCAGCAAAGTTTTTGTATCTCACTCAACTGCACACCGCTATATCACTGATGACTGTATGTTAAGTAGGTAGGCGAAAAAATTTATAACTATGTAACGAAAACTTCACCATAGGGATTAGAGTTAAATTTTACACGTTGCGTACTATAATTTCCT
>NZ_JBALDZ010000027.1:0-70362 GCF_036917155.1 Nostoc sp. | reverse complement strand
GATGTTTGAATGGTTTATTCGACACACTACCTTTGATTTTGCCACTCTTAAAATGTACGGAGTTTTTTCAAAAATCAAATAGGATTCCTATATAAATACAGTGCTTCTCTTGAAACTTGATGTTAGAATCAATAATATTCTACGTAAATCGTGAGAATAAAATTTCAAGCCACAAACATTTTTGTATAAAACAAAACTCAACCAAAATTTTATTAGTTGAGTCTATGTAAGTGGCAGGGAACTATAGAATACAACACAAAAAATTTGAAGATTGAACGTTATTGCTTTTTTTCCGGCAGCTGTAGAGTCCACACGTAGCTTATGGCGTATTGGACAAACAGTACTGGGTATAATATTTCGTCATCCCATTACTGGCACTAGTATCATCCCAATTTTACCTGATGGTCGAATAGTACTGATCCGGCGGCGTGACGATGGTCTTTGGGCATTGCCTGGAGGAATAGTGGATTGGGGAGAAGATATTCCCAATACAGTCCGCCGGGAATTGATGGAGGAAACTGGGCTAGACTTAGTGAAAATTAACCGTTTGGTAGGAGTTTACTCTGCACCAGACCGCGATCCCAGAATCCATTCAATTTGTATTGTGGTTGAAGCCGAGGTGCATGGGACAATGGAAATTAAGGATACTTTGGAAGTTATGGAAATCCAAGCTTTCTCTCCCAGTTTCCTACCTTCAGAACAGATGTCTCACGACCATACTCGGCAGTTGCAAGACTACTTGAAGGGCTTGACAACATTGGCATAATAATCCTTGGTCATTAGTCATTAGTCCTTTGTCATTTGCTGCCAAAGTTATGATCTAAAGAAGCATCTCTTTTCTACAAGAGGCTGCGCGAACGGCTCAAACTTCTCTCTTTGTAATTTGTCCAAAACTAATAACCAATGACCAATGACTAATGACTATTTATTATGGTGCTAAAAGTTAACTACTAAATTAAAATGGATACACTATTCCGTAACTCCCGGAGAAAGCTTTCTCAAGGGCTAATATTCTGGCGTGAAGTCGGTGAAAAAACTCCTATAATTTTTTTACATGGTGCTTGGAATGAGAGCAGTCAATGGTTATCTGTGATGGAGTCTCTTGCACAAGATTTTCATTGTTTTGCACCTGATTTATTAGGGTTTGGTGAATCAGAGAATCCGAATATCCACCATTCGATAGATTTACAAGTTGAGTGTCTAGCTGAGTTTTTGCAAGCTGTCAAGCTAGAAAAAGTATATTTAGTGGGGCATTCTCTTGGTGGTTGGGTTGCTGCTAGCTATGCTTTAAAGTATCCAGAGAAAGTTGAAGGTGTGGTATTGCTAGCACCAGAGGGTGTCGAGATAGCAGGACAAGAACAGCATTGCCGGAAGATGCGGCGATTATTGAATTATCCACCACTAATAGTTAAATTGTTGCGATCGCTAATTCCCTTAACTAAAGTTCTGGGTTGGCATGAAAAAATTGCCCAGGATTTGCAATTACGTCAGGAATTGTCGCGTTTCCCCATAGCTTGTCAGTTACTTTTCAAACGGCGACAAGTAGAAATTGAGGCGGAATTAGTGCAAAAGCGGCTTTATATGATAGATGCCCCAGTTTTTATTTTACAAGGTGGTCAAGATACACCAGATGCTTTAGCCAAAAGTCGGGTTTATGCTCAACTGATGCCGAAAGTAGAGTTAAAAATGATTGCCCATGCTGGAAATGATTTACCAGAATCTTCTGCTGGGGTTGTGGCGATGGAGATTCGGGAGTTTATTGAAGGTATTTTAAAAAGCCATAATTTCAACGAATTAAACTAGCTCATTAAGAGTTTGCTGCCAATCCACTACACATATTCCTTCGCTCTCAAACCGTGATATGTGTTTCAAGTTTGTTGTCACAACTATGACTTGATCAAAACTCTTTAATTGGAGAATTGCTTGAGCAGCAAGAATTACATCACCATCCAAACTTTCATTGCTTGCTGTAGGCTTCCCCTGGTTTCGTACCCATGCCCATAATTCGGCTGCTTTTCGCATTGTTTCGGGAGTCAGTGGTATAAGACAAATTTGACTAAGTTTATTGAGGTGATCTATACTCTTCTGTTTTCCTTGTCTCAATAGTTCACGCCGAAGCTCATAATCGGCTATTTCTGGCACACGTATAACAGTTTCAGTTTTCTGTAAAGATTTCAACCACTGTTGGACTTTTTGGTTTACTTTTGGATGTGTTACTTGACTCAAAGGATGAGTGTCTAGCAATATAGCTCTACCCATCTAAGTTTTTATAGTGATAACTGATTTTGGTTCAAAGCTGTCTCAATCTGTGGGTATGTTTGCTCATCGTATCCAGATTCATCAGCCATCCATTCGTCAACCAGTTCTATTACCCTTTCTAAGGAGTCATCCCCTTTTGCTTCCGATTTAGAAAATTGGACAACTTGATATTCATCTAAATTAATGTGTTCTAAGTTTCCTGAGAAAATAGCGGATCTGATCTGACCTCTTATACTCGACCCCGGAATCACAGGGGAGGATACAGCAGCGATATCAATGTCTTTCGTTTCACTAGAAACAGATATTGCTCTTTGATAGCTTCCAACACTCAAAATATTGGACAGTGGAGAAGATTTTTCCTCAATCAACGCATTGATTATTGCCCTAACTTTGAAAAGATCCACTAAAGAAAGGGCAGCGAGTTGTTGCATAATTACATAAAGCGATGATGCTTTGGGCATAACTTCACTATGGGTAAACTTCTCTCTTCATTTTATTCCATCTGTGCTATCATCCATTACTATTTCGCGCATTCCCCAAAAAATTAAATTGGGTTCTACAATCCAACCTGCTGCAATTTCAGGATATAAGACTTGTAGATAGTTGACTAATAAAGTGCGATCGCCCCCTTTAATTGCAATCTTACCATCAGGAAATAACTGCCACCACGCCTTAATAAAATCTTTAATTCCGGCTAATACTGTGTAAATTACTCCACTTTGAATTGCTTCTGTAGTATTAAGTGCAAAACGTGGTGGTAGAGATGCGAATTTTCGCGTTTCTACAAATGGTAATTGTCCTGTTTGTTGACCGAGACTTGCAAATTGTAAACCTAGTCCTGGCAAAATTGCACCTCCAACTAGAGACTCATTAGCATCCGCAGCGGTAAAAGTCAGCGCTGTACCAGCATCAATTACCAACATGGGAAAACCCCAAGTTTTCCCCGCACCCCACAAAGCTAAAGCGCGGTCAATTCCCAGCGTGGGATAAACATTTTTGAGTGGTACTTGCTCTAATGTAATAACGCGAGTATTTGGGTAAGTTTGCCAAATAGCAGTTTGGCTGGGAACTACGGAGGCGAGGAGGAGGGGAGGGGGGGATGAGGGGGATGAGGAAGTATTTTCTACCCTAATTTTCTGATAGGGTGGAGAAATTGCCAGTAGTAAATGATCCAGGGTTTGACATTTAGCTAACTGTTGTATGCCAGACTCAGCTAGATGGTCGCTATCCCAAGCTGAGTAAAGCTTTTTGCCAATAAACAACGCCCAATGTAGCCGAGAGTTCCCAATTTCTAATGCTAGCCAAACTTCCCTCATCTCCCCAATCCCTCTGCGGTTTCACACTTTTAACTTTTTTAAGTAAGCTATAGGTTTTTTAATAAAAGTTAACATTCAAGCCGTGTCAGAATAAAATAAGAGGAAGAAATACTCATTG
Organism: Nostoc sp.; assembly: GCF_036917155.1. GTDB lineage: Bacteria > Cyanobacteriota > Cyanobacteriia > Cyanobacteriales > Nostocaceae > Nostoc. The sequence goes on along the minus strand of NZ_JBALDZ010000027.1, from coordinate 66,669 downwards.
TATTAAGGAGGGGAGTTATGGTAGCGCTCACCAAAAAAACTGAAAAACGGCTCACCATACAGCAGGTGGAAATCGCTCAAGAGACGACGGCTATTCGCTCTTTGGATTGGGATCGCGATCGCTTCGATATTGAGTTTGGTCTGCAAAACGGTACTACTTATAACTCGTTTATCATTCGCGGGGAGCAGACTGCCTTAGTTGATACCTCCCACGAAAAGTTTCGTCAACTATATTTTGATACACTCACGGGATTAATTAACCCAAAAGAAATAGATTATTTGATTATCAGCCACACCGAGCCAGACCATAGCGGTTTAGTTAAAGATTTGCTGCTTATGGCTCCAGAAATAACCGTTGTCGGTTCTAAAGTGGCAATTCAGTTTCTTGAGGATTTGGTACATCAGCCATTTAAACGGCGAATTGTGAAAAATGGCGATCGCTTAGATTTGGGTAATGGTCATGAATTTGAATTCGTGATTGCCCCAAATTTACATTGGCCCGATACCATCTTCAGCTTTGACCACAAAACCAAAGTTCTCTACACCTGCGATGCCTTTGGGCTACACTACTGCTCAGATAGCACCTTTGATGAAAACTTGGCAGCGATCGAAGAAGACTTTCATTACTACTACGATTGCTTGATGGGGCCAAATGCACGCTCAGTTCTGTCTGCCCTGAAGCGGATGGCGGAACTGAAAACCATCGGCATGATTGCCACAGGACACGGGCCACTGTTATCTCACAATGTTGAAGAACTAGTTGGACGTTACCGCACTTGGAGCCAAACCCAAGCCAAGCCAGAAACAGCAGTTGGAATATTTTACGTTTCCGAATACGGATATAGCGATCGCCTCGCCCAAGCAATTGCCAATGGTATCGGTAAAACTGGTGTTGCCGTGGAAATCGTCGATTTGGGGTCTGAAGTCGATTTACAAGAACTGCGGGAACTAGTTAGCCGCTGTGCTGGACTAATCGTTGGTCTACCTCCGGCTTCTGGTGCTGCGAGTATTCAAGCTGCACTCAGCACAGTTTTAGGATCTGCTAAAGAAAAGCAAGCCATCGGCGTATTTGAAACTGGCGGTGGCGATGATGAACCGATAGATCCTTTGGTGAGTAAATTCCGCAATTTGGGTTTGACAACAGTTTTTCCAGCGATTCGGATTAAAGAAACACCTACGGAAAATACTTACAAGCTGTGTGAAGAAGCGGGTACAGACTTAGCTCAATGGGTAACACGCGATCGCAGCATCAAAGCCATGAAATCTCTTGGTGCTGACTTAGATAAAGCATTAGGTAGAATTAGCGGTGGGTTATATATCATCACTGCCAAAAAAGGCGATGTATCCAGTGCCATGTTAGCCTCCTGGGTTGCTCAAGCCAGCTTTAAACCCTTGGGATTTTCCATTGCAGTAGCCAAAGATCGGGCAATTGAATCACTTATGCAGGTAGGCGATCGCTTTGTTCTCAACATCTTAGAAGAAGGCAATTTCCAACCACTCATGAAGCACTTTTTGAAGCGGTTCGCCCCTGGTGCAGATCGTTTTGAAGGTGTGAGAACCCAGCCAGCCGAAAATGGTGCCCCCATCCTCAACGACGCCCTTGCCTACATGGAGTGCGAAGTCACCAGTAGAATGGATTGTGGCGACCACTGGGCAGTATACAGCACAGTCTACGCCGGACGGGTTTCTAAACCAGAAGCTTTGACTGCTGTGCATCACCGTAAAGTCGGAAACCACTATTAAAAGGGGGAGTGGGGAGTAGGGAGTAGGGAGTGGTGTTTCCTACTTCTTATTGCCCATTCCCCCAAAAGTTATGTCAGAAAGCATTACTAAAAAAGGGAATACGGAGTGGTGATTCCGACTTATTATTCCCTACTCCCCACTCCCTACTCCCTACTCCCTACTCCCTACTCCCTATGTCACAAAATAAACCCCGTGATGTTCAAGTTTATCCAATAGCTACAGATACAAGAATACTGCGATCGCGCAGTTGGTCAAGGCTCAGATTTGAAATTGAATACGCTCTTGCTAGGGGTACAACTGCTAACTCTTATTTAATCGAAAGCGATAAAACTGCCATTATCGATCCTCCAGGGGAAACGTTTACGCAAATTTATTTAGAAGCTTTACAGCAACGTTTCCATTTTGAAGATTTAGATTATGTAATTTTGGGACACGTAAATCCTAACCGAGCTACAACTTTAAAAGCTTTGTTGGAAATTGCCCCGCAAATCACCTTCGTGTGTTCTAATCCAGGGGCGATAAATTTACGTGCGGCGCTGGAAAATCCAGATTTGCAAATTCTTGTAATGCGGGGTGAAGAAACTCTAGATTTGGGTAACGGGCATAATTTACAATTTATTCCCACCCCCAATCCTCGCTATGCAGATCAACTTTGCACCTACGATCCGCAAACAGAAATTCTGTACACAGATAAGTTATTTGGGGCCCATGTTTGTGGAGATCAGGTATTTGATGAAGGTTGGGAAGTATATAACGAGGATCGGCGCTATTATTTTGATTGCCTCATGGCTCCCCACGCCCGTCAAGTTGAAACAGCGCTGGATAAACTTGTCGATTTTCCCGTGAGAATGTATGCCAATGGGCATGGGCCTTTGGTGCGCTATGGTTTAATTGAACTGACTAAAGCTTATCGGGAATGGAGTCAACAGCAAACATCTGCTGACTTGACAGTGGCGTTAATTTATGCTTCAGCTTATGGGAATACAGCCACATTAGCCCAAGCGATCGCTCGTGGCATTACAAAAGCTGGTGTCGCTGTAGAATCAATTAACTGCGAATTTACTGAACCAGAAGAAATCCGTGCGGCTGTGGAAAAATCTGCTGGTTTCATCATCGGTTCTCCTACCCTCGGCGGTCATGCACCGACACCCGTGCAAACAGCTTTAGGAATTGTGCTATCCACCGCTACTAACAATAAACTCGCTGCTGCTTTTGGTTCCTTTGGCTGGAGTGGGGAAGCAGTTGATTTAATTGAGAGTAAATTAAAAGATGCTGGCTATCGGTTTGGTTTTGACACCATCCGCGTCAAATTCAAACCCGACGATGCTACCCTGCAATTGTGTGAAGAAGCTGGAACTGACTTTGCCCAAGCACTGAAGAAAGCAAGAAAAGTGCGTCCTGCGCTTCGCAGCAGCGCTTCGCTATCGCCAAGTCAACCTGCAACAACTGTAGAACAAGCAGTTGGGCGCATTGTCGGTTCTCTTTGTGTTTTGACAGCAAAAGAAGGCGATCGCTCCAGTGCCATGTTAGCTTCTTGGGTATCTCAAGCTAGCTTTAGTCCACCTGGTTTAACTATCGCCGTCGCCAAAGACCGCGCAGTAGAAACACTGACACATACAGGAAACAAATTTGTCCTCAATATTCTTAAAGAAGGGAATCATTTGGGATTGATGAAGCACTTCCTCAAACCTTTTGGTCCAGGACAAGACCGATTTGCTGATGTCGCCACTCAAGAAACTGAAAGCGGTTCTCCCATACTTACGGATGCCCTAGCATATCTTGAATGTTCCGTACAAAACCGGATGGAGTCTGGCGACCATTGGCTAGTTTATGCGACTGTCGAGAGTGGCAAATTGTTAGATACTGATGGCGTTACAGCCGTGCATCATCGCAAGTCGGCAACTCATTATTAATTGGGCATTGGGCATTGGTTATTAATTATTCTGAGGAAGGGCGGCGTTTCTTTGGTTTGAGATGCGATCGCTAAAAACTAGACCTCAAAATTTAGCCATCAATAGGCGTTTTGACCATACACACGTAATGACGTTTTTATCAACATATATTAGTTGACCGGCGCTCTAGAGACAGGATGAAGTTTTGCATCTTAATTTAATCCACGTTCCTAAGGGCATTGATTGAATCGATGCCGCAAGCAACAAAAAACATGACCTGGTGCGTGGCTATTTGCTAAAGCTGTAAATTTGCTGTGTCTCCAAACGATCGCTAATCGATGAAGGCAGTGTACCATCGGTGAATATCTGCCGATCTAGTTGGACTTGTAAATTACTCAAAGGATCGCAACCAGAAGAAATCAGAAATTCTAGTTTTTGGATGTATGGCAAAGTAGCGAGGTTATCCAGAATTTGAAAGACCGCTTGTACATAAGGATGACCATCTTGGCGATACCAATCACAGCTAGCAACTTTTGGCTGATCCAAACCCAAGTGTACTGTTAAAGATGGCTCGTCAAATATAGCGATCGCTAAGGGACGCGCTTCTTCTTGCAAGAATAAATCATTACTTCTTGCTAAGTGTCGCAGTTTTTCTAAGCGTTCATAGCGTTCCGTCACAGCTTCCGGGTCATCTTGCCAGTGGATTGCTACTGTTACTAAATAAGTCTGTAACAGCATGTGACCCAGCTTTTTCGCCTTTGTCGCCAGATAATAGGAATTGTACTCGGTTGCCTCAATTAACAATGGTAAGCGATCGACTACTTCCAATCCATAGCCCTTGACTCCAGCAATTTTACGGGGATTATTGGTAATCAAGCGAATCTTTTTGATGCCCAAGTCCATGAGCATTTGTGCCCCCATTCCGTAGTCTCGCAAGTCAGCGGGAAATCCTAAACGCTCATTTGCCTCTACTGTATCCAGCCCCATATCCTGTAATGAGTAGGCTTTCAGCTTGTTAATCAAGCCGATTCCCCGCCCTTCTTGGCGTAGGTATACAACTACACCTTGACCAGCAGCCTCAATCATTTTCAGTGCAGCTTGCAACTGCATCCGACAGTCGCAGCGCAAAGAACCCAAAGCATCACCAGTTAAGCATTCTGAGTGCATCCGCACCATTACTGCCTCATCTTTGAAGTTAGCTGGATCGCCCTTGACAATTGCAACGTGTTCTGTATTATCTAAAGTATGGCGATAGGCGTAAATTTCAAACTGGCCAAATTGACTAGGCAGCTTGGTAATCACCTCACGATACACTAGGCGATCGTGCTGTAGGCGATAACTGATTAAATCCGCAATACTAATAATTTTTAAATTGTGACGTTTAGCATATTCAACTAATTGCTGTAACCGCGCCATTGAACCATCGGGGTTTTGAATTTCACAAATTACCCCAGCTGGGTATAGCCCTGCTAGTCGAGATAAGTCCACAGCCGCTTCCGTATGCCCTGCGCGTTTGAGTACACCTCCAGTCTTAGCCCGAATGGGAAAAATATGACCAGGACGACGTAAATCGGTGGGTTTCGTGGCTGGATTGAGAGTAACCTGGATAGTGCGGGCGCGGTCTTCAGCTGAGATGCCTGTGGTTACACCTAATTCTGGCCCGGCATCAATACTGACAGTGAAGGCAGTTTGGTTAGTATCTGTAATGTTGCTTACCATCAAAGGTAAGTCTAGCTCGTCTAGGCGATCGCCTGTCATTGCCAAACAAATCAATCCTCTCGCTTCCACCGCCATGAAATTAATCGTGTCGGGTGTGGCAAATTGGGCAGCACAAATCAAGTCGCCTTCATTTTCTCTATTTTCATCATCTACCACTACAATGACGCGACCAGCTTTTAGGTCTGCTAAGGCGGCATCAATCGAATCAAATTTAAAAGCTTGGGTAGTATTAGGCTGTGACACAGAAAGATTTCCAGCTATAAACGTAAATTTTTTTTACAATTTCTCCTTTTAGATTGTAGCTCCTTTATAAGGCAGAGAAGTAGACTAGCAATAATTTGATCGCATGACAAGAATTTTTGTCATTAAAAGTAGGGATAAAGTGCAGCGACAGTAAAGGATGAGGGGGATGAGGGGGATGAGGGGGATGAGGGGGATGAGGGGGATGAGGGGGATGAGGGGGATGAGGAAGAATTTACTTCCTCTGTTCCCCCTGCTCCCTCATCTCCCCCATCTCCCCCATCCCCCCCATCTCCTCCTGCTCCCCCATCTCCCCCATCTCCTCCTGCTCCCCCATCCCCCCGTTTGGGGCATTTTGTGTGCTACGCGTCTAGTCGCTGATATTGTTGATAGCTGAGAACGAATTAACCATTCATGGGATAAGGATTTCAGATCATGGGCAAATTTAGACGCGTACCCGTTGGGATTGTTGGCGCGTCGGGCTATGGCGGAGTACAGTTAGTACGACTACTGATGGATCATGCAGAAGTCGAACTGGTTTATTTAGGTGGTGAGAGTAGTATCGGGAAATCCTTCGGGGATCTCTACCCGCATCTAGCTCATGCAACTAACCTGCTAATAGAGGCTGTAGAACCAGAAATAATTGCTCACCGCTGTGAAGTAGTTTTCCTGTCTTTACCAAATGGTCTGGCTTGCCAAATCGCGCCGAAACTGTTGGAAAAAGGATGTAAAGTCATAGATTTGAGTGCAGACTATCGGTTTAGTAATTTGACAACTTATACAAATTGGTATGGCATTGAGAGAAGCGATCGCACAATTGCAGCAACAGCAATTTATGGATTACCAGAACTTTATCGCGATCGCATTGCCGAAGCTCAACTCGTTGGCTGTCCTGGTTCCTATCCCACTGCTAGTCTCCTTGCACTTTCGCCACTCTTAAAGCAAGGCTTAATCGTACCAGAAACAGCTATTATCGATGCCAAGTCCGGCACATCTAGCAGTGGACGACAGCCTCAAACCAACTTATTACTAGCTGAAGCAGACAACTCGATAGCAGCTTTCAACGTCGGTCGTCACCGTCATACCCCAGAAATTGAGCAAATTTGCAGTGACTTAGCTGGTCACGAACTCATGATTCAATTTACACCGCACCTGATCCCAATGGTACGCGGGATTTTGGCAACGGTATATGCCAAAATGAGCGATCCTGGTCTAGTGCGAGATGACTTAATCACAATTTTCTCAGCCTTCTACCGTAACTCTCCTTGGGTAAAAGTCTGTGGTAGCGGTATTTACCCCCAAACCAAATGGGCTAACGGCAGCAATCTTTGTTACATCGGTGTAGAAGTTGACCCGCGCACAGGTCGCGTAATTGTCATGTCAGCAATTGACAATCTAATTAAAGGACAGGCGGGACAAGCGATTCAGTGTCTAAACCTGATGATGGGCTGGGATGAAACCTTGGGGTTGCCGAAGTTGGGGTTTTATCCGTAAATCAGTTAGGAGTGGAAATCAGTTAGGAGTGGAAATCAGTTAGGAGTTAGGAGTGATGAGTGATTAGTTATGAATTAAAAACTCCTAACTCCTAACTCCTAACTCCTAACTCCTAACTCCTAACTCCTAACTCCTAACTCCTAACTCCTAACTCCTAACTCTCTCTACTTCGGCCCTAACCCCACAGCACCAGCATAAACGGCGCGATCGCCTAATTGATCTTCAATTCGCAGCAAGCGATTATATTTTGCTACGCGTTCGCTGCGACACAGAGAACCTGTTTTGATTTGACCGGCACGGGTTGCTACAGCTAAATCAGCGATCGTTGTGTCTTCGGTTTCACCAGAACGATGGCTAATTACTGAACGGATACTGTTGCGAGTCGCCAAATCAATCGTTTCTAAGGTTTCGGTAAGTGAACCAATTTGATTGAGTTTAATCAAAATGGCATTAGCAGCTTTTTCTTGGATGCCTCTTTGTAAGCGGGTGGCATTGGTAACAAACAAATCATCCCCTACTAACTGCACCCGCGAACCTAACTTCTGGGTGAGTAATTGCCAACTTTGCCAATCTTCTTCGTGCAAGCCATCCTCAATTGACACAATTGGATATTGGTCAACTAGTTGTCCTAAATAATCAATAAACTCAGCCGGGGCGTGAGGTTTACCATCGTAAACATACTGACCATTCTTGTAAAATTCGCTAGCCGCTACATCCAACGCCAAAGCGACTTCTTCCCCTGGCTTATAACCAGCTTTCTTAATGGCAGCAACCAGCAATTCCAAAGCTACTTGATTGGACTCTAAATTAGGGGCAAAACCACCTTCATCGCCCACACCAGTAAGCAAACCCTTTTCATCTAATACCTGACTAAGAGTAGCAAACACCTCTGCACCCCAGCGCAATGCTTCCCGAAAGGAAGTTGCGCCAATTGGGACAATCATAAACTCTTGAAAATCCACGTTATTTGAGGCGTGTGCGCCACCGTTAATCACGTTCATCAACGGCACTGGTAGCAAATTCGCTAAAGGGCCACCCAAATAGCGATATAGAGGAATTTCTAGAGATTCGGCACCAGCTTTAGCAGCTGCTAAAGAAACCCCCAAAATCGCATTAGCGCCCAAATTGGATTTGTTAGCAGAACCATCTATCGCGATCATTGTGCGGTCTAGCAGTTCTTGGTTGAGGACATCCAAGCCTACCAATTGCGGTGCAAGTGCTTCTTTGACGTTTTGTACTGCCTTGAGTACACCTTTGCCCCCGTAACGGCTTTTATCGCCATCACGCAGTTCGTGAGCCTCAAAAGTGCCAGTGGAGGCACCACTGGGAACCTGCGCCAGTCCGACAACACCGTTGGCTAAATGCACTTCGGCTTCAATTGTCGGTCTACCGCGTGAATCAAGAATTTCACGGGCTGCGATCGCCTCAATGGCAGTATCTAGAAATTTACTCATCTGTACTTTATCCTTTATTCGAGTGTGTTACGCATCCAGTCCAGTTGCCTAACCCAATCGTTAGCATAGGCGGTTAAGAGGCGTTATCGGCTGAGATTAAAGAAGATTTCCATTATAGGGATCGGAATCAATGCCAAAAATGGTTAATTAGACATCTCCAGAAATTAAATATGCGTTATCCAGAGTCCTTGTAGAGACGTAGCAGTGCTACGTCTCTACATTCATTTTCACCAGATGTCTATTGTTTATCCTGTCCTTTACTTTTTAATTCTTTCTGTGAAAGCATTTTTACCTTCAGACTTTGAGCTAGGTAAAATGTTGGCAGAGAATAACACTAAATCAATTACAGAGAAAAGGTCAATATGCGATTACTACACACAATGCTGCGGGTAGGCAACCTTGAAGAGTCCTTGAAGTTCTACTGTGAAGTTCTAGGAATGAAACTGCTGCGCCGAAAAGATTATCCAGGAGGAGAATTTACCCTGGCTTTTGTTGGCTATGGTGATGAAAGCGATAACGCGGTGATCGAACTAACCTACAACTGGGGAGTGGAAAAATACGAATTGGGTAATGCTTATGGTCACATTGCCCTTGGCGTTGATGATATTTATTCTACGTGTCAGGAAATCCGCAATCAGGGCGGTAAAGTAGTGCGCGAACCAGGGGCAATGAAACATGGTTCAACGGTAATTGCTTTTGTGGAAGATCCAGATGGGTATAAAATTGAACTGATTCAACTGGGAAGTCAAGGGTCAATAGTCAAACAGGAATCACAAGAGCAACTTGTGAGTCAGTAATTCTTATAAGGGATTTCCAAAAAAATAAATTATCCGCTAGTGTGGAATATCACGTGAACTACCCCAACCTAAGACGGACGAGGCTTCCCAATTCATCGGGAACAGCCTCTATTGTCTTCCTAGTACTAGAAAGTCTGACATTCCCTCCTCTTGTCAGGAGTCCTGGTTCCCAAGACCCAAATCTTTCTCTTGTGACACTTACCTATACAGCTTGGTTTTCGCTTACGACATTGGTGGTCAAGACCCAATAATTTTATCAGAAAATTTTGGTGCTTCGTCATACATAAGCGTATTTGTTTTTGCTGACGCAAAAAAAACAATACTGGATGCAATCCTCACTTCGTGACGCTTTGCGAACACCCCCCGCTCACAATCCCCACCTTATGAGTACATTGAAGGTGGGGACTTCCGCGACACGTTAAACTATCACCAATTACCAAGCCAAAATTGCCACCGGAGATACACACGGATATACGCTGAGAATGCTTGGATAATTAGGGACTGGGGACTAGTGACTAGGAATTAGTGACTAGAGAAAAGTTTTTCCAATCCCCAATCCCCACTCCCAATCCCTAAACTAAAAATCAAAATTCCAAAATTCTAAAGATGCAACCTACAGATCCAAATAAATTTACTGATAAAGCCTGGGAAGGAATTGTTAAATCTCAGGATATAGTACGTGCTTATCAACAACAGCAACTAGATGTTGAACATTTAATTATTGCCCTGTTAGAAGAACCCACGAGTTTAGCAATCCGTATCCTGGCGCGATCTGAGGTCGATCCAATCCGCTTACAGGAACAGCTAGAAGCCTTTACCCAACGTCAGCCCAAAGTTGGTAAAAGTGATCAGCTTTACCTTAGCCGCAGTTTAGATGTTTTACTAGACCGAGCCGAGGAAGCTAGAGCCAGGATGAAAGACTCCTACATTTCAGTAGAACATATACTCTTGGCATTTGCTGAAGACGATCGCATTGGACGAAAGATCCTCAAAGGCTTTAGTGCTGATGCCGCTAAACTAGAAGCTACGATCAAAGCCGTTCGCGGTAGCCAAAAGGTGACAGATCAAAGCCCAGAATCCCGCTATGAAGCTTTACAAAAATTTGGCAGAGATTTGACAGAACAGGCAAAAGCGGGAAAACTCGACCCGGTGATTGGGCGGGATGACGAAATTCGGCGGGTAATTCAAGTTTTGTCTCGTCGTAGCAAAAATAACCCCGTATTGATTGGTGAACCTGGGGTAGGTAAAACTGCGATCGCAGAAGCTTTGGCACAGCGAATGGTAAATGGTGACGTTCCCGAATCTCTGAAAAATCGCCAACTCATCTCTTTAGATATGGGTAGTTTGATTGCTGGGGCCAAATACCGAGGTGAATTTGAAGACCGTCTAAAATCTGTTCTCCGGGAAGTTACGGAATCTAATGGTCAAATCGTCCTGTTTATTGACGAACTGCATACCGTAGTTGGTACAGGTTCCAACCAACAAGGGGCAATGGATGCCGGAAATCTGCTCAAACCGATGCTGGCGCGGGGAGAACTGCGTTGTATTGGCGCTACTACCCTCGACGAGTTCCGCAAACACATAGAAAAAGATGCCGCCCTAGAACGCCGCTTTCAGCAAGTATTTGTCGATCAGCCAACCGTGGAAAATACTATTTCCATTCTGCGAGGATTGAAAGAACGCTATGAAGTGCATCACAACGTCAAAATTTCTGATTCGGCTTTGGTAGCAGCAGCAACCCTGTCAGCGCGTTATATTAGCGATCGCTTCCTACCAGATAAAGCCATCGACTTAGTGGATGAAGCAGCAGCCCAGTTGAAAATGGAGATTACCTCCAAACCAGCCGAATTGGAAACCATTGATCGCCGCCTCATGCAGTTAGAAATGGAAAAACTGTCATTAGCTGGCGAAGAAAAGGGTACTCCCCAAACTAAAGAACGTTTAGAACGAATTGAGCAAGAAATCGCCAATTTAACGGAAAAACAGCTGACATTTAACGAGCAATGGCAAGGTGAAAAGCAGATACTTGAGGCTATAAGCGCCTTAAAGAAAGAAGAAGATGCGCTGCGAGTGCAAATTGAACAGGCGGAACGTGCTTATGATTTGAATAAAGCTGCCCAACTGAAGTATGGCAAATTGGAGGGAGTGCAGCGCGATCGCGAAGCCAAAGAAGCGAACCTTTTAGAAATTCAAAACCAAGGTTCCACGTTGCTGCGAGAACAAGTCACCGAAGCCGATATTGCCGAAATCGTCGCCAAATGGACAGGAATCCCCGTCAATCGCCTATTGGAATCAGAACGGCAAAAATTACTGCAACTAGAAAGTCATTTGCATCAACGAGTCATTGGACAAGAAGAGGCTGTAGAAGCAGTAGCAGCCGCAATTCGTCGCGCCCGTGCGGGGATGAAAGATCCCTCTCGTCCCATTGGTTCATTTTTGTTCATGGGCCCTACAGGTGTGGGCAAAACCGAACTCGCCCGCGCATTAGCTCAGTTTCTCTTTGATTCTGATGATGCATTGGTGCGCTTAGATATGTCTGAGTATATGGAAAAACACTCAGTTTCTCGGTTAGTCGGTGCGCCTCCAGGATATGTAGGATATGAAGAAGGGGGTCAACTTTCCGAGGCGGTTCGCCGCCGTCCTTACTCAGTGGTGCTGCTGGATGAAGTGGAAAAGGCGCACCCCGATGTGTTTAATATTTTATTGCAAGTGTTAGATGATGGGAGAGTTACTGACTCTCAAGGAAGGACAGTAGATTTTCGTAACACTGTTATTGTCATGACCAGTAACATTGGTAGCGAACATATCTTGGATATATCTGGTGATGATTCCAAGTATGAAACAATGCGGGTTAGGGTAATGGAAGCATTGCGATCGCATTTCCGCCCCGAATTTCTCACCCGCCTTGATGATATTATTCTCTTCCATGCCCTCAGTCGCACGGAAATGCGGCATATCATCCGTATTCAACTCAAACGGGTAGAAAATCTCCTCCGTGAGCAAAAAATCTTCTTTGAGATATCCCAATCAGCTTGCGATCACCTTGTCGAATCAGGTTATGACCCAGTTTACGGTGCCCGCCCACTCAAACGGGCAATTCAGCGAGAAGTAGAAAACCCCCTCGCCACCAAGTTATTGGAAAATACTTTTATCTCTGGAGACACCATAATCATTGACAAAAATGAAAATGGTCTGTCTTTTAGTAAAAAAGCGCCTGTTAAAGTGTCAGTCCCGCAAAGCATTGTCACGTTAGTTAAGTCAGCACCCGAATCTTGACACACTCCCCGGCGTGAACGCACGAGGATTCTAGCCTCAAACAGCAATTGCAGGCATAGCCTGTCTGACATCACCTAAGCCAATGGTTGATGCCCCAACCATTTGAATATTACGTGCGGCGTTCTCGTCACGTCCATTCACGGACTGACAAGAGGGACAACGCCACTCTCTCACCGACAAATCTAGTTTTTCTAGAACGTGTCCACAATGAGAACAAGTCTTACTGCTGGGATACCCTTGGTCGATGAAAACAACCAATTTATTTTTCTTTTTGGCAACCCATTCTAAGATTTGGACAAACTCACCAAACGCTAAGTCTGATATCTTCCGTCCCCAAAGGCGTTGCATCCCCTTGAGGTTGAGCGTTTCAAAACACAGTACATCGAACTTATCGGTTAAGTCATGCGCTAATTTCCACGCGCCATCGCGCCTACGGTTGGAAATATCTTCATATTTGCGTACTAGATTTTTTCTCGCTCGTTCCCGATTGGAGGAACCCTTTAGTTTTCTGGAATGGTGACGACTCGCATTGGCTACTATTTTCAGCGATTGCTTGAGAAATTGGGGAGACTCAATTGTTGTACCATCTGAGCAGGTGAGAAATGTCTTTAACCCAAAATCAAAACCAGCGATTTTACCCGTCTTAACTTCAACTTTTGGTTTACTGCCTTCATCAACAACCACAACCATAAACAACTCACCTAATGGTGTGCGCTTGATAGTTAAAGTTTTGACCGTTCCCTCAATCTCTCTAGACTTCCAAAACTGATAAACTCGACTACCAATTTTAACTCGATTACCACCCAGAAACTTATAACCAGCTTGCTTTAAGGTGAATGATTTATATTTTCTGACCTTTTTAAACCCCGGTGGTCGAACCCCCTTTTTATTGTGTTTAAAAAATAACTGGTAGGCTTTCTCAATGCGCTGGCAAATATCTTGTACTGCTTGAGAGCCTACTGATTGCCAGAACTCTTTACGCTTCCGCAATTTGGCAATGTGACCCTGAATTTTAGCACAATTCAAGTGTTTTCCCCACATCCGGTAGTAGCGTTTGTGGAGAGCAATACAATGGTTGTAGATTATCCCAGCAGCATTAATTGACCGCTTCAGAAATCTATTCCGCTTGTGTTGATATAATTTGAACTTCAGTGTTTTCATGCTAATATTGTACAGCATATAGCCGGAATAATCAATGAAGAAGCGATTAGATTTTAGGATCGAAGAATTTGAGTTTCAGATTCTTGAAGAATATTGCGAATTAGTGGGGCGAACAAAAACCGATGTTCTTAGAGAATTGATTAGAAGTCTAAAGATGAAGAAAAAGCCGTTGTAGAACGACGGGGCTTTAAACCCAATTTTTCGGTAAAATTAAGGGCTTGAAACCCGCCTAGGCGGGTTTTGCCTGTGTAGCCGCGACTTCCAGTCGCCCGGTGCAAGATATGAATTAACTGAAGCACAACTATTACTGGGTAATTCATAATACAGCGAGTAAAATAGCAAGAACAGATTTACTGTCCTGGTGGCTCCTATTATGAAAGTAATTCAAGCTCTTGCTCGTTATTTTCCAGATAAATGTGGTGGTATTCAAGTAAACCTCAACGAGTTACTGCCAAAATTACGAACCCATGATGTTGACATCCAGATAGCAGCGGCTAGTAACGGTTCCCAAAAAGAAGAGACTTATAAATATAACGATGTAGAAGTTTATCGATATCCTGTATTTCCCGCGCCCAAAACACAACCCAATCATGGGCAATTTCCACATGGGAAATTTGAATATTTCGCTAATTGGTTAACTAACCAAAAAGCAGACATATATCACCAGCACCACTGGGAAGTATATTGTGGTTTGCCTCATTTGCGATTAGCTAAAGAATTAGGCATGGCAACAGTGTTGACAGTACACTATGCCGTACCCTTATGCCAGCGAATTACTTTGATGTTCAACGGACAAAAAGTTTGTGATGGCAAAATTGATGTGGTGCGGTGTTCTCAGTGTGCCGATACTTTGAGCAAAAAGCTACCTGCTCCAATGGTCAAAAGTTTGAGCCATTTTCCCTTGGATCTTCTCAGTCGCCTACCTTTGCCTACCAGTGCATATCTTCCAGCCTCAGTAGACGATGGTAATCTGGGAAGGTTTGTACGTCCTTTTGTCGTGCCTGCTTATGTTGCTGCGCGTCAAAATAGTTTGCTAAAAATGGCCAAATATGCTGATCGTATTGTGACAGTGTGTGATTGGCTTTATAAAGCTCTACTCATCAACGGCATCCCTGAAGAAAAACTTATTCTCTCTCGACATGGAATTTCTTATACTGCACAAGAAAAATCACTACAGATAAAACAGCAATCAGACCCTTTAAAAGTAGTTTTTTTAGGACGCTGGGATATATATAAGGGTATCGATATTTTAGTACAGGCAGTTAAAGATTTACCTGAGCAAGTCAAGATTGAGTTAGTCATTCATGGAATAACGCAGGATGAACGATATCGCCAAAAAATCTTTAATTTGATCGCAAATGATCCTCGGATTCGTGTAAATAAAGAACTAACTAGAGTTGAACTCCCTCAGACTCTAGCTAACTATGACTTACTGGCTGTACCTTCTCAATGCCTGGAAACTGGACCTTTGGTTGTATTAGAAGCCCACTCTCTATCTGTACCTGTCATCGGCTCTAACTTGGGGGGTATTGCTGAACTTGTTAGACATGGCATTGATGGTTGGTTAGTTACTGCTAACGATACTAAGGCTTGGACTCATGCTCTTGAGCGATTAGCAACAGATACTAATTTACTTAATACACTGCGCCAAGGTATTAAACCTGTTCGCACAGTAAATGTGCAGGCAGCAGATTTAGCAACCATATATAATAACCTGCAAAAGCAGGCAGAAGAGAAGAAACAAGAAAGTTTTTAAGCCGCTTCCATATTAATTTCTTTACCCTCTGCCTTTCTTATGCTGAACATCAAACATTTTCTTCATCGAGTACAAAACAAGATTTGGCGACTATACAATCAGAAATTGCCAGAATTTATGAGTAGGTTGCAGTTTTTTTGGCTATTGTATATTGGTAGTAAGCCAATGAATATTAATCAGAAATCCGCGATGGTAATTGCACCGCACCAGGATGATGAAGTTTTGGGGTGTGGTGGTTTGATTAGACTCAAGCGGGAACAGAATGTGCCAGTCCAGATTGTTTTTGTCACAGATGGAGCAGCAAGTCATGGCAAACATCCCAAGTTTCAATCTGGTGAAATGGTTCCCATTCGTAAGCAGGAAGCGCTTTGTGCTTTAAGCATCTTAGGCATCGACAAGAGCCAAATTTACTTTCTCGACAAACCAGATAGTCAGCTTCAATATCTAGATGCAAGCAAGCGCCAACAAACAATTGAACAACTTGCTCAACTCCTGAAATCTTTCCAGCCTGGGGAGGTTTATGTGACTCACCGCCAAGACCGTATTAAAGACCACGAAGTAACTTATGAATTAGTTAAAGCGGCGATTCAATACTCTGAAATTGAGGTTGACATTTTACAATACCCTATTTGGATTCTCTGGAAATCTTTACTCTTCCGTGACCTGAAACTAGATGAATTAGCATCTGCTCACCGTATATCTATTCATTCTGTTCAAAGCAAGAAAATAGAGGCGCTTGAAGCCTATCGCTCCCAGTGCCTACCTATTGATGCTGAAACTTCTGCTGTACTAAAGCCTGATTTCCTACGGCGATTTTTCGTACCGTATGAAATTTTTTTCAAACCGCCTTCTTTGCTGTCAAATCAATAATCTAATAGATAAGACCTCTTGCAAAAGGTAAAGGTGTAGGCTTCCCTAAATTCAAAAGGAAACATGTCTCCAAGCAGTCCTACAAAACCAACCTGACCAACGGCAATATTCAGGTAATAGAGAATCATTTAAAGCTTCCAAAGCTAGGATGGGTGAAGTTTCACAAGTCTCAGGAAATTAAAGGATCGCTTGTAAACGTTACTATAACTCGCACTACCTCAGGTAAATATATTGCTAGTATTTTATGTGAAACAGAGATTGAGAAACATCCCCAAGTCACTCAAATATTCTCACCAACTTACTTAAGAATATTTACTCTGCCACCTCCCTGTAGTGGCTACGGTGTATACACAAGTCTGAAATAGTTCACTCACCTGGTTTTTCGTGTCAGTTTTACCCCACCCTAACCCTCCCCTTATAAAGGGGAGGGAACTAGATTTATTTTCCCCCCTTTCTAAGGGGGGATTAAGGGGGGTAATTTGACTTGTGTATACACGGTAGCTGTAGTGGGGAGG
Source organism: Nostoc sp. (assembly GCF_036917155.1). Taxonomy (GTDB): domain Bacteria; phylum Cyanobacteriota; class Cyanobacteriia; order Cyanobacteriales; family Nostocaceae; genus Nostoc. The sequence goes on along the minus strand of NZ_JBALDZ010000027.1, from coordinate 49,753 downwards.
TTTTAAATTTCTTCATATTATTTTGACACCAACTGATATTTTTACTTGAACACGTGGGTAATATAACTTTAGTATGCTGACAATATCTTCATAAAGCTACCTTTGGATGGAATAGATTTCTACAAAGTTAATTTTAAGTCATACTATTTACCTATAAAAGTGAGCTTAATTGCCTGGAAATGCAGGTTTTTTCTGTGAAATCAGTATTCTATAAAAGGAACAATTTTTCTTTCATAAGCAGGTATAAATTCAAGAATTTCGAGAAGATCAGTATTTTTCGGTATTAACCAAAAAATCAACCCATGATATAAATCGAATAAACCGTATTTGTTAATTTGCTAATGCATTTTTAGCAATGTTCAAGCAAGGTCAATTTTAACACAAATCAAAAGTCTAACTTTGACTTAAAAATTACCTAACAGGCTTAATTACCTATAGAACTAACATCCTCAAATCTGTAATCAAACACTTGGCAGGGAAGCTTCTATGTCTGTAAGACGCAAGTTATTCAAGGCAGTAAGATTTTCTTTAAAAAAACTTAGAAAACAGTTTTTATCTACAATCAAAAAGCAACTTATTTGGCTACTAAGAACCATTTTCACTACTAAGAGAAAGCGTAGTGCGGGAAATGCTGGGTTTATTTTGCCAACTGTAGTAATGGTAACACTAGTAGTTGTGTTACTGACTACCGCAATTTTATTTAGGTCTTTTGAGCGCTCTAAAAACGCCAGTAATACCCGCGTGAATGAGGCTACTCTCAATTCTGCAACCCCAGCAATTGATCGTGCTAGAGCTAAATTAAACAAGCTATTTCAAGATGGACGGCTACCACGAGCTACGCCAACAGATGATGCGTTGTACTCTACTTTGACGACTAATATACCAGAATATACCTTTGGCGATGAAACTCAACTGACACTAACTACAAGCTCAACGTATCAGGGCGAACGAACCCAACTGCAAACGGCATGGCAATATCCAGTCGATACCGATAACAATGGTAAATTTGATAGCTACACTCTTTATGGCATCTACTTTACAAATCCTCCGATAACGAATGGCGCATATCAAAATGCTAGAAACTCCTTAGAGGCGAGAACTCCACCAATGGCGGCCGGTGGTTTGAGTGGAGATTGTGGAGATACTTCAACAAGTGCCAGTTTAGTAGGTAATACTGGCTGGTTTAATATCAATGGCCAACTGAAAAAAAGCTTCTTTGCTTACACCGCAACTGTTCCTATTACTAGTACACCTGCTGATACTACTAATTATGAGCAATATAAAGGCAATAAAGGTTTCTCTGCCCTAGAGTATCAACAAGACCGCGTGCAACTTCTTTTGGTTAACAACGCAGTTATTTATGAGGATGATATCAACCTCACTCCAGGTCCTACCTTCAACCTGAATGGGCGGATTTTTACCAATAGTAACTTCCTGACTGGGGGAGGATCAGGAATTACCCTATATCAGGTTAGTAGTAAAGCATCATGTTACTATACAGCCGATAATGCCAAAATAGTTGTTGGTGGTAATACGGCCGCTGGTGGATTTACAGATTCTAGTGATATATCTCCCAGTACCGCAGTACATTTATTCCAGGGAACAAGCAGCAACCCGACTGGAGTTAATTTTCAAAAATCAGTTACCCAGGGTCCGAATGTTATAGCTTATAACAGTCTAGCTTATGTGCAGCGTATCAATAGCTTAGTTTCTGCACAGATGGCTAATAATGCTAGTACTGATCCGACAGAGGTTAGTAATGGCATTAACCAGGAATATCAGAAGAGTGGCTTCACAGCATCACATTTCACAGCAGTAGAACAAGCTCAGTTCCGCCAACAACAGCTAGAGCTTTACTTTCAAAAGCGCACCCGCCGTGTACCTTTTACAGAGGTTGGTTTTAATAGTGATGCTTTGGGTAGTTATAAAACAACCAGCCCACTAAATGGTAGTGGCGATACGCTACGTCCACCAGATATTTGGATTTATCCAACTGACCCCAGCGATGGTAAAACGACAGGTACTAACTACACTGAACTGACACTGAATACAACAAGTGGTGGCACAAAGCTTCAACCGACTGCAACTGAACCAACTACTCTACAAAAAGACCCAGACGGTAAAGAGGTATTTTTAGGCGATCGCATTTCAGTTGGTAATAATTTACCTCAACTCTGGTGGAATCAAACAAGCTCAAGCTTTGTTGGGCCAAATCCACAAGACACCCAAAATATCACAGGTATTACATGGGATAACACTGGAGGAGGAACTCGCACTCGTCGTACCCTCGTAGAGCAATTGGCTGATTTGGGAGCTACAGACAGAGATGGAGACTGGGAATTGGCAGCAGCTAGTATCCCAACAAATCCACAAGATCCTGTAGGTGGCTTACGAGTAGTTACTGGTGGTGGAATTTATTTACCTAGTAGCTATACCACCACAGGTAGTGCTACTGATACAGACTTTTCCACAGCCGCTAGTGTCACCACAAATATCTGGTCAGACATGATGCCAGTTGCCTCACAAAATGCTGCAACTAATACTAGTACGAAAGATAATACTATTGTATTAGCCAACGGCTCAAACTCACTAAAATCAGGTATTACGACTGCTGTAAGAGGTTCTAACACTGATCAGCAACTACTAGACAAATACACGCCCTACCTGCGGATGCGGGCAACAGCAGTTTATCACTACAACATTGCAAGTTACAACCAACAGACTCCAGCGCCTATTGCTTGTGTTAGTAGCTACTATGATCCAACGAATAGCATTACAGCCAGGAACAAAACAGGTTTAGCTGATGTATCTCCTATAAACTTCCCCAACTTGGATGGTACAAATAATGGCAATTCCAATAACGGTATAGTCTACAATCCTCCCGACACAGCTAACGGTGAAACAACTTATGCGGCAGTGCTTAGTTATCAAGCCCAATTGAAGTATCCCAATGGGCGTTGGGTGAATCAGCTACTTCAAAATGCTTTGGCAAAAACTGCGGCTAACCGTACTCTCTCACAAAGGTCTGCTGTTGAATCTGCACTTTGCGCCATCCAAATTTTAGACGGCACTATTACCGTTCAAAGTCCTCTTGCTATTCCTCACGGTGCAATCATGGAAACTGCCTTTCTCGATCCCAGGCAAGTTAAGGCAATTCATGCTGATGGTACATCTGGTATAAATACATTCACTAATGCAGATGGTTATACATTACCTGATGGAACAACAACAATTCAAGCAAGTGTACCAGCAGCCGCTGACTACGATCTTGCCCTTACAGATCGTCAACCCCTAGAAATTCGCGCCACAGTATTAGATGTTAATCAGCTGCGAGGAAAAACTATTAGTGGTGGTGTAACAGCAACAGAATACTTATTGCCAAATAGCGGCATTATCTATGCTACCCGTGATGATGCGCTTTTGGATGCAAGTGCAGCTGCAACGGCAGGAAACCAAACGACAGTAAGTCCTGTTGACTATATACTTGACCCAACTCGCCGTCCTAACGCCATTATGTTGGTCAATGGGGGAAAAATCTGGCGTACAAACTCTTATAGAGACACAGAAAAAGGGCTAATTTTGGCTTCTAATATACCTGTATATGTTAAGGGTGACTTTAATCTTCACACCCAAGAAGAATTCACAACTGCATTGCAAGATAATTGGGGCAACTTTTATGATCGCACCGGACTCAACGTTAACTTTGCCTGTCGTTCGGGAGATCCCAGGCTACCAAATTGTGCTACTGGGGATGAATGGCGACCTGCAAGCGTGATAGCTGATGCTGTAACCCTACTTTCTAATAGCTTTCAGTTGGGTTTCCGCAATGATGGAGACTATGACTTGAACAATAACTTAGGGGATACTAATTCTATTACCAATTTTAAAAATAATGGCTTTTTTACCAACGCCAACGTCACCAATGCTAGCTGGTATAACAGCAGCGGTATCCCAAATATCTCTAGTTCTTACCTTAATAACTTTGTCACACCAATTCAGCGACGGGGAAATTTCAACGAGTACTTAATGGAAGTTTGTCCGAAATTACCTGTTTCGGCGTGTACATTACCTACAGACTGGTATGTTCACTATGACCCAATAAACTCAGCTAATAATAAATACTCTTGGCAAATTCCACCTGATGGTAATTCAGATTGGTCAATTTCAACCTTAAATGCAGGTACAACGGCTGTACCAGCAGCAAGTTCAATATCGACCTACCCCCGTCGAGTTGCCTTTGAACGTGATAATGCTTCTACTCCTGTTGGCAACCTAATTTTTCGTGGTACTGATGGCAACGTGTCTACTAGTGGTGGTAGTCCTTCACCCTTGGGAGTTGATACGACAAATAAAGTGGCAAAATTTTACTATGGGGGTAGTAATAACTATGGGAATGGCAACCCGCGACAATCCACTACTGCTTTATGGTTCAAGACCAATGACTCAAACAATTCAGCCGACAAATCTTTAATCATAGACAGTAGCGCCCCTACTTTGCAAGCTCAACCCCGCTTGTCACCAGTCTTACAAATCAATATACCTTTTGGGAGTCCTGGCTCACCCGATACTACAAGAATAGGCCCAGGAAGTGGTAAAACCCCGAATCACTACAATTGGCTACAATTGGCTACCTCAACCACCTTCAACTTAGCCGCAGCAGCTGGAGATACACCTGCACGATCCAATGAAGATAATGGTGGTTTACACAACTTTGTGAGGTTTATGGAGGACTGGAACTCAGACGATAGTACAGCAAATGCTACCCCGGCGAGGATTAGCGGCTCTTTTATCCAGTTCAAGCGCAGTGCTTTTGCTACTGGGCCGTTTACGGCAACTTTAAGCGGAGCATATCCAATCGCTGGTAATAGTGGTCAAGCTCCTTTCTACATAGCTCCTAAACGGCAGTGGGGTTATGATGTAGCGTTGCTTTCTCAGTCGCCTGACTTGTTTGCTCAAAAATTGGTGAGAACCCCAGATGATTTGCCAAACGAGTACTTCCGGGAAGTTGGTCGAGATGACTCCTGGGTGGCAACTTTGTTATGTGCGAAAAAACCCGATACTAGTGACCCTACTAGCTTTACTACTCCTGCAATTGATGAAGATCAACGTGGTAATTGCCCATCATAGAACTTTAGAAGCTGGTGATTAGCAATGATTAAGCACAAACAACAACAAATCCACCCTTCTGGTGAGTCTGGTTTTACGATTATTGAGTCGCTGGTAGCATTACTCGTAGTTGCTATTTTACTAACAGCGATCGCACCTGTAATAGTCCTGGCAACAGCAACCCGCGTTCAATCTCGACGGGTAGAACTGGCAACCCAAGCGGCAAAAACATTCATTGATGGCATCAGAACTGGAGCTATTACAGCGCCAAGTACAGTCATTACAGGCGCACTTGCTGCTTCTACATCAGCTGCGCCCAGACGCGTTGCAGATGTAGCGGGTACACCAGCTGTAACAGGTAGCCCAGGTGACTATTTAATTAATACTACAAATATGCCCGTTCCTACAGATGCAACTACCTTATATTGCTTTCAGAACGGTAGCATTTCTAATCCAGACTGTAGTAGCAATACTGGCAATTCATTTTATATCCAGGCTAGTCGAATTGTTGTTCAAAGTGCTGGGGTGAACGATGGCTACCGTCTGGGAATTAGGGTTTATCGAGCAGATGCTGACTTTCCCTTAATAGCCAGCACTGTTGATACTAAAAACACACAAACACCCTTCACTGGTGGATTAGGTAGCCGCAAAGCACCATTAATTGAAATTACAACCGACATTGCCAACAGTACGACTTCATTTCAGGCTTTATGTCAGCGGCTAGGTATTGCGACAAATCAAACTTGCCAATAAAAAACTGGGCAAGCAAGTTCATATTATGTGATTGATCGCAGTGCATCTATTAGTAAAGAGAATACCCCAGTATGATGAGGACATTAAAATTTCTGCTCAGTAAACAGCTGAATAGCTCCAAGGGCATTCAGCAAGTTGATGGTTTTACCCTAATTGAATTGTTGGTAGCCATGATCCTAGCTTTCCTGATCATCACGCCGTTGCTAGGATTCATGATCAATATTCTGGATACCGACCGAAAGGAACAAGCCAAGGCAAATTCTGAGCAAGAAACTCAAGCTGCACTAGATTACATTGCCCGTGATTTACAACAGGCAATTTATATTTATGATGCTACTGGAATTGGTTGTCTAACCGGTACTGCTGATACTACTACTTGCCCAAATGCAAGTACAACTGGGAATCAACTACCTAATCCAACTGCAACAGATAGAGTTCCTGTGCTTGTCTTTTGGAAACGAGAATTAGTTAGTCAAGCAATTACAATTACAGGTACTCAAAAAGATGATACTTTTGTTTACTCATTAGTTGCCTACTATTTAATTCAAGACGCTACTTATAATAGTTCTACTTCTACCTGGTCTCAAGCTGCTCGTATTGCCCGATGGCAAATTCAGGATGGTGTACCAGATCCTAGCAGTACACAAACTTGTGGGAAGTATCTAACCGGTTACTGTCCTAGCCCAGGCTTTGCCCCATTTAATCTTGATGGAATAGGCTCGATAGCACAAAAGATGAATGCTTGGACAAAAGATACAGCAAGTTACACTGCCAATCCCACAGTACTTGTTGACTTTATTGATCAAACCAAAACTGACGACGCTTCAAATCCTGCACCAACAGCAGCCTGCTCTCCCACCAGCATACCAACCTCTTTCAATACTCTTGATACGGGTAAAATGACTAGCTTTTATGCCTGTGTTGATCAAGTTAACACAGCAGCGCAAGTCTTTATACGAGGTAATGCACTTGCTCGTATCGAAACAGACTCAAGTAAAATCAAGTATACTGATGCCCAAAAAACTTATTTTCCAACTGCAAGTGTACGAGTACAAGGACGCGGATACTTGTATACCAAGTAAATGCTGAAGTTCAAATAATTACTTAATGGCTGCCATTATGGAAAAGTTAAGTTTGAAGTTATTTAACCCAAACAGTAGAAATGAAACCAGTAAACAGCTATGGCTAATTAACAGGCTGCGCTATGCTTCTGGATACACCCGACAAGATGCTGGCTTTAGCTTGCTGGAATTAATCGTAGTGATGGTGATGATCGGAATTTTATCAGCGATCGCAGCTCCTGGTTGGCTCGCCTTTGTAAATCGACAGCAGGTAAATAAGGTTAACGATGCCGTTTTAGCCGCACTGCGAGAAGCACAGAGCGAAGCTAAAAGAAATAAACTTAGCTATAGTGTCAGTTTTCAGACAGATAGCACAACTCAAGATATAGATGTTGCTATTTATCGTACCAGTGCTGGAATCAGCACATGGAAACCTTTAGGGGCAGATGTGGGAGCTAATTCTAATAAATTACTGCTGGGCACAAATCTCAGTGGCGAAAACACTGTGAACTCTAATTCTACTGTATCCTACCCTGCTTCAAATACGTCAACACAGATCACTTTTGACTATATGGGGGCTTTACCAACTCCAAACTTTGGAACACCTATATCCCCTTCGATAGATCCACCTGGGTTAAAAATAGTAGTAGCTGCACCAAGCTCTACAAACTCTACATCGCCTAGTATACAGCGATGCGTCATTGTTGAAACTCTCCTGGGAGCAATGGTAACAGCAAAAGACAGTCAATGCAATTAGGTCGTTTATGTAGTAATCTTTATATAAAAACACGTAATAACACTGTACATAAAACTGCACATTGATCGCAAAATTGAAACATCACGTGCAGTTTTAATGTTTGATAGATTTATTTAAAAGTCGCTGATATAGTATTCGTCAGACAGCTTAGGACATTGGCAAATCGCAAGAGAGTGGCTGTCACAGCTATCTATAGCAGAAGCAGACTTATCCTAACTGATATGCCAGCCGCTATAAATTAGCCATTGGCTGAATATATACAAAGCGTCCTAATCAAAATATTCTTTTCAGAAAATGACTGATAACCTTGACTTTACTGTAGCTATTCCAACTTATAACGGTGAAAGTCGTTTGCCTGAACTACTAGAACGACTAAAAAATCAACTTCACACCGAAAATTTATCTTGGGAAATTCTAGTTGTAGACAACAACAGCACTGATAACACAGCTAAAGTTGTTCAAGAAACTCAACAAAATTGGCAGTGTCCTTACCCTTTAAAGTATTGCTTTGAACCGCGACAGGGAGCAGCTTATGCCAGAAAAAAGGCTGTGCAACAAGCTAAAGGTAAATTCATAGGTTTTCTAGATGATGACAATTACCCAATATCAAATTGGGTATCCGCAGCTTATGCTTTTGGTGAAAAATATCCTCAGGCGGGAGCTTATGGCAGCCAAATTCATCCTGACTGGGAAGTAGAACCACCAGAAAACTTTCAGCGTATTGCTCCATTCTTGGCAATTACAGAGCGAGGTAATTTACCACTATTATATGAAGCAGCTAAAAGACTACTACCTCCTTCTGCCGGACTTGTTGTCCGTAAACAAGCGTGGTTAGAAAGTTTACCAGATAAGTCTATTTTAACTGGGAGAGTTCAAGGTAATATGCTCACCAGTGAAGACTTAGAAATGTTGTCCTATATCCAAAAATCAGGATGGGAAGTTTGGTATAACCCAGAAATGGAGATTTCTCACAAGATACCAAAATTTCGATTACAAAAAGATTATTTAATTCCGTTTTTTCGAGGTATTGGACTTAGCCGCCATGTAACTAGAATGGTAAATATCAAAAATGTGTATAGACCATTTGCTCTTTTGTCTTACATGGTAAATGACCTGCGTAAAATAACTTTATATTTAATTAAGTATAGGAATAAACTCAAAAAAGATTTGGTACTTGCTTGTGAAATGGAACTTTTTGTAAGTAGTTTTATTAGCCCTTTTTATCTGTGGAAAAATGGCTATTTTAGAAAATAACTCATCAAAATATTAGATATTATGACTGAATTACCAATTGAAAATTTAGATATTAGCGTAGCCATTCCTGCATATAATGGAGCAACTCGTTTACCTAAGATTTTGGATAAAATCTTAACCCAGACAGGAGTAGAAAAACTTAACTGGGAAATTATTGTTGTGGATAATAATAGTTCTGACAATACATCTGAAGTAATCGAGACTTACCAAAAAATATATGATGGAAGATGTCATTTAAGATATTTTTTAGAACCCGAACAGGGAGCCGCTTTTGCTCGACTGCGAGCAGTGCGTGAAGCCAGAGGGCAGCTAATCGCATTTTTAGATGATGATAATTTACCTGCTCCTAATTGGTTATCAGAAGCATATACTTTTGGATTAGAGCATCCTCAAGCAGGTGCTTGGAGTGGACAAATTCATGGTGATTTTGAAGTAAATCCGCCAGAAAATTTTGAAAAAATTCAAGCTTTTTTAGCTATCAGAGAACATGGTTCAAATCCACATTTATTTGATGCAGATAATTTAAGGCTTCCTCCTGGTGCGGCGCTTGTGGTTCGGAAACAAGTGTGGTGTGAAAATGTACCACTGCGACCTAATTTAAGCGGGAAGTTACCTGGTATTTTGGTGCAGGGTGATGACTATGAACCATTGCTTTATATACATTATGCAGGCTGGGAAATTTGGTATAACCCCACTATGCATACTTATCATCAAATACCACATTGGCGATTTGAGAGAGATTACCTTCTAACTTTGGCACGTGGCTGTGGCTTGTGTATTTTCCAGTTACGCTTAATAAATACTAAAAATTGGCAAAAACCAATAGTATTTGTGAAAACTATTTTAGGTAATTTACGCCGAGCATTACAGCATCTCATTCAATATAGAGGGCAATTGAAAAGTAATCTTATTGCACTTTTTGAAATGGAATTTTACTTAGCTAGTATGATGAGTCCTTTTTACTACTTAAAATCTCATCTACGCAGAGGATTAAAAAATAAATTAGCCTTATAAAATAATGAAAGCTAGAAAAAAATTACCAAAAATCTCTGTAATTATCCCTGCTTATAATAGTGAGAAGACTATTAAGCAGACAATTCAATCTGTTTTAAATCAAACTTTTACTAACCTAGAATTAATTGTAATTAATGATGGCTCACAAGACTCAACTTTAGAAGTTGTTACACAATTTCAAGATTCACGAATAAAAGTATTTTCCTATGCCAATGCTGGTGGAAATGTCAGCCGTAACCGAGGGCTACATCATGCAGTTGGAGAATTTGTTAGTTTCTTAGATGCAGATGATCTTTGGACACCTGATAAACTTCAGTCTCAGTTAAAAGCTTTACAAGAAAATGCTACTGCAAAAGTTGCTTACGGTTGGACTGATTATATTGATACCAATGGTAAATTTATACTTTCAGGTAAGCGCATTAATGTAAATGGAAATATTTACGAAGAACTATTACTAAATAACTTTTTAGAGAATGGTTCCAATCCCTTAATTGATAAAAAAGCTTTAATTACATTAGGTGGCTTTGACGAATCTCTAAATGCGGCTCAGGATTGGGATATGTGGCTGCGATTAGCCTCTAAGTTTAATTTTGTATGTGTACCATATGTACAAATTTTATATCGCATAAGTGCAAATTCAGTTTCTTCCAATCTTGTCAGGCAGGAAAAAGCCTGCTTGCAAGTGCTTGAGAGAGCGTATAAAGAAAGACCTTCAACACTTAAAAATAGTTGGGATATAAGTCTAGGAAATTTATACAAATACCTGGTCTGCAAAGCCCTACAAAAGCCATTTAATCGACAAAAAGCTCTATCATCTGCTAGATTTCTATGGAAGTATTTTTTTTACGATCCTTCAAGATTTCAGAATATAAGTTTAACCTTAAAATTGTTATTGAAAATTGTCATAATTTTGATCTCGCCCACATTGCTCTACAGTATTATTAATCGGCGCGACGCAATAAACCAAGAACCTGAAAGATTGCTCAACATTTGGGTAGTTGAAGAAAATCGACCAGAAAGAAAAAATGGATACACAGGTGTATTTACGATCTCTAGCTAATGCAAAAAATCTCTGGAATAATCACTCTAACAGTGGTTTTACCTTATTAGAGACGTTAGTAGTTGTTGTATTAATTGGCATATTAACCACATTGGGAATATCCAACTGGCTAGCTTTTGTGGAGACTCGCCGTCTCAACACTGCCCAAAACCAGGTTCATTATGCTATGCGCCAAGCTCAAAGGCAAGCCACCAAGGATAAATTGACTTGGCAAGCCAGCTTTCGTGAACAAAACAGCATTGTTCAATGGGCGGTTCATCCTGCTACAGTACACCCATCTAACGCCAACTGGAATAATCTAGATTCCAATGTGCGTTTGGATAAGGAAACAACCCTATCAGAGTCAAATGGCATCAAGCAAATCCAATTTGATTACAAGGGTAGTGTCAGTAAACCACCGTTGGGACGGATCACGCTATCTAGCAAGTCTGGTGGTAAAGTTAAACGTTGTGTCATAGTTTCTACAATTTTAGGAGCAATGCGAACGGCAAAGGAGCATAATAAAACCAATAATAATAAGTATTGTTATTAAAATATTTTTAGTTTTTTCAAAAAACAAGCTATTCTGTGCTGAACTTACCAGGAAACCCAAAACGGCACCTGATTATTTTTACTCGCTATCCAGAGCCAGGTAAGACAAAAACCCGATTGATACCTGTTTTAGGAATTGTTGGTGCTGCCAATCTTCAACGCCAAATGAGTGAATATACAATATTTCAGGTTCAAGAATTGCAAAAGGCTATTGACATATCTATGGAAGTGCGGTTTGCAGGTGGCGATTCGCAACTTATGGAAGACTGGCTGGGGTTGGATTTGGTTTATCGGTCTCAAAGTGAAGGGGATCTAGGTTTACGAATGGCGCGATCGCTTTTCGAGGCTTTTCAATCTGGTATGGAACAAGTAATTATCATCGGTACAGATTGTCCTGGAGTTAATGCCCAGATTCTCGCGACAGCCTTTGAGAAGTTAGACGCCTTTGACTTAGTACTTGGCCCTGCGATCGATGGTGGATATTACTTAATTGGTTTGCGCCAACCCATCCCGGAGTTATTCGTTAACATCGATTGGGGAACCAATGGAGTATTCCAGAAAACCGTGGACATTGCCCAGAAACTTAATTTATCATACGTGAACTTGTCGCCTTTAGCTGATGTTGACCGACCGGAGGATCTGCCGATTTGGGAACAAGCTCTTGCAAGTCAGATGGAAAAATGAAGGAGATGAGGGAGTGGGGGGAGAAGGGGAGCAGGGGAGTAATGTAGTCTAATTACTTGAGAAGTACTCTAATGAGTCTTTTCCTACAGCCCACAATTAGCTTCGTATATTAAAACACCAGGGATTTCCTGAAGACACTGTACATAACAAATGTTACTGTGGTCTAGTTAAAAACCAAGAGGCAGATAGCCTTTACCACTATTGAATCTGCTTTGTGTTTCTACCCAATAGTCACGGTCATGGGCACAATATTCAAGTAGCTTGAAATATGAAAATCACTCGTATTCACCGCCAGTTTGAAAAACTATGGTTAACCGTTTTGCTTCCGTAAGTCCTGCACTCACACTTAAGGTAGTTGGAATAATCTGCATTTTGTCCTTTTTCGTTGACTTTTTGATTCTATTGTTACCCTTTCAACCAACTGATCGGGTATGGCAAATCAACTTGGCAACAGCACTCGTCGATCGGGGAATTGTTCCTTTAGTAGGTTTAGGGCTTCTGTTTGCTGCCTATTGGATTGAGAATGCTGATGCAGGAAGCGATCGCCCCCAAGGTATCGATTTAAGATTTCCTGCCCTGATCCTCTCAAGTATTTTAGGGTTGATGTTCTTGCTGATTTTTCCCCTGCACCTCAATAACGTCAATCAAGCTAAGACTCAAACACTCAACCGCATCACTCAAGAAGCAGATCAAGCAGAAAATCAACTGAACAGCCGATTATCGCAATTGCAAGCACAACTGACTACTGAGCAAGGAAAAGCACAACTAGAGCAGCTGCGAAACCAAACTAAAGCTCAGTTTAGTGAAATCCTCAAAGACGATCAAAAATATAAGCAAGCACTTGAGAGCGCTCAAATTCCTGCAAATATCAAAGAGTTACTGAAGAAGGCTAAAACAGATCCCCAAGTACTTGACAAAGCTATCGAACAACAAACAGATATTCAGACACTGCGAACCCAACAACTGAGCCAGCTTCGCCAACGCAGAGACGAAGCAGAGACACAAGCTAAAGATACTGCTTGGAAGTCTGGACTGCGGATTGGGATTAGCAGTTTGCTGTTGTCTATTGGTTACATTATTATCGGCTGGACAGGGTTAAGAGGTAGGGGTGCTGTACAAGGTGGTAAACCTAGAGCTACCACACGCTAATCCACTATTGTGGTATGGCAGTAAAACGGGTCGAAAAATTATTGACGGCTAATACTGCCATGCACCTAATAACAATAAAAAAGCAATTATCACTGAGTAAAATCGCTATAAAACTTGGGTAATGTTCTCAATTTACATACTGACATATAACGAAGAAATAGATATTGCTGCTTGTATCGAATCGGCGATGTTATCGGATGACATCATTGTTGTGGATTCATGTAGTAGCGATCGCACTGTGGAAATTGCCAATCGCTATCCCATCCGCGTTGTCCAACACGCTTTTGAAAGCCACGGACGCCAACGCACCTGGATGTTAGAGTCTATCCCCCCGAAGCACCAATGGGTTTACATTCTCGAAGCTGACGAGCGTATGACACCAGAACTGTTCGCGGAATGTGAAAGGGCAAGTCAGAATCCAGACTACATCGGTTACTACGTGGCTGAACGTGTCATGTTTATGAATCGTTGGATTCGCTACAGCACACAGTATCCCCGTTACCAAATGCGACTCTTCCGCCACGGTAAAGTGTGGTTTACAGACTATGGTCATACTGAGCGAGAAGTTTGTGAGGGTGAAACTGGCTTTTTAAAAGAAACATACCCACATTACACTTGTAGCAAAGGCTTGAGCCGCTGGATTGACAAGCATAACCGTTATTCTACAGATGAAGCTCAAGAAACACTGTATCAACTAGAACAAGGAGAGGTAAACTGGCGAGATTTATTCTTTGGCAAATCGGAAGTTGAAAAACGTCGCGCCCTGAAAGATTTGTCTTTGCGTTTGCCAGCCAGACCGTTGCTACGGTTTCTATATATGTATTTTATCTTAGGCGGATGTTTAGATGGACGCGCTGGAATCGCTTGGTGTACATTGCAGGCATTCTACGAATATCTGATTTTGCTCAAAGTCTGGGAAATGAAGTATCTACCAAAACCTAATTTAGACGCAACAGCAATTCTGGTACAAGAGAGTACACAACAGTTACAGTGCAGGGATTCTGAAAGTACTCATGTTGATGTGGTGTAAAGGGAACTGGAGATTAGAAGGATTCCTAGTAAGATCAACAAGCAGCGAGAGGGTGCGCGATCGCAAAATCAGAATTCCAGAAGTAGGGTAGCACAGCTGGCTGTGCTACCCTAGTTGCGTGTCAAGGCTAAAATGTTGCCAAAAAATTGTAGGTTGGGTGGAGGCTTTGCCAAAGCCAACATCCTGATATCCTGATATATAGGAATCCGATTTGATTATTGAACTTACTTGTGGAAGAGGGAACGGGGAACAGGGAAGAAGGGAATAGACCTGTACTGAGTTTTTTCACGCAATCAAATACGAATCCTATATGTTGGGTTGCGCTCCGCTCCACCCAACCTACGTCTAATGCACAATTTTTTTGCTTGCAACGCCACTACTGCGTGTTACATCTTAAATAAAACCACCATCATAAATTAATATTTTTAACAGAACATTTTCATAAAAGCCGCCCCTGCTTAAATGTGACTGGCCAGATAAAATAATTCTTTAGTTTACCTGGTGAGACTTTCACAATCATCAGCAGCTTTTGATTAAGCGCGGTAGATTAGTAATAACCAAGGACTTGCAACAATCATTTACAAGTCTGACAAAGAAAAGTAACATCCTTTGAGAATAACCAGTCGTCATCGGATTGGTTAACGTCTATGTGTATGCTTATGGAAAATAGCTGATTTTCAGCAATCTCTACGTATTTTTGCGGCAGTATCCAAGCTGCTAGTGTTTTGGAAGTTACTTTCGGTATAAACTGCCTAAAGTTAAAGTCTTTGGAATTTGACGAATCTGCTGGTATGGATACCGATAACAAAAGTTCCTCTAGCTTAAAACAGGAGAATCGGGGCTTGGTAATCGATCGCCTAAAACAGGATTTAAAAAACGACCTGATTGCTGGTTTATTGGTAATAATTCCCCTAGCAACCACTATCTGGCTGACAATTACCATTGCTAATTGGGTAATCAACTTCCTCACCCAAATTCCCAAACAACTGAATCCCTTTGATGGCTTAAACCCAGTTCTAGTAAATATACTTAATTTATTAGTAGGATTGGCTGTACCTTTACTAAGTATACTATTAATGGGCTTAATGGCTCGTAATATAGCTGGGCGATGGTTGTTAGATTTTGGTGAGCGATTATTACAGGCAATTCCTTTAGCAGGGCAGGTATATAAAACTCTCAAACAGCTTTTAGAAACAATCTTAAA
The DNA here is from genome assembly GCF_036917155.1 of Nostoc sp. GTDB lineage: Bacteria > Cyanobacteriota > Cyanobacteriia > Cyanobacteriales > Nostocaceae > Nostoc. Next base: position 34,150 of record NZ_JBALDZ010000027.1, on the reverse strand, counting down.
GGATTCTAATGGCAAGTTTCGCCGCGTAATTTTAGTAGAATATCCCCGCCGAGGAATTTGGGCGATCGCTTTTGTCACTGGTGCAATCAGCAGTGATATCCAAGCCCAGATGTCCCGCCCCGTGCTAAGTGTTTTTATCCCCACCACCCCGAATCCAACTACTGGATGGTACGCAGTCGTTCCTGAAGACGAGGTGGTAAACCTCTCCATGTCTATTGAAGACGCCTTTAAAATAGTTGTATCAGGTGGCATTGTCGCTCCCAATACACCCTTGGTTTTCCCCAAACAGTCCACACTGGAAGTCACACACGAAGAAACCAAGCAGCAGGTTATTACTGAATTTGGGACTGGGGACTAGGGACTGGGGACTAGGGACTGGGTACTGGGGACTGGGTACTGGGGACTAGGGACTGGGGACTAGGGACTGGGGAAGATGAGTATGTGGATTCATGCACTAAGCAAATCTTAAAAGAATTTCTTCTTTAGTAGGACTTACGCAATAACTCTCTGAAACTCTTATTCCTTTGTGGCTTTTGCGTCCTAGCCTGCGGGAAGCCCCTCCGCGTCTATGCGGTTCGTTTTTTATTTTGTGTAAGTTCTAGTACCCAGCATCCAGTCCCCAATCCCCAGTCCCCAATCCCCAGTACCTTCTTATTAGCTCTTTAGGTAGCGTCTCGTAGAGAAGTTGGAGAATTCTGGACGTGAACCGTTAAAATCTATCTGGCAAAGTCACAAGCAAATCCGTAATGTTGTTGTTTGACTATGCCAAAATTGATATAATTATAAGTTTGTCCAGCCTAGTTAATCTGTTCTCGCAAATCACCCATCACTTTTATGCAACCCCGTAAACCCCAGCAAATTGCTCGTGAATTGGCGCTTTTAAGCCTTAGCCAATTGCCAGTCAACCCCAAAAAATTAGATAAATTGGAAGACGATCAACTAGTATCCAAGTTGGTACTAGGAGCAGTACGGACTCTGACCTCAGAAGTGCAAGATACTCTTGATAATGCCGCAGGTGAACTGCAACGCAGTAACGATCGCCTCTTAAGCAGTCAAACTCGTGCTTCTGATCTCAATACTGCCAGAACGATGCTTCAAGAAGCGATCGCCTGTACCCAGACAGCAATCAATCAGTTGGGTACAGCAGTTGATTTCCCCGTATTGATTCAGTTAGCTAATCAGGACAAGGGAGTTCGGAATTACGCTAAAGAGCTTGTGATTACCGTCAACGAAAATCGACACATCATAGATGAACTCATTTCTAATGCCTTAGTTGATTGGCAAGTAACTCGCCTCGCCCAAATTGACCGCGATATCTTACAAATCGCTGTGGCAGAAATGAAGTTCTTAGGAGTTCCAGATAGTATCGCCATCAACGAAGCTGTGGAATTAGCCAAACGCTACAGTGGCGACGATGGTCATCGGTTTATTAACGGTGTTTTGCGCCGAGTCACTGAGCAGAAACAAACAGCATAGCCTTTTATACTTACTTCCAAAAGTCAGAAACCCCATGCCTAAAGGCAGGGGCTTGAAAAAGCCCATCTGACCAGACTAAGCCTTAAGTGGCTACGTGAGCAAAATGAGGGGATAAGGGAGAAATAAGCAATGCCCCATGCCCCAAGTTAAATTAAACTCATAACTCATAACTTATAACTCATATAACCAATACTGCTGCAATGGTTTTTAATTGGTTCCGTCGTCAACATAATGATTCCTCTGATACTCCCTCTGATCAGAAGCAGGAAGAAACTCCTCCTGTACAAGAACCCCAAACAGAGCCAGTTGAAACTGCACCAGACACAACGGCAGATTTGTTAGCATTTGCTAAAGCTGCCTACAAAAATATTCAGCAAAAACAACAAGCCGAGGTAGTAGAAACCCCACCTGATTTAGCAGATGCCCCAGCACCATCAGCACAACCTGAAACCGCAGAAACGCCAATTGCAGAAGTCACTGAACCAGAAGCAACTGAGGAACCTGCTAGTACAACCGTAGAAGCTGCTACTGAGGAAAATACAGAAGATTCATCAGTGGCAGCAATTACCGAAGAGGCAAATGTCTCTAGCCCAGAACTCACAGCCAGCGAAGTTGAACCAACTCCCACCGAACCAGAGGCAGCACCAGCCGCCTTATCCTTCTTAGAACGGGCGGCGGCAGAACGGCAAGCCAAGCTGGAACAACTAATAGCCACCGCTATTGAAGTCCCAGAACCGGAGGTAGCACAGCCAATAGCTGCAACCTCAGAGTTAGGAGAGGAAATTCTCGGACTGGAATTTGATGATGGGTTTGTCTGGTCAGCGAAAGTCCTGGCAGCTCAAGGTAGAAGTCCAGAAGATGTTTCTATTGAAGAAATTACCTGGCTGAAAAAGCTCCGGCAAGGGTTAGACAAAACTCGCCGTAGTATTCTCAACCAACTAAAGGCGATCGTTGGTCAAGGGCCGCTTAATCAAGCTGCTGTGACGGAAATTGAGGCATTGCTCTTGCAAGCTGATGTGGGTGTAGAGGCAACAGACTTTATTATCAATGCCCTACAGAAAAAACTTCGAGAAGAAGTTACTGCACCTGAAGAAGCGATCGCTTATCTGAAAAAAATCCTCCGGGATATGCTGGATGCGCCAAGCATTACATCCCACAAAACTAGCTTTACCCCAGAAAAAGAAACCTTAAATATTTGGTTAATCACTGGGGTAAATGGTGCCGGTAAAACTACCACCATCGGCAAAATTGCCCACCTCGGACAAAAATCTGGTTATAAATGTTTGATTGGGGCAGCAGACACCTTCCGCGCCGCTGCTGTGGAACAGGTGAAGGTTTGGGGTAGTAGGAGTGGTGTAGAAGTAATTGCCAATCCGGGAAAGAATACAGATCCGGCAGCAGTTGTATTTGATGCGATCGCAGCCGCCCAAGCGCGTCAAACCGAATTACTTCTAGTAGATACAGCTGGACGACTGCAAAACAAGAAAAATTTAATGGATGAACTCGGTAAAATCCGGCGAATTATCGACAAAAAAGCCCCAAATGCCAAAGTAGAATCTCTTTTGGTTCTAGATGCCACTTTAGGGCAAAATGGACTGCGGCAAGCTGAAGTTTTCTCCCAAGCTGCCCAACTAAGTGGCGTTGTCTTAACTAAGCTCGATGGTACTGCCAAAGGCGGCGTTGCCCTGGCCGTTGTACAACAGCTAGGTTTGCCCATTCGCTTTATTGGTGCTGGCGAAGGAATTGAAGACCTGCGACCCTTTTCGAGCTATGAGTTTGTCGAAGCTCTCTTGAGTGGCTAATTGAAAAATTTGGAGTTAAAAATTTTTCTTGACAAACTGATAAATTTAGGGATAACTGATCTGGTATTATCACTTGAACTAACTAGAAATAAAATTCTGGAAACGGCTCAAGTACTAAAACCATAAGTTTGTAACATTCAGGAGGCACTTTCCTCCTGCCTCCTACCTTCTCTCAGTAAATGGGTGATTTTTGCTAACATTTCAACGGGTCACGCCATTCCTTCCCGACTTGCTGCGCCGAAGTCGGGAAGGAATGGCGCTTCGGGACTGGGGACTGGGGACTATGAAGAGTTTTCTTCTCGTGCGAACGCTGCGCGGACAAAACTTGGTTGGGGTCTGAATCCCCGAACAATTTTCCCAGTAAAGAGTCCCTAATCCCCAGCTAATGCCCTTTTTGACACCCAAAATGGGCTTTTTCAATGTAGCAATACGGCTATTTTGTGACACACAAAAGCCTGTAAACTTGCATCTTGCAGCAATTTGACGGGCAAGCAAAGTGTCAGCTATTTGCCCAGCACCTATCTCAACAAAAGTACGGCTTCCGACTATCAAAACTTCGGAGAATTATCTATTGTGGACTCAAAAGCTCAATCTTGGCAATTATCCCGACAATTATGGTATACAAATTAAGTATTTGAAGACTTATTTACATATTTTCAGGTTTGGGAGTAAGTGTAAGTCTATTTTTACCAAACAAGCTCGACTTGAGAGCTTCTAGAGGTTTTCACTCAGAAGACTTCTAACCTCCTGATTGTTTCTGCCCAAACAGTCAATCTGAAAGCGTTATAAATTACTCTTTAACTAAAGTATTTTTATGACTTTAGAGATATGCTTTGGAAATTAAGTTATGAAAAAATGAAAAGCTTTCTAAATGATCACTGAAACTAGTAATTTTTACGGGTTGGGTTTGGACTACAAATACATGATTTGAAATGACTAAATATTCCATCAAAAATAGAATACTGATGAAATTTGCCTGTTACGTCTTTATACTCTTGCTAAAATGACAAGTCTTGTCTAAATATGGTTTAGCAATGCCAAAGCCAAAAGATTTATAAGTAATCTAAAATCCGCCAATATTAAAGTGCAATAATACCGATACCTGTGTCTCAACTTCCCTCTCAACCCACTGATAACAATAGTAGTGCCGCAACTGATGTCACACCAGTCGTGGCACTTAAAGAACTCGTGGCAAGGTTGCACCGGGAACAGAACAAAATTCAAGATTTGCTAAGTTCTTTAGGATTTGCCCTGAGAAGTTTCAATAATTTAAATCAGTTTTTGGAACTGATACCGCTGATGGCAACAAGGGTGACAGATGCAGATGGTAGCGCCCTGTTTCTCTATAAACCTAATGGTCAAGTTAGGTTAGAGCAGTTACATTGGCAAGATAGTCGCCAGCGAAAGAATATCCGCAAGGCGCTAGAAATAGCTAGCAGTCAAATCACACTTGTACCCAATGCTGCCCCTTTAGCGAATGCCACGGGAATTTTGGATGACCAAATGCATCGCTACTTGGGGCCAGATGTGCAAATCTTTGGTACGGCAATTCTGGTAAAGCATACAGAACGGGGATGGCTCTACGTCTTGAGTCGCGATCCAGAATATAGTTGGACAGAAACTAGGCAAAAGTTAGTTAGGTTAGTGGCAGACCAAACAGCAGTAGCGATCGAAAATGATGAACTAGCTGTAGAACTGAGAAAAAAAGAACGCCTAGACCAAGAACTAGAAATTGGCGCAGAAATTCAACGGCGACTTTTGCCACGTCAATGTCCTACAATCCCTGGTGCAGTTCTGGCGGCACGTTGTAAACCTGCCAATCGGGTTGGTGGAGACTACTACGATTTTATTGCTACCAGTAACAATAAGATTCAACCCAAAATCAAAGGCGGCACGGAAAATAGTCGCTGGGGTTTGGTTATTGGAGATGTCATGGGCAAAGGTGTCCCCGCTGGGCTGATTATGACGATGATGCGGGGAATGCTACGGGGAGAAGTGCTACATGGTAATTCCCCTGCCGGAATTCTGCAAAACTTAAATAGAGTTATGTATGCGGATTTGGAAAATTCCCACCGCTTTGTAACGCTATTTTATTCAGAATATAATCCCCATAAGCGAATTTTGTCTTATAGCAATGCGGCACACAATCCTCCTTTGTGGTGGCACGCAGCAACAAAAACTGTCAGCCGTTTAGATACTTTGGGAATGCTAATCGGTTTGGATGCTAACAGCCAATATGAAGATGCCCAGGTACAGTTAGAGCCTGGGGATACAATTATTTACTATACAGATGGTTTGACCGATGCTGCTGCCGCTGGTGGCGATCGCTTCGATGAAGATAATTTTGTCTCTAGCTTCAATACGGCTTGCAAGTACTGCAATGGGCCACAGGAGATTGTGGATTACCTATTTGACCAAGTTCAGCAATTCATTGGTGATGATAAGCAAAATACTGATGATATGACATTAGTTGTTCTACAAATTTTATAGGAGGAGGCAGGGGAAAATTATGAATGAAAACTTTCCTTCTCTAGGATAGGCTGCGCCTAAGTTATGGTGACAGGGAATTCACTACAGTGATTCTACTAAATTTAATTTTTTATTTATTTTTTATTTATTTTTCCGTAGTGCTCGCCTAAATCGTCGCACATCAACCTTTTTTGGTGACTTGTTTGTATGCAGCCTTTTGGATTATACATAAAAAATGATCCTTAGAATACTTTTCTGCTCAAGTAAAAACTATATATTTTGCACATCTAGCACAGTAGGAAACGTCAAGGGGGAGAGCAGGTGAAAGGTAAAAGGTACAAGGTAAAAAATAAAAGGTAAATTTACTTCTTCATTTTTGCTTTCTTTTTATCCTTGTGACACAAGCATTTAACCTGCTCCCTCTTGGCGTTTTAATTTTTCTTTTCTCCGCCGTAGCAAGTTCACAACAGTTACGACGGAGTTTTGCTTTTGTTTGTTTCTTCGGTCTAAACTTGGTTGTTTTAAACTTTCTTGGCATTAAGATTATCTAACCTTCATTTAATGATTTGTCAAGATATTTCTGAAAATATTTTAGATGAAAAATTCCGATGCTTATTCTTGCGCTCCAGCTTTTTGCAGACTCCGCACCACATTCTTATAACCATTAAATTCTGCAATCATCAAAGCCGTATAACCGCCCCGGTTTTTCAAATTCACATCTGCCCCGGCTTGCAGTAATACCTGCACAATTTCGTTATAACCTGCTGAGGCAGCCCACATTAATGATGTTGCCTTTGCTGAGTCTTGAAAATTCACATCTGCCCCCTTTGCTAGCAACAAACCTATAATCTCTGTGTGCTTGCGTTCGGTTGCCTTGGTCAAAGCAGTTTTGCTATCATCCCCCGGAATGTTGGCATCAGCACCGTAGTCTAGCAACACTTTCACTGTTTGGGTGTGTCCCTGTGATGCTGCCAATGTCAAAGGTACTTCACCAAGATTTTTCCCATTAATATCTGCCCCAGAATGCAGCAATAACTCGACAATTTGGCTATGTCCCTGCAATGCTGCTACAAGCAGTGGTGTATCACCTAGGTAGTTCCTAATTTGGACATCTGCACCCCTGTTAAGTAAAACTTTTACGACATCAACATAGCCTTCCACAACGGCAAGATGTAGGGCAGTTTCACCATCTTGGTCTTGGAGATTAATCTGGGCATCTCGATCCAGTAAAGCTGCTGCGATCGCACTGTGTCCAGCGGCGGCGGCGGCTGATAGGGCAGTTCCACCATCAGGGTTGTTCACATTCACATCAGCCCCTACTGCTAGCAGTGCTTCCACAATCTTCAGATGTCCCAAGTCTGCTGCTAGCATTAAAAGTGTCTCACCGTCCTCATCTGGGATATTAACATCGACACCTGTTTGGAGAATTGCTTCTAGAAGTTCTATTTTTCCCTGCTTAATGGCGAGTTTTAAGGCCGTATCATCATCTTTATCGGCGATATTAACTTGGGCACCAGCAGCTAATAAAACTCGCACTACATCGATATGACCTTTGAGGACTGCTGCCATTAAAGCTGTGCTGCCATCTTCATTCGTGGCATTGACATTAGCACCTCTAGATAGTAAAAGCTGCACAATGTCAAGTTGTTTAGCACTAGCCGCCAACATCAAAGCCGTCAAACCATAGAGTTTTCTGGGCAAGTTGATATCTGCCCCAGCATCCAGAAGCGATCGCACAATTTCGGTATAACCTAAATTAGCAGCAAACATTAACGCTGTGGTGCCTTGGCGATCGCACGCGTCCACCGCCGCACCCGCAGCCAGCAGCGCACACAGCCCCTTGATATCACCACTTTTAGCAGCTTTTAGCAGCAAAGTATCGTTGTTTTCAGTCATGAATGAGATCCCACGGTGGGGGTTTTGTTGTATCCACTCAAAATTTAGTTTGAGATTGTTTATCCACTTTGGCAAGAGGGCTAAACTAAATTGCAAAATACTTCTCTAAACCTGATCAATCTTGTTTAGCGATCATTTCATCAAGAAATCCTCTTACTCTTGTCTTCTGACTTGAAAATACTCCTTCGATGAGTATCTATATAGATCCATAGATCCGTCTCACATGACATTTTCATTCATGGTGATGAAATTTTTTCATTGGGACTGTCCTGATTCCTCAACCTCTTTTAATTTGAGCAACATTAGGCACACAAAATAGAGTTATGCTAATTTTTATGAAGATTTAAGAATTAGGCGAGAACACAATGAGTCTGGAACTTTCTGCGTCGGTGAAATATTGGTTGAGCTTCTTCCATCCGGTGCTGATGTGGGCGCTATTAGCATTCTCAATTTATGCCGCCTACTTGGGGCTGCAAGTACAGCGTACCAGAAATGCTCAGGGAGAAGAAAAGAAAGAACTGATTAAAGGTAGATATAACGTCAGACACTACCAAATTGGGTCTATACTCCTAGCTTTGATGGTGACAGGTGCGATCGGTGGGATGGCTGTCACTTACATCAATAATGGTAAATTGTTTGTCCAGCCTCACCTGTTAGCAGGACTGGGTATGACAAGTCTAATAGCATTTTCTGCTGCTTTGTCCCCCTATATGCAGAAAGGGGCAAATTGGGCGCGTGCAACTCACATTTTGATAAATTTCACCCTTTTGGGACTTTTTGCTTGGCAGGCTGTTACTGGTGTGCAAATTGTCCAAAGAATTCTGACTAAAGCATAGTTAACTTTATCAAGCCTAGTAGGTAATGTGGTAATGAAAAACTCCACGCCACTTGCGGGATGGAGTTTTTGGGCATGGAGAAAAATTAACGATGCCCATTGGGAAGCCCCGTCCGTTTTACGGCGGGGTAGTTCACCAACTGATCGTCATTGACCCAAATTGCTTGTTGAGGCACAGAGATGGAAATTCCAGCTTCGTCTAGGGCAACTTTCAGGCGGCGGCGAAGTTCTCGTGCGACATCCCATTGCTTGAGGGGCTGTGTTTTAATCCAGACACGAATAACCAAACCGCGATCGCCAAATTGATCTATTCCCAAAACTTGCGGCGGTTCCAAAATTTGACGCTGCCATTGCATTTCTTGATTCATCTTATCGGCAATAGTTGCAATCAACTTTAAAGCCTCTTCTGTATCGGCTTGGTACGCGATAGGAATTGTTAAATCGGCTCGTGACCAACGACTAGAAAGATTGGCAACAACTTTAATTTCACCATTGGGAATCGTGATCAAGCGTCCTTCGGAATCCCGCACTTGGGTCATCCGCAGATTCAGATTTTCTACTAAGCCTCCCACGTCTCCCACAGTAATCACATCACCTAAAGCGTATTGATCTTCTAAAATAATCAGGAAACCGTTAATCGCATCTTTAATTAAGTTTTGCGACGCCAAAGACAATGCAACACCAACTAAACTAGCACCCGCTAGCAAGGGAACGATATCTATCCCCAATGACACCAACGCTAGCAAGAAGCCTACTCCTACCCAGAGAACAGTAGCAATACTTTTAGTCACACCAGAAAATGTGGAAACTCGCAGTTGTAGCCGTGCAGAACTTTCTAGAGTTAAAAAAGCGCCACTGCTGATCAGAGTGGAGGCGAAGCGGTCAATCAGGGCGTAAGTCAAACGGATCGCTACATAGGTTCCCAGAAATACGACACCTAATCGCAAAGGAAATTGGGCAGCAGTGATAATTCCTAGCTGAAAACCTCGTGTATAAGGAAATAGACCCAAAATAAAGAAGCTTCCACCTCCCCAAATTCCGGCTTGACTTAGCTGAAACAATCGTCTCTTGGCTTCTTGTAGATGTTGCTCTTGTCGTTGATTTAGTTGTGTTGTAATTGCTTGATCTGTTGGTGTTGGGTAGTTGAAGAGTTCCCTTTGGGGTTGGGAGGCAATGAGGTGTTCTGAATCCTTTTGAGAACGCCGCTGCCAGCCATATACCCCCCAACTCATGACAATCATTGCCAGTCCGATACCGGCAGCAATTTTACCTTGGTCGATTAAAGATTGAGTTTGCCTTTCTTGCTTTGCTTGTTGCAAGTCTTCTTGTAATGATTCGGCTACTTGATTTGCTGATGTTGATATATCTACCTGTCGCAGTCCAGCATCTTCAGAAGTAACGGTCATCAGATATTGACCGTTGACATAAATTACTGGTAATTCGTTTACTTTCCGAACTTCTACCTTGACTGGTGTTGTTGCTGGTGATTGAAAGTAATTTTGGCCAATTTTCTTCAACTTCTTTTGAATATCTTCTGAACGCTCAGGAAAGTTGGTTCTTGATGCCGCTATTTGAAATAACCGACGACCATCTAAATAAATCCAGCCCGAAACAACTCTGTTATCTGAATCATTACTCACACTGCTGGGAGCTTGCAGCTGCGGTAAAAAAGGAATCTGGGCTGTGGCTTTTGGCACAGATCCAACGCCTATTGCCATTGAACTGGCGATCGCCAAAAATTGAAAGCGCACTCAAACACCTCCTTGAGTAAAATCTACTAGTGACTATTTCTATAACTATCCTCTGCAATAACTTTGGGTAGATGTACCTATCTAAAGTTGAGGTTTTCTCTTTAGACGATGAAAGTTTGATGTTTTTTTAGTTATCTTCTATCTTCAGACAGATGACAAACTACTGAAAATCAGCGATCAAGACTTAGAGAAGTCTTACTCTTAACAAAGATAAAACAAAAAAGAAGAACCTGGAGAGGAAGTTGACATTCCGCCGATCAAACGTCAAGCTAGTTTTGAAGACTATTAACTAGTAATTTGCTAATTGCCAGCAAAAATCAGCAGTAGTAGAATAACCTAGTAGAGTGCGTAAATTTTACGTAGCTTTTTTAATTTTTTGAGGTAACTTTTGATGACCGCAACTTCTCCCCGATTAAAGCACGAGGTTAAAGACCTCGGCCTAGCTGCCTTGGGAAGACAGCGCATTGAATGGGCTGGACGCGAAATGCCAGTTTTGCGGCAAATCCGCGATCGCTTTGCTATCGAGAAACCCTTTGCTGGTTTACGCCTTGTAGCTTGCGCCCACATTACAACAGAAACAGCACATTTGGCGATCGCTCTGAAAGCCGGTGGTGCAGACGCGCTTTTAATTGCTAGCAACCCCTTATCAACCCAAGATGACGTAGCAGCTAGCCTCGTCCTCGATCATGAAATTCCCGTCTTTGCTCAAAAAGGCGAAGATAACGCAACCTATAACCGCCACGTCCAAATAGCTTTAGATCATCGCCCCAACATTATTGTTGATGACGGTAGCGATGTGGTTGCAACTTTGATACAAGAACGCCAACACCAAATTGCTGATTTGATTGGTAGCACCGAAGAAACCACAACCGGTATCGTGCGCTTACGCGCCATGTTTAGAGAAGGCGTTCTCACCTTCCCCGCAGTCAACGTCAACGACGCCGACACCAAGCACTTCTTTGATAATCGCTATGGTACTGGGCAATCAACCCTAGATGGCATTATCCGCGCCACCAATATTTTGTTGGCTGGTAAAAATATTGTCGTCGTCGGTTATGGCTGGTGTGGTAAAGGTACAGCCCTCCGCGCCCGTGGGATGGGTGCTAACGTCATCGTCACCGAAATCGACCCCATCAAGGCAATTGAAGCCGTAATGGATGGCTTCCGCGTTCTGCCAATGGCTGAAGCTGCACCCCAAGGTGATATTTTTATCACTGTGACTGGTAACAAGCACGTCGTTCGTGGTGAACACTTCGATGTCATGAAAGACGGTGCGATCGTTTGTAACTCCGGTCACTTTGACTTGGAACTTGATTTGAAATACTTGGCTGCACAAGCTAAGGAAATCAAGGAAGTTCGTCCTTTCACCGAAGAATATAAGTTGAAAAATGGTAAATCAGTTGTTGTTCTTGGACAAGGACGCTTGATTAACTTAGCTGCGGCTGAAGGACACCCCAGCGCGGTAATGGATATGAGTTTTGCAAACCAAGCTTTGGCTTGTGAATTCCTGGTGAACAATAAAGGTAAGTTAGCGCCTGGTTTGCACTCAATTCCTGTTGAGGTTGATCAAGAAATTGCGCGATTGAAGTTGCAGGCTATTGGTATCACGATTGATAGCCTAACTGCTGATCAAATTGAGTATATCAATTCTTGGACAAGTGGAACTTGATACATTGATTAGTTGATTTTTTGGGGGATAGGCTTTTGGGCTTATCCCTTTTTTGTGTTTCGTGCATTCGCTGAAAACCTTCCCGCAGGATAGACGCATTGTTTTAGGTTTTAGGTCACCTTATGTCCGGCAGTTTACTGGTTTTGCATTCTATCCCGACTGAAGTTTAAAGTTGAGTATATCAATTATTGAACTTCGGCAACTTGTTCATTAATTAGTTATTTTTTTGGGAATAGACTTTGACTTAATCCCTTTGTTTGTAATTTATTACTGTTACTTTAGTACAAATAAAACATCAGCATAGCTTTGGTATTCATTGTTTTTAAACGTCCAAGTTAATAACAGTTTATCTTTTTTCATTATATAGACGAGAAAGGTGAGAAAATGTACAACTCATTTATTTTTCATATTCAAGATGATTTTGAGTTAATATTAGGTATTTCTTTAGACCAATTAGGTAAATTTTCTAAAAATTCTAATTTTATCTTATCTTCATTTCCAGGTTTTTGATAGATTAAAACAAAATCGTTTTTTAAACCTCCTTTTCTGTTGTCTTGCACTACTGAATTTGCTGAATAATTCATTGGAAATAATCCCCGAAATTGTAATTTATCAGAAGATGGTATTACTTCTTTTAAAAACTTCCAACTAGCAGCATCTCTAGCATTGAAAAATAGAGCTAATATCCCGCTAGGCTTAAGTATACGAGTAGCAGTATGCATAAATTCCGTCATTTCATGAAGATAAAGTTTTTTATCCTTTAATCGAATACGGGCATTAGAGACTACAATTTCATGATAAAAATCTGGTTGTTTATCTATTAAAGAATTCCACATTTCACTCAATTCTAAGTACGGAATTCTATCACTATGTGGAGGATCAGTTAATACAAGTGAAATGGTCTCATCAGGGCAACTATTGAGAATTATTCGATTATCACCTTGAATAATCGCTACTTCAGCTTTGTTATGAATAACATCTTCTACTCTTTTAGATACCTGATAACCTTTTTGAAATTCATCTTGTTGAATTGATTTTAGTAGGCTATTTGCACGTTTAATAAAACAATTCCAGACATTGATTTCAAAATGTAGTGCTGGTCTCCAATATCCTATAACCCAACTACCAACTTCTATTTTATTTGTTGGCTGAGATTTTGTTTTACCTCTTCCTGTAATTGCAAAAACCATATTAGACATTTGACCTGAAGCAGATGTTAAGGAGAGCAATAATGCAGATTTGATTGTATCTGGTTGTTTATGAATTGCACCAAGTAGTAAATCTATATTATGTAATGCGCGGCCAGTGAATAAATCTTTCAGTGTTAAAGAATCATTTGTATTTATTCGACTATTTTGAAAAAACTTAATTGGACGAGGTATCTGAGGTTGATATTCTTCAAATTGTTTCAATAGTTGATAATCATAGTTAGTTGGTAATCTTTTGCCACCTTCATTTCTTTTTTGTGACAACTGCCAGACTGAATTTAGTTTATTCCCATTCCATAAATAGTGAGTTGCAAATTTGCCATCTTCTAGTAAGTAAGTTTTATAGATTTCTGACTTAACACTTATTTCTAATTTATCAATTGCTTCTTTTAAAAGGTTTGGACTTGGTAAATCAATTAGTAAATTCGATAATTCTACTGCTACAGGATTAATATCAATACCTATAAACAGTCTTTGCCTAATTACTGTTTCACGAGCTACTAAACCGGAGCCTAAAAAAGGATCTAAAACTATGTCACCCTTTTTGGTTAAATTTTCAATTAAAAATGCTAGGGATTCAATTGGTTTCTTCCCCCAATATTTATGAAAAGCAGCTAATCCTTTATAGCCTCTTGGTAATACTATTGTTTCAGGACTTGTATTAGTCGGTTCTGCTTCAAATAAGTTTAATTGTTTAAAATTAGATTTCATTATTTATGTAATAATTAAAATTATGTTACGTAATATTTCAAAAAGCTTAACCAATTTATATTGTATAAGTTTTTCACAATATTCAGATAATTAACTGTTGTTTATTAATAAATTTTTACAAAAAATATAATGCAATGGAGACCTTAGATAATTACCGCCAAATCATTCAAAAAATATTAAACGAATACGCCCAACTCCCCTACGCTTACGGAGAACTAGAAAGACAACTAATTATAGACAAAACCACTAATCATTACCTGCTACTAACATTAGGCTGGGAAAATAATCAACGGGTGCATAGCTGCTTAGTCCATATTGATATTATCAACGATAAAATCTGGATTCAAAGAGACGGTACAGAATACGGTATAGCCAACGAACTTGTTAACGCTGGTATTCCTAAAAATCAAATTGTTCTCAGCTTCCAACCAGCCGATATCAGACAACATACTGAATTTGCAGTTACTTAATTAAGTCTAAAAGCTGCTGCTAAACCACCTTTAGACCGAATTTCTACAGAGATGGTTTTCCGCAGTTTATACCATTCCTTCCAAGCTGTTCTCTGTGGTGATGCCAGTGAGGCTGTTCTTTATCTTGTCAAACATCAAAAGCTCTTTGGATTAGTCAAAACCAGGCGTAAGCGCCACCCTTGAGATTGACGCTTACACTCAATAAATTTGGGCTTTATCTTCTTAAGTTGACACCAATGTACCCTACGGGAAGCCTTCGGCTACATGAATGGCCCCTACAAATAGTCTGTATTCTATGCAATTAAGAACCGCTATAGAAGGCCGATTCAGTATTCATAGTCATGATGAAAAATTCGGATTTATTTTAGGCGCAAGAAAGGAAATTGTGCTTGAAATGACCTAAAAATCTGGTTGTCCAGTCTCGTGTTTTATTACTAAATCGTTGTTCTAGGGACTAGGAGGAATAATAATCCCCAGTCCCCAATTCCCAGTCCCCAGTCCCCAATCCCGTCAATTTAGAGGCTTGTATATATCCTCAGAACTGGGATTGAGATAAGGACGCTGCAAATCTATTAGATGCCGCGCAAAATGTTGGTCAATAACCCTCATCCGTTCCTCCATCGCATTTTTACCTTTTTGCCAAGCTTCCAATAAAGCATTAGCGACAATTTGGCAACGGTTCATCCCAAAACTTTCTTGTGCTGCAAATTTTTGGGTTGGTTCTTCGGCTAAACCTAACCCTGGGGCTAAAAATTTGGTAAACAAAGGAATTTCGGGCTGGAAATGGGATTGATTTTCGATATAAACAGTCTGAAGGATTGTGCGGATTGCTGGATAGTCAGGGAGTTCAAAGTAAAGTAGCCCCGAATCATAGCGTCCGTATGCAGAAGGGTTGTGGAGAACCTGAAAGCTAAAGGGAATCGAGGCTGCGTTTAATTGTAGTGTCAAGCTTTCCATGAGAGCGATCGCACCAGATGGCGTAAAGTTAAAGTAGATTCGCCCTGCTCCTAAATCAGCATCGGGATTGCTCTGTCGTTCCTGTCCGACATTGCTAACTGCTAAGTAACAACCATTTTGCAGTCTATTTTTGGGCATCCAGATTGCTACCATATCACCTACTTTGGTAGATTTCTTACTGGATTTTAGATGGCAATCTGGCTCAACATAAAGTGTTAAACCGCCTTTAGTCACCGCCATAGTTCCATCAGGTTCTTTTCGCAACACCTGCCATCGAGGGTCAAAGTAACCTATGCCGTGATTACTGGCGTGCAGTTGCTCATAAAAGTTCCAATCAATCTCCAAAATGGAATTGTCTGCTAAATTATGCTTTGGTGGGTGATTAGTACTATCAGTATTGACGGCTAAAGTACTTTGCAGGGAGCCATTGTAATAGATTCCATAGAGAAAATTTCGTAGCAATAAAGAGAGATACTTCTGTTGTAAATCTACGGAATTTTGCTGAAATCTATCGGCTATTTTAGTCGGCAGAGCAAAGGGCTGATAATTGGGATGGTAAATACAAAAATTAGACTCAATCTGGATATTCTGAGCAATATCAAATAGAGAATTTAGCGATTGATTGATAGAAGAATTTAGCATTATCCATTTAGAAATCAAACTTTAAAAAAATAGAATTCAGGAGTCAGTAATCAGAATTCAGAATTATGTGTTCTTCTTGAAATTATTCTGATCCCTACTACTAACAACCACGCAACTGAGTTTTTTCGTAATAAATACGAAGTAACTGCTGTTCCCTGACAGGCTGAGGAAATTTATGGATTTTTGCCACAGAATTCAGAATTTCTGACTCTGATATCCCGAAAATGGTCAGTATCGCTTGCTCTGGCATTGTCAGTAATTTTTTTGCTACTTGAAGCATACAGAGTTCAGCATTATTAAAGTATTTATGGCACGTAATCGTATCCTGAATTTGATGAATCAGTGCCAGTCCCGCAAACTGGATAACGCGCAAAATAAAGTCTCTGCGGTATTCCAGAATCATCGGGAAAGCATTCACATAAGCTCTAATTAGGGCAATAAGTGAAGGTTGTAAAATCTCTAATGGTGTCAATGCCAAATGTAGAGATTCTTCTAATTCAATAGTGGGGTCTACTACCAGACTCTTGAGCCAAATTCTTAAGTAGCTTGCTAGTAAAGTTCCTAAATCAAAGGCTGGATCTCCCCAAGAACAAGCTTCCCAGTCAATCAGTCGTATTAGACAATTGTCTAGTTGCTCCCACCTGGAATGAACTAAAATATTGTTCAATTTCAGGTTGTTGTGAGTCAAGCAACAAGGATTCCAGCTATATGCCAAATCTGCGATCGCAGATTCCAAACTCTCGTACTGTTGATAGAGAACATAGAATTTCAGTGCATATGTGGGAACAGTCCCAAAAATCTCCGAACCAATTGACCCTAACCCTTGTGCTGGATTGTAAAAGCCATAGCGAAACTCTCCTTGAGGAGCAGTTGCCATAAAATCCTGAAATTCTCGGCGGTTGTAGGTGGCGCGATGCAGTCCCGCTAAAGTAGTGCCGATGGCAGAAGAAATTTCTTGTGGAAAAATCTCATTATTGTGGTATAATGTCGCAAGTCCCACATATTCACTCAGGTAACTGCGGACAAGAATAGAATTTTCTTCGTCAAAATGCACTACCAATGGCGCGATTGCTGAAGTGTTACCTAGAACTGGAAACTGTTGGAGCAACTGGTGAAATAGCCACTCCTGAAACAATTCATGAGGTGCGGCGTCATTGTTGTTAACGTTACGTTCTTGTTTCAGGAGCAGTTGGCGATTATCTGCTAAAGTCACCAGTAAATTGAAATTGCTCTGACTATTTCCTGGCAACTCAGATTTATCTGATACGTCATCTTCTGAGCTACAAAGACCCACGTCTTGTAGATACTGGATAACGTTATGAGAAGACAGTGATAATACCATGTATTACTTCCTACTTCGTTAAATTACTTAAACTTATCTGTGTCAAATTTGCTTGGTCTTAACAGTTTTCAGTAGATAGGAATTAGTGCAAGAAGGCAGATGTGAATAAAAATAAAGATTTGTACAATCTACTAATATCCCATATTTGGGAGAGAAACCTGCCAAAATGGCACCAAGTTCTTTGCAATTCCTTTAAAATTTGCTCCAAGATACCGTCACATCTTTACACTTTATCAGCATAGTTACTTAGATACATCTAGAGTAAGTTTTGTGGTAGAGCCTTTTGATGTAGCTCCATCACCTTTTTGTGTGGCAAAGAAGCATCCCCAGCAAAAAAACTGATTGGTGGTAGACTTTGTTTGATGTTCAGCAGTCATCCTGAAAGCAGCGAAGAATTTCAGTAATCCTTCGTGGTACGAAGCATGACATCCAATGCTATTACTTTTATTTATCATCACGAAGCTAAAAAAACCGGAGTTTTTCAGCAATTAGTAATTATTTTTTTCTTTAGTTTTCATAATTTATGTCTGGAAGCTTTGTTGTCACGTTATTTTCGTCATCTACAAATTGTAGATGACTATGGGCGATCGCAAACAAAGACTACATGAGTGCTTCTTATGGAACTAGACATCTGGTGAAAATGAATGTAGAGACGTAGCAGTGCTACGTCTCTACAAGGATTCTGGATAACGCATATTTAATTTCTGGAGATGTCTACTGCACTTTTGTCAAGGTTGAAACAGGGTATTTTTTAAGTATGATGTGCTTACAATATCTAGCAACAAGCTGCTTTTCTACAAGATGCGATCGCACCCTTCACATAGCATATCGTAGAGAAGTAGTTTTAGGTTGTGCGATCGCTTTATTTGGCTTTAGTGCATTTGCAATGATTTTGTGTAATTAATTATGTTGCCTACTTATTAAACTAAGATTTGAATCCCAGGCGGGTAATGCAGCCGATGCAGATTACCTAAATTACTGAAACCAACGCTAGACAAAAGCAACCATTCTCCTGAATCAAGGCTGACGATTCCGCCGCAAGTCTTCCAGATTTGCACGAATGGTTATTGTCTTAGGATGATTTGCCCCCAACCGTTTTTCAGCAATCTCTAAAGCTTGGATAAACAAAGGTTCGGCTTCGCTATACTTTCCTTGGGAACGGTAGAGCAATGCCAAATTGTTGAGGCTTTGTGCCACATCGGGGTGTTCATCTCCCAGCAGACCTTTTCTCATCGCCAAAGCTTCCATGTACTTTGGTTCAGCTTCACTGTAGCGTCCCTGTGAATTGTAGAGTGCAGCCAAATTGTTGAGGCTTTGTGCCACATCGGGGTGTTCATCTCCCAGCAGACCTTTTCTCATCGCCAAAGCTTTCATGTACTTTGGTTCGGCTTCACTGTAGCGTCCCTGGGAGTAGTAGAGAAATGCCAAATTGTTCAGGCTAGTAGCCACAGCGGGGTGTTCATCCCCATATAAGCGTTTTCTCATCGCCAATGCTTCGTTGTAAAATATCCCCTGGTTCTTCCCCAAAGGGATTTCCTGACTCAATCGGTTTCAAAGACAAGACCCGCAATTCATAAAGAGGGTCGCGGTATAATTGCCTCCAGAGTACAATATCTGCGTCTTCTTCTCCTTGAGATAAAGCCAGTGTCGCATTCTCCAAGGGTACTGATGCGCGAAGAGCATTGAACTTTGCACCTAATGCACCCCAAAGACAGGGAGCAACTTTGATATCAGGACGTTGAGCGTGAATCTTTTGCTCAATTATCTCAAAGGTTTCGTTGTATTCTCGTTCTCTAATGCCAGTGCCATGTACAAATATTACAGTAGTCATTGTGATCGGGGTGGCTACGCCTACGCAAAGCTCTCCTCTGTATTATTCCTCACTACTTTCTCTGACACAAGTTGATTTTATTCACTTGCTTTATTAAATACTTCTAAAATCTGTCGGCAAATTTGTTTGAGCTTATTCTCGATTTCACCAGAAGGTGAAGATGCGCCGACAACATTCCAGTTTTCTACCGTAGAAAGTCGCCACGCTTCACCGCGATGATCGAATCCAGCTACCTCTACGCCGATCGCACGGTGGGAATTATTGATGGGATCTTGATAAAATCGGATTTGAATTAAAATACTACGACTTCGCCAAGATTTGCTAATACCAGGAAAGTGAAAGCCAATATCTATAGAATCTGGATCGACTAACTCCCTAGTTTCTGGGTCATTTTTCCAGGGTTTGAGATCGGATTTGGCATCAGGAAACTCGAATTTGAACAAATTAACTACCGTAGCTATGTTGCTGGCGAGTTCAAGGTTCGTTGCCTGTTCAGCTGCGTTCACTAAAAAACACTCCTATATCGCATCGGCATCTTCAAGGATGTGAAGACAGAAAAACCGCCAGAAGGCTTATATGATTGGTGTTTCAGCTTATCAAGAGCTTTGAGATTTAGCAACTCTAAATCATATTTTCCTAACAATTTTCGTTACTAACAGAAGCCAAAAATTGCTTCTGGTTGGGACTGGTTAACACCTATTAAGTAATTGTACTTAAAAATTCTTCAAAAGCAGATGGAACTCTGCCCTTTGGGACATCCAAAAATTAAATTACTCAATTTTTGCATCCAATAGGAGCAGGGGGACAAGGTAGCAATATCTCTCCCAAGTCTCCCCAAAGCGATTGATTATTTTTTTATTTGGAAGTCCTTTTAGAGAAAATATCAAGATTTTGTGCAAAATCCTCGGCTGACAAGAACGATAAATTATTGCGCTAGCGATCTAAAATGACACTGTGAATCGGTAAACCAAAAGCAATTAAGTTGAATATATGGTGCGTCAACGCTCGATTTTTTCATTTTTTCTAGTATTATTGGCCACATTTCTGATTAGTTGTGGTGGCCCTGGTGTTGCGATCGCACCTCCGACTTACACAGCAGTACAACTGGAAAAAATTCAGGCTTATGTTCCTGAAATTCAGGCTGTGCGCGATCGCTCAGAAGAGTTGACAACCCTGATTAAAAAAGGTGATTGGATCAATGTGCGTAACTTTATACATGGGCCCATAACAGAAGCAAGGCTGAACCTGACTTATGTCACTCCCAACCTTCTACCCAAAGACCAACCTACAGCACGTCAAATAACACGAGATTTGTTTAACGACCTAGTTAAACTTGATAAAGCTACTAGTGCTGGCAATCCTCTAGTTGCTCTGAATAAATCCCAAGCTGCTTTCGCAGATATTGACAAATTCCTCCAATTGCTTCCTAAAACCAGCACAGAAGCAAGTTAAGCGCAAGGTAAGATGGGATGAGGGGGATGAGGGGGATGAGGAAGATGAGGAAGATGAGGAAGAGTAAAAATTGTTTACTTGCTCCCCTTTCTCCTCTATCTCCCCCTACTCCCCCGTCTCCGCTTCCAAACAGCAATGAGTCATGTAGTTATTATCGGTTGTGGTGTAGTCGGGGCTGCGATCGCTTACGAATTGAGTCTAGTAAAAGGACTGAAAATCACAGTTTGCGATCGCCAACCACCAGCACAAGCTTCCACGGGCGCTGCACTTGGCGTTTTAATGGGCGCAATCAGCCAAAAAATCAAGGGTAAGGCTTGGCAGATGCGACAAACTAGCATCCAACGCTATGAAACCTTGATTCCTGAACTAGAAGCTTTAACAGGCTGCAAAATTCCTTTTAATCGTCAGGGAATTCTCATGCTTTTATCTGATTCCTCCCTAGAGGAGATGTCAGCATGGGAAAAACTAGTAGAAATTCGCCACTCTCAAGGCTGGAATCTAGAAATTTGGGACACGGCTAAACTCCAGAATATCTGTCCTCAAATTAATAACGAAAAAATTACTGGTGCTGTTTATTCTCCCCAAGATCGCCAGCTCGATCCAACTGCCCTGACATTAGCTTTAGTTGAGGCTGCCCAGCAAAATGGTGTAACTTTCAAATTTGGCGTGACTGTTTTGGATGCCCCAACCTCAACACCTGAATTTTGCGATTGCTTTGAAACTACAGAAGGAAAAATAGCTGCTGATTGGTTTGTAATTGCAGCGGGGTTAGGTTCTACACCACTGACAGCAAAATTAAATCAGATAATTGATATCCGCCCCGTACTTGGGCAAGCGTTGCAGGTGCGTGTAGGGCATCCATTAGGTAATCCTGACTTCCAGCCAGCGATAACGGGTAACGATGTCCATATTGTTCCTGTGGGCGGTGGAGATTATTGGGTAGGCGCAACAGTGGAATTTCCCAGCAATGGCGATGATATACCGCCCAATCAAGAACTGTTGGAATCTGTTAGAGAACAAGCGATCGCATTTTGTCCAGAATTAGCCACAGCAACTATTCTCCGCACTTGGTCGGGGTTACGTCCCCGTCCTGAAGGAAGACCAGCCCCGGTTATTGGTAAGTTGCCAGGGTTTAGTAACGTCCTCCTAGCTACCGGACACTATCGCAACGGCGTTTTACTAGCACCCACTACAGCTTATGCGATTCGTGAGATGATTATTTCTCAAGGGTTGGGGACTAGGGACTAGGGACTGGGGACTGGGGACTAGGGACTGGGGACTGGGGACTAGGGACTGGGACTAAGGACTAAGGACTAAGGACTGAATTCTTCTATCAATCCCCAGTACCCAATCCCCAGTACCCAATCCCCAGTACCCAATCCCCAGTACCCAATCCCCAGTACCCAGTCCCCAATCCCCAGTCCCCAATCCCCAGTACCCAATCCCCAGTACCCAATCCCCAGTCCCCAATATAGGAAAATAACGTGTCAATAACAGAACATAAAATCAATGTAGATTCACTGGAATGGTTTTATCGGGAATCTTTACCAATCGGCAGAAGTGACTTAGCGCCTGTGTTGCTGCTACATGGCTTAGTTTCACAAAGTTACAGTTGGCGTCATATTATACCTGCGTTGGCAAATCAGGGGACAAGAGCGATCGCTCCAGATTGGATTGGTTACGGCTTTTCTGCCAAACCAGAAAAACGAGATTTTGCTTACACTCCTGATGCTTTTATTACAGCTTTAGAAGGATTTATCAGAGCTTTAGAACTTGAACATTTTTCTTTAGTTGTACAAGGTTTTTTAGGTTCTGTAGGATTACAATATGCCTTGCGTCATCCAGAACAAATTGCTAATTTAGCTATTTTAAATACACCAATTTCCACTGCTGCTAAATTACCCTGGAAAATTAAACAAATGGGTTTACCTTTGGCTGGTGAAATAATGACCCAAGATCCTCTATTAGTTGACCGGACGCTAGAAGGTGGAAGCCGTTATCGCATAGGAGATAAAGATTTAGATGTTTATCGAAAACCATTTTTAACTGCTTCTTCATCTGGTAGAAGTCTCTTGTCAAGTATTCGCAACTTACAGCTTGATTCCGCCATGACAGAAATACAATCTGGCTTTAAAGAATGGCAACAGCCAATTCTGATTCAATGGGGTATGATTGACCCTTGGCTACCTGTAGACATTGCCGAAAACTTTGCCAATTCCGTACCAAATACCGAATTAATAAAACTTAATAACGTCGGACATTATCCTCAAGAACACTACCACGAAACGATTTTGGAAGACCTTTTACCCTTTGTGCGTTGTAAGGATGCTCATTGAGAATATAGCTTTGGCAAAAATCGATATTATAAAAATGAATGTGAGAATTCAGAATCAATTAGTGGAGGATGCAAAATCATCACTGTAGTCCCCTAAATGAAAGATTAAGTGGCAGAATTCAAATGTTATTTCTTGTTAAAACTCTATCCTTTAACGGGTGGAATATTCTGAATTCTGGCTCCTGACTACTTTTTATTACCATTAAAAATGGATTGCAACCACAAGTAAAGGAGATTATGATTCATGGCTTATTCCTGGTTTAAAGCATTTCATATTGTCGGATTTGTAGTTTGGTTCGCTGGTTTGTTCTACTTAGTACGTCTTTTTATATATCACGTTGAAGCTAACCTTGAACCTGAACCAGCACAAACGATACTGAAAAATCAGTATCAAATTATGGAAAAGCGCCTTTATTATATCATCACTAACCCAGGAATGTACGTGACGATCGCAATGGCCATCGGTTTAGTAAGCACTGAACCGGATATTTTAAAAGAGGGTTGGTTGCACATCAAGCTGCTGTTTGTGGCTATTCTAATTGGCTATCATCATTACTGCGCTCGGCTGATGAAGAAATTAGCAGTAGATGAGTGTCGTTGGAGTGGTCAGCAATTACGTGCTTTAAATGAAGCACCTACAGTTATGTTAGTAGCGATCGTCCTGCTGGCTGTGTTTAAAAATAATCTACCTACAGATATCGCTGCTTGGGCTATTTTTGCCATGATTATTTTGATGGCAGTCACTATTCAACTTTACGCCAAAAAACGCAGGCAAGATAAAGAGAAGCTGACGGCACAAATAGGGCAACCACAAGAACAAGGTTAGATAAAATTACTTCTCACAGTAGAGGCGCACAGTTCCCGCATTTCTCACAAGTTTGAAATGCAGAGGGGCAGAGGGGCAGAGGGGCAGAGGGGATTGAACTTGGCACATTGAACTCTCCTCTGCTCCCCTGCTCCCCTGCTCCCCTGCTCCCCTGCACAAGCACAGGCTTTGAGCATTGGTGAGAAATCCGGGAGTTGTGCGCCCACAACACACATTGCATTACCCATTATTTCTATCCTGGAAACGTTTTCAGTAAATCATCCCCAGGAATCACGCTAGTGTAGAAAGTATATTTGCCATTAGCGACATAACGACGGTCTTGTTTAATAATCGCCATAAACTCTCTATGTCCCTCACGAGTACGTCCGACTAAACAACCCGCACTCGCACGACGAATATCACTTCGGGGAAAATCAAAGCCGTAGTGTTGATTCACGTAAAAATTATCACCTGTATCAAGCTTGTCGCCAGTCCGTTTAAAATCCTTGTTCAAATCTCTACAGACAGTGATATCTCCAACTTGCACTAATGCTTCGTGAGGTTCTGCTGTGCCGTGAGTACCAACAGCCCAAGCTTTGTATTGTCCAAACTGAATCCTAGCTGCTCCTTTAGGATTCATCGGATTATCAGTGTAGTACTTGCCTGGTTCTGTAGTGGCTTCCCAGTGATCTACGATTTTGGGAACACCATTTACGACTTCAATAACAATCCGCCGATCGTTAAATTCATTGGGTGCATCATTGTTGAGAGTCCAGTCTCCATTTATACCCTCTATATAAACAATGTTGTATTCTTTGGGATTGGTGAATAGCTGATAATCTTTAGATTGCAAGTATTTCACAATCCTGCTAGCAATGTCATTACCAAGTTTTAAAGGGGGTTTAGGAAGATCGTCTAGTTTAGTTTCAATCAGTTCTTTGGCTGTGACTGCTCCTAAAAAGCCACTCTCTTCAGTCTTTGTCAATTCTTGAAATTTTTTGAGACCTATCACAGAAACAGGGCCAAACTTCCCATCGGCTGGAGGTTCCAGCAAACCTAAACCAATTAATAATACCTGAATCTGACGAGATAAGTCTGCATCTTCAGCGATCGCCTCGAATCCCCATTTATCATCTTTTCCCAAAAAATCTTGTAGTTTCATATTGCACCTGTTTGATTTACTTATGGGTAAGTATAAACATCACGACAATCATTTATGGTGTCTGAAATTATACTCTTGACCAAAATTCTCTGCCAAAATTTTTATATTACTTTATGATTTAACATCGAATAAAGAAGGCAGAAGTCAGGAGGCTCAGTTGGCAGAAGGTTTCGTTCAGATGGGGATTCAAACCCTCTTCTGTTCGAGAGCCACCAAATTTTCAATTTGGTGGGGGTCTTAAACCCTTGCAACCGACCGTCGCGCAGACGGTGACGCTCCTGCGTCGCTAACGCTACGCTTATCGGGCAATCAGAGAAGGGATAAATCCCTTCTGCCTTCTGCCCTCTGCCCTCTGCCTTTCTTCGATAAATGCCTTTTGTCAGTAATTTTATTTACAGAAGTTTTCATCATACTCAGTGCTGAGTGCTGAGTTTTGAATTGAATACTCAATACTTTTGCACTATGGTAAAAGCCCCGCCCCTTGTGGGCGGTCTTTCATCTCAGCACGGGCTAAACGCCCCGCTATCCATGTACAGCACTCGGAACTCAACACTCTTCATGTTAAGTTGACACCAATGGCAAGATGCCCACCCCACAAGAGTTAGGTTTAATTTGATTATCGAACAGAATTCTTCTTCAAATCTTCCGCTGAGATAAATCCATTAGATTTGCCAACTTGTAAACTATCCGCGCTCCAACATTACCATCCCATTCAGCATCACCAACTTCGCAGATATCAAAGCCAATAATTTTTCTCCCACTATTGACCAATTCCCGAAATAGACAAAAAGTTTGCTCTAATTCCAACCCACCTGGAACAGGAGTACCTGTACTTGGGCAGAGTTTTGGATCTAGACCATCTACATCAAAACTAATGTAAACATACTCAGGTAAATGACTGATAATTTCTCGGCATAAATCAATCCAAGTTTGTCCAGAGTAAAGCTTTTGCTTGATGGCTGGGTCATAATAAGCGATAATGCGATCGCTAGATTGGTCAATCATTTGCACTTCATCATGACTAATATCACGCAAACCTACCTGCACCAGCTTAGAAATTTGCGGTATTTTCATCGCATTAAACATAATCGACGCATGAGAAAACTCAAATCCTTCGTAGGCATCGCGTAAATCTGCGTGGGCATCAATATGTAAAATGCCATAGTTGGCGTATTTAGCCGCTAATGCTTGGAAATAACCTAAAGGCGAACTGTGATCTCCACCAATGACTGCAACTTGCTTACCATTATTAATTGCTTCTTGACAATTTTCAAACAGCCATTGATTAACCTGTTGGCCAGCCTGATTAATTTCTGTCAAGACAGGTATTAAATCTGGCGTATCAGAGAGTGACTTCCCTTGGGCTAATCGCTCAATAATTTTTGCTGCCAAGGTGCGGTAGTATGTATTGTTCTCTAAAATCTGCTGGGGAATTTCCACCATGAAAATTCCTTGCTTCCAACCATCAGGGTTATCAAAATCGAACAAATCCAGTTGAGTCGAAGCATCTAGAATTCGCTGTGGGCCATTAGCAGTACCAGCACCGTATGAAACAGTGACTTCCCACGGCACACCAAAGACAATCAAGTTTGCAGACTCATAATCGCAGGGTAAACCTAAGAGGTTGCCATTTATTTCACCTACGCCGCTGGGATTGTAGTCTTGTAATTGATTACTCATTGGATATCTTCTGGATTTATGTAGATAAACAGCACGCCGCCAAGTATCTGCATTTTAATCAAAATTTTTCACAGGCGGTAAACTATGGTTAGCTGCTAACTCCTTAACTAACTCGCTTAACTTCAAATCCCCGTAACCCTTCGGGTACTTCATACTCAACCACAACATCTTTGACTACAGCAGCAGGTGGCCCAGAGTGACACCAGCGAACCATATCATCTACAACCTCTCGCGCCCCTTCAATTTAGAATTTTTAGTTGCTTATGTGTAACCTCCCACCACTCAATACAGAAACAATTTGGGCAATTCTTGACGAGAAACTTGATGATGCAACAGTTAACGAATTGCTATGGCATTATTTAGGCTATCGCTTTGATTCCTCAATTGCACAATGGGACACTAGCCAAGTTGCACCAGAATGGCAGGATGAGTATCCACAACCACCAGATTTCATTGAATCTCGCCCTGCAACAGTTAAGTTGACTCGTTCCATTCCTCCTGAAAATAAACAAATGCTAAAAGAAAAACTGGGCTTCAAAGGGTACAAAATTGGTGAATTTGGCCCTCGGCAAACTCGCAGAGCAACAGCAGCGAATTGGTTATTAAGTTATTTGCAACAAACTCACGGCAAAATAGAGTAATTTGACCGGGAGATATTTGGCAAAAAATATCCTAATTTTACTGAATATTTGCTGGATTAGAATTTAATAAAAAACTATTGCTTGATTGTAGTTTTATTTAATAGTATTTGAAAATATTAGTTGTATTAGGCAAAATCTTTAATAGACTAAATCTATCTATTAGTCAATTAATAAATGCTAAAAAAAGCCAAAAACAAAAGAAATATAATTAACTTTTATAAAGTATTTGGCAATTATTCCTGAAGATAGAAGCGCTCGCAATCTAATTATTTCTATAGAGCGATTCGCAAATTCAATTTACCATCAGAGAATATTTCTATCAACCCTTGATATTACAAACACTTCTATGGCAAAGCCAATTGAATTTAATTTATTTGCACCTTACAACAAAGGAGCCGCATTAATTGGTTCTTTTTCTGATTGGCAAGAAATTCCAATGGAAAGAGGTGATGATGGTTATTTCCGCACAAGTGTTGAACTAGAAGATGGCGTTTATAAATATAAATTCCGCGTTCAGTCAAATTCATGGTTTTTTGAACCAGAACAATGGGTTGATGTCACAGATCCCTGTGCAACTGATATAGATGAACTGAGTGGAAAAGATGATGGTGTTGTCCACGTCAAAGATGGCGAAAGGATTACCGATAAATACCTTTGGCAACATGATGATAAGCCTTTACCTGCTGACCACGAATTAGTAATTTATGAATTACACGTCGGTGACTTTTCTGGTGGCGAGGATGATCCTTATGCACGAGGTAAGTATAAACACGTCGTTGAAAAGTTAGATTATTTGTGTGAACTAGGAATCAACGCTCTTGAGTTGATGCCACTTAAAGAATATCCTGGTGATTATAGCTGGGGTTATAACCCGCGTCACTTTTTCGCAACAGAATCAAGTTATGGTTCGACTGCTGAGTTGAAAAAATTGATTGACGAGTGTCACGCTAGAGGTATTCGTGTAATTATCGACGGAATTTATAACCACTCAGAAGCATCTGCCCCCTTAACACAAATTGACCACGATTATTGGTATCATCACGAACCTCGTGACCCTGATAATAACTGGGGACCTGAATTTAATTACGAACATCATGATGAAAAGTTAGATATTTATCCAGCGCGAAAATTTATTGGTGAGACAATCCGTTTTTGGATTGAGGAGTATCACCTTGATGGTATTCGCTATGATGCGGCGCGGCAAATTGCTAACTACGATTTCATGCACTGGATTGTTCAGGAAGCCAAAAAAACTGCTGGCGCGAAGCCTTTTTATAATGTTGCTGAACACATTCCTGAAACTACCAGCATTACCAATGTCGATGGGCCAATGGATGGTTGCTGGCACGACAGTTTTTATCATTGCATTCTAGAACATATCTGCGGTGATACATTTGATTTAGAGCGTCTAAAAGATGTCATTGACTGCAAGCGCCAAGGTTTCTTGGGTGCTACTAATGTAGTAAATTACCTCACCAACCACGACCACAACCATATCATGGTCGAATTGGGGAACCGTGAGATTTTTGACGAAGAAGCCTTTAGACGGGCTAAATTAGGAGTAGCTATCCTAATGACTGCTGTGGGCGTACCTCTGATTTGGATGGGAGAGGAATTTGGTGAGTATAAACCTAAACAACCCGAATCATCGAAAATCGATTGGACACTGTTAGGGAATGATTTAAATCGGAGTTTATTTGAATCCTACAAAGGACTAACCAACCTGCGTAAAAGTAATCACGCTCTTTACACGGAAAATATTGATTTTATCCACGAAAATGCTGAGGTAAAAGTATTAGCTTATACTCGTTGGAATGATGAAGGTTCTCGGGTAGTTGTAATAGCAAATTTCTCAGAAAACTTCCTCGCTGGCTATCATGTTCCTAACTTTCCAAGTGCTGGTACATGGCATGAGTGGACAGGTAATTATGATGTCGAAGCTGGTGATGATGGCATCATCATAGACTTGGGCCCATACGAAGCTAAAGTGTTTGTATGGCAGTAATGATATACACTACCACTGAGTCAGTAGTCTAATAGCAAAAGAAAAGGGGGAAAGATATTTCCCCTTTTTTAGTTATTATTTTAATTTGTCTACAGTCTAATTACAAATTTGTCAAGTGAAAAATAAGCTATTTTAAAATTTCATAGGTTTGTGTTACACTTCTGAGTTGAAGTGCGTATATAAAATGGCCAGAGCATCCCCATGCACAACAAGTTATTTAATAGCAGTATCGATAACGCTAACATTGAGAACGATCGCATTTTATTAACTCCCAATGAAATTAAATCAAAATTACCTTTAACACAATTAGCCGAACAAAGAGTTTTAGGATATAGGCAGGAAATAGAAGATATTCTGGATTTTCAAGATCGCCGAAAATTTATAGTAGTTGGCCCATGCTCAATCCACGACCCAAAAGCAGCGCTTGAATATTCCGAGAGGTTGAAAATATTATCCGAGCGGGTTCAAGATAAACTGCTATTAATTATGCGAGTTTACTTTGAGAAACCAAGAACAACCGTCGGCTGGAAAGGATTAATTAACGATCCAGATATGGATGATTCTTTCCATGTAGAGAATGGTTTATTAATTGCACGGGATCTATTATTAAAAATTACAGAGTTGGGATTACCTGCTGGCACAGAAGCACTAGATCCAATTATCCCTCAATATATTAGTGAACTGATTACATGGTCTGCCATTGGGGCACGCACAACCGAATCACAAACTCACCGCGAAATGGCAAGTGGGCTTTCGATGCCTGTAGGGTTTAAAAATGGTACTGACGGAAATATTCAAGTAGCTTTGAATGCCCTACAGTCAGCTGGAAACCCGCATAATTTTCTGGGAATTAATCAAAATGGACAGGTTAGTGTCTTTCAAACTAAAGGTAATAGCTATGGTCATGTAATTTTAAGGGGTGGTAGTCAACCCAATTTTGATCCAGCAAATGTCAAACTAGTAGAAGAGAAATTAAAACAGGCGAATTTACCACCAAGAATTGTGATCGACTGTAGCCACGGCAATAGCAATAAAGATTACAAATTACAAGGTGCTGTGTTAGAAAATATTATTCAGCAAATCGTGGATGGGAATACATCAATTGTTGGCATGATGTTGGAATCGCATTTGTATGAAGGCGGCCAACCAATTACTGGTAAACAAGAAGAATTAAAATATGGTGTTTCTGTAACTGACAAATGTATTGGCTGGGAAGAAACCGAAGAAATTATTTTGGCTGCTCACGAAAAACTTCATTGAGGAGGCAGGGGGCAGGGGGAGATTTCTCAGTAGGGGTAGAATCCCCTACTGATGTGGTAGTGCTGAACCAAAATTCAGTATTCTTGTCTTTAACCCTTGCTCTCTCTGGTCGTAGCCTTAACACCCTTTGTTTAACGGAGGAACTTTAAGCTTTCAGTTTTCTCCACTAAAAAATCAGTGAAGATACTCATAATGGTGCGCTTACTTAAAAGGGAACAGGGAACGGGCAACAGGCAACAGGGAAATCCCCATAATTAAAATCAGGGGATTTGTACAAGGACACATTGAAACATCGTGGCTGACGCCATCTCGTTTCAAATATTTTTATCTCTTTTCATAAATAAATTTAGGGGCTTTAAACCCTGTATTCGGGGCTAATTTTTTTTCTGTTCCCTGTTCCCGCCCCGAAGGGGCTTGGTAATTTCACATTAGCATTAATAGACATCCCTGATTGCAATGGAATTTGACGCTGATTAATCAGTAACTTCTGTCCATTTAGGCGGACTTTTGCTGAAAAACGCCAGAAATTATAAACTTGGTCTGGAGGTAGGGCATCAGAGCCAATCTCAATTATTCCCCAACTGTCTAATCTGCAAGAAAATCCTACTTTCCGACACCTACCCCATTATTTGGGATTCCGCAAGAAAAGCAAAAACCAGGTCGCGCCAAAAATTTTGATCACTCAGCCAGTGAAGAAAGTACTTCCAAAGAAAGATCAGCCTTATTTAATATTGTGGCGGGATAATTTTGATGGCGATGTCTCGATTAAGTTGTACGATGGGAACAAACTTATCCAAAACATTTCTTCCCGTACTGCTAGCGATGGAGTTTATGAGTGGATACCAGGTATTGATGTAAAAGAAGGCTATCTTGTTCGCATTTCTAGCTGGAAAGACCGGAATATTTTCGGGCAGTTGCAATTGTAATTAGGAGGCAGGAGACTTCCTCTTATTTAGCGGTACGGGAAAATGAAAAGGATAACTAGCTAAACGCAAACCTCTCAACAAGGTTGACGGTGTGGCAGTGATCGGAATTGTTATCGTTTCTCACAGTAAACAACTGGCTCTGGGTGTGCGGGAACTCGCCGCGCAGATGGTTCAGGGCCAAGTTTCCATTGCTGTTGCAGCAGGTATTGAAGATCCTGAAAATCCATTGGGTACAGATCCTATCCAGGTTTATGAGGCGATCGCTTCTGTATTTTCTGATGATGGTGTCTTGGTGTTAATGGATTTGGGTAGTGCTTTGCTAAGTGCAGAAATGGCAATTGAGTTTCTACCAGAAGCACAACAGCAAAAAGTGTATTTGTGTGAAGCCCCGCTAGTAGAAGGTGCGATCGCTGCTGTGGTAGCGGCGGCAGCTGGTAGAGATATTCACCAAGTGATGGCGGAAGCACGCGGCGCACTCCTAGCAAAAGCAACTCAATTGGGTTTAGTTAGTAGTCCGTTGTCAGTTATCACCCCAACAACAACCAATGTAGAATCACCAACGCGAGAAATCCGGCTAATTGTGAGCAATCGCTTAGGATTACATGCCCGTCCCGCAGCGCAGTTTGTAGCAACCGCAGCTCGGTTTCAATCCCAAATTCTAGTACGGAATTTAACGAGAAATACTCAGCTAGTTAGGGGTGACAGTATTAACCAAGTTACAACTTTAGGGGTACGTCAAGGACACGAACTGGCGATCGCTGCCACTGGCTCAGATGTAGATGAGGCGCTGGAAGCATTACAGGCATTATTCGCAAATAACTTTGGTGAGGCAGCCCGGTCTTGTTGTTCCAACAAAGAGGGACTGCCGAACCCGGAGGGTGAAGATCGTGTTGTTTTGAATTCTCCACCAGTATTTCACCACGAAGTTACGCCAGCAACTCACGGCGAACTTTCGGGGATTGCAGCTTCTCCAGGAGTAGCGATCGCACCCGTTATTCATTATCAACCCACTCAGATCATTGTTACGCAATACCACATAGAAGATGTTGAATCAGAGTGGCAAAGATTACAAACAGCAATCCACACCGCCCAACAAGAAATTCAAGCAGTTTTCTCACAAGCATCTCTGCAAATTGGTGATGCTGAAGCTGCCATTTTTGACGCTCAATTACTATTTTTAGAAGATCCAGTGTTGTTAGAAGCGGCTAAAGAGCGCATTTTAGCAAACCATATAAATGCTGAAGCCATTTGGCAAGCTGTAGTAGATGAAGTCATAACTTCTTACCACACCCTTGAGGATTCTTATCTGCAAGAGCGAGTTGACGATGTTGTAGATGTCGGGCGAAGAGTGCTGCGATTACTATCTGGCAATGCCCCCGCTAACCTGCATCTTCAGGAACCGGCGATTTTAGTGGCGACTGATTTAACCCCCTCAGATACCGCTGGATTAGATCCGACAAAGGTGTTGGGTATTTGTACTACTTCTGGTAGCGCCACCTCCCACAGTGCAATTATTGCTCGGACATTGGGTATTCCCGCAGTTCTGGGAGTAGATGCCCAGGTGTTGCACTTAGCAGATGGTACACTTATGGCCCTTGATGGCGAAAGTGGCAGAGCTTGGGTAGAACCAGAATCACACATCCTAGATTTACTAGCAGCAAAGCAGTCAGCTTGGCAAGCTGCTCAACAGGAAGCACGAGCTACAGCACATCAACCAGCAATTACTCGTGATGGTAAGCAAATTAGCGTCTTCGCCAATATTGGTAGTATAAATGATGTCCAAGTTGCTGTAGCTAGCGGTGCAGAAGGCGTGGGATTACTCCGCACTGAGTTTCTGTATTTAGACCGGACAAGCGCCCCAACTGAAGAAGAACAACTAGCAGTGTATCAGGCGATCGCCCAAGTTTTAGATAATCGTCCGCTAATTATTCGTACCCTAGATGTCGGTGGTGATAAGCCACTTCCCTATCTCAGAGTAGGGTTTCCAGAAGCTAATCCTTTTTTAGGCTGGCGGGGAATTCGTTTCTGTTTAGATCATCTGGATTTGTTTAAAACTCAGTTACGGGCAATTTTGAGAGCCAGTGTCGGACACCAAATTAAAATCATGTTGCCGATGATTGCTACGGTGACGGAGGTACGTGCAGCCAAGGTAATTTTGGGTGAAGTGCAGGCTGAACTAAATCAAGCTGGTATTGCCTTTGATGCCGCGATGAAAGTAGGAATTATGATCGAAGTACCCTCGGCAGTTGCGATCGCAGATCAGTTAGCCGCTGAAGTAGACTTCTTTAGTATAGGTACTAACGACCTAAGTCAGTACGTCATGGCTAGCGATCGCAATAATCCCCGTGTGGCAAATTTAGTTGATGCGCTACATCCAGCAGTGTTACGAATGGTACAGCAAACAGTCCAAGCTGCCCATACAGCAGGTATTTCAGTAGGATTATGTGGAGAATTGGCAGCAGATACTTTCGCAACACCAATTTTATTAGGTTTAGGGCTGGATGAATTAAGCGTCAATCCCCAAAGTATACCTGGAGTGAAGCAGGCGATCGCTGGATCAAGTATAGTTGCAAGTGAAGCGATCGCGGCATCAGCATTACAACAAGATTCCGCAGAGCATGTCAGAGAGTATGTCCTAAGTCGCCAATAATATAGACAAACATATACTTGTATTGACAAATATCTACATCTTTAATTAGTTCATCAACAAAATCTCTAAGTCGCTCTTGCCTGTGGGTTTGCACATAAGATGAAATTTGGACAACGTAGTTACAAGGGTTTGGGGCGACTAGATTCGCGCATAAAGTGAAATTGAATGTGGAGTG
>NZ_JBALDZ010000026.1:0-22768 GCF_036917155.1 Nostoc sp. | reverse complement strand
AGAAAATGAATATACGCATGACTAAGACAATGAAAGAGGAAGTGCAGCAACAAGATAACCCTCCTGAGTTTTGTAGAGAAGCTATTCAAGAGAAGCTAGACAGGAATAAGGGCAAGAGTAGTACTTAATTGTTTAACTATAGGAATCCTATTTGATTCCTGAAAAAATCTAAGTATATGTAAAAGTAGCTGATGGTTGAATCAAATATAAAACTTTCTGATTTGGTGCGGGTTTTTGTCTACGGCACGCTCAAACCAGGTGAAGCTAACTATAAAAGATACTGTGCTGGCAAGATAGCTCGGTAAAAAAAGCTTTTGTACAAGGCAAATTATTTGCTCTGCCAATGGGCTACCCAGCGATGACGCTAGGTGATAGCAAAGTTTACGGATATTTACTTTCTTTGTCCAACCCAAAGATTTTGAATGAGTTAGATGTGCTGGAAGATTACCAGCCCCATAGACAAACGCCAGAAAACCTCTATAATCGGCAAATTATCGAGGTTTATGAGCCACAGTCACTCTCTTATAGTTGGGCTTGGGTTTATTTAATGACTCTAGAGCAAGTTGAGCAATTAGGAGGCTTCCTCCAACCTGACGGCTGGTGGAGCGGCTGTGGTTTAACCCTAGAGTAGAGTTTTGAACTGTAAACTTTGCGATTAATTTATGTCTTGTTTGGGGTCGTGGCGTTGCGGCTGTACCTGGTGAATTGATTTTTCTGGTGAGGCTACTGCTGCTTTCGGAATTTCAATTACCGGGTTATTTAGTCCCACCATCAGCGGTGAAGGGGGAACTATAGACGCTGAGGAGGTTTGTATCGGTTCTGTTTCTGGTCGTTGTGCCAGTTGCGGCACTCTCGAACCACCACCGACTAAGCCAGATACTAAGCCGATCGCACAAGCAGCAACGGCAGCACCTCCCACCATCCAGTTTAGACGGGAGCGGCGGTGCAAACGTGTCAATACTTGCTGAACTGTTACTTCTGGTGACTGTTGGGCTGTGGGCACTGGGAGCGTCCGCAAGCCTTGGCGCAGTTTTAACAGTCGGGCATACAAGCATTGAACTGAGGCATCATTTGCCAGCCATTCTTCTACTTGCTTGCGTTCGGTGGCTGTGACTTCACCATCGAGATAAGCACTCAATAACTCGAAGCGATCGCGCTTCACCATATCCATAAGACCCGTTGATTCATTGGTATGATTGGCCATTCCATCTGACAAATTTTGAGGAAGTTGCAAAGGAGAACGGTCGTAAAACTGAGAATCAGTAGTCATCTTAACATTATTACCAATTCATACACAGGTAAACTGGGCGGGAATTTTGGGAAAATTAGCCAATTTTCATCCTAAAGGCAGAAGCGATCTACGTCTTTATGGTAATTCTTAATCTATGCTTAAATTCTGCCATTGGGCAGAGGCAAGATACTGTAAATTAAGAGTCTAGATAATTCTGCAAGTGAGCTTGCAATCTCGTTCTAGCTCTGGCTATTCTTGACTTCACAGTTCCTAAAGAAACTCCAGTGATTTCGGCAATTTCTTCATAAGCCATACCTTCGATTTCTCTCAGGACGATGGTAGTACGAAAAACTTCCGGTAAATCCGCGATCGCTTCCCGCAATTGCTCGTAAAATTCTCTAGTTGTCAGTTCTTCCTCAGGGCCGGGAGTATCACCAGCGATTTCCCAATCCATCTCGCCATCCTCTAACGAACGAGGAGCATCCAGTGACAAAGGACTCATCACCCGCTTGCGTTTCCGTAACTCGTCGTAAAACAAGTTGGTGGCAATACGGCTTAACCAGCCCCGAAATTTAGCAGGCTCTTGTAATCGGTTAATATTCCGATACACTCGAATCCAAACTTCTTGAGCCAAATCGGCTCTGTCAGCCCAATCTGGAGCCAGGTGGTATAGAACTCGATCAACTTGACTTTGATAGCGGCGTAATAGTTCTGCAAAGGCAGCACGATCTGGTCGCAGTCCGGCTTGACAGCGCAAAATTAAATCGTGGTTAGGGAGTTTGTCAACTTGCACTGATGCTTCTGGATACTTTGCATCAACCGTTGACCAGGATACAGTAATCGATTGACTCATAGATCGTACTGGCTCTAAATCATCCCTATCTATTAGACCTGCTAATGGGACAGAAGTTCCATACTCAGGTGACGGATTTATTACTGGAACACTGAAGCATACAATTTTGGATACATTTATAGCATTGACATCTTCCCCGTCGTAAACGAACGGGGATTCCTAAGACTCACGACTTAGGTTTCTGTTTCTTTCCCTTACGGGTTTTTCGCAACTGCCCAATAGGTGATTGCCCATCAGGTCTTATGTTCGCTCCACAGACAAGCCAGCGCGGTCTTCTCCCAAGGGGAGACGCCAAGGGCGATGGGGGTTTCCCCCATGAGTGACTGGCGCTGAAACTGCGAGTCCCGCAGCCAAAATGTTCTTAGCAGCGTTAACATCCCTATCGTGATGTGTACCACATTTTGGGCAATCCCACTCTCTGATGTTCTGATGAAACGAGTTTCAAAAGCCTTGCATGAAAATGTTCTAGGGACTGGGATTTTTACTCAGCACTGGCTCAACCTTAGCTATCCACTAACAGCACTCAGCACTTTCAAGGCGGGGGAAGTTGCTCTTGCAACAGATATACACTGATAGCGTAGCGGTAGGGAGTCAGACGCTCCGCTATCGAGCATCTTGCAGGAGAACTGTAGCAGATATTTGGAGACTGGCTCAACTCAAACCCTTGTTCCCTTTGGTCGCGGCAGTTTTTGCTAACAAAAGAAAAGTCTAATTGTATGCACACTTTGATACTTTTAGCAACTGGGTATATACGCTTGATAAAAATAATTAAATCTGGTTATAAGGATAAAGATAAAATTTTGTAATTATAGCTTCTTGATACTTTTAAAATTCAGGCGATAATTTCTGGAAGTTGGGTTGCTGTAGTTGCTAGGATGGTGATTTAATTTTTTGATTTAGTTACCAGAATAGTTACTGATTGTTCTGGTTGTGGCCCGTAGGCAGTACTAGAGTTATGTTGCTCTGGTACGCGAACTTGAAAAAAGAAATTGAGGGAAAATGTAATTGTGACTGCTAGCAATAGTTTTTCAAACATGGTTTTTCTTTCACCTACACCATTAATGATTGATTGCTACATTTCAAAAGTTCTACCAGAAAGTCCTATTAAAGGCTTACGACCCGCAGAACTTCTGAGGAATGAGGTTGCTCACCTAGAGTTTTGCCGCTGGAACAATTCGCATAGTCTTAGTGTGCCCAGAGGTGTTGGCAGATTTATAGCAGAAATGATAAGTATTGATAAATTTTTGATGTTCGGATGATGAACTCACCCAATTACTAGGCTGAATATGTCAGGGATAAACAATAGGCGATGGCAATGGTAAGAAACGAATCTGTAGGGCGTATAGTAATGCTGCTTTGTTTTGGCACAGCATTTTTATCCTTAGCTGTCCATTGGCGCATTACTACGGCGGAACGGCAGGCTGAAAAGTCTGCATCTACTTCGATGCGGCGAGATTCTATCCAAACCAATCTTAAGGGAAGCCGGCCAGAGGGAGTCTATAAAAATCTTTCCCAGGTTAGTTTAGGGGAAATTGCGTTGGGTGCATCTGTGCCAGCTGATGAAGCGACCCAAGGCTCAACTGCCCAGAGGACGTTTACACCAAAGTCCTCTGCTATTAAGCCTCAAACTAAATCAAAAATAATTAAGAAGAATGTAGCGAAAGAAACTACTCGTAGGGCTTCTACACTCAAGTATTCTGCTAATAAGTCTCAAACCAAGTCAAAAATAATTAAGAAGAATGTAGCTGGGGGGATTTCTACACTCAAGTCTTCTAATATTAAGCCTCAAACTCAGCCCAAAATTATTAAGAATAATGTCGCTAAAGCAACTGAACTACCAACTCAGACGCGGCTAGTGGTGCAAGTAGAAAGACAAAATCCAGTTGCGGACAGCTGGCCGAAAAGTCTATGGTCTCAGGCTTCAGCCCAACAAATACCATCTAATCGGTTGGCAAATACTAAGACGCAAGTGGTGGTTGATTTAAGCGATCGCCGCACTTATGTATACGTAGGAGATGAAGTGATAGCCAGCTACCCTATTGCTGTGGGTAAGAAAGGTTGGGAAACGCCTACAGGTTCTTTCCAGGTGATCCACATGCGGCACTATCCAATTTGGCGTCACCCAATTACGGGCAAAGTATTTCAGGCTGGTACGGATAGTCCCTTAGGAGACAGATGGATTGGTTTTTGGTCAGATGGACGGAATGAAATTGGCTTTCATGGTACGCCAGACATTGACCTAGTAGGAACGGCTGTATCCCACGGCTGCTTAAGAATGCGTAATGCTGATGTTCGATTGTTGTATGAGCAAGTAACTATAGGGACAACAGTCGTAGTACGTGATTAAGTAAGCTAACCCCAGCCCTAAAGGGCGGGCTCTCCAGAAATTAAATATGCGTTATCCAGAGTCCTTGTAGAGACGTAGCAGTGCTACGTCTCTACATTCATTTTCACCAGATGTCTAATGACTAATGACCAATGACTCTTAGAATTATAATTTTTGCTCAAAGTTAGGTGCATAAGCCTGTAGTAAAGCACTAACTTGGCGTACAACCTCATTGCCAGTGTTTTTACCCAAAGCTTGCCGTTCTGGGAAGAAATTGGGTCGATCGAGGTAACGGTTAATTGCCTCACTTACTTGCTGAGAAATTAAGTCTTGGAGTTGTGCCTGAGCCGTTTGGCGCTGGAAGTTAGCACCTTCTTCTGTAGTAGCATATAAAGGTGGTAGCCGATTGAGAGCGTAAGCAGCAATATCTCCGACATCTAGAGAACTTTCGCTCGTGGCTTCAATTTCTGCGACTCGTGCGATCGCTTCAGTCAGTACCAATTCTTCCATAACGTTAATAAATTGTTTGCGAGGTACCGCCACTACCTCACCAGTCAATAGCGCACCCATCAGCCGATCCAGCGCCATATACTCTTCAATTGAGAGTTCCGAGGCGTTGTCACAGATTCTACCGACTTCTGCTTCCATTGCTGGTGTCAAATAACCATCCTGGAGAGCTTGTTCTACAATTTTTTCGATGCTCATAATGCTTATCATCATTTATGTTAGCCAAGCAAGGTAGGGACGGTATCAATTCAATTTGTTTTGCTTAATTATCAGCAAAAAATATACAAATTATGCACAGACGCGATTAATTCCGCCTCTACTAGTTAACGACTTTAGTTCGCCAAGGTGTTGGATCAACAGACTGTCCGTTGACATACAAACCCCAGTGTAGATGTGGCCCTGTAGCAGCACCCGTTGAACCGACTGCACCGATTAGCTGACCAGCTTTTACAAAATCACCTTCTTTAACGTTAATACGACTTAGGTGCATGAAAATACTGGTTACTCCTTGACCGTGGTCAATGCCAACTACGTTACCGTGTATCCGAAACCCTTGGGATACCCTACCTACCAAAGCAACTCGCCCAGCGGCTGGGGCAATTACTGGTGAGCCGGCAGCACCAGCGTAGTCAAGACCACGATGATAGTAGTCCTTTGCAAATGTACCATTATAGTAGCGACGTACACCATAGTTTGTACTCATTCGCCCTGCGTTTGGCTTCAGGAATACTCCATTCCAATACTTTTCTGGTGTTTGTAGCGCTTTAAAAGCTGCCACGCGCTTCAGTTCATATTCTGTAGCATCCACTCCGGCTTTGCCAGGTGGCAAAGTAATGCGTTGTACGGGGAATTTGCGATTAAGCACATTCACAGCCAAGTTTTGTACTTGACCATCT
Organism: Nostoc sp.; assembly: GCF_036917155.1. GTDB lineage: Bacteria > Cyanobacteriota > Cyanobacteriia > Cyanobacteriales > Nostocaceae > Nostoc. The sequence continues at coordinate 16,955 of NZ_JBALDZ010000026.1, read as the reverse complement.
CCCGCAATCCGAAGTGTTCTATTTCCAGCTGTTTCTAATGGAGTTGTCGGAACAAAAGCCCGATACTGATTGGGTGCAATTTCAAAGGCTGGGTATGTATTCTTGCCACTAGCTACTGTTGGATTTGTACCATTCTCTGGATTATCTAGACTAATCTCCACTGAAAGTGTATCCCCTAATTTCGGATTAGTTGGAGTCACCTTTACTTGTAAGGCATCTACAGGCAATGCCAAAGCGATCGGGAGAACAGCAAATATTACCTTGAACACATTTATTGCACGACGATTGGTTGTCAGAGTTATGACATCAAAACCGGGCAACTTTTTGTTTGAACTACTAGCGCTATTCTCAATAATCATAGAACTACAAAAAATCCCTTGCTTGTGTTGGAAAATAGACTAGTACAGCACGGCGTTAATAAACCACCCATTCAAAATAGCCAGAAAGCTTACAAAATAAGCATTCTTTCTTTTTACTTTTGCCTTCTTGTACTAGCTTATAATCGCCAGTGTTTCCTGCTTGAAGCCGATGTTGTTGACAACCATAAATTTTCGGAAATTCTCCAGATACTTATGTATTGCAAGGGCTAATCATTTTATCTGTAATTTTAGTGAATTGGTCTTAACTCTAATAACCAAGGTGTATGACATTGAGAATGAGCATAAAATTTAACTAAATTGATGGCAAAAATGCTCTCATGGCTTGTTATATGTGTCACTTGTTAAGCAACAAAGGAAACCCGTTGTGGTTACAGTCATTACATAAATAATACTTGAAGAAAATCTTGGAATCAACTGGACACTTTTTCAACTGGACACTAATATCACATTGTTCAGTTGAAATCGGTATGGGGAAATTACTTAAACTAAGTAAATTGACGAGGATAAATTAAACTAGATTCAAGAATGTAAATATATTAATATTTGCTCTTAGTAGCGCTTTAACGCCCAAAAAACCACAACAATTTTAATGCACAAATTTAGTCTGCCATCCCACACTTAAGATTTACTTTATAAATCGACTCTGACTGATGGAATACGGTAATCAACTTTAGGTTGATAGTGTTACTTTTGACTTGAGTTTGCCATCTTCCATATCAACAATGCGATCGGCAATGTCTAGGATGCGGTTGTCATGAGTAACCATTAAGATGGTACAGCCTTGTTCTTTTGCCAGTTTTTGCATGAGATTAACTACATCTCGTCCCGATTGACTGTCAAGGGCGGCGGTGGGTTCATCCGCAAGGATTATTTGAGGATGACTGACTAAAGCACGAGCGATCGCTACTCGTTGTTTTTGTCCCCCAGATAGTTTATCAGGATAGTAATGCAAATGATTTCCTAATCCTACCTGCTCTAACATCTGGGCTGACCTAGTTAGTATCTTTTTTGACCCAAGATGTTTGTGCAATTCCAAAGCCATTTTGACGTTTTGGAGTGCCGTTAAACTACCATGTAAGTTATGTGCTTGGAAAATATAACCGTTACGCTGTCGCGCCTGCACTAGTTGTTCAGCACTTGCGCCACAAAGTTCTCGTCCCAACACCCGCAAACTACCAGATTGAGTAGAACGCAAGCTACCCACTAATGTCAGCAAGGTAGTCTTTCCCGAACCAGAGGGCCCGGTCATGATAATAATTTCACCGGCGTTAATCTCTAAGTTGATGTTAGATAGAACTTGCTTACGGAGTGGGCCGTGACCAAAGTGGTGGTCGAGATTCTGGATGGAGATGATGGATTGACTAGTCATAAATAGATCGATTACTCGTGACGATCGTCATTGGTCATTTGTCCAAAGTCCAATTGCAAATGACCAATGACCAATGACGAATGACAAATTTAAAACATATCAGCGGGGTCGGTGGCTTGGAGTTTGCGGGTGGCGATCGCACCAGAAATGGTACACATAAGTATAGTCAGCACTAATACCTGCAATGCCCGAATCGCAGTCATGTACATGGGCAAATTTGTAGCCATGCGAGTCAATTGGTAAAGTGCTAAAGACACTCCCAATCCGGGGAAGAAGCCCAGTGTTGCTAAGATTAACGATTCTTCAAGCACTACACCTAGCAGGTAATAATTGCGATATCCCATTGCTTTAAAGGTGGCATATTCCCGAATGTGGGCATTAACATCGGTGGAGAGGACTTGATAGACAATAATCACGCCTACCACAAATCCCATCGATACACCCAGGCTAAAAATAAACCCAATTGGGGAATTTGTTCTCCAGAAATTATTTTCAAATTCAATAAATTCGGCGTGGGTTAATACTTTGACATCATTTCTGAGGTAGGCTTTGAGCATTGCTGCCACTTTTTTCGGGTCATAGCCTGGTTTAAGAACAATCAAACCTAAACTAACACTGTTGGACTGTCGCCCAGAAAATAGCCGCAAAAAGTTCTGATCGCTGGTAATCAGGTTGCCATCAGAACCAAAGGAAGCCCCGACTTGAAATAAGCCACTAATGGTAATGGTACGCCGTTCTATTTCGGTAGTCAGGGTTTTACCTTGTTCAATTTGAGCGATCGCTTTTTGATAATCTCCTCTTGCACCACGATCAAACAAGACGGTATCGGGTAATTTGATTGCTTGCAATTGCTGGTTAACATCGGGTAAATCAAAAGCTGGCTTATCTGGGTTAAAACCGATAACTAACACCCCCGTCTCCCGATGCGTTTGGGGATTCTTCCAGATTGTGTTGTTGAAATACATTGCTTGGGCCGACTTCACCCCTGGTATATCCATTGCTTGGTAAAGTCGCCGACGAGAAAATGTAGACAAGCTTGGCAAGTTACGGGCTTGGGGACTAGTTAAAACAATGTCTGCTTGCAAACTGCGATGCAGTCTGGTGTTACTGTCATACAGCGCAGTCTGAAAGCCTAGCTGCATGAACATGAGAAGATCCGCAAAGGCAATGCCTGATAATGCTACAAAAAGACGGCTTTTTTCATGATTCAGTTGCAGCCATCCTAGAGGGGTTCGCCGTCGCAGTTGTTTGATCAATCTCATAATTAGGGATTAGGGACTGGGGATTAGGGATTAGGGACTGGGGATTAGGGATTAGGGATTAGGGATTAGGGACTGGGGACTTGTTCATCGACTTCAGAATCTCCCAGTCCCCAGTACCCAGTCCCCAGTCCCCAGTACCCAGTAACCAGTCCCCAATCCCCTTTTCATAATTCAATTACTGCCTTAACTTGCATATTGGTTAAGGTGGCAGCTTTTCGGCTGGAGGCTTCATCTAGTCGGATATGGACTTCTACTACTCTGTTGTCGATATTGCTGACGGGATCTGTGTTAATGACATTCTGCCGTCGCACTTGCAAGCCTTTGCGATCTACGATTCCCTGCAATTCAATAGGGAGGAAATCACCAATTATTCGCACTTGCTGCCCTGAATGTACTTTGCCGATATCACTTTCGTAGACTTCGGCTATGACATACATCTGGTTAGTTTGTCCGATATCTGCAATGCCATCATTTGAGACTAATTCCCCAGGATGGGTATGGATCTCAAATACCTGTCCGTTTTGGGGCGATCGCACCTGGGCCTGTTCAAGATTGACTTTTGCCAGATCCATAGCTGCTATGGCACGATTAATTTCTGCTTGGGCAGCTTCTACATCCACTCCGCGCACTTCAGCGATTTCATCGAGTGTTGCTGTAGCTTCTTTGACCTGTTGTTGACTAGTTGATTGAGTACGATTTAAATGTGCTTGGGCTTCTTGCAAGCTTTTTTGGGCGGTTTCCAAGTTTAAACGCTTACTATCCCGTTGAGAAGCGGAAATTGCGCCTTGTTGATATAGTTGCTGATAACGTTCGTCTTCTGCTTGGGCGTTACGTACTTCGGCTTGAAATCGCTCAATTGTCACGGCTTGGGCATTAATATCACCTTGGCGTTGGGCTTCTAGGCGAGCGATCGCAGCTTTTTGGGCAGCAATTTCACCGCGTTTAGCACCTGCTTTAGTGCGGTTCAGGTTGGCCTGGGCTACTTTTACCTGTTCCTGCGCCTCTTTTAAAGCTGCTTGGAGGCGATCGCGGCTGTTCAAAATTGCAATTATTTGTCCCGCCTTTACCCTATCTCCCTCCTTCACTAACAACTTTTCTACCCGACTTCCTTCAGCAGACGCCGCAGCAGAGAGTTTAATTACCTTTCCCTGTGGTTCGATTCGCCCTAAAGCCGTTACCGTTGTTAACTGTGGCAACTGTGTTGCTGGCGCTTGTGCCTCTGGATTTGCATAATTTTGCCAGCGTTTTACTATATAAAAACTTATTCCGCCAACCAATAAAGATGCAATTATACCTATAGCAACGGATGGACGCAGAATAGACTTAGGGAACATTTTGTACCCTAGCTTTGAGTTTCGCACCATAGATTACCTCTTAACTAGTGGCGCAGAAAAAAGAACAAATTAGGCTTTTCTCCGTACTTGTTTGCTAATTCCTACTTCTTGAGTCAGTTATTGTTGATTTATCACTTCCAAGTCCATAAAATAATTTGGAAATTGTTGAGATTTTACTTAGATAAAGTGATTTAGCTGGCTCGGATAACAACGAACATCTCTACCAAATTATGAGGTTTATATTTTTAGCAAACTACTTTTGTTTTATGAAAGTACTCAGGTATAGTAAACGGTTTTAAAATTCCGGGTTGTAACAGCGCCAACAATCATAATCAAATTAAGTAAATAACAAAAAATATTTGGTGTAATTACGATCGGTGGAAATTTATATCAAATTTTGATGATTATAGCGTTTACCAATCATATTAGGTACATCATATTCCCCTCCTCGCTTACCTACGGTGTACACACAAGTCCTTCTCACCGGAGAGAGCAGGGGAGGCAGGGGAAGAAGAGAAGCAGGGGGGGAAGAAAATACCTCTACTGCTCAGAAGGGGTCTGAGAGCAACTAAATTTATTTATGAGAATATTAAATATTTTTTACGAGACACATAGTGCGTTCGCCCTTGGCGTCTCCCCTTGGGAGAGGAAAAAAGCGTCCGTTTTGTTGCCCCGTTTGGATTTGTTGCTGGATTTTAGAGAATTGGTATAAGTTGTAAATAATTGAGGATATTGCAGATGGCATACAGTGATTTCACACTTGCGAAAGTTCGAGAAACATTTCAACTTGTAATTGAGGAAAAGCGCAATCTATTCAAAGATGTGCCGCCTATTCAACCTTCCACCACCTTAACAACGCTCTTAGAAGAATATACTCAACTAGCAACTGCTATCAATACTGAAAAAGCCCGTTCAGAATTGCTAATTATGCCAGTTCTTACCGAAGTTAGACGACAGCTAAATTATCAAATATCACTGTTTTCTGGAACAGATTTGGATGTAGATAGTAGTAAAGGATTGAATGGATTTTGTGATTTTATTCTCTGTGGTTCTGAAGAACAGTTTTACATTAAAGCGCCTGTACTTACAATTATTGAGGCTAAGAATGAAAATATCAAAAGTGGTTTAGGACAATGTATTGCCACTATGATAGCTGCCCAATTATTCAATCAAAATGCTCAACAAGAAATTAAGACAATCTATGGAGTTGTCACTAGTGGAACCAACTGGCGATTTTTAATGTTGGAAGAACTAACAGCATACATTGATATAGTTGAGTACTATATTAATGATGTTGATAAAATTATCGGTATTCTGTTGCAACCATTTCAATCTGCTTTACTAAAAGCATCATTATAATAATAATCGCAAGTTTATTAGGACTTACGCAAAAACCCTCTCAAACTCTCATTCCTCCGTGGCCTCTGCGTCCTCTGTGGTAGCCTGCGGCAAGCCTCTCCGCGTCTACGTTTTTCGTTATCTTTGCGTAAGTCCTATTTATAGGAACAGCCGGTAAGCGTAAAACTCAGTGGCTTTAGCCCTGAGATATAAGCGACTCGTGTGACTTTAGTCACAGTCATCTTTCTGAGACTTATCTTATGCCAGACGTGGTATTATAAGATGGGAGGTAAGAGAAATGCTTGTTTTTGAGTTTAAAGCTTACGGAAAGTCAGTGCAGTTAACAGCAATAGATGATGCAATTCGGACTGCAAAGTTCATTCGTAATAGCTGTATTCGGCTATGGATGGATGCTTATATTGAGGACAAGATTGATAAATATGCCCTCAACAAATACTGTGCTGTACTTGCGGCACAATTTCCATTTGCTAACGAACTCAATTCAATGGCTCGTCAAGCCTCTGCTGAACGGGCATGGTCTTCTATTTCTCGGTTTTATGACAACTGTAAGAAGGGTATTCCGGGTTTAAAGGGGTATCCTCAATTCCAAAAAGACTGTCGTTCTGTTGAGTACAAAACATCAGGATGGAAGCTTGCAGATAATCGTAAATCTATAACCTTTAGCGACAAAAAAGGTATTGGTCGATTAAAACTCAAAGGTACTGGTGACCTGCACTTCTACCAAATTAATCAAATAAAACGGGTAAGGTTGGTAAAACGTGCGGATGGTGTGTATGCTCAGTTTTGCATTGATGTAGACCGTTCTGAGGATATAGAACCTACTGGTAAAACGGTAGGGTTAGACGTTGGATTGAAGGAATATTACACCGATTCTGATGGGATAATGGTTGATAACCCTAAGTTTCTTCTAAGGAGTGAAAAAGTTCTCAAGCGTCAAGGGCGTCGTGTTTCTAGAAGAGTAAAAGGTTCAAAGAATCGGGGTAAGGCTAAGACTTTTTTAGGAAAACGCCACCTCAAAATAAGTAGGCAACGTAAAGACCATGCTGTGAAATTAGCACGGTGCGTAGTTCAGTCTAACGACTTGATAGCTTATGAAGATTTGAGGATTAAAAATATGGCGAAAAATCATTGTTTAGCCAAGTCCATTAATGACGCATCTTGGTATCAGTTTCGTGTTTGGATTGAGTACTTCGGACTTGTATTTAAACGGGTGACAGTAGCAGTTAATCCACAATACACGAGTCAAGAATGCTCTAGTTGCGGTGAAGTTGTTAAGAAAACACTATCCACTCGAACCCATGTTTGTAAATGTGGTTGTGTAATGGACAGGGATGAAAACGCAGCTAGAAACATCCTTAGTCGGGGATTGGGTACGGTAGGGCATACCGGAACCTTTGCGCTAGACGCAAACAACGCTTTAGGAGATGATGCCTCTATCCAGGTTGGAGTAATCCTGCCTGAGTAAGCAACGTCTTTGATTAAAGAATCTCAGTGGCTTCAGCCCTGAGAGTGTCAAAAATCTATACAGTTCAGTTAAGAAAACCTGAATTAGCTAAAAAGAATCTGCTTAAGATGCTGCAACAACAGCGCGGTCATTTACTAGCTTGCCATCTTCCATATAGACGATGCGATCAGCAATATCTAGAATGCGGTTGTCATGAGTAACCAAAAGAATGGTACAGTCTTGCTCTTTAGCTAATTTTTGCATGAGGTTGACCACATCTCGTCCCGATTTACTGTCAAGGGCGGCGGTAGGTTCATCCGCTAAAACAATTTTAGGACGACCAACTAAAGCACGAGCGATCGCAACTCTTTGTTTTTGTCCCCCAGATAAATCATCAGGATAATAATTCAGGCGATGCCCTAATCCTACCTCCTCTAACATTTGGGCTGACCGGGTTTTCATTTCTGCCGGCGAAATATTATTATGCACTTCCAAGCCCATTCTGACGTTCTGGAGTACTGTCAGGCTACCGTGCAAGTTGTGCGCTTGGAAAATATAACCATTATTGCGTCGCACTTGGGTAAGTTGTGCTGTACTAGCGCCACAAAGTTCTTGTCCCAATATCTGCAAACTACCGGATTGGGCAGAACGTAAGCCGCCTGATAAGGTGAGAAGTGTAGTTTTACCAGAACCAGAAGGCCCAGTCATAATAATAATTTCGCCAGCGTTAATATCCAGATTGATATCAAAGAGAACTTGCTTACGAAGTTGACCATTACCAAAATAGTGGTCAAGATTTTTAACAGAGATTACGGGTTGACTAGTCATAAATAGCTCGATTATTCCTGATGATTGTCATTTGTTCTTAGTCATTTGTTATTACCAAGACTTACGCCAAAATGGCTAATTTCGCTGTCGTAGAGAATAATTCCTAGAGTCTCCGTAAGTCCTAAGTAAGTTGGTGCTAATATTTCCAGCTATGTTAAGGAATTTTAATGTAGGGCGTGTTGTCGCCAAGCGCCGCACCGTCAACAATCTCAGGTGCGTTGCTATAAGGCATAACACACCCTACAGCTAATTTATATTTCTTCATATACATTGAATTTTTCTCACCGACTTACTTAATTACAAAGGACTAATGACTAATGACTAATGACAATTTTTAAAACATATCTGCGGGGTCAGCAGATTGTAATTTCCGAGTAGCGATCGCACCCGAAATTATACACATAATCATTGTTAGGATTAGCACTGTGGAGGCACGTGCTACGGTCATGTAAAGTGGTAAATTGGTGGCATTGCGAGTTAAAGCATAAAGTCCTAAAGGTGCGATCGCTCCTGGGATAAAGCCCAAAATTGCCAAAATAATCGCCTCTTCAAACACCACACCTAATAAATAAAGATTGTTATATCCCATTGCCTTGAAAGTGGCGTATTCTTTGATATGGGAATTCACATCTGTAGAAAGAACTTGATAGACGATAATCACGCCTACCATAAATCCCATTCCTACACCCAGGCTGAAGATAAACCCGATGGCTGTATTTTTTTTCCAATAATCTGTTTCAAATTCGATAAATTCTGCTTTGGTAAAAACTTTAACATCATCATCTAAATGAGATTCTAAAGTTGCCTTTACCTGTTTTGCGTCATAACCTGGTTCTAGTTGAACCAACCCTAAACTGACACTACTTGCTTCTCGCTTCGGAAATAGCCGCAAGAAATTCTGGTCGCTGGTAATCAGGTTGCCATCAGCGGCAAAGGAAGCGCCGATTGAAAATAAGCCGCTAATGGTAATCGTCCGGCGGTCAATTTCAGTTGTAACAGGTTTGCCTCGATCAACTTGAGCGATCGCTTCTTGATAATCTCCTCTAGAGGCGCGATCGAACAGCAGGGTATCTGGTAGCTTCACTCGATCTATCTGGCTGTTGATATCCGGTAAGTCAAAGGCTGGCTTTTCAGGATTGATCCCGATAACTAGCACAGATGTCTTTTGGCGTGTTTTCGGATTCTTCCAATCGACAATGTTGACATACATTGGTTCTGCTGACTTCACCCCTTGTACATCCATTGCCTGATACAGTCGCCGCCGCGTAAAGGTGGAGGCATTTAACAAGTTACGGGCTTGAGGGCTAACTAGCAAAATGTCAGCCTGTATACTTTTGTGCAGCTTAGTATTACTTTCAAACAAGGCGGTCTGAAACCCTAGCTGCATGAACATAAGAACATCAGCGAAAGCAATACCTCCCAATGCCACCAACAGACGGCTTTTTTCGTGACTCAGTTGCAGCCATCCCAGAGGGGTTCGCTGCCGCAATGGTTCGATTAATTTCATCATAGATAGGATGTGGAGATTAGGGAGATGAGGGAGATGAGGGAGATGGGGGAGATGGGGGAGAAATAACCAATGCCCAATGCCCAATGCCCCATGCCCTTCATAGTTCAATCACTGCCTTTACTTGTAGATTGGTAAACTTGGCAGCTTTGGCGCTAGAAGCCTGATCTAATCGCACATGAACTTCCACTACTCTGCCGTCAATATTGCTAGAGGGATCGCTGTTGACGAGATTTTGGCGCTGTACCTGCATCCCCATCCAATCGACGGTTCCCTGTAATTCTCCAGGAAGGGAATCGCTGATTACCTTTACCCGTTGCCCCGATCGCACTTTGTTAATATCACTTTGGTAAACTTCTGCGACTGCATACATCTGGTCGGTTCGACCGAGTTCTACAATTCCATCATTAGAAACGGTTTCTCCAGCTCGTGTATTAATTTTCAGAATTTGTCCCGCTTCGGGGGCGCGGACATAAGCCTGATTAAGTTGCGCTCTAATTTTTGCCACAGTCGCTTGAGCGCTGTCTACCTCTGCTTGGGCGTTGGCAATATCTGTAGGACGGACTTCAGCCGTTTGGTTAAGGGTGGCTTTAGCTTCGTTAATCTGCTGTTGCAAGCTAGCGAGGGTTTGGTTACGGTTCGCTTTGGCTTCTTTAATCTGCTGTTCTAAAGTCGCGACAGTTCTTGTCTTATTGGCTTGGTTTTCAATTACCTGCTGAGTAGAAGTTTCTGCACTCAGGCGTTTTTGATCGGCTTGCTGACTGGAAATTGCCCCTTCTTTATATAAAGCTTCGTAGCGTTGCACTTCTACTTGAGCGTTCCGCTTTTCGGCGGCGACGCGATCCACTGTTGCTTGTAAACTCTGCCGTTGTCCTTGCAAATCTGCTTCTAGGCGATCAATTGTGGCTTGCTGGGTTTTGATATTTCCCTCTAATTCAACTTGCAGACGGCTTACAGCAGCTTCTTTGGCTCCAATTTCTCCCTGCTTTGCTCCCGCTTTTACTTTGTTAAGGTTGGATTGGGCAACTTGAACTTGTTTTTGGGCTTCCACTAAACTTGCTTGCAAGCGATCGCGACTGTCCATAACTGCAATTACCTGCCCAACCTTGACGCGATCGCCTTCTTTTACCAATAGCTTCTGAAGCAAACTTCCCTCAGTTGAAGAAGTTGCAGACAGTTTTATAACTTCTCCTTTTGGTTCTAAGCGTCCCAAAGCTGTGACTGTTTTTACTACTGGCTGAACAGCTATTGGCGCTATTTGCTTTTCATTAGCGGTAGCCTGAAACTTTAGCACAGTATAAACACTAGCTCCACCTATTGCTAGTGATGCAATTATTGCTAGTGTGGTGGGCGATCGCAAAAGATTTTGGGGAGACTTTAAATCCTCTAATTTCCAGTTCTGCACCATCGTGTTCACCTTTCCCCATTAGTAACTTGTACTAAACTGTTCAGTTCAATCCATGCTAAACTAAACTGAGTAGTTTAGTCAAGAGCGCCAAGGTAAAATTCTCAATTTAACGGGTCACGCCAGGACTGGGGACTGGGGACTGGGTATTGGGACTAGGGACTGGGGACTAGGGACTGGGGACTGGGGACTGGGACTAGGTACTGGGACTAGGGACTGGGACTAGGGACTGGGACTGGGGACTGGGTACTGGGTATTGGGACTAGGGACTGGGACTGGGGACTGGGAACTAGGAATTAAAAGTTAATATTCAACACCCAGTACCCAATACCCAGTACCCAATACCCAGTACCCAGTCCCCAATACCCAGTACCCAATACCCAATACCCAGTCCCCAATACCCAGTACCCAATACCCAGTCCCCAATACCCAATCCCCAATACCCAGTCCCCAGTCCCCAGTCCCCAGTCCCCAGTCCCCAATACCCAATCCCTTTTTCAATAAGTTTGCGTTGAGTTATACACCAGAATGCTTGTCACAACTGGATTAATGACGTAAGGTAAATTGCCGCATCTATTAAAATTGTTTATAAGAGAGGATAATTAATAAATGGTACGCATTAAAGCTGACGAAGTTGCTCGAGATAATTCTGTTGATAAAGTAGAGCAAATTCTGCAAGGGGCAATGCAGGAGTTCCTGCAAAATGGCTATGCTGGTACAAGTATGGATCGGGTAGCGGTAGCTGCGGGTGTTTCTAAAGCGACAGTCTACAGCCACTTTCAAGATAAAGAAGGACTTTTTAAAGTACTGATAGAGTCCTTAGCACATCAGAATTTTAACTCTCTCTTTGACACGGAACCGATGGAGGGAGAACCAAAAATCGTCCTGCGCCAATTAGGAAGCAAATTATTAGAACAGATGAATAACGACCATGAACACTGTGCATTTATGCGAGTGTTAATTGGAGAATCGGGTCGTTTTCCGGAATTAACTCAGATTTGCGTAAGGGCGATGATTAAACCAATGCTGGAAACGATCGCTCAATATTTGGTTGTTCACCCAGAACTGAATATTACTGACCCAGAGGCAACGGCGAGGATTTTTTTAGGTACATTAGTTAATTTTCATGTGACTCAAGATGTCATGCATGGGAAAGATATTATACCAATGGAAAGCGATCGCTTGATTGATGCCTTGACACACCTAATCACTAAATACGCCGATTGATTGGTTATATCCCGGCGCGTGGCGCTTGTTTGGTCGGAAAGTTAAATTTACCTTGAGTAACAACAGTATTGTCTCCGGCTTTTTTCGTTCCTTACAAGCTGCCACAATACATCCTCTAGCGATCGCCAGATTAACTAAGCAGGAATAACTTGAACAATTAGTGCGCGTTTATCCAACGACTGGATTTTACCTACTTGACTGAGATCGTTTGCAATTCGGTCTAGCAGTTCTCCCGCTTGATCGCGATATTGATGTTCTCGGCCTCGTAAACGGATGGCAAATTTCACAGAATCGCCTTTACTCAACCACTCAACTGCTTTCTGAATGCGTAAATTGTAATCAGCTATACCCACGTTTAGCCCAAACCGAACTTCCTTAACCGTGGGTCTAGCACTCTGGCTCTGACGTTTTTTCTTTTGATACTGAAGCTTCCCATAGTTGAGAATCTTCGCGATCGGAGCATCTTTGCCTTGAGAAACTACAACTAAGTCAAGCTCTAAGCTTTCGGCTAGCTGTAGCGCCTCATTGGTATCGATCAGACCACGATTGTTATTTTCATGGTCAATCAAGAAGACGCTAGGTGACTTGATTTGTGAATTAATCAGTTGCTTTTGGATTGCGATAATGAATTTCTCCCATTTGTTCAATACTTTGCTTTATAAGCAGGTAATGCCAATTTAACACAACACTGAATCAGAGCAACTTTAACAACACAATGGACGGCAATCTGTTAGAATTAAATACTGCGGCACTCGCTCTCAGTCTTTGCGCTAATGCCCATCCAGCTTTTCAATAATTTTTATCCGTCCGCCTAAGACTGACGCCATCATTGGCGACAGGCCGATGTTATTTTTGGAGTCTTATGTCTTTTTCTCATCTCGGCTTGTCCAATGAAATTATCCGTGCCGTTACCGAACGAGGGTACACGGAACCCACCCCAATCCAGATGCAGGCGATTCCTGCTGTATTGTCGGGTAGCGATTTGTTAGCTGGGGCACAAACTGGCACTGGCAAGACTGCTAGTTTTACCCTGCCGCTCTTGCATCGGTTGTCTTCTAACAAAAGCAAAGGTACGTCTAATGGATACCCACCAATCCGGGCGTTGATTCTCACACCAACTCGCGAACTCGCGGCACAAGTGGAAGAAAGCGTGCGCGAGTACGGCAAGTACTTAAATCTCAACTCAATGGTGATTTTTGGCGGAGTCGGTATTAATCTGCAAAAACAGCGTTTGAGGGGTCGAGTGGATATTTTGGTCGCTACTCCAGGGCGACTGCTAGACCACGTACAGCAGGGTACACTGAACCTATCGCAGATTGAGGTTTTGGTGCTAGATGAAGCCGATCGGATGTTGGATATGGGCTTTATTCATGATATCCGCCGCATCCTCTCACTTCTGCCCAAACAGCGACAAAATTTGCTATTCTTCGCTACTTTCTCAGACAAAATTAAGGCACTGGCCGCCGGACTGCTCAATAACCCAAAAATGATTGAGGTAGCACGCCGCAACGTTACCGCCGAAACGATCGCACAGAAGATTTATCAGGTAGACCGTGACAAGAAACGTCAATTACTTGCTCATCTAATTCGGCGAGATAATTGGTATCAAGTGTTAGTCTTCACTCGCACTAAATATGGTGCTGACCGTTTGGTGAAGCAGTTGGGCGAAGACCGCATTCAAGCATTAGCAATCCACGGCAATAAGAGCCAGCCTGTGCGTACCAACGCTTTGGCAAAGTTCAAAAATGGCAGCTTGCAAGTACTGGTAGCAACGGACATTGCTGCTAGAGGTCTTGACATCAGCGAACTGCCCCATGTAGTTAACTTCGATCTACCCAATGTACCCGAAGATTATGTACATCGCATTGGCCGCACCGGTCGCGCTGGCGCATCAGGTGAAGCCGTATCCCTGGTTTGCGTCGATGAATACCCTCTATTGAAAGATATCGAAAAACTGATCGAGCAGCGCTTGCCAAGGGAAGTAGTCGCTGGCTTTGGTCCCAACCTCGACATTGAGCCAGAAGCAATCCCCAATGGACGGCAACACAGACCAAAGCCCGGAGGTGACAAGCGTCCGGCTCGTACTGCTAAACTGTCGCCACAGACATCAGCTAAACGTAAAGCCGCACCACCTGCCACCAATGGCGATAAACCTAGCCCTCGTTCGTCTGCATCGCGCCGTTCTGCTAAACGCGATCACTAATTTTCTTTAGCTGTTCAAGTGGAAAACCTTTCTCTTGTTAACAAGAGAAAGGTTTTGAATTTTTCATACAACCTTAAAAATGCTCTAAAATACCCAAAAAATTCAGCTTTGAAATGACTATCATTACCGTAGGCTATGAGTATTTGCTAAGACAGAGCAAGATGCTATTGACAAATTACTTAAGTTGTGAAACTTTGATTTATGAAAATCAGTGGGTTTCAGATCGCCAACAACTTTTACGAAGTCGGGGATCTTGTTGTTCACAAATGATTTAGGACTGCTATATCACTCAAGATTATTAAGGTGCAACCAGTCCAAAACCTGTTCGGGAATCTCCTCGAAATGTTCGAGAAAAAAATCCATCAAAGCCAGATGGAGTAAATCATTATGCGTAGGATAGCGTCGATTAGAACCATTTCTAAACCAGCCTCGAACTGTTGAATCTGAACGGGAACATATTAAGGCAATTAGTTCATAACTTACAGCCCATTTAGCATAAAATTGTGTTGGTGTCATGCTCAACTCCCAATTGCTATAGAGTAAAATCAGATGTCGTTCGCGTGTGGTGATTCGACGAATATTAGACATAATAAACAAGTTAAAATTTGCCAGACAAAAGGCACTTACAAACAGCAACTTCAAGGAATTGTCAAAAGTCAGAATTTATCAGGAGTCTAGTATAATTGATATATTCATTAATCAAATGTTCTCCTGACTCCTGAATTCTGACCTTGATTAGTGCGAATCTAAATAGGTAATAATGATGGTCATATCCTCCATATAACGCCAGTAAAACCGTTTCGCCATTGATGCAGAAGAACTCCAGAGCTCGCCATCTTTGCAACGATACCGATGGGTTCTTAAGCTAGGATATGTAGCCCCATTATTAGCGAAACATTCAAAAGCTTTATCGTATTGCTTGCGGTCTTTTGGGGATAATGAATCAAGTTGTTTTTGGGCTTTTGCAGCGAAAATCAAACGGAATTTGACAGCTTGAATGTGCATTCAAAAGTTTCCGAATGTCCAAACTTGACCGAAAGCGCAGAGATTTTTGCACAGGTGGAGCGCGTGCTTTTTTCCAAGCGTTCATTTTGTGATAACTTGTGTGGGTAATACTTTGTCAGATGTTGCGTGATCTAAACTATAAACGCAGCGTCATCTACTACAAACTCAGGTTGCGTTCCCAATACTGCGACCTTGCAACGATTGTGTGCAGTCATGGGGTAGAATCTAACTTGGTCTTCGCGTTTGTTAACGAGTCGGAAGAGGTATTTGGATAGGTTTTCATACTGCTTTTCATCCAACACGCACTCGAAAACCGACTTTTGCACCCGCAAACCATAAGCTTCCAGAAGTTTCGCCACTTTATTGCGACGGGTATCGCTCACGATGTCGTAGCAAACTAAATAAAACATCATCGTTTCACCAATTTTAGGGGAACAGTTTGCAGTTCAATGGTGTTGATGAAGTCTGAATGTGCTGGTTTGAACTTTAACGCTAGGGGACGGTAAAATTCTACATCTCCCAGTAAAGATGCAAGATATTCTCGTACCTGTAAGTCGAGACATTGACGATAACTTACTTCTCCAGCGTAAGGATGCAGTACAAAAGTTCGCAGTTTTGCTTCCCAATATTGGAGAAAGTTTTGCAGAAGTTTCTGTGAGTGGCTTTTGCCATTACCATTACCATTCCCATTCCCATTGGTGTTAGTCAAATTGCGGACAAAATTTAAAACCAAGTCATCGACAATAGGTGCGCGAAATTCTGCGGTAAAGTCCCATGCTAAGGGCAGTTCGTGATTACCATTGCGGTGTAAAATTGCATAGTCGGGGTTAAGTCCTGTGGTGTTCAGCAGTGTGTAAATATATTGATGCAGCAGTTGATTTCCCAGGTTTATTAGTTGGCTAATGCGCTTTGCAATTGTAGGCGAACATTCGTTGTAGAAGGTGAGTAGAGAAGCGACAGCGCAGTAATAAATATTATCAGCTTCTTCGCTGTATTCGTGCAGTTCGTCAATTCCTGGTGCTATTGGTAAGTTGTCCATCAACAGCGTCAAGTAATTTAATGCGCGTTGAGTTGTGTCATTAGCGTGGTGGCGAGTCCAACTTTGCAGAAAAGTATGTTGGTTGTGCAATTTTGCCCAGATAATACTTTCTGCTGTAGCGCGGTTAAATTCAATGTCTCGTGCGCGTCTACGTTGATAGGTAAGATATTTTGCTTGTAGTTGAGATGGATTTTCTAGCCGTCCTAAATATTCACCAGTTTGGGTTAGATATAAGACGGGAATCTGATGTGAATGAACGATTTGAATGACTTCTTTGGGTAAACTGATATTACCAAAGATGATAAACTGACTGAGATTACGAATTGGAGTACAGATCCGTTGATTTTGTTGATGAAACACCTTTAAATAATGGTGTTGAATTTGGAATGATACGTCCTGTTCGGTGATGTAAATGGTAGACATAAATTGAAGCCAACTAGGTTTAGTTGTAGGTCAGAAAGTTTTCTTTCCTTACCTATATTTCAATTTTCTCAGGTTGATATAGGACTCCTATTTGATTTTTGAAAAAGAGTACGAGATAATACGGTTGAGTGTAAAAGTGTAAAAGCAGACTATGATAAACCAGCATCTAC
>NZ_JBALDZ010000025.1:0-80924 GCF_036917155.1 Nostoc sp. | reverse complement strand
ATTTCATTTAGCATATTCCCCTCCGTTTTTTATACCTGGAGGGGATTTTATTACATCAAGCGATCGCCTCAATCAATAACTAGCAACTTGGGTTATTAGCCTTGAACTTTAGTTCAAGTAGCAAAAGTTATCTGAAGATGACTAAAATATATCCAAAAATCCTTAGTCTACTTCAGTAGACTTTAGCTATTAGCCTTGAACTTTAGTTCAAGGCGGGTGAGTCAGCCAACGGTTAAGCTATTTCTGGCTGAAGTTGACACGTATGGCGAGACGCCCACCCCACAAGATTGGGTAATTTATTTGTTGTCAGTCCCTAAATGTACATGGCAAAGTAATCTTCATAAATTTCAGTATTGGTTGATAGGGTTTGTTCTACTTTTTCACGATCTACATCAATCGCCAAACTCGTGCCATTGCTCAGACTCTCTTCAGGTATGAAATCGCCACAGTATTCATTGGCGGGTACGGCTTCGTTCATCTTTTTGGGATAGCTCAAACCCAGATGGCTCATAATGGCGATAAATTGATCGCGGGTGCGATTGGCAAATCGGGGATTGAGGCGTTTTTCTTCGCCAATAGTGGAAAGAGTGCATCCTTTGTAGTCATGGGCGGGATAAACTAGGGTGTCCTCTGGCAGAGTAAATAACTGTTGCGTCACTGTCTCGTACAGAGTACCCGCATCGCCCGATTGAAAGTCTGTGCGTCCACAGCCGCGAATCAATAAGGCATCCCCAGTTAACAGATGGGTATTGTTGACTAAATAAGCTAGATGGCTGTCGGTGTGCCCTGGTGTAGCCATCGCCTCAATCCGCACCGCCCCCACAATTAAGGTTTCACGATCGCCAAGGGAGTGATCCGCAGACTTAGCAGTGGCATTTTGGGGCACTATTACCTGACAACCTGTTTGCTGTCTCAGTTTACCAGCACCAGTGATATGGTCAGCATGGATGTGAGTTTCTAAACAGTAGCGGAGACTCAACCCCAAGTCATCCAGCACTTGTAAATCACGGTCAACCTGCTCCAATACTGTATCTACCAGCACCGCATCTTTAGTCTGGCTGTCTGCAATCAGATAAGTGTAAGTGCTGGATTCTGGGTCAAAGAATTGGCGAAACAATAGCGTTGACTGGGGTATGGCGGCTCGAAGGTCGCCGGAATCTTGTTCAGTGGCGCGAGAAATGGGCGAAACGGGACGTACCCGCACTGGTAGCGACTGCAACACCGTTGCCGCCAATACCTGAGCTTGTTCACGCAGTTCGGGGACAGCGATCGTTTCCCACAAATTGCCTTTGCGTGGAGTACCCAAGGTATAGAATAAGCTTGAACGCTTGCCCTGAGCATCTAATACAGCACCATCAGCGGCAGTATCCAAACCCAAGCCAATATCGTTGGGGCGGATCAATCCTTGGGTGCGTAAATTGGCAATTAGGGATTGGGGCGATCGCTGATAATTTGCCTGTACCCCGGTGCAATTTACTACGCGGCTGATTTGCAAGACCTGATTCCTTTGTGTTTGGCGTTGGCGAACGGTTACAGCCACTGCGTCAGGTGTTGTTTGATAATCCTGAATCCGCCCGGCGGTAATAGTTAGTTGCCCAGAATCCAGCATTGCCTGGACAACTTTGCCAATTTCGGGGGCAATTCGATGCCGATGTACATCCCAATAGGGGGTAGCATGGCGCAAAAGCCGTTTTTGCTCCACACGGGGCAGTTGTTGCCAGAGTTGTTGAGTGATGGGACGCAGGGAATCAATCACCGATCGCCAGTTGTAACCCTGTACTACCGCCGTCTGCACCTCACGGCGAATGCGCCGCAGCAAGCCCCGAACCGTTTTCGGCGCGGTGTCTGGGGTCAAAAAGGCGGGGTAGGGTTTAGTCGATTGATGGGGTAGCGGAAACAAGCCCCGACGAGACACGGCATAAATTTTGCCCCGATGGTTGCGACTGTGGAGTGACACCACCATATCCACCATCGTCAGTCCAGTGCCAATCAACAATACAGCTGCATCTGGCTCAAGCTCTGCCAAGGCCTCGGCTGACCAGGCATGACGTAGGTAGGGGGTGTCATTGTCCTCAGAGGATTGCGATCCAGGAGGGGCGGAAGGTGCGTTTCCCAGTGCCAATACAATTTTGTCTGCTACGAAAGTACGGCTGCTACTCAAGGAGACGATCGCATCTTTGGCTTGTGGCTCCACTGCCACCACTTCATCAATAACGCGCTCCAATCGGACGTTACTTGATGCCGTGGCTTCAGCTTCCTCCAAAATCGACTGGATATAAAGCCCGAATATCTGACGGGGAATAAAGCTGCTGGCATTCAGATCACTGGGCAGAAATGCCGCCAACTCACTGCGGTTATAGTTTAACCAGCGCAGCAGATGACTGGGATCATCGGGAAAGGCACTCATCTTGCCTGCGGATACATTCAGCAAATGGCTGATGGTGTCGGTGCTATAGGCGACTCCCTTGCCAATGTCGTGACTGCGCTCAATCAGTTTAATCAATAAGGGGCGGTTGGCAGTTTTTAATAGGTGAGCCGCTACTAGAGAACCACTAAAGCCAGCACCAACAAGGGCGATCGTGGTGGTTGAAGGATGTGCTATCAGGACATTAGAATGCATCACAGTGCTAAATAGAGTGTATGGTAACTATTTTCTCAATTAATTTAAATACTATATACCTATCGGTTTTTAGTATATTATCGTAAATTAAAGGGTTTAAGATCCCTACATCTACATGTAGCACCTATTTCAGTCGGGGTTTAAATCCCCGTCTGAGATGTCTTTAATTTTGAATTTTGAATTGTTAATCCAATGGTTGTTTATTTTAACTTGACCATGAAAATGTGTCCTAACTCTTAAAGATACCGCTGCAATAGACCAGTAAAAACTTCTGGGATTTCCAAATGAGGTAATATTCCGGCATCTGCGATCGCAGAAAAATCTCGAATTGCCCTTGGATTTAAATTTGCCAAGCGTTGCCCTAATTTGATGTTAGTAAATTGTGCTTTCTCTCCCCAAAAAATGACAGTGGGAATTGTCAGTTGTTGAATATATAAACTCAAGTCAAAGTAAAGATCGCCCCGCAAAAATGCCAAGGCGGCAAATTTGGCATTAGGCTGTTGTGCAGAAGTTAAATAAGCCTGTACAATCTCTGGGGATAGTCGTTGTGACTTAGCAAAGAGAAAACTTTGTAAAAAATTGCGGACTGCAATTTCATTTTCAGCCCCAAGCATATAAATAAAATTGTCCAACAGAGGCGTATTGATTACCGAAAGCGGAAGTCTGCGTCCAGCACCCTCTCCAAAATCATCAAATCCAGAGGGGGAAACCAAAAACAGTGCTTTAAATAAATTGGGTTGAACAATAGCGAGGCGGATCGCAAAAGCGGCTGTGAGAGATGAGGCTACCACCATCACCGGCTGGCGACAAGTTTGGATGATAAACTCTGCGATCGTGCTGAGATAATCCCTGATTTTATAATCCCGAACTGGATGGGCCGATTCTCCCCAGCCGATAAGATCGGGAGCTAAAATGCGGTAATTAGAGGCAAAAGCTGGGTAAACTTTAGACCATTCATAAGCAGACGCGCCACCACCAAAGTTATGGAGAAACAGTAGTGGGGGTAAATCTTCAGTGTCAGCAAACGCCCAAGGTGCATTTGTTTGGGTATAGTAAACCATTGCCCCCAAGGATGTATGGATGATTTTATGTCCAAAGCCAGGAGGTTGAAACTGAAGCATAAAATTAAAAAATTTAGTTTAGTAGAAATATCCCTAGACCTGGCGAATAGAATGAGACTGTTGGTCAATTCTCTCTCTTGTTTTACCCCTCACCCCAAAAACCTTGGTTTGGCGTTCCTTTCCCGCCCTGAAATAAATTTCGGGCTAATAGCTCAAGTCCGTTGAAACGGACTCCAATCAGAGAAATCAAGAGCAATAAATAATCGCAAGGTATATTTGCTAATTGATAATTGATAATTGATAATTTATTCTTGTTGTTTGTCAGCATCTCCTGTGATTTGTACAAGTTGATGCAGGTTATCACCACTAATATGATAAGCTCCCCCAAAACCAACTACAAAACGACCTTCACTGGGAGTTAGCCGGAAAATCCGAAAGTCAGACAAGCCTCGCAAAACTTCGATAATTTGACCAAACCGCCCTTGAAATTGCTCAACAATTTGATTCCAGTTGTCAGTTTCACGCTCTATCAAAGTTGCCGTACAATCAAAACTCAAACGACGACGGGCAAAAATTAGATTACTTTTAGCTTCATCATCAATAAACAAGACACTAACATGAGGATTGGCATAGAGATTTTTGGTATGAATCGAAAGACCACTGACGTAAATGTAGATATTTTTGGAATCATCCATTACAAAGGGAGCATAACTAGCATTGGGTATTGCCTGGGCGCTCACGGTGCTAATGATTACACTCTCAAAAGCTTCAGGAAACTTTTCGTACTCAGCTTGAATGTTTTCAAGTTGACTCATAAGTAAATTACCGCTTGATTAGGTATACCTAAGTGAACTACTCAGACTTGCCTGCGGCTGAAGTCTGAGCTTCTGTAATCACAGGGGAATGCCGAAACTTAGACTTTCGCCCAAGATTAGGACTTACATCCCCTCCTACAGCAGAGACGGCTGAACCTTCCGCCTTTATCATTTCGACTGCGCTCAATGCAAGCATTCTGATGCCTTCGGCTCTAATATTCGCTGCTGCATTTCCATCGCGGTCATGATAAGTATGACAATGAGGACAAGTCCACTCACGGATATCCAACGGCATCTCACCTATTTGATAGAAACAATTAGAGCAGAGTTTGGAACTAGGGAACCATCTATCAATCTCAACTAATTTTGCCCCTTTGCGCTCTAGCTTGTAGGCTAAAAAGTTGGTGAATGTTCCCCAGCCACAATCAGATATTGCCTTCGCCAATTTGTGATTACGATAGCGTAGCGTTAGCGAGTCTTCGAGCGTCACCATGCCTAATACATGAAGATTCTCTACTATGACAGCTTGGCTATCGCTGGTCAATTTATAACTAAGTTTATGTAGAAAATCCTGCCGCGAATTACTAACCCGCTCGTACACTTTGGCAACAACTTTTCTGTATCTATTCCTTGATTTACTCCCTTTTTGTTTACGTGCTAATTTTTGCTGCTTACGTTTGAGGTTTTTCTCATGCTTGGCAAGATGTTTAGGGTTATCATACTTAGAAACCTTTTCCCCATCAGTAACAACCGCAAAGTGTTTCAAACCTAAATCAATACCGTAGATTTTACCCTCTGAGGTAACGGGATTTTCACCCGCAGTCGCTCCACTTGGGCAAAGCCCAGACGCTCGCGGACTCGCTAACGCTGCGCTATCGCTTTTAGCGTCTCCCCTTGGGAGAAGACCGCGCTGCTCCTCTATCTCAGTCAAGATAGACGCAAGATATTTACCTGAAGGAGTTTTACTCACGGTAACAGTTTTGATTTTCCCCTCAATTAGTCTATGTATTTTGGCTTTGACTATCCCTATATTGCCAGGGAGTTTGACATTACCATCTACAATCTTGACGTTTTGAGGATACTGGATGGACTGTTTTCCGTGCTTAGATTTGAACTTAGGAAAACCAGCACGGTTCTCAAAAAAGTTTTTGTAGGCTGTGGTTAAGTTGAGCGTTGTAGCCTGTAAAACTTGACTATAGCAATCGGCTAACCACACAGTCTCTTCTGCCTTTTTGAGTGCAGGAAGTAATGCGTTAAGTGCAACACGGCTAAGTCCCTTGCCCGTTTCCTTATAAGTTTCAATCGACTTATTTAGAGCATAATTCCACCACCATCTAGCACAACCAAAAGTTTGAGCTAATTGGATTTGTTGCTCAACTGATGGATATAAACGGACTTGTATAACCTTGTGTAGCACTCAACATCACCTCCTTAATATCTATACTTTATCACAATATATATTTTCGGTAAAGCAATCAAATAAAATAGTTGGGGAAACACCTCATACATTCAGCATTTGTTTTTGCCTTGCAAAAAATCAATACTAGATGCAATCGTCATCACCCGCTCACAATCCCCACCCTACTAAGAGTTGAGGGTGGGGACTTCCGCAATACGTTAAGTATCGTAACGTGATTTGAGCGATGTCTACGATCCAGAGAATGTCCAAAAAATAAAAGCGATCGCTCTTTAGTTAAAGGGAGCGATCGCTAATTTTTCGATTAGAGAATACAGCTTAAGCTGCAATAGGTTCCAACAATTTGATGTCAGAAAAGATAAATTCCTGAGTAGAAAGTTGTCCTGCGGTCTCGGTGCGAATCTCCCGACGATTTAGAATGAAATAGTCACCAACTTTTTCATATTCATCAATAAATTCGCTTCTTCCGCCCTTTTGTTCCCCAGTTTTAGGGTCATGGTATACAGAGTCATAGCTGTGGGACAGGTAGCCTTCGCCAGTATCGTGACTGGTGAAGGTGTCAATTGTCACAAGAGTACCGTGGATTAGACGATGAACATGGCAGACTTCATTATTGCGGACTTTGTATTTATCGCCCTCAGCCTTACCACCCATTAAAAGCTCAACCGCACCAGTTTCGTCAGTTTTACCATAGCTAAAAGTATTGGCGCTGTGGGTATCTTCAAAGCTGCGGCGGACGCGGTGAATTGCGATCTCCCAAGCTTGGCCATGAATTGCTTTCTGGGCTGACTCGTCATCTACATCCAGAACTTCGGCTTTGAGATTGGCACTGATGATAACTTTGCCTGTAAACACTTTATCATCATGCTTAAAGGTAATATTTGCGGTATAACCGGGAAAATTCTTGTCCCAAGTATAGCGGTTTTCATAAGCAGCCCGGAAAAGTTCCTGAGCAGAGAGTTGTGTAACTGTCATGTGCTTCTCCTAGTCGCTACTGTAATTAGCGTTTTAGTTTCCTTGGTATTAGCATAGAAGTAATTGTTGAGGCTTGGATAGTCCCCAACTGGGTACACTTATGGCTAATTCTCTACACGCTGTATTTCATGCGATCGCCAATGTCCAGAATGAGCAAGAGTTAAGACTCGCTCTCACGGATCGAATTAGCGAGCATTTTGGCGTGCAAAATTGGGGTATTTATCTCCTAGATGAGCAGCCAACCACTGAGATTAATGTTCCAGGCATTCCAGCAGTATGCTTAGAGAGCAATCCAGTGGGGCGTTACGTGGTTGAACGTCATGCTCCCGCCCATGAGCAGCTATTATTATCACCAGGAGACTGGAAGCATTTTTGTTCGCGTTCCGATCACGAACACGTAATGACTGGGCCAATTGTTTGCGATGGTCGTCTTGTCGGCACCCTTAACTTGGCTCGTGACAAGGGAAATCCAGCCTTTAATGGCAATGATTTAGCTGACTTGAGCGCTTTATGTATTCATTTGTCAGCAAAAATGGCAACCCTACGGACAAAACCCAAAATATTTAATTCCCTTTTAGTGAGTCCTTTAACAGCGCGTGAGTTAGAAATTGCCGATTTGGTGGCGCAAGGGTTAACGAATGCCGAAATTGGGGAAAAACTCTGGATTACGCAAAATTCCGTCAAACAAGCCTTAAAAAGGATGTTTCGGAAGTTGAAGGTTTCGGCGCGTGCAGAAATGGTGGCAAAGTTACAAGATATACAAGTTTCATAAATATATAGCAATAAATAAGATCCCCGACTTCTTGAAGAAGCCGAGGATCTGAGCCTTGCGGTATTTGCAAATCAAATAGGATTGCTATAAGATTGTTGGGCTAATTTAAATAAAAACTTTTGTTTTTGACAGTTTTCTTTTTTGGACAATAGTAATATAAGTCGTGAATAAAGTCTTTGACAATTAAGACTTGGTGATAATTTAAGTAAGTTCTAGAGGACTTAGTTAGTTTTTTAACAGGAGAAGTAGGGTGCTTAACAACCTTCATCAGTTATTATCTCCCCGTAACTGGGCAATTTCCCTCGCGGGCTTAGGCTTACTTCTCGGTTTGGGCTTTATAGCCAAGCAGACTCAAGTAATATCATTTACAGATTCTCGATTATCATCGGCCCAGATTAACAAAACCTCTGAAAACTCTCTTTTGTCGCAGTTGAGAAAAGTTCGAGAGCAAAGAAGTCAACTTCATGCGGCTTCTGGAAATAGAGAGGGTTTTTTCCATCAGAGCGGAAAAACAGTACCTACAATCACAGCGCTGGTTCCGGGCGATCAGGGGACTACAAAAAGCGCAGGAGTTTTACCAAAAGCAAATTTTCCTGCAAAAGATGGGATTTACCTCTACGGACAATCCCCAAAACCAAACCAGCTTGGTCAAGGTTATATCATATTTCAAAAGCAGCAGGATAAGGTAACGGGTGTATTGTATATGCCCCAATCAGAGTTTAATTGTTTTCAGGGTACAATCAACCCATCAGGAGAATTGGCAATGACGGTTAATACTTCGTCAAATGAAGCCAACTCTAATCAATCAAATCAGGTAGCTACAAGCAGTAGACTGCCCAAAATTAATGATGATGAGTCAAATTCTTATGCTTATTCACTGGCTCTGCAAGACTTCTATCGGTTAAATTCTATCACTGCTAGCGATCGCCGCACGTTGCAAATGTGCAAATGATAAATCCTGCGTAGACGTAGCCCGTCGTAGATATCGCCCCATCCAAAGTTGAGGCAGAAGTTGCAAGTGTTGAATTGCTGCCAAATTTGTGATTGCCGATGTATCGCTGATAACAATCACAGCCTTCCAAGCTCTCGCAGGTTTTTCAAATCCAATTCAAAGTCCTCAACGTTGTAGGAGTAGAGAGGGATGTTTCGCTGCTTGAGGAGTTGGCGAAAGGTATTGGGTTGCATATCCGCTAGCTGACTGGCGTAGCCTATCGTTAAAAGCAACAACGACATTGCAGCGCTTGCTGAAGTAGCATTTGATATTCTTCATCCTCAACCCGATAAGCACCAAATCTTTCCAAATGCGGATTCATCATTTGGGCATCAAAAAATACAAATTCCTTCTGACGCAATCTTTCCACCAACTTGACCATCGCTACCTTTGAGCCTTCAGGAATGCGGTAAAACATCGACTCACCAATGAAAGCCCCACCAATCACAATCCCTAAAATTCCCCCGGCTAGTTCGTCACCCTGCCAAGTTTCAAAACTATAAGCATAACCATTCTGGTAAAGTAGCGAATAAATCTCTCGTAATTCCGGTGAAATCCAGGTTGTCTCTCTGTCAGCACAGCCAGCCACCACAGCTTGAAAATCTCGATTAATCGCCACAGTAAACCGCTCTTGATTCAGGACACGCTGCAAAGACTTGGGGTAGCGAAACCGATCATCCAAAGGAATAAAAGTCCGATCGCGACTTCCGTACCAACTCAGGCGATCGCGCTCATCAGCCATGAGAAAATAGCCTTGTGCATAGCCCTCAACAATAGCGGCGATATCATATTGCATAAATAAATATAAAAAAACACTCTTAGAAACGCAATTTGATGCTAACAGTCAACCTCAGCGTTCCTCTGCGTTTCCCTCCGCGTCCCTCTGCGTTAAAAAAAGATGACTCAACCAATCCCACCCATCACCCTACCACCGCCCGAAAACCCCCTACTCGAAGGTGAATGGTTACGAGAACGCTTACAACGGTGGCTAGATACAGAATTTATCCCCGAAGCAGTCAACCAAAATATTGCCCAACGAGCCGCACAGATTTTTGTGCGTCAACGGATGGAAGGAGAAAACGACCTTGGTTCTCTGGTAATTGCCATTGTCACAGAGATGCAGTCCTATGATTTTTCTAATAGCTTCTACGGAGAGTTTGCGATCGCCAACGCCGTCAGCGATCTACTCTTAGAAAGTCTGGGAATTGATAAGTGTTGTGGTCAATAATAGTTAGGAGTTAGGAGTTAGGTTTGTCTCAATTAATAACTCATCACTCATAACTCATAACTTTTTACCAACTAGACTTAACAACTCCAGGCAAAAGACCTTCATGTGCCCATTCCCGCAGCACGTTCCGAGACAAACCAAAATCGCGGTAAACACCTCTAGAACGACCAGTCAACCAGCAACGGTTGCGGTGGCGGGTGGGCGCACTATTCCGGGGTAGCTGTTGAATCTTCCGGTGGATTTCCAGCTTATCCAAAGGAGATGCTGCACTTCTGAACTCTTCCAAAAGAGCTTCCCGCTTGTCAGCATACTTTTCTATCAACCTGGTGCGCTTTTTCTCGCGCTCAATCATGCTCTTTTTTGCCATATATTCTCTAACTTATTTAAAGACACCGTTTTCCATTCTACAATCTCTCCATCAATTCTGGGGTTACTTGTGTCGCTTACCCTACAACTACTTGCTGATTCGCAGCAGGACATAAATCAGCAAGCTCACAAGCAACGCAGACAGGAGAGCGGGCTTTACAAATAGCACGACCATGATAAATCAGCCGAATTGACCAATTTTCCCAATCAGGCTGCGGCAATAAACCCATTAAATCTTGCTCAATCCGAACGGGGTCTTTTGCTTCAGTTAAACCCAAACGTCCGCTGAGGCGCTTGACGTGAGTATCTACTGTCACGCCAGCATTAATGCCATAAGCATGAGCCAAGACTACATTTGCTGTCTTGCGCGCCACACCTGGAAGCTTTAATAATTGCTCCATCTGGTTGGGGACAACAGAGTTAAACTCAGTGACAATCATTCGACAAGCGGCTTGAATGTTTTTAGCTTTATTGTGATAAAACCCTGTGGAACGCACCAAACCTTCTAATTCTACCAAGTCAGCGATCGCTAAACTCGCAGCATCAGGAAACTTACCAAATAAAGCTGGTGTTACCTTATTTACTCGCTCATCAGTACACTGAGCAGAGAGGATTGTTGCCACCAACAATTGTACTGGCGTTGAGTAGTTCAAAGAGCAGGTAGCATCTGGATAAAGACGCTTCAGACGAGCTAAAATTTCTATCGCCCGTTGCTTTTTAGATACGGATTTGCGGTTAATACTCACTGGAACAATTTTTGTACCCACTCCAATTGACTAGTTAATTGAGTGGTTTCTTTGACAATCAGAAAAATTCCTAAGCCTAAGAGTAACACCAAACCAGTTTGCATTACACCTTCTTGAATCCGGGCAGGTACAGGCTTACCGCGTAAACCTTCAATTAGTAGAAAAGCGAGTTGTCCGCCATCCAAAGCTGGTAAAGGCAAAATATTGATAATAGCCAAGTTAATGCTGATAATTGCCGCAAAAGACAACAGATTGACGCTATTGTCCTCAGCTAATTTCGCGCCTATTTTGACGATATTAACTGGCCCAGAAACTTGTCCAGCAGTTTGTTGAAAGTTGGTAATCAGCTGGCCAAAACCGCTGAGTGTCCCAACAAATAATTGTTGAAATCTATTAGCAGCAAGACCGAAAATTTCAAAAGGGCTATTAGGGCGGCGATAAATTGCTGTAGCATTTGGACTAAGTGCCACACCAACTACACCTTTGCCATCAGCTCCCAATTTCGGTGTTAATTTCAGGGTTTGTTGTTGTTTCTCACGCAGAATTTTCAGTTCGATTTGCTGATTGGGATGAGTTTGAATTTCTTTTGTCAGCAAAGGAGTTGATTTATCAGAAGCTGGGAGTTCCTGACCGTTAACAGCCAGAATAATATCTCCTTCCCGAATTCCTGCTTGATAGGCAACAGATTCTTGATTAACAGGCTGTACAATGACACCAGCTTGATAGGTTAATTCCTTGGGAATGCCGACAATACCCAATTGCAGAGCCAACACCAAGTAAGCAAAAATTAAATTGGCAATTACTCCGGCACTGATAACGATCGCCCGGTCTAAAACTGGACGATTACGCAGCAGATTTGGGTCATTGGGTGGAACATCGCTATCGGGGTCATCATCGGGAAAGCCCACAAAGCCGCCCAAGGGAAAGGCGCGGATAGCGTATTCGGTTTGTGAACCTTGGTACTTCAAAAGAACTGGGCCAAAACCCAAAGAAAAACGGTTAACGAGAATGCCTTGAGAACGTGCTGCAACAAAATGTCCCAACTCGTGTACCAAGATCAAAACAGCCAAGACTGCGATCGCTGCTAAAACTGACATAGAGTAAATTGTGAAGATATTAAGCTATAGTTATCTCCATTCTAATTGGGTATTGGGCATGGGGCATTGGGCATTGGGCATTGGTAAATGACTAATGACTAATTACAAAAGTTCACGCCCAAAATAAGGTTGCAACACTTCTGGTATCCTCACTGTCCCATCAGATTGTTGATAATTCTCCAAAATTGCTGCCATCGTCCTTCCCACCGCCAAACCCGAACCATTAAGGGTGTGTACGAACTGAGTACCTTTCTTCCCCGCCTCTTTGAAGCGAATATCAGCCCGTCGCGCCTGGAAATCTATAGTATTGGAACAGCTAGAAATTTCGCGGTATTTGCCAGAAGAGGGCAACCAAACCTCTAAATCATAAGTTTTGGTAGAGGCAAATCCCAAATCCCCAGTACTTAAATTTACTACTCTGTAAGGCAACCGCAACGCCTGTAAAATTGCTTCTGCATTCCCCACCAATTTCTCTAGTTCATCAAAAGACGTATTGGGTTCGACAAATTTCACCATTTCCACCTTATTGAACTGATGCAGGCGAATTAATCCCCGCATATCGCGTCCATAACTACCAGCTTCGCGGCGAAAACAGGGAGTAAAGGCACAGTGGTAAATAGGCAAATCTTCAGCAGCAAGAATTTCACCCCGATAGAGATTTGTAACTGGAACTTCCGCTGTCGGAATCAGCCACAAGTCATCATCAGCGCATTTAAAGCTTTCTTCCGCAAACTTAGGTAACTGACCGGTCGCCGTCAAAGACTCAGTATTCACTAACAGCGGTGGACTAACTTCCACATACCCAGCTTTCGTATGGAGACTCAGCATAAATTGAATTAATGCCCTCTCCAATGCCGCACCAGCGCCTATCAATGTCACAAAGCGACTTTGGGCAACTTTTACAGCTCGTTCAACATTCAGAATACCCAACTTTTCGCCAATTTCCCAGTGAGGGAGAATATTCGGATTTTGGGGAATGTATTCATCACCCCAACGGCGCACTTCTACGTTATCTTCCTCATTCTTACCAAGGGGTGTAGAGTCGCTTGGCAAGTTGGGAAGTGCCAACACAAGTTGGTTAATTTCAGCTTTGAGTTCTTTTTCTTGGGGTTCCAGTTGACTCAACGTCGCTTTAACAGAATTACCTTCATCCCGCAAAGCTTGAATTTCTGGGTCTTGAGGATTGATCCCAGATTTAATCTTCTGCCCGACAATTTTACCGATTTCGTTGCTACGGGCTTGGAGTTGACTACGCGTCCCCTCAAGTTCCCGTTGTTGCCGATCTAACAGTAATATCGGTTCGATGTCGTATTTACCACTACGACTATTCAATCTTTCTTGAACGAATTGCGGATTTTCCCGTATTTGCTTGATATCCAGCACAGATTTTTCTCAGTTTTTAGCCTATTATTTTTTTTTCAATACAGTTAACACATAAGCATCCAGCATATAGTAATTTCGGTTTGCTGTGACTGGGAAAACAAAGTTTTTTAGAAAAATCAGTCTTAACCTATTATCAAAATTTTACCCTAGCATCACTGCCAGGGCTACGAAAGTAGATAATGCATTTAACCAATCATGGACTGGTATTTGAAGTCACTGTCGTTTCAGCAACCTGAGCCAGAATCTGACCATTGCCATTAGCGTTTTCAGTTGCGGCAAAAGTCTTTTGAGTGATATTTGGTGGCTCCTTCTCGTCTCTATTTTGCCCAGGTGAAGGTAGCCAGTAGGCAAGTACACTTGATAAACCACCCCAGTAAAGCGCAATATTCTTCTCATCCCCTGGTGAACCAAGTTTGAAAATGCACAGTCCCAGTACGATGCTACTAAAGAAAACCTGTACGCCAAATCTCCAAGCTTCTTGATTAAATTTCCGTCCTGGTTGATTTTTCATAGTGTAAGACTTCCAAAAAAGATGTTTATCATCCCTGTGCCACTTTTTAGCAGGATGTTTTTTTCAAATAATCTATAGTTGTCTTCACACCTTGGGCTGTCTGTTACGGAAAAGTAGAATAGGATTAAGCAATGAATTTGCTAAGTGAAAACGTCCTAACTTGCTAGCTGCTTTTTTACGCAACTACGTTGCTGTTTCTCAGGGGTTTTCAGCATTTTCCTTATAAAAAAAGAATAAGGGGAAATTATTTACTCTCCCCGACTCCCCACTTGTATTAAGGACGGTTAATGCGATTGAGTAACCAAAGTGACGCCACAAGCCCTGCAAAGTGCGCTGAGACGGTGTTGGTGTTTGCCTGTACCACAAGCATATCTAGACCGCTAATAATTCGGGTAGGGTCAAAAAATTGGGTAGTTATCGCTTGCGGAGAGATGGATCTTGCTACCAGTGTGCCAACGATCGCCTGCGCCCCCAATAGAGTCACCAGCGTTCCTCCTAAATTCACCCACAGCCCTAAGCGTAATACTTGCACAGTCTCACTTTTGCGAGGGCGGTTGCTGGCATTGGAGGATTCTAATTGCTTACCAATTCTAGTGTAACGGTAAGCTAAATAAATCCCCCCACCCAAAACAACCAGTCCACAAATTGCTAAAAATACACCAAAGCCAGTCCCAGGATTATTACTAGGACTGCCAGTTTTTTGATTAAAGACGGCGAACAGCAGCACAATTATGCTAGAAACAACGCCTAGCACTAGCTGAATCCAGAAGCTAATCCAACCTGTAAGGCGAAAAGTTTGGGCAATTGCTCGGAGAGTTGAGGAAGATGATGGGGCATCGGGAGTTTGTGACATAGTACCAATGTGATGCGCTTGATTAAAGGACAAGAGTAAACAGGGACGTGGAGACATGGAGAGTTTTTTACCCGCGTCCCTTGCGTCTTATTTGATAAATTTACTATCACACTTGCCACAAGAGACAAGAGATTCTCTTGTCGAGGAAACCAGCAATGGTTGCTACTTAAGTGTTTTCACTGGCGTAGCAGCTTTAACCCAGACATATCCCTTAGCGTAAGCTTTGATAATCCGCACTGGGAAAATTACTGTAAAACAAAGTGTTTATTAACATTTACAGACAAAATAGCATTTTACCTGTAAAATTTCTTCGATGGCATTTTATTGCTTAAGCGGTTCTAACCACTTTGGCATCACTTAACACCAAGATAGTGACTTCGCCACTGTCTGTTCGCTCCTCAACACACTGTATCGAGCTTAGGTAGGGATACATTATTTTGTACCCCTAAAACTCGCAAACTCTTCCCACAACTTCACAGATGTGGGTGATTATTTGGTGTTTACGCAATGGATATCTAGTCTAAGTAGCTTTATATGTATTACTCACTTAGCAGTAGCACTGTATACTGACTACAAGGATTGTAGACCTTACCCTAAGGCATTTTTTTAGCCATTCACTAACCATGAAACTTGAGGATATATATCAATTTTTTGAGAATCCTCCGCCAACTTACCTTTGTCAGGAACTTGCAGTTTGTTACATACTGTCTGTTTTATTACAAGGTGAATCCTACGGAACCGAGTTGATCGAGCAATTAGAAACTGAGTATCCCATCTATCGGCTTTCAGATACCGTACTTTATAGTGCAATCAAATTTCTGGAAGACCAAGGGGCAATTACTGGATATTGGAAGAAACTCGAAGGACGGGGACGCCCCAGGCGGATGTACCAAGTTTCTCCCGAATGGCAAGTTCAAGCTCAGGATTTAGCTTTTCTTTGGCAACACTACATTAACGGGAGGACAAAGTAATAGGATTTTAGATTTTAGATTTTGGAAGAGTCGCTGGTAATCGCTTTTTAGCGCTCAGTTTGTCGTAATCATTGTTCAAATTGGTATAACGAATAATTGATAATGAATAAGTCTCCTCCAGTCAAACACTAACAATTCGTTATGGATACTGCTATTCTGCCATCTACGTTCCTGCTAACCTTGTTGTTATCGGTTGGGCTGTTTTTCTTTATTCGTGCCTCGACTAAAGACCGCACAGAAATAGTGCAACTGGTATCTGAGCAAGACGAAGCTGCTTTGATGTCTCAATTAAAAGAGTATTTTCGATCGCGGTCTTACCGAGTGGCAGCGGTAGACCGAGAACAAAACCAAGTGACTTTTGAAGGTTTTGTTCGCCCTAGTTGGTTTTTAGCTATATTCCTAACTTTACTCGCAGCTACCGGGATTATTTGTCTATCTCTGGTTGTATACCTGCTTTTTCCTCGCCTGAGTACCGTTGTTCTGGCTATGGTTCTGCTGTCGCCTTTAAGTGGTCTATTTTATTGGAAAAAGTCTGGAAGACTTGAGAAGGTGTCGCTCAAAGTAGAAACAACTCAGAGCGAACAAACCTCCTCAAGTAGGATCACTGTAGTTGCCCATCGAGATGAACTCAGTGAGTTGCAAAGGACTCTACAGCTAAAGCCTGGGAAATAATTGTTGATTTTCGTGACCATCTTTTAACTATGATATGCAGACTTCTGACCTGACCTACTCTTTAGGCAATGGAAAGTAGGAAGGAGGAAATCAAGACTACTGCTTTGTCAGTTTTCCCCACGACTTGTGTCGCGGGGAAAAAATTTAAATTCATTAATTTAAATTCATTGACAGAGCTTTCTCAATGTCTACGGCATAAGAGCGCAACTTCACTAGCACTTTTAGACGCGCCTGGCTCCATACTAACTCCCTTCTGCATCATCAAAATAGTATCAACCCATGCAATCTAGCGTGGTTTGAGACAAGTTTACTTTCCAACTACCTGGACTAGATTTACTGGCAAATCAGCTACAAACTAAAAAAAAATTAAATTTTGCATAAACTTAGCAATTTTGCCAGTTAATGATAGTCAGGAGCCACATTCAATGCCTAAGATGACCATTGATGGTTCACCTACTAGCTAAAGCAAGAGGTTCCTGACCTGGCGAAGGTTCTAACACCCTCAAACTAGGAAACAAGAAATGGTTTTCCTCTACGTATTGAGCACCAAACAGTCCCTTTTCTGCCCAGAAATAACGATCTGTAGTGTGTTCATTTCGCTTTACGAGTAGCAACGCTGGTGGCAAAATCCCTTCAGCTTGAATGAATCTTCTCGCTGCTGTCACAGGTTTTTCTTCGCCACTTTCGATGCTATATTGAGGCACGTGTTCCAAAATGCGCCGTCCTTCCTGACGACGACGACTCTTCCTTTTGCGTCTCCTTGCCAATCTATTGTCCTCCTCTTTCAAGCTATAGATTGTAGTGATAGCTACAAAATCCGTCGTCATTATATAGGTTCTAGTTCAGAATATCAATAGTTTTTAACCTTTTAATATAAGAAAGTTAATATCTTTGAAAATAGAGAAAACAAAATTACCTAAGAATATAATCCCTTAGTAGAAACCATCTCTAAGAAAATTTTAGTTAAGCTTTATTAAATGAGTGAGGTAAAAATTAAGTATCCTCTCTTACATCATGCCTCAAAATCTATAATCTTGAGCAAGAGCTAAAAAATGTTAATGTCTGCCAGTTCCGATTTTCTTGCTCTGTGTCGAGAGCAAATAGCACTGCTAACCCAAGGGCTGGGAGCAACTTTAAGTATTGTGTACTTAACACAAGAATTGGTAGAAACTCCTTCTGGTGATGCAAAACTTATTCCTGTGGTGATTTACCCAGAAACAGCATTATTACCGCCAGGGGAGGAGACTGCTGAAGCGACGGCATACAAGCAACTTCAAGTTGGAAATGTGTTTGTATTACCCAATCATCACCGAAGGTTATTGACAGCAGGTTTAGAATCTCCAACTTCGTCGCGGGAGTCTGAGATACCAGATGCGTCTCAACCCGATCTAAAAGAGGAATACCTACTTAGTGGCAACCAAATTGTTTTACCTCTGGTCTATGAGGGTGTGATGATGGGGTTACTAGTAACAGGTAGGAAAGATCGGGCGTGGAATGAACATGAGCAAAGTCAGATTCAACGGATAGCCCAAACATTAGCGATCGCATGTATTTTAGATCAGCGCCGAGCCTGGTTTGAGCAGCAGTTGCGTGAGCAACAAATTCTTCAAGAAAAACAGCGGGATTTGCTAGATAACGTATTGCATCAGTTTCGTAACCCATTAACGGCGTTGCGGACTTTTGGTAAACTGCTATTGAAACGACTACGACCAGCAGACGCTAACCGGGATGTGGCAAATAGTATTGTGCGAGAAAGCGATCGCCTCCAAGAATTGCTGCAACAATTTGAGCAAGTAATTGACTTGACGGAGGCAGATTTAGCACCACTACATCTGACAGAAGATGAAGTATTTGTAGAAGCAACTATCCAAAAAGACGCGAAACCACCGCTATTATTGCCGGGAACGGGAGATAAAGCAGTTGACTGCTCGCTAGCAGATATATTAGAACCATTATTAATATCAGCCAAAGCGATCGCCCAAGAGCGAAAGCTAAAACTCATAACTGAAATTCAACAAAATTCATCTCTAGTACGTGCCAACGTCAAAGCATTACGAGAGGTGTTAACTAACATTATTGATAATGCTTTGAAATACACTCCCACTGGGGGCAAAATTTTGATTCAGGCGGGGCAAGAAAAAGCGAATTTTCAGGGAATAGTCATTAGTGATAATGGGCCTGGAATTCCACCCCAAGATTTAGAACATCTTGGAGAACGGCATTATCGGGGTGTACAAGCGCAAACAGAAATCCCCGGCACAGGTTTGGGGTTAGCGATCGCTAAACAATTAATAGAGCAAATGCAGGGCGAAATCGAGGTTTTCAGCCCTGCAATCAACTCTAAGCTAACTTCACCCGATGCACCGGGGACTACATTTATTATTTGGTTGCCAGAAGTTGAGAATTAGTTAGGAGTTAGGAGTTAGGAGTTTGAAATTAAAAACTCTTGACCATTGGTCAAAACCAGTTTCTCAGCAACGAATTGAGAACCACAGCAGGTTTGAATAGCGAATTAACTTCAGCAAAACTCTGCGTACCTTTGCGTTTACCTCTGTGTGACTCTGCGTTTAAAAAAGTTACGAACTTATGCAAAGCTGTACTAAGTCAACAGATTATAATTGTGACTGATAGAGGTGTTGGCGTAGTAGACCCGATACTGTATACAGCGAATTAATTGCTGAGTCTTAACACAACATAAGGCGAGTTAATTGCTGAAGCTTG
Organism: Nostoc sp.; assembly: GCF_036917155.1. GTDB lineage: Bacteria > Cyanobacteriota > Cyanobacteriia > Cyanobacteriales > Nostocaceae > Nostoc. Next base: position 61,725 of record NZ_JBALDZ010000025.1, on the reverse strand, counting down.
ATTAGAACTGACTAATGCTTGGTAGATAAAAGCTGCTACTTGCGCCCGTGTAGCATTTGCAGTTGGATTCAGGAACTTCACATCAGGATAGTTCACCACAATTTGCTTTTCAGTGGCGGCTGCGATCGGGCTACGGGCATAGCTAGCGATGTTAGAGGCATCGTTGAAATATTGCAGAGTACTTTTGGTATTGCCGCCAGGAGTATATCTCAAACCATTAGCGAGGGAAACTAAAACCTGTTCGCGGGGAATAGCTTGGTTAGGCTCAAAGCGATTACCGGGATATCCTGATAAGAAACTAATCGCATAAGCTTCCTGAATGGCACTAGATGCCCAATAGTTATTTGGCACATCAGTAAAATTGATTGCCTGCCGTTGCTGTGCTTTTTGGAAAGCTTTATCTACCATCGCAGCAAATTGAGCGCGTGTCACAGGTTCTTCTGGGCGGAAGGTGCCATCAGGAAATCCAGCAATTACACCTCGCTGAGATAATTGTTGAATAAATTGTGCTGCCCAATAGTCAGATGAAACATCAGAAAAAGCAGTTTGAGCGAAAGATAGCGGGGAACATCCCACCTTGGTAAGTTTCTCTTGTGAAGGATAAGTCACTGGTTCACAAACAAAACTTGCCAATTTAGGCTCTACATCAGTCCGTGTTGGTGGATTTTGTTTATCTAGTTGCGATTTCCAATCACCAGATATTTTGTCTAGAGTGGGATGCTTACTTAAAAACTCTGAGTCTGCAACAATATCGTGAGGCCCCTTAACACTGATCTTAGAACTATTTATGTAGATATTATAATCATAAACAACGTTTGTATTTTTAGTGTTGTTATTAATATCCTTCCCAGGAAAAGCATAGAGAATGTTCCTGAGAATTCTGACATCAGATGATGTATGAGCAAATATTTGTCCACCTTTAATTTCTGGACTCTGATTATTTAAAACCGCTGTGTTATTCACAATATCAACATGATCGCTGAAAAAGGCATGAATACCTGATCCACCATTATCAAATGCAAGATTGTTTTTAACTAAAGTACGTCCTTTATATGCACCCAATTTGGGGTTGCCATCATTTCTTGTACTATCGATAATAATGCCATTACCATCTGTGATCTTTCCAGCTGCAATCCAAGGAATGTACATGCGGTTGTTGTAGGTCTTGTTGTTGGTAACAAACATCTTGTATCCCTGGTTGTTGTCAAAATTCCAATTGCTTAACATCGAAATGCCACTGCAACCATAAACGCTATACCAAGCATTATTAAACACCACGTTATTATCTACTGTCACATAATCCGATTGAATAACTGAAATACCTGCTCCTCCACAGTCATGCACTTTGTTGTTGACAATACGGATGTGATGAACATGACCACTAGTTCGTCCGTCAACGTTAATACAGTTTCCACTTGTTAGCGGGTTTTGTTTGTTAGTTTTCTCACTCATGGCATAATCAAGGGTTATGTTGGCATTGTTTCCTATGACCTCCAGCCCATTGATCTCGATATATGAAGCTCCACTTGAAATTAGGATAGCATTCCATGTGTTATGCCGAATTTTTGGGAAATGTCCAGGATATGCTTTATATCTAATCCAGGCATTTGCAGTTCCAGAACGTTTAATATTTACTACACTCCCATCTTTGGGTGAATTTGTGTATACTCCGTTCATAATCAAGACTGTATCGCCAGGGTTGGTAAGGTCTGCGGCTCTTTGAATTGTCCTAAAGGCTGATGAAGTAGAGAGTCCGCTATTGTTGTCGCTTCCATTACCACTAACATAGTATGTTTTCGGTGTTGAATTCGTGCTGATTAGCTCTCTATTAGATAAGATAATTTCCTTGTTAGTGGAAACCTGACGGACGTTTTCAGCTAAAGATACTTTTATCGTTTCTCCCTGAGCCAAAATATTTAATACTACGGGAATTGCTAAATATGCGCTTAAACCGAAACCTTGAATTACCACAAGAAAAGGCTCCTTTATCGTCACTACTTAATAAAAGTACCAGGATATTCCGTAACTTTGAATACTCTTTTGGATAGAGAATATAATAAAGTCAAATTTACTATAGGAATCCGATTTGATTCCTGAAAAAATCTAAGTATATGTAGTGGCGTGGCAAGCAAAAAAATTGTGCATTAGACGTAGGTTGGGTGGAGCGGAGCGCAACCCAACACATATCAGGATGTTGGCTTTGGCAAAGCCTCCACCCAACCTACAATTTTTTTGCTACAGTACCTAATTTTGTTCAAAAATCAAATAGTAATCCTATAGCTTCCCCATAGCATACTTAAACGAGCATTCCAATAAATATTGATACTAATTAAGACGATATAGAGTTAAAAGAGTTTCTGCTAAATATAAATTTTCGGTTTAAAAATGAAGGCGATCGCACACTATAGTTAAAGTGGCGATCGCCTATCATGGGTGATTAAATTCACGACTTGAATGAAGTTAAATCTAGTAGCGAGATGATGGTACTAAATTCAAGTTAGAATTCAGTGTGATCTTTAAATCCTGTGCAGGTCTAAGGACAAAAGCATTTACTTCTTTTTTCCGCAATAGCACACTCGCACCTGCACCCGCAGCCGCACCGAGAACAGGTTTTAAATCGTCAATTCTGCGATTACCAGTAAGTAGCGAACCTAAAAGACCAGCACCCCCACCAATAGCTGCGTCAGTTAAAATCTGATTGGTGCTAGGCCCCTGTGTAACTTTTTGAGTTGTGCTGTATGTCCGAGAAGTTGCATTAATCGACTGACGCTGACCGTTAGAAAATTCTAATTCTTGAGCTACAAACCGCACGCCTTTTCCTTGGTTATCATCTGTATTTCTTGTATCTCTTGAATAACTATCTAAGTCAACAGATTCTAGCCGTCCATTAACTTTCGTACCAGCAGGAATTAAGACATTTCTATTTCTGTCTATAATATCGTTCGCTATTCTCAAGGTTATAGATTTACTCTCCCCAGGAGCAATAGTAATTGTCTCTTTTTCGTAGGTGACAGGAAAAGCGACTCCAGAAGGAATGGTCACATTTCCGTATTGCCCATTTCTGTTTTGTCCGATGTATTGAGCATTAGCAGGAGCCAAGCTGAATAGGGGGCTAATGGCGCTTGTAGTAACGGCCATTGCCATAAATGCAGCAGTTCCATATTTCCATTGATGTAGGCGAGTCATAAGAGCATTATCCTTTGTGTATGTGATATGTGTGATGACGAGGATTCACTGAGTTTGTTTCTGACTGTTTTTGAACCTGTATATAAGCGTATTCCGAAGATAAAAGTACTTATTATGATGGGAAGTCTGTGCAAGCGCAATCACTACTTCAGAATTTTTATCCTGCTAATGTGCGTCACTAAAATTAGAGGCGAGACACTTATAAGACGTAAATGAGTATCATTTTGTTCCAAAATGCTGTTTCATTACTCATGTCCACACATCTAAGCCATTGAATAGAGACGAATCGGCTGAATGCGAACTCTTATTTTCATTCTAGATTGATTTACTAGGACTTGGGAAATATTTTCGTTTTTTTAACGAATGATTCACTATCTGTTATGTGGGTATTTAAGATTGCTGCTGGTGCTGTTTAATCTCTGCGATCGGTAATAGCAAAGTATCTTCTATTTGCTGTCGTACTTCCCGGCTGACATAACAATCGCTATTTAGACAATTTACTAACAACTTATTAGTATTGTAGTAAGACTTTAGTGTTTCTAACTCTTGTGAGGTAAACTGCCAATCATGACCAATTTTTCGATATTCTATCATTAAGTTTCTTAATCTTGTAGTCCAATCTTTACCATTCTCTTGCCACCATTTCTTGAATATCTCATTGCCAGCACATTTTTCTGGTAATTCATCCTTAAGTTCTTGCACTGCTACCTTTAATTCAAGCTTAATTTGATGTTTCAAAATATTCTCTAGAGGTTGATACAGTTTGCGTACAAAATTAAAGCAATTCTCAGCAACTTCATGAAGAGATTGAGGAGAGATTGTTAGATTTAAATTTAGGTCTTTTGCTAGCTGAGGTTCTAAAACTAAATCAAGACCTGAGCCAAAATCATTATATTCTTTATAGAGGGGTGTATTAGAGTATAATTTAGTTTCAAGAGTATGAATTAAAACAGCATTAAATGCAGCATCAATACCAAAATCTTCATTTTTTGCATCATCAGGGGCAAAAAAAATAGCAAGGCGGATGTCTATAGTGGCAAGGTGAAGGTCTATAAGACGTTCAAGATAAAAAGCTCGAACAACTACTGATTTGTAAGGAACTTTAACTGTAGCTGCTTTGTTATAGATCCAGGCGAGTAAGTCTTGCAATTTTTTATTATTAGCTACAAGATTATCAATTTTCTCTTTCATTAACAGCAGTAATTGGTCTGCATTTGGCGACATCCCAACCGCTAATAGAAATATTTCCCGCCAACGTTTGTTGGTGATCTGCTTGACCAGACTTTGTAACGCCTCGTCTGATGACTGTCTCACAACCACAAATTCTCTAGCTGTGAAATACTCATGAAATGTCAGGTGAGAAAATGAGTAAATCCTTTTCGCTCTTGCGACAACTAGCCCATGATGATGCTCAATCGAACGCAAAACTTGCTCACTGTCAAGTTGCAATGCTTCTTCGTCAGTATTAGCATCGGGTAAATTGCGGATGTATTCTGTAATGTATTGCTCTGCTACTTTCTGCTTGAAGAAATATTCACTCCCCTCAAAAGTCGTCAATGCAATTTTGCTGAGTAAATCTTCTTTGCGTTGGACTGATAGCTTTTTGTAAATCTGATCGCGTTGAATTCCCCGCTTGGCATCCCATTTTTTCAATAACGCATCCAGTCCTTCTTTATATAACTCAGAACGATTTGCAGGGAAATCTCCTGACTCTTCAAATGCTAAACAAAGCAAAGTCAGCAGCAGCGGACTTGCAGCAAGTTGTTTTATTCGGCTATTCTCTTCGAGACGTTTGATAAAAGTCTCTGGTTTTACAGCTTTCTCCTTAAACCAGTTATTGGTAAAATTGGAAATTTGGTCATCGTCAAAATCAGCAACTTCCACCTCTGTGAACTTCTCAAAAATATACTCTCGTGCTGCAATTCGGCAGGTCATGACAAACTGATTTTTTGGGTAACAATCAGAAAACTCACCAATTTCTTTTAAGATGCGATCGCTATCCTCTTCTCTAACCTCATCCAACCCATCGAGTAAAACTAATGCCTTGCCATAGGTTAGTACGTCTCGGATAGAAGAGATAGGATTTATCGTCTCTTCAGTGACGTGTTGCAATAATCCAGGTTTGTTGGCAGCTTCCGCAAAGTTTTTGAGGTTAACAAAAATCGGGACACGTTCAGCCTGAAACTTACCTTCAATACACTGAATCGCTAAATACTTCAAAAATGTGGTTTTACCTGCACCTGGTTTACCCAAAATCATTAGCTTGGAATATTTCTCAACCGCTTCCAGTCCTGGCACTCGTTTTTCAGGAATTTTATTGAGTCCAAAGCGGTCAAAATCCTGGCTCTTATACTGTTCTAATAATTCATCAATTCCTAGCCGTTGTCGCCCAGTGATTTTTTCCAGGATATTAACGCTGGTGTAAATGTCATTTAACCCAATGGGTTGAGTCATATCTAGCACCCGCATTGTGCCGCAAAGTTCTTGGATGCGAGGTTTTATCTTTTCTCGCACTTCTTGGACTAGCGCAGCGATAGTTGGTTTAGGAATGACCTCTTCCCAGTCTAGACTTAGCTCGCCGCAAATCTTGACAAAGATATTGCGGTCAACAGGTTTACCTCTAAAGAACTTTCCGATCGGCTGGCGAGTTACTTCTAACTTTTCAGCTAATGCCTTTTGAGTTAAGGAACACCGAATTAAAGCTCTTTTTGCTTTTTGGATACCTTCTGGAGAACAGGAAAGCGATCGCCCCATCATAAATCGTTTCAACATCAGCTAAACACACACTTTTGCTGATTCTAACTACCAATTTGAGAATTCATTGTCATCACATACACAACTCACTCATATCGTCAAGCTTGTTTTTAAGAAAAGACTGTAAAAATGTTGATAAGCAGGTAGGCACAATTAAATCAAACTGTGTAAAGTTATGCAAAGTGCCAAAAACGCTTTGAATATAAGCTTTTAAGCAGGTTACATTTCTTAATCTAGTTGTATTTTTTAGCGCCCACTGACTTATCACGATTCAAACTATTTGGGGAATCTATAATGTTACCAACAAGAGATGAAGTACTGGCTGCTGTGACTGTTATTTTAGTAACTGTTTCTCTGACCATAGCAATAATTGATATCAGTAGCCGCCCTCTATTTCTCGAATTAACAAAATTTACGGTTGGAATATATATTGGATTGTCAGTACCTCGGACAAGGTAAAACGATCACAACTAACCAAACTAGAATCATGTATTGACGAACAAATCAAAACCCACGCTGCCGGGTTTTGATTTGTTATTATCCACAAAAAGCGATTCAGCTAAGAAAATTCCCGGCTAGCCTGCTTCTGGAAACTAAAGAAATTTGGGGAATTCAAGCAAAAATCATCTCCTATAGCTCTTAGAGCAACTCTTCTTTTCATATTTTCTTCTCTCTCAGTCAACAGAAAGAAATAACAAAAGCCTCCTGGAGAGTTTCATTTTTCTCCGAAGACAGTAAAACTTTTTCATGCAACAAGAAAAATTCACTCATCATATTGTAAATTTTTGTAAATTTGATGTCTTCAAGACTAGAAACCTGATATCCAGATAGCTAAACTAACAAACAGTGCATCTGTACTGTTAATTATTAAAAGTAGATGTGGCGCTATAGCCTGAATGATCCCAGTACAACTTATCCTCAAAAACTTCCTCAGTTACCGTGATGCAACTTTAGATTTTGGCGGTTTGCATACGGCTTGTATTTGTGGTTCCAATGGTGCGGGTAAATCTTCTCTTTTAGAAGCAATCACTTGGGCAATTTGGGGTGAAAGCCGCGCCACTGCTGAAGATGATGTCATCTATTCTGGTGCGAAAGAAGTTCGGGTTGATTTTACTTTCCAAAGTAACCAGCAAAAATATCGGGTGATTCGTACCCGAATTCGGGGAGGTACTAGTGTCCTGGAATTTCAAATAGAAATACCATCTGGGTTTCGCTCACTCACTGGCAAAGGGGTAAGAGCAACCCAAGATTTGATTTTAGAACACATCAAGCTTGATTACGATACATTTATTAATTCTGCCTACTTACGTCAAGGCCGTGCAGATGAATTCATGCTCAAGCGTCCCACAGAACGCAAAGAAATTTTAGCGGAGTTGTTGAAACTCAATCAGTATGATGATTTAGAAGAACGGGCTAAAGAATCTTCTCGTCAATTTAAAGCAAGGGCAGTAGAGTTAGAGCGTTCTTTGGAGTCGATAAAAGTTCAGTTGCAACAACGCGAGATTACCCAAGCGCAAAGAGTAGAGTTAGAAGCCGAACTCAACCAACTGCAACAGGTGCAAGCATTTGATAATATTCAATTACAAAGTTTGCAAGTTGTCCAGCACCAGCGCCAAAATTGGGAACAACAACTCAATTTTGTAAAACAGCAATACCAAAATCTTACCCAAGATTGCGATCGCCTCCAACAAGAGCAATCAGCTATTGGCTCTCAGTTATCAGATTTAGAAAAAATATTACACCAAGAAGCTGAGATTAAAGCTGGATATGCCCAATATCAAAGTCTACAATCTCAAGAAGAAGGTTTTGCTGTCAAATTTGAAGAATACACCCGCGCCCAACAGAATCGCCAACAAAAGCAACAACAGCTTACCAAACAAATTCACGAAATCGAACGACAACTGCAACAAGCCCAAGCGCAGCTAGAAGCTTTGCAGCAACAAGAGCGAGACATTCAGCAAACTCTCACCAAGTCGGGTGAAGTAGAAGCCGCTTTGTCACAACTGTCCGCAGCCCGTCACCATGTTGCTCGTTTAGATCAACTGCAAATGCAAGTGACTCCCTTGTTGCAACAACGAGCAACTTTACAAAGCCAACTCGATCGCACTCATGCTGGTTTAGTAGCGCGACTCGAACAACTCCAAAGTACTGAAAACCAATTGCAACGCCAGCACCGCCGCCAACCACAACTACAACAAGCGGTGATGGATGTAGCAATTCAGATTGAGGAACTGGAGAAAAAGCGGGTTTATCTGCAACGAGTCCAAGAAAAAGGGCAAGAAAGGCGGCACTTTATCGAACGTCTGCAAGCTCATCAACGGGATTATGAAAAACTTCTGGGAGAATTAGAGCAGAAATTGCAAATGCTCCAAAATCCTGAAGCACTTTGTCCATTATGTGAGCGTCCTTTAGACGAACATCACTGGAGTCGAGTAGTAGAAAAAACCCAAAGTGAGTTAGAGGATACTCAAGGGCAGTTTTGGGTAGTGCGAGAACAAATGGCTGTGTCTGACCGAGAAATTCAGGTACTTAGGCAGGAATATCGCGATATATCCCAACAATTGGCAGGCTATGATGGTTTACGCGAACAACGGGGACAGTTGGCAGCCCAGTTAGAAGCGACAACTGATGTGCAACAACAGTTACAACAAATTGCTGCTGAAAAACAGCATTTAGAGCGATCGCTCCAAGCTGGTGATTACGCTCCCGATAAACAAGCCGAACTCCGACAGCTAGACCAATATCTGCAACAAGCTAATTATAATGAACAAGACCATGCCCTGGCGCGGAGTGAAGTTGAGCGGTGGCGCTGGGCAGAAATTAAACAAGGGCAAATTAAAGATGCTACTAAGCGACAAGCGCAACTATTAGCCCGAAAACCAGAACTACAAGCTAGTATTGCTCAATTACAAGCCAGAATCCAGCAAGATCAGATTGATTCTGAATGTGCTAAACAAATCGCGGCTCTTGAGCGTCACATTACCGAAATTGGCTACAGTTCTGAGCAACACAACAATTTGCGTATAGCTGCAAAGAAAGCTCAATCTTGGCATTTGCGGTATCAACAACTGCTATCAGCCCAGCAGCAGTATCCGCAACTCCAGACGAGATTGCAAGAGTTAGGGGAGTCTAGAAGCGCCAGATTAACCGAGCGGCAAAAACTCGGCGGCCAAATTGAAAGCATTATTCAGCAACTACAAGCAACAGCTAATCCATCTGCCCAAATTCAAGCTTTAGAGCAGCAGTTAGCAATCCGCAGACGGCAACTCGATGAACAAATAGCCAAGTTGGGGCGTTTGGAACAGCTGGCGCATCAACTAGAAACGCTGCAAATTCAATATGAACAACAGCAGCAGCAATTACAATCTTGCAAGCAGGAATATCGTGTTTATCAGGAATTAGCGCAAGCTTTTGGTAAAAATGGTATCCAAGCACTGATGATTGAGAATGTGTTACCGCAACTGGAAGCTGAGACAAATCAACTACTTTCGCGGCTGAGTGGGAATCAGTTTCATGTACAATTTATTACTCAAAAAGCCGGACGCAGTGCTAAATCAACTAAGAAAAATGCCAAGTTGATAGATACCTTAGATATTTTAATCGCCGATTCTAGAGGAACACGAGCTTATGAAACTTACTCTGGTGGCGAAGCGTTTAGAATTAACTTTGCCATCCGTTTGGCTTTAGCGAAATTATTAGCGCAACGGGCGGGGGCGGCGTTGCAATTATTGATTGTGGATGAGGGTTTTGGTACACAGGATGCCGAAGGATGCGATCGCTTGATTGCGGCAATTAATGCCATCTCCTCAGATTTTGCCTGCATCCTCACTGTAACTCACATGCCCCACCTCAAAGAAGCTTTCCAAGCCAGGATTGAAGTGAATAAAACTCAGGAAGGTTCGCAGTTGAGTTTGTCAATTTAATCAAATCTTCCCAGTCCCCAGTCCCCAGTCCCCAATCCCTAATTCAATTGAATTTTACCCGTGCATCAATACCTAATGAGCGGAGCTTTTTCGTTAGCGTTTCTGCTTGGGTGCGATCGCTAAATGCTCCAGCATTCACATAATCCCCTAGATTGGATTGCTCTGCTATAGCATTGGGTATATATTGCTGCACTTTACTTAGAGTATCATTATTGGAAATTGGAATTATTACTCTGTAAGGATTATTAGCTACTAATGTGTTGCCATTGGTAACAGGCACTACATATTCATTCGCAGGAGGTAATGCATAGCGATTAGTTTCAGCTAATACATAATCATTATTTTGAGTATAATTGCCGCCAGTTGAACCATTTAACCCCAACGCTTCCCAAGTTTGCCAATCTACATTTCCAGTCGAATTAATTCGAGAAGATTGCTGGAATGCAATCACAGATTGTCTGGTGTAATCGTTGAAAAGTCCATCAGGGTTAGTATTAGAGAAACCCAATTGCCCCAAACGCTCTTGAACTAATCTGACATTCTCTCCCTGATCGCCTAAAGTTAGATAATCTCTGCCCGATTGTTGAGTACCACCTGTGGAGGCTCTACGTACTGAGTCTAACACTTGGGCATTGGCGATGCCATCAACAGGTAGACGGTTATTTCGCTGGAATGCAATTACAGCTTCTCTAGTCATTGGGCCAACATTCCCAGTGGCATTAGCATTTAAATAACCTAGCTGCCGCAAATGCACTTGGAGTTCTCTCACTTGTTGAGTAGAGAGACTCGATTTAGCTAGAGTCGGAGAGGAACCCGCTAAGGCGTTCCAAGTTTGTCGATTGACAATCCCGCTAGCAGATATGCGATAATTCCGCTGGAATGCAATTACAGCATCTTTAGTAATTCGTCCAAAATTCCCGGTGGGATTAGCATTAAAGTAGCCTAACTGCCGTAGACGCTGTTGCAACCTTGTTACCGCTGCACCAGTTTTGCCTTGAGAGAGAGTAGGATATTGACCAACTGGCGATGCCTGGATTGGGCTTCGCCTAAGCAATGTGCTATTAGAAGTTCTACTCTGACATGCTCGTTGCAAGGCTCGTTGAGTACTAATACCCACAACTCCATCAGCAGTTATTCTATTGGCTTGCTGGAATTTGATCACAGCATTTTGAGTCAAGCTAGCAAACTTGCCACTCACCGGCCCGTTAAAGTAGCCTAATTTTTTTAAACACCTCTGGCTGCTGCCAACTTCAGGCCCATTACTTCCTATTTTCTGAAGTGCTAAAGCTTGCCCAGCAATACTCAGAAGCCCCGTAATCAGTGCCACAGATAAAAGACGTATCGCCGCACTGCTAGATAACTTTTTCCAATTCAAAAATTTGAAATTAGCTACGGTAGGAACAACCTTGACGCTTTCAGATGCCTCATATTCCAAGGCGATCTCAGTTAAATAGCTATCTAACCCTGTTTTCACTTGCTTTTTTCAAGTCATGGCTAAACAAGACTATACCACGTTCTCTGTATTATGCTTGTTTTTAGTATGATTCTTTACAATATAATCCCCAGTTCACTATGATACACAAACTTCTGTAAAGGGAATAATAACTGATGTAAAGCAAGGCTGGTTTTCTATTTGCCTGACAAAATTTTTGCTATACCCATTTGGGTTTTGAGCATGAACAACGCAGATAAATAGTGGATCTAGTCTTCTATTGATTTGGGGATGATATTCAACCTAATGCTCCACGGTATCTACAATATTCGCTTAGTCTTATTTTCCATTGCCATTGCCATGCTTACGGCTTACACCACACTTGATTTAGCGATCAGAGTCACAGACGCTAAATCGCAGGAAAGATGGCGATGGCTACTAGGGGGAGCGATCGCAATGGGAATCGGCATTTGGGCAATGCACTTTATTGCTATGCTGGCGTTCAGTCTACCGATTGCTATTGACTATGACTGGTTAACAGTTTTGATTTCGGTGCTACCTGCAATTTTTGCCTGTGGATTAGCCTTGTACCTAGTTAGCCAACCAGAATTTGGTATTTTGCAGTTGTTGAGTGGTAGCCTGCTGATGGGCGCAGGGATTAGTGCAATGCACTACATCGGTATGGCTGCTATTCGTTTACCAGCGAAAATGTCTTATGACTTGAGTATAGTTGCACTCTCCATTGCGATCGCCATTCTCATTTCCCTGGTTGCCCTCTGGGTGGGATTTAACCTCAGAGCTAATAGTACAGTCACAGGAAACTTTTTGAGGATTGGTAGTGCAATTCTTATGGGTGCTGCCATTCCCTCAATGCACTATACAGGCATGATGGCTACCCATTTTTCAGTCGTCGAATCGGTCAAGTTTTCAGCATTTGATAGTGCTACAACCTATTGGATCGCTGCGATGATCGGCTTATTTACATTACTTCTTCTAGGATGGACGCTGCTCACATCTTTTTTCAACAAAAAATTGAATGTTCAATTAGTCAAAACAGCTGATCTTAAAGAAAATGAAGAACGTCTCAAACAAGCCTTAGAAAAGCAAGAAGCGCTAGCTGCTCTAGCTGAATCTCGTTCTGTAGCTATGTTGGCACTTCAGAAAGCTCAATTACAATTTCTTCAAGCAGAAAAGATGTCGTCTTTGGGACAAATAGTAGGGGGAGTTGCTCATGAGATTAACAATCCTGCCAACTTCATTTATGGAAACCTATTTCATACGGAAATTTATCTGCGGGAACTCTTAGAATTAATCAATATCTATCAGCAACATTATCCCGATCCAGTGCTTGCAGTTCAAGAAAAAGTAGAGTCCATTGATTTACCATTTTTGCTAGAAGATTTACCTAAACTAATCGAATCAATCCAAACTGGAGCCAAGTGGATTAAAAATATTGTGGAATCCCTGCGTAACTTCTCTCGTCTAGACGAGGCACAATTGAAAGCTGTGGATATCCACGAAGGGCTTAATTCGACACTGCTGATTCTTCAGAACCGGATTAGTTATGCGCCTAACAATCGACCAGAAATTATTATAATTAAAGAATATGGTGATTTACCCCTAGTTAATTGTTATCCCGGACAGTTAAACCAAGTATTTTTCAATATATTGTCAAATGCCATTGATGTCTTAGAAGAAAAACTGATTAACTTAAAAATAGAGTCCAGTTTTACACCTTTAATTCGCATTAGAACATCTGTTCATCAAGTCGGTTGGGTCAACATTCAAATTTTCGACAATGGTTTTGGCATTAGTGAAGACATGCAAAATAAAATCTACGATCCATTTTTTACAACTAAACCAGTTGAACAAAGAACTGGATTGGGGTTATCAATTAGCCATCAGATTGTTGTTCAAACACATGGTGGTAAGCTAACCTGTATTTCTGCTAAGGGGCAAGGAACTACTTTTCAAATTGAGCTTCCAATTGATGTATTGATACATACTTCCTCTTTTCTAGGAAAGCAATCTCAAGTAGTTCCAGATGAAGCTATTAATAAGTAGGCATTTCTGATTTTTTCGGCTATCGTCCATCAACTTTTTCAGTATTACCTGCTTTTACCCAACCTTCTTGTTCGCTACCTTCCAAACGGATCTTTTGCCAGGATTTGTCGCTGCTTTCTTCCAAAATAATAATTTTTTGATTAAAACCAACCCCACCAATACGTTCAGCTTCTTGATTTGGTTGCGATCGCAAACTCAAGCCTTCGGCCCAACTCACACGCCCTCGGTAAGCTCCTGATGGCAATGGTTTTGGTGATGGAGTAGCCTTTGGTGATTCTGTGGGAGTAGGGGTTGGACTTGGAGACGATTGAGCCTGAGTTTCAGGTTTAAGGGTAGGTTTACCTCCTCTAGGCTCAGTTGCTTTTGGAGCTTGAGCTTTCACCGAGGGACTATCGTTGGAAAAAATGGGTTTGGCAGGGGCTATGCCGGTGCGATTCATGAAGTAGAGTGCAACTGCAACACCGCCACCGACTAACACAGCGATCGCTAAGAAAAACCCCAGTATAAACTTTGTGAAGCCAGACAACATAATTAAAACCTGATTATCAAGAGTCAAGGATAAAGGCGAGCCAGTCATCTGCGTATTTTCCTCCCATTGAGAGGAGTGGCGTTAAACTGGCTCTCAAGGGTTACAGCAAGTAACCCAGCCGATAAGAATCAATAGTCCATAATAATTCATCATTAACTATTGGCTATGGGCTTTTGACTCAATACTGTTAAGTTAAGGCTAAAATCCTTTTTTTAACGTAGACGCGGAGCGGCTTGCCGCAGGCTACCGCAAAGGACGCATTCGCGCAGCGTCTCGTAAGAGTTGGACGCAAAGGAAGAGAAGGAAGAGAAGCTTAACTGAACTGTATTGGCTTTTGACTAACTGATTATTGTAGCTACTGCTGAATAGACATCGACCAAATTTAAATATGCGTTATCCAGAACTCTTGTAGAGACGTAGCAGTGCTACGTCTCTACATTTTTTCTCCATCACGTAGTCCGCCGGAGGCGTTCGCTTAAAGGACTGTGTTTCGATGCTAAACGCGCTCTCCCAGCCGCCGCCCATTCTTGGAGTTGCTGAATTTGCTCTACAGCAGTTCGCGCCAAGGGTATGATCTGACTGGCTGCTTCTAAAATATCGTCGTTAGCAAAGTCGCGGTTTTGGCTAAATCCAATATGCATCGCTTCAATTAAAGTTTGCTCAATCTCTGCCCCAGAAAAATCAGGCGTTTCATAAGCTAGCCTGTCGATGTCATAACTTTTCAAGTTATGGGGACGCAATCGGGATAAATGAACATCGTAAATTGCTTTTCTCTCTTCTTGAGTGGGCAAACCCACAAAGAAAATTTCATCAAATCGCCCCTTACGGAGCATTTCTGGCGGTAAGGCTTGGATGTCGTTGGCGGTGGCAACGACAAACACAGGTGAGCTTTTTTCGGCTAACCAGTTAATAAAAGTACCAAACACACGGCTGGCTGTTCCGGCATCCCCTTTGCTACCAAGTCCCGCAAAGGCTTTATCTATTTCATCAATCCACAATATACAGGGAGCGAGGGCTTCAGCTACTTGGATCATTTGCCGAGTCCGAGATTCTGATTCACCCACCAAACCACCAAATAATCTGCCCACATCCAGACGTAGTAAGGGTAAATGCCAGTGATGAGCGATCGCTTTTGCTGTTAACGATTTACCAGTTCCCTGAATACCCACCAACATTAAACCACGGGGGTGTGGTAATCCGTACTGTCGCGCTTTATCTGTAAATGAGCCTCCCCGACGAATCAGCCAGTCTTTCAAGTTATCCAGTCCGCCAATATCAGATATTTGCTCAGTGGCAGGGTAGAAATCCAGGATTTGGGTTTGGCGGATAGTTTGGCGCTTTTCTTCCAAAACCAGATCCACGTCTTCTGGTTGCAATTCTCCGTGGGTGGCGATCGCTTTTGCCAAAACCCGGCGAATCCGTTCCATCGAAAGTCCTTGACAAGAGCGTACTAAGTCATCTAGAACTTTCCCAGAAAGGGAGTTACCAGTACTTTGCAGTAAGCGTTCCACCTCAGTTTTAATTTCTGGGGCGGCGGGTAAGGGGAACTCAACGACTGTCAGCACTTCCGTTAAGTCGTCAGGAATGGCGATGCGTGGTGATAGTAGGACAATATTTTTTGGTTGCGACTTCAGCAGTCGGGCGAGGTTGCGGAGTTTGCGAGCGATCGCTACATCATCTAAAAAGCGATGATAATCTCGGAGAATCAATACCGCAGGTGCGGAAGCTGGTAATTTTTCGATAAATTCTAAAGCTTGCAACGGGTTACGTCGCCCAAACCCAACATCATTGGGGTTTCCCTGGTAGCCATCGACAAAATCCCAAGTATACACTGGGCGATTACCCTGGTTGGTTGCTTCTTCCCGAATTGCTGCTTCTACTCGCTCCTCTTCATAAGTGGGAATATAAATCAAGGGATAGCGGGCACGTAACAACAGTTTAAACTCTTCACGGAAGTTCATATTTAGCTGTGGTTATTAGTTCTTCTCTCATTGTTCAGGTTTGTATCGCCTCTCACAACTAAAAAACCAACATCTACCAGCTCATAGCGGTTGCCAGTGCGATCGCTGGTTTTGACTTCAGCCAATTTTTTGAGTCTGAGAGGTTGTTTGAAAAGTCTAAATTAATACTAGTACAAGAAGGCAAAAGTAAAAAGAAATAATGCTTATTTTGTAAGCTTTCTGGCTATTTTAAATGGTTGGTTTATTTACGCCGTGTTGTACTAGCCCCGGCGATTAGAAATCGCGGCTATACAGACGAAACCCACCTCCGTGGGTTTGAAAGACCTAGTTTTTGGTTAGTCCGCGCAGGCGGACGAGAGTTTGTGTAGTAGCGAATTATATTCGTCCAAAACTTTTCAAACATCCTCCAAGCTAGGCAAATTGGTTGGGCGAAGTTCAAGAAACCTCTTACACTAGCCCACCGATTATAAAGTCTCGGATTTGATTTATACACGATGTCAGATTTGCCTCGCCATCCTTAATTTTTAGGATGTAACAGAGTTACTAGAACTTGGAAGTTCTGCTCAAATATTTCCAGTTTTCTTAAGTTTATTTGTCAAATATATATCAAATTGCTATTCAGAAAAGTATTAATTATTTAATTAATGATAACAATCTTTAAAACCTGAAAGTAACTAAGGTTTTGACAGTTTGCTTATATTGCCAAAATAAAACTGCAATTCCTAAGGGGGAATACTGATGTCTATGGACTACATGAGTAATAATTCCTTGTCTAATAGCGGTCTAAACATTAATTCTCTCCCTTCATATAATTACTTAAACCTCAACAATAACTACGACTTGAACTTCAATAGTTATAGTAGTTTTAACCAAGGGACAAGTTATTTAGAGACGGACATTAATCAGAATCAGCAGTTTACTTCGACTTCTCTTAGCACTAGTGGAACATATAACCCCATCTCCGGCTATGGCTTAATTGATGCCGCCTCAGCTGTGGCTCAAGCTGCTGGTCAAAATACCTTTTCTGACGTTCCTAATCTTGGTGCCAATAATTGGGGAGATAACCTGGTAAAAGCTCCAGAAGCTTGGGCAAAGGGATATACAGGTAAGGGTGTTGTCGTTGCCGTTCTGGATACTGGGGTAGATTATAATGATACACAGTTGAAAAATAATATCTGGACAAACCCCAATAATGATGCGGCACAAGGGTATGCTAATGATGTTCACGGATGGAACTTTGTGGACAACAATAATAATGTCCTAGACACATCCACAATTGGTCATGGCACTCATGTTTCTGGCATCATTGCTGGAGAAAACAACGGTTCTGGCATCACTGGTGTTGCTTATGATGCCAAGATTATGCCAGTCAAAGTTTTGGATAACTCTGGTGCTGGCACCGACACTACCATCACAGAAGGTATTTACTATGCCGTGAATCATGGAGCTAATGTAATTAACCTCAGTCTGGGTGGTGCTTATCCTAATACTGCTCTAGAGTCAGCTATTCAATATGCCAGTAGCAAAAATGTTGTTGTTGTCATGGCAGCTGGTAATGATAGTGCCAACACCCCCGATTATCCAGCAAGTTATGCCAAAAACTGGGGACTAACAGTAGGGGCGGTAGATCAAAATAACAACATAGCTGACTTCTCTAATCGTGCTGGATCTGATCCACTTGCCTACGTTACTGCACCTGGTGTGAATATTTCCTCTACAATTCCAGGTAATCAATATGCGACTTATAGTGGTACATCTATGGCAACACCTTTCGTTGCTGGTGTCGTCGCTCTCATGCTGAGTGCTAACCAAAACTTGACTGATGGTGAAGTCCGTCAGATTGTCACACAGACAGCACAGCATAGTACACAAACTGCAACCTCAGAAAATATTGCCAGCCCTACGCTCAACAGCATGATTGCCAGCACTAGCTTCAGTAGTCAACTTGTAGCCGAGAAGATGATTGAAATTTCTAGCTCAGAGGTTATGTCTATAATCAACAGTATGGTTACTAGCCCGATAATTGGAAGCAACAATATTTTAATTAACTCAGATATTCAGTCACAATCTTTGAGCAACGACCAGAAGACTTTTGACGATAGCAGTAGTAATGATAATACTGATGCTGAAAACATTAACCTACTGGAACAGTATAAAACAACTAGCCTGCGTAGGCAGGCTAAGTTAGTGTAGCCCCAGACTTCAGTCTGATGGAATTACCGAATTACTGTCCCGGAAGTTGCTTTTTCAGTGCTTCTAGAGAAGCCCAACGGTGATCAACTGGAGTTTCAGGACTATTAGAACTCTCAACTGTACTACTTACAGGAATACCTGGACAATTGCGATCACACAGTTGTCGTTGTGGTACTGCTAAGCACATCTGCTCATACAGCCACTCGTTGGGATAAAAATAACCATCGGGCGGTAAACTTTCCAGCAAATCTTCCATAACAACTTCTCTTTCTAAGGGCAAGTCATTTGACTGATTTGCAGTTTCGTCTAACCAGATGATTTCTTTCGTATCAAGCCCTAAACGTCGATTGTATTGCTGCAAACATCGGTTGCAGGTACAAGTAATAATTGCTTCTGCCTGACTGGACACTTCCAAGTAATTGCCATGATGCTGCACGCGCACGTGGCCGCGAACTGGCGTCAAGGTTTCCAGACCAGGCAGAAATTCATTAACCTGAACTTCCTCTGTCCGCTCCGGGGCTTGAGTTAGCTGCGGAATATAAATTGCGTCCATAGGATTTGTGAGATATCCTCACTAAAATTTATCTTTATTGTCAGTATAATTGCTGACAATACATCTTTATTTTATCTCTTAAGAACAAGAGAAATTCTGAAATTATATAGTTATGAGTTTTCAATTAACTCCAAACTCATAACTGCTAACTGCTAACTGCTAACTGCTAACTGCTAACTGCTAACTGCTAACTGCTAACTGCTAACTGCTAACTGCTAACTGCTAACTGCTAACTCCTAACTCCTAACTCCTAACTCCTAACTCCTAACTCCTAACTCCTAACTGCTAACTGCTAACTGCTAACTGCTAACTGCTAACTGCTAACTGCTAACTCCTAACTCCTAACTCCTAACTCCTAACTCCTAACTCATAACTCCTAACTCCTAACTCCTAACTCCTAACTCCTAACTTCTTCCAAGGAAGCTGGACGGACAACCAGATGACGATGGGGTTCTTTACCGCGACTGAAGGTTTCCAAATCTCCAAATTCCTTCAAGAAGGTATGGACTTGGCGGCGTTCAGCAGAACTAAGGGATTTGATTTCCACTTCTCTACCAGAAAAGCGCACTTCATCGGCTGCTGCTTCTGCTAATGCGCGAATTTCGGCTTCTCTTTTGACGCGGTAGCCATTCAACTCAATAGTGTAAGAGGCTTGTTCCTCTGGGGGTTGACTGAGGTTTAGAACCGAATTTGCTAGATACTGAATCGCATCTAGCACAGAACCATCAGCACCAATTAATACCTGGATTTGTTCTGAGGTTAAATTAGTTTGGTCAATTGTCAACCAGTAGTTATCTGGTTCTGGGGAATCACCATCTTGAGATTGGGCAGTTTCTAAATGACCCTGAATCTCAGATGGTATTCCAGTGAGTTCCAGCAGTGTTTTTAACCACTGCTGACCTCGCTGCATCCGAATGTTGCTCATGATCCCCCTGTAGCCTTTTTCTTGGCACTTTTTGGTTCAAATGGAAGTGCCTTTTGTTCTGTAACTGCGGCTTCTTTCTCCTGGGTTTCCACGATTTTTTGCAGTTCTTCTGGTAGAGGCTCGCGGGAGAGAAGATAAGTTTGTGCGGTTTGGAATATATTACCAATCACCATATACATCAGCACTCCAGCTGGCAGGGGGAAGAACAAAAACATCCCTGAAAAGATGACGGGGGTGATTTTGTTAACTGTATCCTGCTGCGGATTGCCACCACTGGAATTTTGCCCAGAAAGCATTTGGCTAACATAAAGGCTGATCCCAAAGAAGACGATCATGGCGACAATATCCCAGTGGATTGTGCCATCTGGATCTTGGGCGCCAACCCTGCCTAAGGCATCAATGAATAGAAAACCTTTTTCTGCTGCTAGTCCGGGAATTGTTCCTTGAATGCTAACTTCTCCCGGTTGCAAGGCTTCTACATTGCCTTCTGCATCAATTTTGATCCTATCTTCACCTTTGGTAATTTTCCAATCAGGAATCAGCTTATTTTCTGGGTGTTCTGCTAAAAGTGCCTGAAATGGTTTACCTTCAACAGTCTGATACTGTATCTTAGTTTGTTCACCCACCGCTAGTTTGTTTCCGCTGGGAAGGATGGCAGCTACTTTAACGTGTTCTCCATCCGCAACGTAAATATTTTGAGGAGCAGTCGCAAAGGCTTGCGGTTGAATTTGTTCGATTTGTTCTGCGGGAAGGATTTGCAGGTTAACGCTGTAGCTTGCACTTGCAAAAGGTGAACCCCGCAAAGTGGCAAACAGCGCTAACAAAACTGGCATTTGTACTAGTAATGGAAAACAGCCCGCTAAGGGATTGCCAAATTCTTTTTGAACATTGACCATTTCCTCTTGTTGCTTTTGCGGTTCATCCTTATAGCGCTCTTTGATTTCTGCCATCCGCTTCTGCATCAGAGGTTGTACAATTCGCATTTTCCGCATATTGCGAATTGAGCCAGCACTCAGGGGATAGAGCGCGAAGCGGACTATCAAGGTCAAAGCAACGATCGCTAATCCGTAGCTAGGCACTATACCATAGAAAAAATCTATGATTGGCAGCATCACGTTGTTCGAGAGAAAGCCGATACCAAAATCCATTATTCTGAATTCAACCTGAGGTACTGTAAACTGAATCTAATTTATCTAAATCATCATTTGTCGGCGACTATCTTTCGCTACGGATAGCCGCACATTTAAATGGGGAATTGGGCATTGGGCATTGGGCATTGGGCATTGGTTATTAATTCTTCTCCCTCATCCCCCTCATCTCCCTCATCTCCCTCATCTCCCTCATCTCCCTCTCTCCCTCATCACTTGTTGGCAGCGGCGATATATTCGGGATTTTTCGCGGCAATTCTTTCGTTGATGTAGTCATAGACTTCCCGAAAGTTGGGAATTGCACGTAATTCGAGACGACTGCCATTTTTTAGGGTGATGGCCATATCTCCCCAAAAGCCAAGGCCACGGGGGACTTTGACAATTTTGACAATTTCTGAATAAATTACGTCAGTGCGATCGCGCCCTTGCCAACCTCCAATCACCGTAATTCGGCGATCGGTAATGCGAAAACGCAGCCACAATGCCCTGACAATTGCCCCGACTGTTAATGGTATGCCAACAACAGTT
Source organism: Nostoc sp. (assembly GCF_036917155.1). Classification (GTDB taxonomy): domain Bacteria; phylum Cyanobacteriota; class Cyanobacteriia; order Cyanobacteriales; family Nostocaceae; genus Nostoc. The sequence continues at coordinate 40,529 of NZ_JBALDZ010000025.1, read as the reverse complement.
AGTCCAATCAGCAGGTTGATAATTAAATCCCCAACGTGGGGGCCACCTTCATAATAAACATCTTCACGAATTCCCATCGAACACCTCAGCTTGTGCCAACAACTGCTCTAATTCTTGCAGAAATTGTGGGCTTACGCACTTAGATTCTGCTGCTGTGGGTTTGACAATGACCACTAGCCGCCATCCTGGTGATAATTTTGGTAGCAAATTGTGTAAGGCAGCAGTAATTTGCCGCTTGATTCGGTTGCGAACCACTGCCCTTTTGCTGACTTTCGTGCTTATGGAAATTCCAATCCGCGTGCTGGCAAGATGTGCCGATTCGTCAGTTGCTTGTGTAGTCTGATTGACAGTATCCAAAGAAGGTTTTGTTGAACATAAGGGCTTTAAGGCTCTTAATGTTAAATAAGAGCCATGACGCCGAATTCCTTCCCGGAAAACTGCCTGGAAATCCTTTCGGGATTTTAGCCGATTTGCTTTGGGCAAAGCCACAGATGCTCTTTTAGCTTGATATTCCCTAAACGCTCAGGCGGTGACGCCCTTTTCTTCTTCTCGCGCTAATCACGTTTCTGCCGTCTGGTGTCCGCATCCTAGCGCGAAAACCAGAAGTTCTTTTTCTCTTACGGCTAGTACCGCCCAGTGTTCTTTTCATACTCTTCTCCTCTTAGGTGATTTTTATAAAAACTCACAATCTCTAATTGTATCACTTCCTTAGGGAATTGGGAATTGCTGTTGTACTGAGCGACTCGTGCCGAGCAGAACCGAGGTAAGCCGAAGTATTGGCAATTAGTTATTCTTTCTCCCTTATCTCCCTCTGCTCCCTCTTCTCCCCACTCCTAATTGATGCTGATAATCCAACTTCCAATGTAACGCAGTAGTGGCACATCACCAGGGGAGAGAACTTGACAGTTAAAATAGTAAACTCCACCGAAGGATGGGTTTTGTACGTTAGATAAAACTAACTCAACCTTAGTACCTGCTGGCACCGGCTCTTCGGGAAAAATATTAATCAGCTTACCTTCTTTGTCCCACTTCACCTCAGAAAGCTTAACGGCTTTGTCTTTAACTCGGACTTCAATGTTTTTCGGGTCAAAAGTTCCTTTGTAATAATCAGGGTAGGTAATGGCAAATTGACCAACTGCCAATTTCATTTTTTGGGCTGGAATCCTCAATATGTATCGATCCCAAGCATTAGCTTGTCCGCCAAAATCTAACCGAAAAGGCAGCTGATTCTCGCCTTTGATGCCGCTAAACAGCGTTAATCCAGGTAAGCTTTGCGCCCAAGTTAGGGCTGGTAATCCAGTAACCAAAAAACTAGTCACGGCTAAAGCAGAAAGTAAACGTCGCATAATCGGGCTTCCTCTTACCAAAAGATAAATCTGTTATCTCAAATAACTGTGTGTTAGTATTCTTTACTAAACTTTACTACTGACTTCCTGACAATGGACGTTTAATTGTAATAAAAAGTGCCATTTTCTCCAAAGTTTGACTAACAGTAAAATTACTTAGTATTAAATTAACGCGTGACATTAAATTTACTTTATTACCCTTGTAAATTCTTGATTTGATTAGTTTAGTTGGTCTAAATTTGTACTAGATAGAAACACAGTTGGGATTAGATTGTATTTCTAAATATGTATAAGTGTATCTAAATTTGATAATTTTGTTATAAAAATTGAGCCGCGCCATCAGCGATCGCCAGTTAAGTTGAGATAGATTGATTAAAATAAGTTGGAATGAAAGTCGTAATCATTAAAATTTGATTGGGAAATTATCAAGCTTTCAAAATTCGGTCAATATTACTCTATAAGAAAGGAATACCAAAATTTCTCAATCCCGAAAACAAGCTAAAGATAAAGATGCAAAATGTGGGAATCAATTTAGGATGTGCAATACGTAACCCTGTTTGCAACTATCTGAAAATATGACATCTGCAAACGGCAAAGTGAGGCTTTGCCTAAAGAGCTAAGAGTGGGAGAGGAAAGATTCAAGGTTCAATCTACAAGTAAAATTCATGGTTGATGTTGCTGCCTAAGTACTATGAGCGCAAGACACCCATCGTCTGGACAATCACTTACTTGGCAGGGATTAAGTATTTATCTTCAGGAGATTTCATGAGAATAGCTGTTGCTAAAGAAATTGAAGTTTGTGAACGTCGTGTGGCATTAATTCCTGACACCGTTGCCCGATTGGTAAAACAAGGTTTGGAAGTGTGGGTAGAAACAGGTGCAGGAGAGCGATCTTTTTTTAGCGATCCTGACTATGAAGCAGCAGGAGCCACAATCATCAGCGATACTGCCAAATTATGGGGCGAAACAGATATTTTGCTGAAAGTCAGTCCACCACAAGAACGAGAAAATGGACGCTCAGAAATTGATTTGTTAAAGGAGGGGGCTGTTTTAGTCAGCTTCCTCAATCCCTTAGGAAATCCCGTTGTAGCACAGCAACTAGCAAATCGGAAAGTCACAGCCTTGAGTATGGAGATGATTCCCCGTACCACCAGGGCGCAAAGTATGGATGCTTTGTCTTCGCAAGCCTCATTAGCAGGTTACAAGGCAGTATTAATTGCGGCAGCTGCATTACCGAAATATTTCCCGATGTTAACCACAGCCGCAGGCACGATCGCACCAGCGAAAGTATTTATTATGGGTGCTGGTGTAGCTGGATTGCAAGCGATCGCCACTGCCAGACGTTTGGGAGCAGTAGTAGAAGCCTTTGATATCCGTCCTGCTGTTAAAGAAGAAGTGCAAAGCTTAGGGGCAAAATTCGTTGAAGTCAAATTAGACGAAGAAACCGTCGCCGCAGGTGGTTACGCCAAGGAAATTTCTGAGGCTAGCAAACAACGTACTCAAGAAGTTGTCGCCGAACACATTAAGAATTCTGATGTGGTGATTACTACTGCTCAAGTACCTGGGAGACAAGCACCACGACTCGTTACAGAAGAAATGGTGGCACAGATGAAACCCGGTTCAGTGATTGTAGATTTGGCCGCTGAACAAGGTGGTAACTGCGCCTGCACCGAACCCGGCAAAGATATTGTGTGGAATGGCGTAACAATTATCGGCCCCATCAATCTCCCATCATCGATGCCAATTCATGCCAGCCAATTGTATGCCAAGAACGTAACATCGTTGATGCAACTGCTAATTAAAGACAAAGCTTTGCAGGTGGACTTTAGCGACGACATCGTTGATGCAGCTTGCGTTACCCACGCTGGTGAAATTCGCAATCAACGAGTGCGGGATGCGTTACAGGCTTTGAATACTCAACAACCGGCAGTTAATTAGGGAGATAAGGAGGATGAGGGAGTAGGGGGAGATGAGGGAGATGAGGGAGATGAACCAATGCCCAATGCCCATTCCCATTTACATTAAGGAGTTTTGATTTCATGACAGAGGCATTACTTGCTGCTTTGTTTGTATTTGTTTTGGCATCTTTTATTGGCTTTGAAGTCATTAACAAAATACCACCGACTCTACACACGCCTTTAATGTCAGGCTCAAACGCGATTTCTGGCATTTCGGTACTTGGAGCAATAGTTGCTGCTGGTGCTAGAGAAACGAATGTGTCAGTAATTCTTGGTTTGATTGCTGTGGTATTAGCAACAGTCAACGTTGTGGGTGGTTTTTTAGTGACAGACAGAATGTTGCAAATGTTCAAGAAGAAGGAGATTAAGGCGTGAGCGACTTTTTACCAACTGGCATTCAGCTGACGTACTTAGTCGCTGCATCGTTATTCATTCTGGGCTTGAAAAAGCTGGGATCGCCCGCTACAGCGAGAAATGGTAATATTGTAGCGGCTGTGGGGATGCTACTAGCAATTGTGGCAACAATGCTCGATCAGCATGTGTTGAACTACGAGATGATATTGTTGGGCTTGGCAATTGGATCGCTCATTGGTGCGATCGTTGCCTACAAAGTCCAAATGACCGAAATGCCCCAAATGGTGGGTTTACTCAACGGTTTGGGCGGTGCGGCTTCGGCATTAGTCGCCGTTGCCGAATTCTGGCGGTTATTGGATAGTTCTCAGGCGATACCTCTTGATGTCAACATTTCCATGCTATTGGATGTGTTAATCGGTGGTGTTACCTTCACCGGTAGTTTTCTCGCCTTTGCCAAATTGCAAGGTTTAATTAGCGGTTCCCCGATTACATTTCCTTTCCAGCAACCATTTAACCTCTTGCTTCTGGGTGCTTATATAGTAGGCAGTGCCTATTTAATCATCACACCAGATAGCTTACCCATATTCTTGGGAGTGGTTGGTGTTTCATTGGTGCTAGGCGTGATGTTCGTCATCCCCATTGGTGGCGGCGATATGCCAGTGGTAATCTCGCTGTTGAACTCGTTGTCAGGTGTGGCGGCGGCGGCGGCTGGGTTCGTGGTGATGAACAATATGTTAATCATCGCTGGTGCTTTAGTAGGAGCATCTGGCTTAATCCTCACCGAGATTATGTGTAAGGCGATGAACCGCTCTTTATTTAGTGTGCTGTTCAGCGCTTTTGGTACTGGTTCTAGTTCTGGTGGTGCTGCTGCTAGTGGTGGTGCAATTGATCAAACTGTCCGCAGTATTGATCCTGAAGAAGGGGCGATGATGTTGGGTTATGCCCGTTCTGTGGTAATTGTGCCTGGTTATGGTATGGCAGTTGCCCAAGCGCAACATAGCGTCCGTGAATTGTCGGATCAGTTGGAACGGATGGGTGTTGATGTTAAGTATGCCATTCACCCCGTTGCTGGGAGAATGCCGGGGCACATGAATGTGTTGCTGGCGGAGGCAAATGTGCCTTATACGCAGTTGTACGATATGGATGATATTAATCCCCAGTTTGAGCAAGCGGATGTGGCTTTAGTAATTGGGGCAAATGATGTGGTAAATCCGGCGGCGCGGAGTGATACAAATAGCCCGATTTATGGTATGCCGATTTTGGAAGTAGATCGGGCGAAACAGACGATTGTAATTAAGCGCGGTATGAGTACGGGTTTTGCCGGTGTAGATAATGAGTTGTTCTACAAGGATAAAACGACGATGCTTTTTGGTGGTGCTAAAGATATGGTGTCAAAGTTGGTTTCGGAAGTGAAGCAACTTTAAGAGAAACGAACCGCGAAGGCGCAAAGGGCGCGAAGGAAAGAGAGAATTAGAGAGTTGGCTTGCCTTGGGGGTATGATGCTTCTAGGGCAATTTCTTTAATAAACTGTGTAAGTATTCAATACTTTCTCCAGTTAGATAAGTCCTTGTTATTTTGTGACAACACTATCTAGAAGCTCTTGGGATTAAACTTTAAACCACGACGCACAACACCAGATGCAAACATCTCCGGCGTTACTTCTGAGCAATCTGAAAGGTTAATATCTTCATCCTTCATAGCATCCAACCGTTCCCAATCAGTCTGCGATTTGTTGGAAATATCTGATTTCTTCATTTTTTGTTGACTTCCTTGCAGAAATTATACGTATCAGGTTGTCTCGTTCAGTATGGACAACAGCAATAACCCGTCCCTCAATTAATCCAAATGTAATAAAACGCTCTTCTCCATAATTAAAACGATCATCTTTAACCGTTACCGTGTCACCCTCAAATACTTCTTCCACATCAATAAAGTCGATTCCATGCTTATGGATATTGGCAAGTCTTTTATTTTCATCCTATTCAAACTCCATAATTCCCTTGTAACTACAAATTGTAGTTACATATAATCGAAATGGTAAGCGTTTGAAAACATTTTTAAAGAGAACTCAATATAAACATCAGGGTGACTGAATCATTGAAAAGCGATCGCCTGCAAAATTTCCATTGTGCGTAGGCGTTCGCGTAGCGTCTCGTAGAGAAGCCAGCCGAAGGCATCGCTCTCTCCTTCCTCTGTGTTCTCTGCGTCTCTGTGGTTCGTTAAAAAAAGCGTAGGCGTTCGCGGAGCGTCTCCTAGAGAAGGCATCGCCTGCAAAAACTCCACCGTGCGATTATGATTAATTTGGAAAAAAATCAGAATCTAAGGTTTCATCAACAGAAAAAGGATAGTCTTTGGGAAAAATAGACAGAGGAAGACCTGTTTCAATAGATGCTTCTTTTCTAGCGTGTTGGTAACAACTGTCAAAAACTTCCGTGTAATAGTATTTTAAGCTAGGACTATCTACAAATACTTCTTGTAATCTTTGACGATGTTCATAGATTGTATATAACCAGCTATTAGATCGGTTCTGGGGTTGAAATTTGTATTTGAGAAGGTGCATTAAAAGCACTCTAAGATTACTCCTTAAAGCATTTTTCTCACTTCTTCCCATACTTTCAATTTCTTCAATTAAATTTTCTAACTCTAATTCTAAAAACTTTTTGTTTTTTAATAAATCAACAGTGTATTCTAACCACAAGTGATAATCTTGTGCATAGAGACTATTTGTTTTAGGAACAGATTGATTGCTCATAATCTTCTCCTTTATGGATATATAATTTTAACATTGTTAGAGGATTTAGTCGAAGCCTTACTCTCTATCCTCTGTACCTCTACGGGTCGTTAAAAAAGCGTAGACGTTAGCGTAGCCTCTCGTAGAGAAGTCATCGCCATTCACCTGCCATTATGCGATCGCCTTGCAAGTTTCTTGCACTTAGTATATATTTATCAAGTAACTCTAAGTACTCCCGTTTGTCTACTATCCGGGGCGATCGCATCATGTCAATAAGATTGGAATATTCTCAATAATACCAACAATAATCTCATTAATCCTTGCTTATCGACAAAGATTTTAGCGTAGGCGTAGCCCGCTGTAGGCATCGCTTTGAGACTTGAAAAGTAAATAAAACTGGAAATACTGATTTTTTGTTGCTTCTTAGGGTCGGTTGCAATCGAGAGTAATTTAGATGTGTTTACCCTGTGCCTCTGGCCTATTTGTCATGAAATTTAAGGAAGAGGTGGTTACAATTCCCAGTGTACAACTTTGATAACTGTCCACAATACTGTTGCACGTCTCAAGCTCATGGTAATATTATTTTACTGTCAGGGAGATATTATTTTATACATCAAATTGCAACCATGCTGAAACAGCTAGTTAAGTGTGCTGCTTCCAAAGAAGAAAAAATTATTCAACCTATCCAGGAAATCAACGAAAGCACCAATCTGCAAGGCACGGAGCTTTTGAAAATTTGCTTATATAAGGTACTAAAGAGCTAAATAAAGCCTTTTTAGGAATCATGTCAGCCAGCTAAAAAGGCATAATACCCTTTTAGAATGGCAAAAAATTAGATAAGAGCAAATAGAAAAATCTTGACATAATGTCAACTGTTTTTTGTATATCTAAAAATATCAAAAAGCCCGATTTGTGTTGTCAACAATACATGAGTATTGTGTGTTTTATTTAGATATTGATTATTTTTGTATTTAGTTACCTATATATATAAAGTTCTATTTGATTGGTGAAAATTTAAGCTACCTCTACCAAATGAGGCAAATACTTAAATTCAACAAATGATTTAGGACTTCTAAATCAATCTTGATTTAGTAAAAAATCGATTATTGACAAAGTAACTAAGAGTAACAGGAAAAACATGAATATCATTGTTAGTTTGTTTGGAGCGATTGCTCTCCAAGTATCTCTTTTGGCTGTGATGTCTAGCATGGCAATGGCTGATGACAGACCTCTGCTCGTCCGTATTCGGGAGAATCATGCTGTTTCTCAACGGAAAACAACACAGAGAATTTGCTCTTTAGATCCCATTGAAGATTTATTACCTCCACCACAAACTAAGACAAGTAACTCTTTACTTTCTTACCTTGCTGAACAGGGTTTTACACAGAATAAAGAGGGTTCTTGGGTCTGCTATGCGAACGATCCTAAAAAAGAAGGGCGTTACTTTACTCTATTTAAGGTTAAACAAGTTGATAACAGGCTTATAGCAAGCTCTTTCCTCGATGAGGGGAGTCTGATTCAGGGACAGGAAAATCGTAGCTTGGACTTCTTTATGATGCTAATTGAGCATCATACGAATACTACTCAAGAGAACCGTCAAGGTATACGTAGATATTTAGAAGCCTTCGTTTCCTTAGTAAAGCAAGGGAAGATCAAACCCACACGTCGTGGGTTTCTTTTCGACCAACCAAACCGGGCATTGGTCTTGTATCACACACTCTCATCAGGAAATCTCAAAGGCACAGGAATCACGATCAACATTTATTTACCTAAGAGTTGAATTGGGGACTGGGGATTGGGGACTGGGGACTGGGGACTGGGGACTGGGGACTGGGGACTAGGGGAGATAGAACTTGAAGTATTCACATCAAAGACTCATTGATTTGCCAATCCCCAATCCCCAATTAAATCATTGTCGTTTAGTGGAGGTGCATCTTGCCTAAATCAATTGTTCAAAGAATTGCAATGTCGAAAGCGAGTCGGTTTGCAGCGATCGCATTTTCATCTGTTGCAGTAGTACTCACTACATGTCAATCTGCTTTTGCACAGTTAAATGTTGGACGCTATGGTATCCAACAAGGACTGGAGTCCGAGTATCTCCAGTACCAACTCAATAACCAGAATTTGAACCAGATGCGAGTCATTCCTGCATGTGATGTGGGATTTGGTCTGACCTGCAATAAAACAGGATCGGTAATCCAACAATTAGTGGAGTTAAATAACGGAACTAGCTATCAAAACCTCCTGATACGAGCAGCTGGTGGTGAGAAAAACTTTCAGAATTTCGCTAGCTTCTACGGCAATAATCCTAATCTCTCTGCGGTGCCTTACGCCTCATTTTGGAGAGACGCATCTCCCGCAATCATGGATGGATCTCAATACCTTCTTGGACAACCTTTTGGTCGCAATCCAGTAGAAGGACTCGGACTTGTAACTAAGCAGTTCTACTGGGCACCATACTCAGGAGTAGATAACTCGGTCAGCCTCCGTAGTGGGTTACTAGACCTAAAATTGTCATACGGACGACTGCTGTTTGAAGAGGCCTCGAAAATTCCCAACATTAAGGAGCAGATTCAATCTCTAGGTCTATCGCCAGAGATGACAAATTTTTATTTAAATAAAATCTCTACAGGCTTGGAGGCGTTGAGTTCTGGAGATCAGAATCAACTCCAACAGAAGATTTTTGAAGTACTATCCTTTCCATACTCCAAAGAGGGTGGGGAACTCGGACGCCCCAATAACGGGATTCCACAAGAATTTAATCAGCTATTAGGAGAAGATATCGCTGGAGATACTTTGCTGAGTGACAATCCAGTACCGTTGGATGGAGAAACAATTGCTTTCGATGCTTTCCCTGGCCCTGAGGGAGATGTTTTGATACCAGACAATTCTGATTCATTTCCACTCTGGCCAATAATCGGAGTGGGAGGTCTTGGTTTAATTCTGCTTCTACTACTGGGTGGTGATAGTTCTTCGGCTCAATCATCTGTTTCTTTAGGAAATACACCTTCTTTAGGAAATACACCTTTGTCTCTCACCAGCAAAGGCGAATGCGATCTGACTCCTAGTGGTAATGGTTCCGATCACACACAGATTATGGAGATTCCGTGTAATGTTACTCCTAAAACCCCTACGGAAGTGAGGAAGGTTGTGGAGCCATCAATGATGAAAGCGCTTATATTGCTAATTGTTATACTATGTATAGTGCGTTACAAACAGCACTCTTTAAAAATTCGTAATTCGTAATTATGTTACGGGGATTTAGACCCTACCTAATCCCTCTTTTATTACTACGGGACTACAGTGTACACACAAGTCGAATTACCCCCCTTAATCCCCCCTTTCTAAGGCTACAGTGTATACACAAGTCTTGAAATCCCACCTAAAACTCAATACAGTTCAGTTAAGCTTCTCTTCCTTCTCTTCCTTTGCGGTAGCCTGCGGCAAGCCGCTCCGCGTCTACGTTAAAAAAGGATTTTAGCCTTAACTGAACTGTATTGACCTAAAACTCGGTTTTGTTGCCCTAGCCCTAAAATAAGGGGGAGAAAGTAAGCATTACTCCTAGTAAATATTGCAACAAATAACTTTTAACCACAACCCACCGCCAATCTTTGACTAACCAACTCAGCCGCTAAATGTATTGCTGCTTTCATACTCGTAGCATCAGCAATTCCCTTACCCGCAATATCAAACGCTGTTCCGTGATCTGGTGAAGTCCGAACGAAAGGAAGACCAATAGAAGTATTAACCGCTCGATCAAACGCCATCAGCTTCACAGGAATTAAGCCTTGGTCGTGGTAAAGTGCCAAGTAGCCATCAGCAGGATTTTGTACTAAGGAATTCCCGTACCAAGCTTGACCAGGTTTAACCCACATCGTATCTGGCGGTATCGGCCCATCTAACTGCAATTGTGGTCGGTTTTGACGCTCTTGCTCCAACCAGGGAATTAACCAATCCTGTTCTTCATGTCCAAGTTGTCCCTGTTCGCCACTGTGGGGATTTAAACCTGCGATCGCAATTCTCCCTCTATATATACCAAAATCTTTCTCCAAACACTCCACCAGCAAATCTAGTTTTTCTGTCAACAATTGCGGTGTCAACACATCGGCTACTTGACTTAGGGGAATATGTGTGGTAGCTAGTATTGTGCGGAGTGTCCAACCAGTATGGGGCGATCGCGCTACGAATAACATCCCAAAACGGTCAACACCTGACTTTTGCGCCAAAAGTTCCGTTTGCCCTGGGTAATTATAGCCTGCGGCTTTCCAAGCAGATTTAGCGATGGGCCCCGTGACAATAGCATCAAATTTACCAGCGAGTGTTTGAGCGATCGCATATTCCATATAGGCAAAACTGGCCGCTCCACTGGCTGCATTACCTATTCCTGGGATAATTTCACCTTGAATCTTCTCATCCAACTGCACATCGCTGACTGACAAATCATCTGGATTTGCCAAAGGTGCTAAATTCTCAGTTAAATTCAGTTTGCGATAAGTCTCTGCCAGCAAATCCCTGTTACCCACCACTGTAACGTCATATTTTTGACTAATTTCCTGATCTGCTAAAGCTTTCAAAATCACCTCCGGCCCAATCCCCGACGGATCTCCCAGCGTCAGCACCAAACGCGGACGATTTTCTTTGACAGAGTTTATTAAATTACCTTGATTATTTTGATACATAAAATCTCTTCATAATTATTATCATCAAATTTTCCCAAGTTACCCATCTCCCCTTCTTCCAACAGTAGGGATTGCCCCCCAAGCCAGTAGGGATTACCTGCTAAACTAGTTTAAAATTGTTTACACAGGTCTAATCCTAGCAACTGTTGAAAAGCTTCTGGTAGACCTAGTTTACACACCACTTTGCATAAGGAGAATCACACCAATGGGCGGCGAAATTTTGAATGCAGCTCTATTATCTTTCAGTCTAATTTTCGTAGGTTGGGGCTTAGGCGCGTTGTTGCTGAAAATTCAAGGCGGAGAAGAATAATTAATTAGTGCTGAGTGCTGAGTTAGGAGTTAGGAGTTAGGAGTTAGGAGTTAGGAGTTAGGAGTTAGGAGTTAGGAGTTAGGAGTTAGGAGTCATGAGTCATTTTATTCTCCCTACTCCCTTTTTCATCGAAATGAGAAAAAAGCTTGTCCGTTAACCGGACAGCTATTTTTTCATGAGTCTATCTAAATGAATAGATTTTCTGAGAAAATATGTAAACTTTTGTTTGCATAGGTTATTCTGATAACATTCTTTTCATAAAACATTAAAATTTATTACAACCCTCATGACATTATTAATCGTCGGTGCCACTGGCACCTTAGGAAGACAAGTGGCTCGTCGTGCTATCGATGAGGGATATAAAGTACGCTGCCTTGTCCGCAGCAATAAAAAAGCAGCTTTTCTCAAAGAGTGGGGTGCAGAACTCGTACCCGGAAATTTGCGTTACCCCGAAAGCCTAGCGGAAGCATTAAAAGGCGTAACCCAAGTTATTGATGCGTCAACATCTCGCCCTACAGATTCACTGAGTATCAAACAAGTGGACTGGGAAGGCAAAGTAGCATTGATTCAAGCTGCAAAAGCTGCGGGTGTAGAGCGTTTTGTCTTCTTTTCAATTTTAGATGCTGATAAATACCCAGAAGTACCGCTAATGGAAATTAAGCGATGTACAGAAGTCTTTCTAGCTGAGTCAGGCTTAAATTACACTATCTTGCGGCTAGCTGGGTTTATGCAAGGGTTAATCGGTCAGTACGGGATTCCCATTTTAGAAGGACAGCCAGTTTGGGTAACGGGTAATTCTTCACCCATCGCCTATATGGACACTCAGGACATTGCTAAGTTTGCAATCCGAGCATTGAGTGTACCAGAAACGGAAAACCAAACTTTTCCTGTAGTCGGTACTCGTGCATGGAGTGCAGAAGAAATCATCAACCTGTGCGAACGCTTATCTGGAAAAGATGCCAGAGTAACGCGGATGCCAATAAACTTACTGCGTGCTGTGCGGGGTATAATGCGATTTTTCCAGTGGGGATGGAACGTAGCAGATAGGCTAGCATTTACAGAAGTATTAGCTAGTGGTAAACAGTTAAATGCTGCAATGGATGAAGTTTACACAGTGTTTGGTTTAGATTCGCAACAAACCACAACCCTAGAAAGCTATCTACAAGAGTACTTCAGCAGAATCATGAAGAAGCTCAAAGAGGTAGACTACCAAAAAAATAAAAATAAAAAGCAGAAACCTAAAAAAACTCCTTTTAAGCAGTCTTCAAAAGCCAATAGTCAATAGTCATCAAAAATTTGGGTTATTCCCCGTCATCAAGGACGGCTTTACTTTAAAATCTTTCTTACGGTGAAATTAGTTCAACGCAGGAAATTGACTCGTTTCCAAGGCTTACGCTAGTAACCGAGTGCGATAACGCGTATCCACGAAAATTGAGTTGTGGGGTGTGGGGGTGAGTACACCCTCTAGTCAAACATAACCGCGCCCGTAAGTTCCGCAAACAACATAAGTGAACAAGCAATTGTTAGTAGTGTTGGGAGGGGGACAAAGCCCTGTATCTTTAGAGCAGGGAATGGTTACTACAAAACAGACATTAGTCGTAAAACTCTAGACTCTAGATATTTGACTCTAGATTAATGACTACATGACCAAAAATGTGTAAGGATTACAGAATACAAAGCATCGCCTAAACTTGGATATTTGAGTGTGCCGAAAGCAGGCATTATCTACAATGACGTTAAACCGATAGCGGGCCGTGTCGCTATCGAGTTGAAAGACAAGCTAACCGCAGCCGGTTGGAATGTGTGTATCACATCGAGTATTGGTGGAATACTGGGCTACCCTAACCCGGAAAGTCCTGTATGCCACACTCCCATTGACGGTCTAACGCCCCCTGGTTTTGACTCAGATATGAAGTTCGCAGTGGTATTAGGGGGAGACGGCACTGTTTTAGCAGCGTCTCGTCAGGTAGCTCCCTGTGGTATTCCACTACTAACAGTGAATACCGGCCACATGGGATTTTTGACCGAAACTTTCCTAAATCAATTGCCCCAAGCACTAGAACAGGCGATCGCAGGCGAGTATGAAATTGAAGAACGAGCTATGCTCACCGTCAAAGTGTTTCGGGGAGATTCAGTACTATGGGAAGCCCTCTGCTTGAATGAAATGGTGCTGCATCGGGAACCTTTGACCTCTATGTGCCATTTTGAAATTGCCATAGGACGCCATGCGCCAGTAGATATTGCTGCGGATGGTGTGATTGTTTCTACACCTACTGGTTCTACAGCTTATTCATTGAGTGCTGGTGGCCCAGTGGTGACTCCTGGTGTACCTGTTTTACAGCTAGTACCCATTTGTCCCCATTCCCTAGCTTCTAGAGCATTGGTATTTCCAGATAGTGAATCGGTCAATATCTACCCAGTCAATATCCCTCGGCTGGTGATGGTAGTCGATGGCAATGGTGGATGCTACATCCTACCAGAAGATCGGGTATATATGGAGCGATCGCAATATAGTGCCCGATTTATTCGCCTGCAACCGCCTGAGTTTTTCCGAATTTTGCGAGAGAAATTAGGTTGGGGTTTGCCACATATCGCTAAACCAACTTCGGTAGAGTTGCCATAGGGATTGGGCATTGGGCATTGGGTATGGGGCATGGGGCGCGGGGCATTGGGTGATTAAACCTATCCGTAAATTACGTTTTAACCCTCTGATTTATCAGGCTTAGAGTTTAATTCGCGGATATGTCTATTGGCAATTGGTAATTGTTCTTTACCCATGCCCAATGCCCAATGCCCAATGCCCAATGCCCAATGCCCCATGCCCAATCCTCTAGTTAGCGTGTCAAATCAGATTGTTCCATCACGAAAAACTCGTATTTGCACTTTATAACTGATGTAAATATTTTCACTTGAATATCTTTACAATCCCAAATCCAATATCCCAAATTGTTATGACAGTTGCTCAAAGTCCCTGTGTTTTGGTGATTGAAACCGATGAGAGCCTTGCAAATCAGCTTTCTTGCGATTTGCAAGAAGCTGGCTATGAATCAATTGTGGCTCATGATGCAGCCAGTGGTTTACAACACTGTCGCGATCGCCAGCCTGCTTTAATTGTTTTAGATCGGATGCTAGCAGGAGAATCAGGACTCTCATTGTGCAAAAATCTCAGAAGCACTGGTATGCGATCACCTGTATTGATTTTAATGGCAAGGGATACAGTTGACGATCGGGTAGCTTGTCTAGAAGCTGGAGCGGATGATTATATCCTCAAGCCTTATCGCTCAGAAGACTTTTTGAAGTTGATTCGCCTCTACTTAAAACCCGATGTGGATACCACAGAGCAGTTGCGGTTTGGGGATTTAATTTTAGACATAGCAACTCGTCGCGCCATACACAACGGACGACCAATTGACTTGACAATGAAGGAATTTGAACTATTAAAATTCTTAATGGAACATCCCCGTGAAGTGTTAACCCGCGAACAAATTTTAGAGAATGTTTGGGGTTATGACTTTCTGGGTGAGTCGAATGTAATTGAAGTGTACATCCGTTACTTGCGGTTAAAAATCGAAGATGAAGGTCAAAAGCGCCTCATTCAAACAGTGCGCGGTGTCGGGTACGTTTTAAGAGAATCCTAGTATACTGTAGCGGAAGTCTAGCTACCTTGTTGCCTCCCAGCCAAGGGGTTTTTCTGTCTACAACACTGTAAAATTGAAGTCTAAATTACAAAATCGAAAAACTATATGACTCGTCGGCTAAGTTTGCTCTCGATGTTGCTGAGTATTTTTCTAATGGGCTGTTCCGCACCAACAACAGCTAAACCTCCCAGCCCCACCTCTGCTTCTCAAACTTCAGCACCAGCGAGTTTAGGTCAAACACTACCAATTTCTGCGAAAGCCATTGTTCCTAATGGCACAACAATTAAATTAGAGGTAGCACAGACACCAGAACAGCAAGAGATGGGTTTGATGTATCGACCAGCTTTGCCAGATGATCGGGGAATGCTATTTCCGTTCCCTTCAGCACAACCAGTTAGTTTCTGGATGAAGAATACACCTATGCCATTGGATATAGTATTTCTACATAAGGGTGTAGTTAAATATATTCAGGCTGCTACACCTCCTTGTGCAAGTGATCCTTGTCCTAGCTACGGCCCCAGAACACCAGTAGATAAGGTGATTGAACTTCGCTCTGGAAGAGCTGCCGAATTGAAGTTGAAAGTAGGTGATATTATCAAAATTGAGTTTTGAGCCTCCGGTACTTTGCGGGTGTAAAAATTTGGGTAATTACCCGGTTAAGAACCTATACGGTCGAAATATATGTTTTTTCTGTAAAAAATGTCACTTGATGTGGTAAAACAGTCACTTGTAACGCTACTATTTAAAAACTGTGGTAATAATGTAAAATTCTACTGTCTCCAACCTAAAATCGTAGTCTTAAGGTTGGGTTGCAAAAATATTCCCTTGGGCGTAAGTGCAAATAGTCGCCAATAAGAGAGTATAGGCTATGGAATCTTTGTTACTACCTGTGTAATTAAATAAAGCGCAAAAGTAAACAAGATGAAACCAATTGAATTAAGTAAAAATACTGCTTGAGAATCGAGCAGATGATTTGTAAGAAAATTTCTATTTCTTAAACCCTCTATGAAAAGCCTATCTTAAAGGCAGATCAAAAAAACTGTGCTGGGGTGTATGGCCGATGATGGCACAGTGACAGATGAAATACTGGCTACTGTCTACCGAGCAATGGTGAACTGATATATGACAATACATTCTGCACAAGGAGGTGAGATACAAATGTCACCATCAAAATATTCTCGACTGATTCATTTTTTGCAAGAAGATTTGGCAATTTCCACAGCATCACTAGCAGTGGCGCTTCGGCATCGGGAGCAAGACCCAGGCCCTTTGGCAATGATTCTTTGGCAGTATGGGTTGATCACTTTAGACCAATTAGAACAAATTTATGATTGGCTGGAGACAGCATAGGTCATATCCAATTTTGGATTTTGGATTTTGGATTTTGGATTAAAAATTTCTACCAAATACCTGTTAACGGAATCTCAAAGAATACTATTTATACCAATTTGGTATGATACTAAGTTGCCAAAGTTAGTCTTGTTTGGTGTCAAAGACACTGCGCGACTTTCTTCAGAACAAATAATACTATCTAGGGCAACTTGGTGTCATTTAGGAGGATTGAGGCATATCACATCAACTCTACCTTATGCAAAGGTTGATACAGCAGGGAATAGGGAACGGGGAACAGGGAACAGGGAACAGGGAACAGGGTTGACCCAACATTTTCATAGCTTTGTTGGGTTGCTCTTTGCTTCACTCAAGCGTATTAATTTATATACAAATTAAAAGAGCGAGTTAAATTATTAACTCGCTCTTTTGACTATAGCGCTTCTCTGTTGAGTGCAATACAGACCTAACCCCCAGCCCCTTCCCTACTAGCGTTGGGTAGCAAGATTCAAAGCCTCTCTCCTTTTAGGAGAGAGGTCAAACTGTATTGCATCCATTCGAGAACCGCTATAGTTCTTTGCAAATGACCAATGACTATTGTGTAAACACTCTAACTGCTGCTGCTACACCAGAACCAGGGGTGAAGTCTTCGTAGCCAAGTTCTCTTAGGGTAACTTCTAAGGATGCTATACAGCTGAGGATATCGCGATCGCTCACAAAACCCAAGTGACCAATACGGAAAATTTTATTACTCAAGTGGTCTTGACCACCAGCTAAGGCAATATCAAAGCGTTTTTTGATAAATGACCGAATCTTATCCGGTTCAATTCCCTGTGGTGCTACAGCTGTAATCGCCGGACTAGCATAACTATCTGCTGCAAACAAGGGTAAATTTAATCCTTGAATGGCGGCGCGGGTAGCATTTTTCAGCCGTTCATGTCGAGCAAATATTGATTCTAAGCCTTCCTCTTTCATGATTCGCAACGTGGTGTGTAACGCTACAATCAAATTCACAGGGGGAGTAAATGGAGTTGTATTTTTGGCTGTGGCTTTGCGATATTTGCCTAAGTCCAAATAATATTTCGGTAGCTTCGCAGTTTTGTAAGCTTCCCAAGCTTTGGGACTGACTGAAACAAAACCCAACCCTGGCGGAATCATATAACCTTTTTGGGAACCGGAGGCGACGATATCCAAACCCCAAGCATCTACAGGTAGGTTGAACGCACCCAAGCTAGTGACGGCATCAACGATAATTAAAGCTTCACCATGTTCTTTGACGTGGCGGTTGATGGTTTCTAGGTCATTTAACACACCCGTTGAGGTTTCGCTGTGGGTAATGATTACGGCTTTGATTTGCTTTTGGGTATCTGCTTGGAGTTTTTCGGCAAATACTGCGGGGTCTAAGGGTTTTCCCCATTCCACCTTAACTTCTTCTACATTCAAACCGTAGGCTTGACCAACTTCTACCCAGCGTTCACCAAATTTACCATTAGAGCCAACTAAAATGCGATCGCCTGGAGAGAGAAAATTAATTATTCCCGCTTCTACAGCACCCGTACCACTGACATTCAGCGTCAGCACATCATTTTGAGTTTGGTGTAGCCACTTGAGGTTTTCTGTCACCTCTGCCAATATATTGCTAAATTCACTGGTACGGTGTCCAATTGGATGCTTGGCTAATGCCAGTAAGGCAGCTTCTGGCACCGGGGTAGGGCCTGGAATCATCAGCATCAGCTTATCGTTCATGTGTCTATCCTAAAAGTCAAAATTGTGGGAAGTTGGTTAAGTCTGATAGCAAATATTAGATATTCATCTACAAATTACACTCAGTTTCTTACCAGTCTTGTTGTATATTTTCCAAATTCATGTTTGCAATTTATACCAGACTCTAACTCCGATAAAACCTCTGTTCCAGGCAATTTTACCACACACCTAGACGCCAGGTTAAAGTGTCTCCTCGTAGGGGTGCTGCATTGCTTATTGGTGTCAACTTAAGACCTGGCTCATAGAATTCGCGGCTATACTGGCATTGTCCGCCTCCGCAGACTAAAGTCAAATTAAGGGTTTGAAACCCAGGATCGGTAGCTTTTGTTTGTATAGACGTGGTTTCTAACCGCCCGTTTCCCGTTAAGTTGACACAAATGTGCATTGCTTATGCCCCTACTGTATGTTGCATCCAAAAGAGAACTGCTATAGAAGTACGCGAAATCGTTTTGAATATCGCGGAAATCGTCGGTGAAAAAGCTATGTTTTGCTTCCACGAAGGAAGTAACCGCCTACACAGTTGGAGTGCGAATCGTTGGCTAGAAACTAAAATCCATAAGGGTTTGGAGGATTAGCCGCAAGGTACAGAACCTTGATAACTGAATGACCATGTAGGTGAGAGTTACTATCCTAGAACCCTCAAATCCTACCCCGTAGGTGCAACGATGAAAGCATCATCCCCAGGTAGGAATTCAATGTGGGCTACGACGCAACCAGCGGCGAATTTGTGGATTTGTTTGAAGCCGGGATTGTTGACCCTGCCAAAGTGACCCGTTCGGCCGTACAGAATTCAGCGTCAATTGCAGGTATGGTGCTAACCACTGAGGCAATTGTCGTTGACAAGCCGGAACCGAAAGATGCTGCTCCTGCCGGGCCTGGTGGCGGCAGCTTGGGTGGTGACTTCGATTACTAATTGTTAATCCTTGGCGAAAGTTTTTGCGTCTTGCCTAAATCTCAAGAGGCGATCGCCCCAAATATGATGATCGCCTCTTATTCTCGTGACAGTTGACTAAAAGCTTTAATCGTCTAAAATCTGGATTTCATCAAGTTGATTAATCACTACATCTGCACCTCGGACATTATCTGACTTACCTACCCAAGTGATACCAATACAACCTGCGGCTTTAGCATTACGCGCCATTTGCATATCACCAACTGAATCACCCACCATCAATGTAGCGCCTGGTTCGACTCCCAAAGCTTGGCAAGCTTGCAAAAATAGCACTGGATCTGGTTTACTCGGCCCTTCATCTACGCCCATTTCCAACTGGATATAATCACTTAACTGGTGATTGGCTACAAAATTACGTACTTCTTCAGTTGTCGCAGCTGAGAGGATGCCAAGTTTCAAACCCCCTTCTTGTAGATATTTTAACAAGTCTAAGCTACCCACAAACAATGGTGAAGGAGTTTGTCCAATGTATTTTTCCGCTTCATCCAAAGCTTGACGGGCTATTTTTAAGCACTCAAACCATCCTCTTCCAGTTTCGGCAATATATGCCGCAGCCGCAACTTCTGTTTCGCGGCGGCTTGCTACTGATATTAAACCTGCGGGATCTAGAATATTGCCATTGATACCAAATGCCATTAACAAGGGTTCCCCAGTTCCGGGGATTTGAGCATCTATTAACCTTGTTGCTTTTTGTGCGAGCGATCGCAAATACGTTTCTGAATCTTCTAGAGTACCGTTTTTATCAAACAAAATTGCCTGAATATTATCAAAAGTGATATTTCTACATTTAATGGTTGCCACAATATTTCACCCCACTTATTTACTTAGGAGTTAGGAATAATAACTCCTAACTCCTAACTCCTCTTAACTTTTACCGATTCTCCACATAAAAAAAGAGGGTTTTCCCCTCTTTATAAAATGATTTAATACTCTTACTTAAAAATAAGTAAAACTATAAAAAATCTATTACTCTTCAATAGCTGCTGGAATTTCCTCTTCAATTCCCGCAACTACTGAAATTTCTTCTTCAAGTTCTGCTGCTGGTGGAATCTCTTCTTCAAGTTCTGCTGCTGGTGGAATCTCTTCTTCAAGTTCTGCTGCTGGTGGAATCTCTTCGTCTGCTACAACTTCCGCAGGTGCAGCCGGTGCAGCAGTAGCACCTTGTTGCTTGGCTAATAACTGTTCACGATACTTAGCAGCCATTTCTTCTGCCTTATCGTAGACCAAATCCCGGTTCTTAATCATATCACCGGGTTCAGGTTCTAACTGCTTGGTAGATAGGGAAATCCGACCCCTTTCTGCATCCAAGTCAATGATCATAACTTTCACTTCATCATTGACATTGAACACGCTATGAGGTGTATCAATATGTTCGTGAGAAATCTCAGAAATATGTAGTAGACCACTGACGCCGCCAATGTCGATGAAAGCACCGTAGGGTTTGATACCACGAACAGTACCAATTACTACTTCGCCGACTTCTAGGCGATTCATCTTCCGCTCAACCAACGCCCGACGGTGAGATAGAACTAGGCGATTACGTTCTTCATCCACCTCTAGGAATTTCAATGGCAGATCCTCGCCGACCAATTCTTCTTTAGGTTTGCGGGTACTGATGTGGGAACCTGGGATAAAGCCACGTAATCCCTCAATCCTTACCAACGCTCCGCCGCGATTGGTTGCAAATACGCCAGAACGTACAGTAGCATCTTCTGCTTGCAACTGTCGCACGCGTTCCCAAGCCCGCATATATTCAATACGGCGAATGGAAAGGGTTAATTGTCCATCTTCGTTTTCATCGGTAAGGATGAAAAATTCCCGCGTTTCATTTGACTGTAATACTTCTTCCGGGCTATCCACCCGGTTAATAGACATTTCTTGTATGGGTATATATGCTGCGGTTTTAGCACCAATGTCAATCAGAGCGCCGCGCGGCTCTATACTGAAAACTGTTCCTGGGACAACATCGCCAGGGCTAAAATGATAATCGTATTTGTCAAGTAGAGCAGCGAAATCTTCGTGAGTAAATCCAATTTCTGTAGCGGTTAAATTCTGATTGACCATGCTGATTTGTTCCTGGTTCTAGTCTCCGTAAAGGTTGTGCGACAAGCGCGATGTGTTATGCAAGCAGTACTATGGCAGCCTACACAAAACATCCATTCTCATCCTAGCGCAGAAAAGCTAGTATTAACACATATCTACTGCCAAGATTGGAAATTATATCACAATATAAAAATGATTTGTCATTTACTTAGTAGTTAAAATCAACAAAGGACGAACATAATAATATCCGTTGCTACCATACTTAGTAGCAACGGATATTAACGTTAAATCTGCTTGGTCTGGGAATAGGATCTACTTATCTTTTGGTTTCTCAAAGCGAGGGGGTTCGCGAAATGCGATCGCAAAGAAGAGAGTACCTATACACAGAGTAAAAATCAAGATGTACGCAACGCTTTCCATATTACGATTTCCTCTTTATCCAGCTAGTTAATGAGGGATTAGGGATTGGGTATTGAAAAGAGTCAGTGGGGAAGGGTGCGAGGAGTAGAGGGGAAAAACTCTTCTCCCTTGCTTCTTCCCCAGTCCCAAGTCCCCAGTCCCCAGTCCCCAGTCCCCCTTCCCTTAAAGGGCTTCCTTCCGGCGGGTTGACTTGTCACCCACTTTCTGGAACAAACCCCACTCAACTTGCTCTTCTAGATCCGCATCAACACCGGCAAATACGTCTCGGTAGATTGTCCGAGAACCATGCCAGAGATGACCAAAGAAGAACAGCAGAGCAAATACGGCGTGTCCAAAGGTAAACCAACCTCTAGGACTGGTGCGGAATACACCATCAGAGTTCAATGTTTCTCGGTCAAATTCAAAGATTTCACCACCTTGAGCCTTACGGGCATACTTCTTCACATCAGCTGGTTCTGTAAAGGTCTTACCATTCAGATTGCCGCCGTAGAAACTAACGGTGACACCAGATTGCTCGAAGCTATACTTAGATTCTGCCCGACGGAAGGGAATGTCAGCGCGGACAATTCCATCTGCATCGGTCAAAATTACTGGGAAGGTTTCAAAGAAGTTGGGGAGACGACGCACAGTCAATTCCCGTCCTTCAGAATCTTTGAATACGGCGTGACCTTGCCAAGATTGGGCAATGCCATCACCCTTCACCATCGGCCCTGTACGGAATAGACCGCCTTTAGCGGGGCTATTACCGACGTAATCGTAGAAAGCCAACTTTTCAGGAATCTGCGACCAAGCTTGGTCAAGGGTTGCACCTTGAGCAACGCCTGTTTGGACGCGGCGCTGAATTTCTTGACGGAAGTAGCCTTGATCCCATTGATAGCGGGTAGGGCCAAACAATTCGATGGGTGTGGCGGCGTTACCGTACCACATAGTACCAGCAACAACGAAAGCAGCGAAGAAGACTGCTGCAATACTGCTAGAAAGTACTGTTTCAATGTTCCCCATCCGTAGGGCTTTGTAGAGCCGTTCGGGGGGTCTAACTGTGAGGTGGAATAAGCCTGCAATAATACCAACAACACCAGCGGCAATGTGGTGAGCCGCAATACCACCAGGGTTATAGGGGTTAAAGCCATCTGGCCCCCATTCTGGTGCTACTGCCTGTGCGGCGCCAGTTATACCATAGGCGTCAGAAACCCATATCCCCGGACCAAATAGTCCGGTGACGTGAAAAGCACCAAATCCAAAACAAAGTAGACCAGATAAGAACAGGTGAATGCCAAACATTTTTGGCAAGTCTAAGGCGGGTTCACCAGTGCGGGGATCTCTAAAGAGTTCCAAATCCCAGTAAACCCAGTGCCATACGGCAGCTAGGAACAGCAGACCGGAAAGAACAATGTGAGCAGCAGCAACGCCTTCAAATGACCAGAAGCCAGGATCGCTGGATGGACCACCAGTAACGTTCCAACCACCCCAAGATTGGGTAACGCCCAAACGTGACATGAAGGGCAGGACGAACATCCCTTGACGCCACATTGGGTTGAGAATCGGATCGCTAGGGTCAAAAACAGCTAGTTCGTAGAGTGCCATCGAACCAGCCCAGCCTGCTACTAAGGCTGTGTGCATTAGGTGTACAGAAATCAGTCGCCCTGGATCATTCAGAACGACTGTATGTACTCGGTACCAGGGTAGTCCCATCGACTACGCTCCTCCTCGATGAGTTAGTTTACAAAGCAATTTTCTTACTGAGGTTATGAGAGACGAAAATCGCCACTCATAAAACTCTCTCTTGTTTTTTGTTATTGCCAGAGCCAGAGTATTACCACAGCTTAGTCTTAAGAAGTCAGACAGCGTGGGTGCTTTGGCAATGCTTACTCGCTTCGGGAGGTTTACCTATGTAGGGTAGCCATCACCAAGCAAAAATGAGAATGTTTTAAAAAGTGTAACTATTGATGGAATTGTTTGCAAGCGTGTAAATTGATGCGATCGCGTAGCATCTCCAAGTTTTTTCGCTACCAATACCCGTTGGGGATTAAATTTGCTTTATGTGGGGATTGGGGATTGGGGACTGGGGACTGGGGACTGGGGGGAACAAGAGGAGGGGACAACAATAATTATGTTGTTATGTTACGCATTAGTCTATTCCCTATTCCCTACTCCCTACTCCCTACTCCCCACTCCCCACTATCTACTGAACTACCAAGTGGATATTTTGCAGTTGACACTTCGCCTCAGCTGTACCCAGGCGTTCGATTACCTGTTCGGCGCTCATCAGACGCTTGAGTACGACTTGACCAATGGTCTGACTAGCAATTACTGGTGGTGTTGTTGGCTTCACTTCCACGGTTAAAACGGCTTCTTCAACTCGATAAAGCCAGAGCAATTCATTTTCTTCGACTAAACAAATATTCATTCGCTGAATATCTGGTTGGCGTCGCCATGCAGTTATTTGCCAGAGTCCATCAGATGCCCAGACTCTAGCAACTGCCCATCCCTCAGATAGAAAGAAATACTTCACGGTCTTAGTCTCACTATTTCGACTTTCAATCTGCTGTTAACAATATCGCGATCGCTTTAGTCGCTGATGTTCAAACACTCTTCTTTTTGACAATACAGCCGAGCTTGACGATTAACCGCTCTATCGATGTCTGTACCCAAGCAGCAACAGGCAAAGTCTTTAAATACACTACTTGGGCTAAGGTCAAAGCTTAACAGACCTATTTTCCTAGTAACTATGAATCTACGACAATTTTAGCCAATGTTGAAAATTTTAATTAAATAAAAACTTTTCAGTACTTAACAAATTTCACTTTATGTATTTTTTCTAATAAACAAAATAGTGCATAGGCGTAGCCCATCATAGACATCGCACGGTAGCAATAAACTTAACTTTAGCCGTAGATAAGCTGCCACGCATCTAGTTTTTTAGCTGACTCTAGGCTATGGAAGGGTTTTAGACCCAAAATTATACAATTTAAATGCACGACAGCTTATTGCTAACTAAAGTGCGTGCTGCATCCAAAAAGAACCACTATCTATATATTTATGAAGATTTAGCATGATAGTCACAAATGTAGTAAGATTACTGACCGCTGATATAATATATATTATTGCTATGTCATGGTTTTCCTTGTCTGTGAAACGGTGGGGTCGGATTACACAATTCCTATCTTTGTTTTGTCTATGTTTATTTTTAGTTGTTAGTTGCGCTCCTCGTCCGCAGCCTTCTACGCCGCCATCAGGTTCTTTAAATACCCCTACAGGTGATGGTCGTATTACGATCGGTACAACAGCCAAGCCCAGAACCCTTGATCCGGCTGATGCTTATGAGTTAGCATCTTTAGGCTTGGTGTTTAATATGAGCGATCACCTCTACAACTACGAACCAGGAAGCACCGAAATTAAGCCACAGCTAGCTACAGCATTACCCAAAGTTAGTCAAGACGGCTTAACTTATACCATCCCCTTACGTCAGGGAGTAGTTTTTCATGATGGAACTCCCTTCAACGCTCAAGCAATGGCCTTTACCATCAACCGCTTTATTCAAAATAAAGGAAAACCCTCGTTCTTACTAGCCGATATAGTAGATTCGATCAAACCGACAAGCGAGTATGAGTTGACGATTAAGCTGAAAAAGCCCTTTGCAGCATTTCCCTCACTGCTGGCATTTCCTGGGGTGTGTGCAGTTTCACCAAAAGCTTACGAACTCGGTGCTGGTAAATTCAAACCGAATATTTTTGTGGGGACTGGCCCTTACAAATTAGGACAGTATGGTACTGATTCCATAAGATTTGATGTGTTTGATAAGTATTGGGGAGAAAAACCAGCTAACAAGGGTGTTAACCTCCAAATTCAAACTAGTCCGGTTAATTTATTTAATGCTTTCCGTACAGGCGCGGTGGATGTAGCTTATCTGTCGCTACAGCCAGATCAAAATCGCAGTTTGGAAGAAGGTGGTAAAAAAGGGGATTGGCAAGCGATCGCAGCTGAAGGTAGTGTAGTAAGCTATCTGGTATTAAACCGGAATCAAAAGCCTTTAGATAAATTAGAGGTAAGACAAGCGATCGCGTCCATCATTGACCGTCCACTTTTAAACGAGCGAGTGTTACTTGGTCAAGCAGATCCGCTATATAGCATGATTCCCACCACATTTAAAGTTTCTTTGCCATTATTCAAAGATAAATATGGCGATGCTAACTTCGATCAAGCTAAAAAATTACTAACTACCGCTGGTTTCTCCAAGGAAAATCCCGCAAAAGTGCAAGTTTGGTATCCTTCTAGTTCCCCTACTCGTAGTTTGGCAGCACAGACACTCAAATCTCTTGTCGATGTCAAAATGGATGGAATACTGCAATTTGAAGTCACTCCCGCCGAAGGGCCAGCCTTCTTCAAAGACATTGCTAAGGGTTTGTATCCGGCAGCTTTACTTGATTGGTATCCAGATTTTTTAGATCCAGATAATTACGTCCAGCCGTTTTTGTCTTGTGATAAAGGTTCCGTGGCTAAAGGATGCGAAGATGGAGGCAGTCAAACTCAGGGTTCGTTCTACTATAACGAAGCCATAAATAAACTGATTGATCAGCAACGCAAAGAACAAAACCCCGAAGCGCGTCAGAAAATTTTTACAGAAATTCAAACGCAAGTAACGAATGATGTACCTTACGTTCCTTTATGGCAAAACAAAGACTATGTGTTTGCCCAAAAAGGTGTTAGTAGTGTACAACTTAACCCTACCCAAATTCTGGTTTACCAGACACTTAAAAAGTAGTTAAGAGTTAGGAGTTAGAAATTTTTAATTCAATACGGTTTAGTTAAGCAAAGCACAACCCAACAAAGCCCCATAAATGTTGAGTTTTGTTCCTCAACAAAATCTCCACAATTTAATGTTTTTGGCGCTAGCTGAACCGGATTGATTTTTAATTAGACTTCTAGCAAAAGTCACAAAATTATAAATGTGATTGTGAGAAAAATAGATATGTTCACTTCACTGAATGTAGTAATTAAATAATTTTTGCAACCCAGCTAGCTTGCTGTCTATCTTAACTCCTAACTCCTAACTCTTAACTCCTAACTCCTACCTAAATATGTCTCGCTCTAAAGCTTTACAATATTACATTGTTTCTCGGTTGCTTCTTGCACCACTTCAACTATTAACGATTATCACCATTGTATTTCTTTTATTAAGAGCAACACCAGGAGATCCAGCAGATGCAATTCTAGGCGGACGTGCGCCAGAAGCAGCTAAAGAAGAATTGCGAAAACAACTCGGTTTAAACCTTCCCCTGTGGCTACAGTATCTCAATTATTTGGGAAGCATACTGCGCTTTGACTTGGGAACTTCTTTAATGAGTCGCGGACAAAATGTTTGGGACATAATTGGCCAATATTTCCCGGCGACGGTGGAGTTAGCAGTATGTAGTATGGCGGTTGCACTCATCGTCGGAATTGCGGTTGGGACTCTTTCGGCTTCTCGTCCTGGGACATATTTTGATGTCGGCGGGCGGTTATTTGGTATCATCACTTACGCACTCCCTATGTTTTGGGCGGGAATGCTTTTGCAGTTGATTTTCTCAGTCCAATTGGGTTGGTTTCCTAATTCCAATCGCTTTCCGCCCAATCTGCCGGCTCCCGCTACTGTCACTGGATTGTATACAATTGATAGCTTACTCGGTGGAAATTTCACCCAGTTTTTCACATCTTTACACCATCTGGCTCTACCAAGTCTCACACTAGGAATTTTGCTCAGTGGAATTTTTGAGCGAATTGTGCGAGTGAATTTAAAGCAAACCTTGCAAGCAGATTATGTAGAAGCCGCTAGAGCTAGAGGTATTGGTGAAAATAAGATTTTAGCCTCCCATGCCTTAAAGAATGCGCTAATCCCGGTAATTACAGTCTTGGGATTAACCTTTGCATCTCTGTTAGGTGGAGCAATTTTGACAGAGGTAACATTTTCTTGGCCTGGGTTAGCTAACCGATTGTATCAAGCGATCGCCGATCGCGATTATCCCACAGTCCAGGGAGTGCTAGTATTTTTTGGTGCGATCGTTGTCAGCGCCAGCATTTTGATTGATATTTTAAATGCTTATGTAGATCCGCGAATTCGATATTAAGTAGAGTATTCTGACTCCTGACTCCTTCTCATATTTTGTTAATTTTCTTGAGAAATACCACTGGCTAAAATACCAAGAATTTTATTCACATCTTTGAGATAATACTCACTTAAATCAATGGTCAATGTTTGTGCTTCTAGTTTGAGGAATTGCCAAATACTGCCCGTTGTGACTGCTCCGTAAATTGTTTTAATCTCACTTGCAGCTTGCTCATTAAAGATTTGGGCTGCTACCATTTCTGCTGCACACTGACCCAAACCCCCATTAATATTTTCTTTTTTAGCTTCTACAACTGTAATTACTGGTGCTGTCAAAATTAGAATTTCTGGAGATTTGGTAATAATAAAATCGCAAGTGCCGTTTAATCCTTTGCTATTATCGACAGTAAAATCTACTCCAGAAAATAAACTAACTTGTTCGTGTAATTGTCGGCGTAAATCAACTAAAATGGGAGCAATAATTAACTCAGAACGAGCTTTTTCACTATTACTCCCTAAAGCGATATCCAGGTTATAATTGAGTGTTTCTACAAGTAAATTACTCGCTGTTAATTCAGAAACACCAGCAAAAATATTGCGTCTTTCTAATGTGTTTAAACTAAACTCTTGTTTTGCTTTAGCTAAACTAAACTCGCTGTAAGCCATAAAAATATTACTCTCTTTCGCTTTTAAATAGAAGACTGAAATTACCGTCCAACATCCAAGTTAAAGTAGAAACTACTGTCAACAATTCTGTTGCTGCCAACATATTTGATAATGGGTATGCTAACTCGGTGCTGTCCTGGTTCAATCGTCCAAGTTTTTTGAAAATTACCAATATTATGACAAGCAGCATTAATCGGGAAGTTACTAGGAGTAAAAAGTCCATTTTTATGTATCGGCTCCATTTGTAAACAGATAAACTTTTACTTCTACTCGATTGACTGGAGCTTTAGATGGTATGCAATAGGTTAGATTTGATAATCTTAGAATATCTCCAGCTTTTAAAGGTATGCAATCGCGATTTCTTACTTGCTGAGGTTCGTTGCTATTAAACTGCACTGTAAGCTCGACTTTATCCATTTTTTGGCAACACCCAAGCTGATGCTGAAACCTTTGTGGGACGGTAGTTTTACTTTTTTCATTTAACCAGGAATCAGTGATATGGAAAAAGTTTTTGCCAAAAAGCTAGGGTTTTTGCTCTATAAGGAGAACCAAATTCTTAATTTTGGATAAAGTCGAGGTAAGAGGGTGTTTGAAAAGTTTTGAGGGGTCAAATTTTATGCTAATCGTCTCACCATGATCCGGATCATAGCAAGGTAGATAAACGTCTCTGATGTTTCCGGCAATAACTCATAGTCTCTGACCAATCGCCGACACCCCATGACCCAACCGAAAGTGCGCTCCACCACCCAACGTTTTTTTGGATGCAGGGCTTTGATTTCAGACAAATCCCAAACTACTTACCGTTGCCGTTACCACCATTGCCATTGCTATGAATGACACGTTCGGCAAGCTTTTCCGGCACTTCTTGGAGATGGTCATATTCCCAGTGAAAGGAACCAACGCCCAAGGTGAGCGATCGCAGCTCTACAATAAAATTCTGCATCTCAGCCTGCGGCAAGTATGCAGAGACATTATCCCAGCCTTGCCAATCGTTTCTGCCCTCATAGCCTAAAATTTGCCCCCGTCTACCACTCAACAGTTGCAGCACCTTGGAGGTAAATTCACTCGGTGTTGTCACTTCCACCCGCAAAATTGGTTCTAACAAGGTAGGTTCTGCTTGGGGTATCCCCGTTTGCATTGCCAATCGGGCAGCTTGTTTAAAGGCTTGTTCGGAACTGTCAACGTTGTGATACGAACCATTAGTTAAAGTTACCGCCAAATCCACTATTGGGAAGCCCAAAGGCCCATGTGTGAGAAATTCCCGCACCCCCATTTCCACACCAGGAATGTACTGTTTGGGAACCACGCCGCCGACAATGGTTTCATTAAAATTAAAACCTGTACCACGTGGTAAAGGCTTGATTTCGAGAAAAACATCACCAAACTGTCCGTGACCACCGCTTTGGTGTTTGTAGCGTCCATGAACTGAAGCCACTGTTTTACGGATGGTTTCTTTGTAAGGCACTTGCGGTAAGTGGGTTGTCATCGGCAAGTTATATTTACGGCGCAGTCTGTCTAGGGTAACTTGCAAATGAATCTCGCCTTGACCCCAAAGAATTACTTCGTGAGTATCCCCGTGTTGTTCCCAAGCAAGTGAGGAGTCTTCTTCTAACAACTTGGTAATTGCACCACTGAGTTTAACTTCATCGTTGCGCTTTTCTGGTGTAATGGCGAGGGCATACACAGGTTCCAACTCTACAGCTTTGGGTAATTCCATCACTGCTTGTTCTGTGGAGATTGTATCCCCTGTCTTAATTCCTTCTAAACGGCTCAATGCGACAATTTCACCAGCAGAAACTTCATTAACAAACTGCTGTTGTTGTCCCATGAGGCGGTAAATTCCACCAGTGCGAATGCCATTGAGGACAATGCCATCAGTTAATTTGCCCCGCCAAACACGCACTAGAGAGAGTTTGCCACCTTGGGGAGTGTAGAAAGTTTTTAATACCTGTGCTAAAGCTGTATCACCTTTGATGTTTTTTAAACGACGTTCTGCTGTGGTTTCTGGTTCGGGGGCTTCCCGTAATAAGGCTTCTAATAGAGGTCTAACACCATAATCTTGTTCCGCCACACCAAAGAAAACGGGCACTACTAAATCTGCCCCTAATTCCATTTTTAAATCTTTGAGAATTTCCTCTTGGGGTGGTTCGATGTCTTCTAAAAGTTCTTCGAGTAAATGGTCGTCAAAATTTGCTAAAGCTTCGAGCATTTCTGCCCGTGCTGTATGTTCTTCTTCTTTTAAATTTTCGGGGAAGGGAATGGGGTCAGCAGGTGCGCCTGGATGATATTTATATGCCTGTTCGCTCACCATATCAATAAAGCCGATGAGTTGTTCCCCGTTCATGATGGGATATTGATGCGCTACCAGGGGACGGCTAGATACTGCTTTCAGGGCGTGTAACGTTTCCAAAACGTGAATATTTGCCCGATCCATTTTGTTGACGAAGACAAGGTGGGGAATTTCCCAATCGTCCAGGAATTTAAATAGAGGGGCGAGGGTGAGGACTCGTTCGCGGATGGGTTCGCAAACTACAATTGCGGCATCGACTCCGATTAAAGCATTGTACGTTTCTTGGGCAAATTCTACACTTCCCGGACAGTCAATAAAAGTGAAGCGAATGTCGTTATACTCAGTGCTAGCGGCGCTGACTTCTACACTGAAATGGCGATCGCGCGACTCAGCAGCACTATCTCCCACTGTATTGCTGTCCTTAACACTCCCTTTGCGAGAAATTGCCCCTGTGACAAATAACAAGCTTTCTAGTAAAGTGGTTTTTCCACTTAAATAAGGCCCGACAATTGCAACATTCCGCGAACCCGATTTTACTTTTTCGTTCATAAAACCTCCCTTGCGGTAAGTTTTTCATAACCGCATTATTCCGTAGATATCAAGGGATAAAAAAATGGTTCTCTGGAGTCAAAATTACCCCTTCTTTAATTTGTTATTATCCTCTCTTTAATCGAAAGTTAAAAAAATTGTAGCCTGTCGTAAGATTTAGCTTAAGAAAAGTTAAGTATCACAAATTTTCATAGCAAATCAAAAACTTTTGTAACAAACTTTTGATGAAGTAAATTTAACTGAAAGTGTTGCGAGTCAGAAAATCAATGGGATTATCATTCTTTAAATATCGCATAGCAGGGTTAGTAAGTTTAACTTTGCTAATTGTGAGTATTTCCTCGCCCTCTCTTGCTCTATCTCCTCCTGTCGCCTCAAAGCTGGCACAATCTAATGCGAAAACGGCCATAGACAGGTTAAACCAAGGCTTACAAGCAATTCAGGCGGGAAGGGTACAAGATGCGATCGCAGCCTTTAAACAAGCGGCTCAATTAGATCCGACCTTAGCACCAGCGCATTATAATTTAGGGCTAGCATTCCGACAAACGGGACAATTACAACCCGCTGCGGATGCATTTTATCGGGCGACGCAAGCCGATCCTAAATTTGCTCCAGCTTTTGCTAATTTAGGTGGTGCGTTGTTAGAAGGCAATAATTTACAGTTAGCTAGCGATTACTTACAACGAGCGCTAGAAATTGATCCCAAACTCGGATTCGCCCATTATAACTTGGGGTTGGTACGAGAGCAGGAAGGAGATTGTAAACGAGCGATCGCATCTTTTAAAAAAGCCATAGAATATAGCAAAAATGCACCAGAACCTCCTTACCATATAGGGATCTGTTATCTCCAACAAGGTAAACTCGATCAAGCAAAAAGTGCCTTTAATCAGGCAGTAAAAATCAATCCGAAGTATCCTGAAGCTTACTATAATCTCGGTTCAATTTGGTTTAGCCAACGCAAATTACAAGAGGCATTAGAGGCTTTTAGAAAATCAGCCGAAGCTAACTCTAATTATCCCAATGCTTATTATGGTGCTGGGTTAGTTTTTATGCAGTTAAAGCAATATAGCGATGCAGTACAAGTATTCCAATTTGCTAGAGATTTATACAATGCTCAGAGGAATCCTCAGTGGGCAAAAAATGCCGAGCAATTGTTGCAACAAGTACAAAATTTAAATTACCAACCTCGCTGAGGCGCAAAAACTTAATATTGCATAACATAAAACTATTGGGTTGACTCGCTGGTGTTGTCTGAACTAGTCCAGATTGGAAAAAACGTACATGCAAAAGCGCCAGAAAAGTCGATTTTTATTTAGCGATCGCTGGCTTGATCGGCACTCAATTGTTCGCAACATGGAAGCCTTTCAAGACTTAATTGTGATTGTTTTGTGTTTGGGTTTGTTCGCCGTCATGCTGATCCAATTGTGGGGGATAGCTATCGCCCTCATGCAGCCACTAGACTATAAACATGTGACTGCAAAAATACTATTTGTGTTGATTTTAGTCGAGTTATTCCGACTATTAATGGTCTATTTGCAAGAACATAGTATCTCTGTAGGAGTGGCAGTTGAGGTAACAATTGTATCTCTACTGCGAGAGGTAGTAGTTCACGGAGCGCTGGAAATTTATTGGGTTAATACCCTTGCAATTTGTGGTTTGTTGTTTGTTTTAGGTGGACTACTCGTGGTGTGTGCGAAAACGCCACACATGGATTGTATGAGCCATGACACTAAGTTTTGTCCGGTTGTGTATAGAGGAGGTAGAGAACGGCAAAATGAGTTGGAATTACAGTATTCACGTCAATGTGATGAGAAGCAACCACTTGGATAAACTTCTATGAGAATGGGGAGTGGGAGAGACGAGATTAATCGCGTCTCTACTGGGGAATGATGAAAAAGTATTTTCCTGCTCTCCACTCCTTTGCTAAAGGCTATATCAGCAACTTGGATGGATCGAAAATCTAAAATAGTATAACTTACTTTTGTAAGGTATTTCCGACGTATTGAAATATACTCTTTTTGGAAGATGAATCGCTCTTTAAGGGTAAGTATAAAGTTAATTGGAAATTTTAACAGAGGTTCAAGCAATGGCTACAAATGCAACACGGTAAGATGTAACCCAGGTTTTGAAGTGCGTTGGCTACACCTACGCACTTGCTAGGGTGTTGACTCTGTACCCTTTAGCCTATAAGACTTCATGCAAAAAATGTGTCGCCTGATTTTGACTTAAAGTGCCTGAAGCAGGCACTTTAAGTCAAACAAGAATAACACGAATAATTTTCCCAAAAATTCCCGAAAAATGCACAAAGTCAACAGCCTACGCACTTGCTAATTACATTAGACGCAAGCAGCGTCCACTATCAGCCAGACTGATTCTGGACTGCTTGCTGTACTTGCGCCACTGTCAAATCGAGAGCCACCGCCACTTGTTCCACACTCAATCCTAATGCCAACAACCGAGGAATAGCTTCTAACTTAGCTTCCTGGCGACCTTCCTGGCGACCTTCCTGGCGACCTTCCTGGCGACCTTCCTGGCGACCTTCCTCTAAGCCATCTTCTTTAATTGATTGATACATCCTTGTTTTTTTGAATTCGTCATCTATACCCAACATTTCTGCTAACTCCTCTCGGCTTAACCGGGTAAATTTGTACAACAGAATAGTCTCTATCAATTCTACAATTTGCTTGGTGGTTGTTTCATCTGTTAGTTGTTGCCTTGCTTGTAAAATTAATTCTCTACCTTTGTCAATGGCTGTCTCTTCGCTTTCGATAATTAATTTAACGATCGCAACTTGCAGTGAGTCCTCTCTCGTATCCAATTCATCTAGATAAATGCGTTTCACTTGTGAACTGTCTAGCAGCAACTCATACGGTAGGCGATCGCTTGGATCTAAACTCCTTTGGGGATAGATAACCACAGCACGCCAAAAATTGACTGATTCGTTTTGACGAAAGTAAGTGAAGATTTCAGCAAAGAAGCGTCTATAAAAAGTTGAGTCTAATTGAAACTGGACTTCAACAAAGTAAAGTGGCTGGTTTGTAGTTTCACTTGTAGGGATAAATACCCCATCAATCCTAAAAGCATTTTCTTTTACTTCAACTGAAACAAATTTGTAGGCGTTGACATTAACAGTATTATCGCCAATTATTGCAAAAAATATGCTAGGAAAAGCTTGAAATAAGCTATAAAATATTTTGTCAGTTTTCACCTGGATTTAGTAAAGCAAAAATTGGATATTGAAAGTCTATCAAAAATTGTGTAGACGCGTCTGATTCAGGATAAAAAAAGCAGATGGTTCCATCTGCTTTCATAAAAGATTCGTTATCTCATTTACTTGGATACCAACTGATTAACTGGAGCAACCCCAGCCAAATCTAAAATTGGCGCGATCGCATCTTCTCGTTTCACCGCCATAACATGTACTCCTTGACACAATTGCCGCGCTATTTGCACTTGCTCGGCGGCAATTTTTATCCCTTCCTCAAAAGGGTCTTTGGCTTTTGCCAATCTATCAATAATATGTTGGGGAATATTTACACCCGGAACACATCTATTAATAAACTGGGCATTTTTTGCCGATTTCAACAGAAAAATTCCTGCCAAAATCGGTTTTTTATAGCCAGCGGCAATCGTATCCATAAACTTTTCTAGCAGATCAAAATCGGTAATCAACTGACTTTGAAAAAACTGCGCTCCGGCTTCGATTTTGCGTTCAAATCGACTTTGCAAACCCGACCAACTTTTACATTGCGGATCTACTGCTGCACCAACAAATAAATCTAACGCTCCATCAGTTAAAGGTTTCTCATTAAAATCAACACCTTGATTCATCTTCCGAATCAGTTGCAGCAGTCGCACAGCTTCTAAGTCAAACACTGCTTTGGCATCTGGATGATCGCCTGCTTTTACTGGGTCGCCAGTCAAAGCTAAAATATTACGGATACCTAAAGCATGAGCGCCCATCAAATCAGCTTGTAAACCGATGCGGTTGCGATCGCGGCAAGCAATTTGACAAATCGGCTCTATACCATTTTGTGATAAAATCACCGACGCGATTAACGAAGACATCCGTAACACGGCGCGGCTACCATCAGTAACATTGACGGCATGAACCCTCCCCTTAAGAGTCGCCGCCATTTGAATCATGTGCGTTGGATCTCCCCCTTTCGGCGGTGCTACCTCAGCAGTAACTAGAAACTGACCTGCTTGTACAGCTCTGCGGAAAGCCGTGGGGCTATGGGTGTGATGCATAAAATTAAGAATCTCAATTTCTTAAATGGTATAGCAAATCACACCTCAAGGTGAAAACTCATAGAGGCAGAGAATAGCCTAAAGCAGCTTTGACTTGTGATAAAGTTTGATTTGCGATCGCTCTAGCTTTTTCCCCTCCATCCCGCAACACAGACTCCAAATAGCCTTTATCGGTCGTTATTGCCTGATATTTTTCTTGGATTGGTTTCAGAGATTCAATAATTGTATCTGTCAATAAAGGCTTGAATTGTCCCCAGCCCATATCCTGACACTCAACTGCTACGTCTTCCTTTCTCTGCCCAGAAAGCAATGTATACAGCGTTAACAAATTATTACACTCTGGACGCTCTGGATCGTCAAAAGTCAGCCCACGAATCGGATCGGTTTTACAACGTTTAATCTTGTATTGAATCTGTTCTGGTGAATCTAGCAAACTGATCCGGCTTAAATCAGAAGGATCGGACTTCGACATTTTGCGTGTACCGTCCGCCAAACTCATCACCCTTGCCCCTTCCTTGCGAATCAAAGGGTCTGGTAACTTCAGAATTGGTTGATCTGGTTTACCAAATTGGTGATTTAACCGAGCTGCAATATCCCGTGTCAATTCCAAATGTTGCTTTTGGTCTTCACCCACTGGCACTTTATCAGCTTGGTAAAGCAAAATATCGGCTGCCATCAGCACAGGGTAATCCAATAAGCCTGCACTGACATTTTCTCCCTGCTTGACGGCCTTTTCCTTGAACTGGATCATATCTTGCAGCCAGTTTAGAGGTGTAATGCAGTTGAGCAACCAGGTGAGTTCACTGTGAGCCGAAACATGGGATTGTACAAAGATAGTAGAGTGATTTAAATCAAGACCACAAGCTAAATAGAGAGCAGCAAGAGTGTAGGTATCAGCTGCCAACTGTTTTGGGTCGTGTGGCACTGTAATCGCGTGCAAATCAGCTACAAAAAGATAATTTTCGTATTCGCTCTGACTTTCTACCCAGTTGCGAATGGCTCCCAAATAGTTACCTAGATGGTAATTGCCGGTTGGTTGAACTCCAGAAAGAACACGTTGCTTGCCCATAAATTTCAAGTTAGTTATCTCAAATCCGCCCTATGTCAAGTCGCTTGCGCCTACGCAAAACTCATTTAATTTTGACATTTTCCAGCGCAACTCGCTGTTGAAATATTGGAGTTGACTGCTACATCAAACCTAGATAATCCTAGACATTACTTGGCGTTTCAATGGGAGCATGGCAGCAATAAGTGCCTAAAATTACAGCCAGCCACTTTTCAAACAACTTCTTAGCAACGGTGAGAGTCGAACCTATCTTTGTGCAATCTCTTGGTGAACACTGCTTCCCAGATAATAGCAAACATCAGTTTAAGTAAGTCGGCGAGAATAAATAAAAAATCTTGAGATGAGTTTGTAGTGAACGCGTAGCGTTTCGCAGAGAGGGCTACCCTGCGGGAACGCTGCGCGTTCACTACAAACCTTGAATTATTCACGCCGCTCTACTTATATAATTTTGTAATTCTCGATGATAGCGCAAGAAACAGACTTTTCTCCTGCCCAATCAGTAAAGGTATCTTCATTTTTGTAATGTCTTGGCGTTTGCATAAGCAAGTGCCAAGCATCTTTGGCATCTAATAAATTTAAACGTTTAGGATAGTGGATCTTTAACAATTCTTGCACTAGGGGATAATAGTCCGAGTTGATTCCCGGAAAAATATGATGTTCTGTATGATAAGAAAAATTTAAATGCAATTTGTCAAATATTTGAGGGACACGCAGAGAAATACTATTAATGAGTGGATCGTTGACGCTTGTCATCTGACAAAGCATGTGGTTTGTATAGACGTAAAATATTGCTCCAGCATAACCAATCCCAATAGGCAGAAAATAACTCAACACGATTTTTAGGAAATTAAATTGTAAATATACCAAGATACTCAAATGAATCATGAAAATTACAAAAAGTTCACCTGCGATTAACCAACGCTCTTTAGTTTTGACTGTAAAGGCAGCAGGAACAAAACTCACATATTTACTATTAAAGAATAGCACAGAGGCCAAATTCCTCAGATTATGTGTTCCCCATGCAGTTGCCATTCCCACTATTAAACTGATGGGATTAACCTCCGCAGAAGGTACGCATACATGTTGAATCCATTTACCCCAAGTTTTCGGCTGCTTATATAAGTAATTGCGATCAGGATCTGCTAAGGAATTAGTTTTATTATGATGTTCTCGATTATGTACTGCTTTCCATAAGGTGGGTGGCATCCACAACATTGCTAGCCCTAGCAAGCTAATAATTCTGAGTAGTATACGAGAGTTTCTAATTACGCTACCATGCATCAGATCATGGGAGCTAAATAGCAAGACGATAACACTATTACCCATCACTATAGCTAAAGGCAAATAAAGCCATAAAAGATATAAATTCCAACGATCTAGATCAGATGCGATCGCCCAGCCTAGAATTAAAATTACCCAATTAATTAATAGAATCACTAATTTACTTGGATCGGGAAGAAATGCTTCCGCAGGAAGTAGGGGACGCAATGTTTTTGCATACTCTGCTTGGCGAATTAACTTTTGGGCGTTACAAACTTCCATAAATATTGATTATTCAACTTTGTTTAAGTTTTATTAGAATAAAAAGTTTCAAAAATTAATGTAATTTTTACCCTAATTTTGCTATTGCTATTATAGCTGAATACTGAAAGTAAATTAGGAGTTTAAACATGGTTTCTCTTGATACACTACAATCTCTAGAAAAGTATATACCTTTAGTAGGAGATTTGAATATTAAAACCCCACTAGCATATACAGCAACGCGTGGGGCGGTAGAGGTAGTCAACACAATACAAATGGCGGTAGCTGAGGCTTATATCAATGGGTTAGAAGTTCCAGACTCAGTACTAGAGTCTCTTTTTGATACTTGTATGCCCATCTTTTTTAAGTACTTTCCCGCTCTTTTAGCACCTTATGAATGGGTATTAAAAGAAACTGATCATCTTGCGGAAGGCCCACGGGATTTGATGAAAATTCAGTATGATTTACCTCAAGCGATGCTGAATAAGATGTTGGGCGACGGGAAACTAATTTATCCTAAGTACAGTATGGGATTGTGGGAAAAAGGAGCATTAAACCTTGAGCAATCTCAGATAGATATGATCGATGATGTGATTCAAAAGTTAGATATTCAAGATGGAGACAATATCTTAGACTTTGGCTGTGGTTGGGGATGCGTGCCAAATTACATTCTTTCCAAATTTCCCAATGTCAAATTTGTCGGTCTGAATTTGAGCCACGAGCAATGTGAATATATGCGTCAGAAGATGCAAGATCCTGAAAGCAACCTCAGTTCAGGTCGATTCACACTGTACGAAGGAGATTTAAATGATGCAACATTTGAGACAAAATTTGATAAAATCCTTTCGATTGGCGTTTTTTGTCATGTTGGTAATTTAACTAACTCTTTTCAAAAATTAGCTAGTTTGCTGAAAGATAATGGCAAGGTTTTTATTCATATCATTACAGTTCGTACCCCTAATAATATATCCAGTGCTTTCACGCACAAATACATTTTTCCCCACGGGAGGTATTGGAACTACGATGCAGTTCCTAGCCGTAATAAAGACCTCAAAACAATTGAAAGATGGTATTTGAACGGTTCCAATTACTCTCAGACATTTGCCAAATGGCTAGAGAATTTTGACGAAAATCAGGTAACAATTAAAGACTTGAATTATGGCATGGATTATGCCAAGTTTCGTCGGATATGGAGGTTTTATTTAATATGGTTTGTTCGGAATTTCGCTAGTTGCGATGGTGAATACAATGGGAACGGTCAGTACTTAATGGTTCATGCTTAATAGACTAAGAGTAGTAGCATAGGCGTAGCCCGTCGTAGACATCGCCCTCCAAAAACCGCATTTATTGTATGATTACCTCGTAGCATTGAGTTTTGGTGAATACTTCTTCAGCTTTCGTCATGAAGTGAAGGTGCAACTGGAAGCATTGAAATAACAGCAGCAATCACAAAAAACAGAAAAAGCAAATTAAGTAGGTGGGTGAGAAAATTTATTTATAACTATGTCATTGCGTTCGCTCCGCTCGTAATGACAATTTTATTGGGTTTAAAAAGCTTGAAATCCTTGCAGATACCACTTGTGTGTACACCGTAGCCCCAACTCGGAGTGGGAAGGTTTTGCTTAGTAAAATCTCTTAGCGGTCTTTTTTTACGGCCAATTAAATGGGCGCTATATAACTTGTCGAACTCACATTCTCTTTACATCCTAACCTTCCAGACGGCAGTTGCTTCTACGTAGAAACTCAAAAGACCTTATTTAATAAAACATATCAACCTAATTGAAATCAAGGATATAACAATAAAATAATTAATGGTTTATTAAAAACACATATTTTTATATCATAACCTTACATATTTCCACGTTATTAACCAGATATTAAATTATTTCAGAGATGAAATAATCAAATTACTACAATCTGAGTAGCTAAGTACAATACTGAGTTTTTAGAGATAAATAAGCAAAATAATTTACGAGATTTTTTAAAACAAATCATCTTGAACACTACAGAATTTACATAAGTTTGGTTAGGCTATTTCACAGATAAAAAATCATTGCCTAATCGGAGATATTCTCATAAATATGAAAACTCTAAAAGTTCTTCTTGCCACTACAGCCATTAGCGTAAGCCTCCTAAGTCTATCTAATCAAGAGGCAAGTGCCGGCCAACTCGTCGATGGATGGAACTATAGTATTGATTCCTTCCAGGATGGCTCTGGAGGTTCAGTTTTTGATATCAAAGGTATGGCGGTCAAAGACTCAGGTGACAAAATCTATGTTGCTCTTACAGGCGGGATGCCTCTGGGTGGTACAACCGATTCCGATGACTACTGGAATCCGGGTCATTCAGTCCATATTGGTTGGAGCGATTTATTTTTCAATTTCTCAGGCCAAGACTTCCAAACAGCTAGTCAAAGTGGTCAGCTATTTGGTGTGAGGTTTGCCGACTATGACAATAGCTTGACAACAGGAGTTTACCAAGGAGTCCAAGCCCTAGCTATCTAATTGGTATTTCAGGGCTTGAGACTCAAGCACAGAGAGAAGTTCGGTATGTTGATTGACTAAACCTTGTATTGCGGTAATT
>NZ_JBALDZ010000024.1:0-104461 GCF_036917155.1 Nostoc sp. | reverse complement strand
TCATGGATTAACTTCTGCCTTTAATTGCTGTAACCCCTTCACCCATTCTATTTTGCCTGATTTCAGCAACTAATTACCCCTGTGAACGGTTACTCTTTCGCATCCCGACAAAGAGAAACTTCGGATTTAATATTTATAAATAAACCAATAGTCCGCAAAACTTGAATTAATTCATTAAGTTTGTTAGGCGGAAAATATTTTTGTAATTTAGGACGTTGAGTAACCAATAGAAGTTCTTCTACTATCTCTTCAGAAAGTACCACTTGAATTGTTTCTTCAAGGAAAAGATTTTGTAAGTGTTTTAGTTCTCTACCAATCAGAAAGCTAATCCAAAGATTAGTATCAATGATTATCTTGATTGTTTTGTTTTCTGGCATAAATCTGAGAACGGACGATTTCTACTTCCTCTGTAATTTCCTCTAGAGATAATTCATTAGTTTGAAATACTTCTAGTAACTGCGTTAACTTTTTATTCAAGGTTTCTTTTTCTAGTTCTTTACTAAGTAACAATTTTTCGGAATCAGAAAGTTGTTTAACAAGGGTAAGGATTTGCTCAAATGTCAATAGGAGTTGATAGGTATTTTGTAACATAGTTTCAAATATTATTATTATTTTCTCTTAAATTTATGTTCATCACTATTCCTACACCTTATTTTACCGCCGAAACCAAGCACCTAGCCAGCGCCACAGCCGACGCAACCACCCCCAAAACCTACGACGGGAGACTACAGGCGTTTTTGGTTGAGAAAGACGTTCAATTGCACTAAATTTATTTATGGAATGAAATAAAAACATTTATAACGATAGCGCAGCTAAGCCTTTGTCTTCTCCCTTGGCGTTAGCCTCTCCCAGTGTGATTCGGGGAGACGCTAAGAGCGAACGAGCGTCGTGGCGCAGCGCGAGAAATAAGGCATCCTTATTAAATCCCCTCAATTTATTTATGGGGATTATCTTTTTATTTTTTACCTTGACGCGAAATTTAGCCCAATAATCGCTGCCAAGTTAGTTCTTTTGTCACTTTATCCCAATGCCAGCGCAATAAATTAGCGGCTTGACTCTTGCCAATTCCTGGTAAACCAATCCCTTGTCTAGGTGCATCTGTAGCTAGTAAAATAGCAGTCTCCACATCACAAATCCCCCACTTCACCAAATTCTGTACTCCCACTAATAAGGGTAAAGTCGTCCCCGATAAAGTGCCATCAGCCAGTCGTGCTGTACCGTTTTTAACTTCAATTTGCCGACTGTCCCAAGGATAGACACCATCGGGTAGCCCTAGTGGTGAAAGGGCATCGCTGACAAGAAAAAGCCCTTTTTCGTAATCACTAGCGCGAAGTAGAATTTGCAGCATTGTGGGCGAAACGTGTTCACCATCAGCAATAAAACCACACATGACATTAGGATGGGTAATTGCTGCCCCTAATAATCCTGGTTCTCGGTGATGTAATGGTGGCATGGCATTGAAGGCATGAGTTACTATCGTTGCACCGAGTTCAAAAGCAAGTTGTGCCTGAGCAGATGTTGCCTGAGAATGTCCTAAACTAACGGTAATCCCCAAAGAACGCAAATATGGAATTACTTCGCCAGTGGGATCTAACTCCGGTGCTAAGGTGATGACTTTCACAATATGGGCATAATCCCCCAAAACCCGCCTTACCTCTTCAATTGTGAGGGGTAACAAGTACTCTGCTGGGTGTGCGCCACGCTTTTGGTAATTCAAAAATGGGCCTTCTAAATGCACTCCGAGAATCTTGGCACCTGCTTGTTGACTGGGGATAATATCAGCAATGACTGCAAGCGATCGCTGAATCTTTTCTACTGAAGTTGTCACAAGTGTCGGCAAAAATCCATCTACCCCGGCATCCCACAAAAATTGCCTTATTTTCTGGAGTAGATGAGCATTTTCAACCGTTAAATCAGGAAATGCCAATCCCAACGCCCCGTTAATTTGCAAATCAACGCCACCCAATGAAATCCAGTCACCACAAACATTTAGTAGGGACACACATCTAGGCATCCCTACCGTACCCATTGGCAAGATTTGCTCAATTATGCCCTCTTGATTAACCAAGAGCATCTGCAAATCTTTGTAACCAGGCACTCTAGCATTGATAATATCTACAGGATTTTGTGTTGCTTGGGTCATCACATTGGCGAGAAGAGAGCTAAATCTGATTTTAGATGCAACCAACATCAATGAATCAATTAAAACAACGCCAATAGATGAGATGATAATCGGCATCACCTAGCTTCCATAAGCTAGCTCAAATAATTTTGAATTTTGAATTTTGAATTATTATGACTCCCCTAGTTGGTATTATCATGGGCAGCGATTCCGATTTGCCCACTATGAAAGATGCGATCGCAGTTTGTGAAGAATTTGGCGTTGAAAGTGAAGTAGCGATCGTTTCGGCTCACCGTACCCCAGAACGTATGGTGCAATATGCTCAACTTGCCCACCAACGCGGTATTAAGGTAATTATTGCTGGTGCCGGTGGTGCTGCCCATCTACCGGGAATGGTAGCGTCTTTAACTCCACTGCCTGTTATCGGTGTTCCTGTACCCACTCGTAATTTACAAGGTGTAGATTCTCTGTATTCTATTTTACAGATGCCTGCTGGTATTCCCGTGGCAACAGTAGCGATCGGTAATGCCAAAAATGCTGGTCTTTTAGCAGTACAAATCCTCGCAACTCATCACCCAGAATTGTTAGAAAAAGTGCAACAATATCGTCAAACCCTATCTGAATCAGTAATTGCAAAGCAAGCCAAACTAGAACAACTAGGCTATGAACAATATTTACAGCAGATGTTTTAATAAAAATTAACACCAGCAACCACGGGGGAACAAAGAAAGAGAAAGAGAAAGTCTTTTCCCAATCCCCAATCCCCAATGCCCCATAACAAATGACAAACCAAACTATTCGCATTGTTGCCCGTATTATTGCTTTGCCTAACAAAGTAGAAGAACTAAAAGCTGTACTGTTGGAACTCATTGAGCCAACCCGACAGGAAGCAGGTGCGATCAAGTATGAACTTTTGCAAAACCAGTACGACCCAACAGACTTTACTTTTGTAGAGGAGTGGACTTCTCAGGCAGCCCTGAATACTCATCTAGATTCACCCCATTTCCAAGCGGTAGCAGCTAAACTCGAAGGTTTAGTGACTGCTACACCAGATATCCGCCGCTACCATCTTATGGCATAGTGTCATCTTGCTAACTTGAAACAGACTCTTGATTCTTGGGGAGTATGTGGCATATCTCAGCCTAAAATTCTAAGATTGAAGCGATCGCTCCAGAATCAAGGCAGCATTCTGAAGTATCTTGATCCTGAGGCCTTAGTCAAAAATTGAGAGCTGCAACATCCATGTGCCAATTGCTCGGAATGAATTGCAATGTTCCAACGGATATTTGCTTTTCTTTTGAAGGGTTTTCTGCACGGGGAGGAAAAACGGATAACCATAGCGATGGTTGGGGCATTGCTTTCTTTGAAGGAAAGGGATGTCGCATGTTTTTAGATGCTCAACCTTCTGTTGCTTCTCCAGTAGCAGAGTTTGTTCGGAGTTATCCTATCCATTCAACCCATGTCATAGCCCATATCCGCAAAGCTACTCAGGGTGAAATTGCCCTACACAACTGCCATCCTTTCCGCAGAGAATTGTGGGGTCAGTATTGGGTGTTTGCCCACAACGGTAATTTGCCAAATTTTGATCCAGAAAATTTGGGCTTTTATCAAGCTGTAGGTGATACCGATAGTGAAAAAGCATTCTGTATGATGCTAGAAACATTGCGATCGCGCTTTCCTGAGGGTAAGCCTGACATAAAAGAACTGTGCCCTGTCCTGCAAGAGATTACTGGCACAATCGCAAAATTAGGTATATTTAATTACTTATTATCAGATGGAGAACACTTGTTTGCTTATTGCTCAACCAATCTCAGCTACATTGTTCGCCAAGCGCCCTTTGCCGCTGCCCATTTAATTGACCAAGACATGACCGTAGATTTTCGGGAGGTGACTACTGAACGCGATCGCGTTGCTGTTATTGCGACCACACCCCTCACTGACAACGAAGTTTGGACAAAAATCCAACCGGGAGAATTACTAGTTTTTCAGAACGGTTTGCCCATGAAATATGCGTTCACTTAATCATAAGTAGTTAGTCGATAGTACCTAATTTCGTTCATAAATCAAATAGGAATCCTATGGAAAGAGTGCTGAGTAAAAAGTGCTGTACATGGATAGCGGGGCGTTGAGCCAGTGCTGAGTAAAAAGACCACGCCACAAGAGGTGGGGTATCAACCTCCTCCTGAAAAGAAAAGATTCCGCTTGACTTCGGGCGGGGCAAAAACCCAAGTGCAAAAGTACTGAGTACTTCTTAATTTACTCAGCACTATAAGCCGAGGCACTCAGTACTAAGTAGGTAAAATCCTAGTCCGTGTGTAAGTCCTAAGAGAGAATGGTATG
Source organism: Nostoc sp. (assembly GCF_036917155.1). Lineage (GTDB taxonomy): Bacteria > Cyanobacteriota > Cyanobacteriia > Cyanobacteriales > Nostocaceae > Nostoc. The sequence continues at coordinate 99,999 of NZ_JBALDZ010000024.1, read as the reverse complement.
TTTATTTTTGCAAGCTTGTATTAATATCAAATGATCAATGGAGCTTCAAACTGAAATTGATAAAGCAATAGCAGCTGTTGATTACCAGAAACTTCAAGTTGAGTTTCAAGCACAGAATGAATTGTTGGTGATTGAGAACTTTATCCCAAACTCCATCATTGAGCAGTTCTTGGCGCTATTACCGTCTTTGCAACCTGCTATCAACCGTAACTATATTCCCAATCATAAAAAGGGCGGTAGCATCAGCCGCTATAGTTTAGATAGCCTAGCTCCGATTTTCGGAGAGTTTTATCAACTCAGTGCCTTTTTTGACTTCCTCAACCAAATTACGACAGAAAAACTCCTTCCTTGTCCTGATGCCGATCCCCATACTTATGCGCTGTACTATTACACTGAGCCGGGAGATCATATTCAGTATCATTACGATACCTCTTACTATCGCGGGAAACGCTATACAGTGTTGCTTGGTTTAGTTGATAATTCATCCAGTACGCTGGAATATCAACTCTACAAAGATATTCCTGAACGGGAAACGCAAAAGCGATCGCTCTCCTTAACTCCTGGTACTCTAGTCTTATTCAATGGTGACAAACTTTACCACAGAGTTACTCCTTTGGGTGACAATGAACAGCGTATTGTCTTGACTTTGGAGTACGTCACCGACACCCGTATGGGTATGCTAAAACGTTTTGTCTCAAATATGAAAGATGCGATCGCTTATTTCGGGTTTCGCCAAGTGTTTCGCACTTCAAGTAACTAGTACCTGGCTTCTACCTGTATTCTCCAATCACCTCGATTTTACCCACAATGTTGCTGTTTAACTCTTCTAGCTCCTCGGCTGGAATCCACCATTCTGTGTGATATGAAGCCCCGACTTGATGAACTTCATACTTATCCATGAAAATTTTTCTAACCTCAAACCGTGTCACATAACCCACGCCACTGTCTCGAATATTCCATTTAGTAGCAATTTCCTGGGCATACTGCTCGTTTGTCACTGGGTAAAAAATTGGCTGTTCAAGTAGTCTCGGCGGCCATTTGGTGTAGTTGCTTTGTTTAACTAGTTCTAGCTCTTTTGGGCCTGTGGGGCGATACAGAGTTATTGTTGCTTCCATGTTAAGAATTAATTAACAAATATTGTCTTGAGCAAAAAACAGTCATTATGAAATACTGGGAAAATTTTTAGATTTCCTGGTGTCATAGCTTTGTTGGTGACTTAACGATGAAGGCAATTATATTAGCTGCTGGCGTTGGACGACGCTTAGGTAAAGACGGGCAAATCCAACCCAAATGCTTACTGAAATTTAACGGCAAATCTCTATTAGAGCGCCATTTGAACTATCTCCGTCATTACCAGATTAACCAAGTGGTAATTACTGTGGGTTATCAAGCACAAAGAATTCAGGATGAAATCAAAGCATTAGGAGCCGAAAATTGGGTCAGTACAGTTTACAATCCTGATTATACTAAAGGCAGTGTAATCAGCCTTTGGACTGTACGTCAGCATTTAGCTGCTGGCGATGATATATTATTGATGGATGCAGATGTATTGTGCGATCGCCGCATCATCGAACAACTGGTAAAGACAAATATCCCCAATAGCTTCTTACTGGATCGGGATTTTGAACCGGGAGATGAACCGGTAAAGCTTTGTGTTAAAGATAATTATCTAGTGGAGTTTCGCAAACAAGTAGCTCTTGGTTTGGTTTATGATTTAATTGGCGAGTCAGTGGGATTCTTTCGGTTTGGAAGTGCTGCTACTCACCGTCTTGCAACTCGCACAGAAAAGTATGTTGCAGACGGACGAGATGATGAACCTTATGAAGAAGTAATTCGGGATCTATTATTAGAAACTCCAGAAGAATTTGGCTATGAAGACATAACTGGATTACCTTGGCTAGAAATCGATTTTCCCCAGGATATTCAACGTGCCCAAAATGATATTTTACCTCAGATAGAAGTCGTAGAAAATGTCTGAAAGTATATTTAATACAGCAGTTTTTATGTATTTCAACCACGTCAGGGGCACAGCGAAACGGGCGGTTAGAAACCGCGTCTACACAAACAAAAGCTACCGATCCTGGGTTTCAAAACCTTGATTTGACCTTAGTCCGCGCAGGCGGACAATGCCAGTATAGCTGCGAATTCCATTCGCCAAGGCTAAGTTGACTGTGCCCCTACCGCGTGATCTATTTACCTGAAAATAGCTGTAATAAAGAATTCAAGAGTCAGAATTCAGTATGAATTATGTGCGACTGGCTGGTGAATCAAGGGGTTTTAAACCCCGATTAAATATCCGATTTAGTAGTCAGGAAAATAGTGGAGAATTTGAATCCCCCACTAATTGTTTCTGAATTCTGAGTTCTTCTTTAATTTATAGGTTGAGAAAAGCAGAATAGATGCATCAAATATTTGCACCCACTGACACCGCTGCAAACTTAAATAAATGTGCCCAACTGCGGTTACTACTAGAATCGCCTCAACTCGACTTCATTATGGAAGCTCACAACGGGATTAGTGCCCGCATTGTGGAAGAGGCTGGATTTAAAGGAATTTGGGCGAGTGGACTAGCCCTTTCGGCTCAATATGGGGTTCGAGATAATAATGAAGCTAGTTGGACTCAAGTTGTAGAAATGCTAGAGTTTATGTCTGATGTCACCAGCATCCCGATTTTGTTAGACGGGGATACGGGTTATGGCAACTTTAATAATATGCGTCGCCTGGTCAAAAAGCTAGAACAGCGAAGTATTGCTGGAGTCTGTATTGAAGATAAGCTTTTTCCCAAAACCAATAGTTTCATCAACGGGAGTCGCCAAGCTTTGGCTGATATTGATGAATTCTGCGGCAAAATTAAGGCGGGTAAGGATAGTCAGACAGATCCAGATTTTTGCATCGTCGCCCGACTCGAAGCTTTGATTGCTGGGTGGGATCTTTCGGAGGCATTGCGCCGAGCTGAAGCTTACCACGCTGCTGGAGCAAACGCCATCCTGATTCACAGTAAATCATCGCGTCCTGACCAAGTGCTAGCCTTTGCCAAAGAATGGGCGGGTCGTTCCCCGTTAGTGATTATACCGACCAAATATTACAGCACCGCTACTGACGTTTTTCGCAAAGCGGAAGTTAATTTGGTCATCTGGGCAAACCATTTGATTCGAGCTGCTGTTGCTAGTATGCAGGCGATCGCGCGTGAAGTGAAAGCCAGCGAAACTTTAATCAACATTGAAGATGATATTGCGCCTGTAAAAGAAATTTTCCGGCTACAGGGGGCGGATGAACTCATAGAAGCTGAAAAACGCTACTTTAACAACGGACGACAACATACTCAAGCGATCGTTTTGGCTGCTAGCAGAGGCCAAGAGTTAGCAGGTTTGACGCAAGATAAACCAAAAGTCATGTTACCCCTTGGAGGTAAACCCCTGCTCAGATTATTGGTGGACAAATTCAAGAAACTTGCCATCAATGATATTACCGTTGTTGCGGGTTACAAAGCAGAAACTATTAACGTTCCAGGGACTAAAGTCATCCGTAACCCAGATTATGAAACAACGGGAGAATTAGCATCCTTAGCCGTAGCTCAAACCAGCTTTGGCGAAGAAATGTTGGTGCTTTACGGCGATTTACTATTTAGAAGCTACATTCTGCGGGATTTATTAGAATGTCCCGGAGAGATTGTAGCTGTAGTTGATTCTGTGGCGAACAGTAAGTCTGTTAGCGGTTCACCTGACTACGCTTATTGTTCCATCCCAGATGATCTTTCTCTCTTTGGACAGGATGTCAACCTGTTGCACATTTCTAAAACAACACAAACGAAATTAGGAAAATCTAGCGGCCGCTGGATTGGGATGCTGCGTTTGCGGAGTCAAGGTAGACAGTGGGTGAGTGAAGCACTCAATGAGTTGCAAAAACGACCGGAATTCAACAGTTTGGGTTTGCCAGAATTATGCAATTATTTAATCGAGCAAGGAAAACCGATCAAGGTGCTTTATATTCGCGGTAACTGGTTAGATGTTAATTCTTTGGATGATCTTGACCTTGCTTTTCAATTGAAGCAATAGGGATGGGGACTGGGGCATGAGGAATTGTAAGGTTGAACTTTCGATCTCTGAATCTCAAGTTTTGAGTTTTAAAGCTGAAATAATAATCTTTCTTCTCTAATCCCCATGTCCAATGCTCGCCCATCAGTGAGCAGAAAACATGCGCTTCAGTAAATTTACTATTTGATTTTGATAGACTAAAAAATAATTAAGCTTCTAACCAAACCAGAATAATTATGGATGGTTTAATACAAGATAAGCTAACAAAGCTAGCCTATGGGCGCATATTGAAAAACTCACGAAATAATATAATTTGGTCACAAGATAGGTTAGCTCAAGAGTGTTATACCTGTCGAAGGACTATAGTAGCAATCGAAACAGGAGAAACTCCTCCTAATCAAGCTCTTCGAGAGGCATTTGCCAAAACTTTATCTAATCCTCTGCTTGAATACTTTCCACAGTATTGTATTGGACAATTTTGTCAGCGATTAAAAGTAAGATTTAAGTATGAAAAAGAAGCTATAGAATACTTTTTAAAACCTTTAAAAGCAGAAGATTTAAATAGCCTTAAAGAGGTTTATTTCTTATATAAACTAGCATCTAAGGATAAAGATAATCAATTAATGATTGTTTTGGATGAGTATCTTCACACCCGTATTATGAATGCTCATCCTGATGAATATTTAAGAAGGTTGGTAGAACGATATAGACAAGATTATATGGATTTTTTCAAAAGTTGGATTCCCCAACTAAAATTTAATATGACAATTGGACAAAACGCGATCCACGTGGAAATTTTTCAAGCCATACTTGAGCTAAATCAAGAAAAATTAAGTAACGCTATTGATTTACACTTAAGCTATTCTCTTAATGATGTTGAACAAATCATCAAATTACTTAAAAAAGAGTAATTTCTTAGCTTTGAGCAGATTTAATTCTCATTTGAACTTTTTTAAACTCAAGTTGTTTATTATCGTAAAAAGATGAATTCAGTCGGAGTTATCATGAATAATCAAACTAAAAAAATATCGGAACAGCGGAATAATAAAATATAATGCAATACGGTTCAGTTAGAGCCAAAAACCTTAAACTGCCTGCGTAGGTTAGGTTTCGTTCCTCAACCGAACCTATGATTATCCTGAGATTCATCGACGAAGCCCTGAGATTGAGGTTTTGAGTTCTGAAGCCGAAGTAATATCTCTCATCCCATCTTAATCGTCTAAATACCTGAAAATTGCTGTAAATTTTTAATTATGATCCAGGCAGAGGAATTTGTAGAAGCTGCGCGTAATCTTGGCTTTGAGTGGTACACTGGCGTACCCTGTTCTTTTCTCACGCCTTTTATTAACTACGTCATCAATGACGTTCAACTTAGATATATTTCCGCAGCCAATGAGGGGGATGCTGTAGCGATCGCAACCGGAGCCGCAATTGCTGGAAAACCAGCTGTGGTGATGATGCAAAACTCTGGTTTGGGGAATGCAGTTAACCCGCTAACCTCCCTCACTTATATCTTTCGGATTCCGCTGCTGCTGATTTGTACTTTGCGGGGCGATGTCTACGACGGGCTACGCCTACCCAATTTACAAGATGAACCGCAACATGAATTAATGGGGCAAATCACAGATAAATTGCTGGAAACAATGTCTGTACCTTGGGAATTTTTTCCCACAGACGCAGCAGAAATAGAACCCGTTCTGCAAAGAGCCACAGCCTACATGCAGCAAGAACGCCGACCTTATGCTCTAATTATGCGTAAGGGAACAATTGCTCCCCATACACTCACCCGTTCTTCTATCCCAGAACGAGAAAATAGTAATAGCACTCATATTCAGCAAAGTTTTTTTGGCGATCGCAAAGAACAACGCATTTCTCGCAGCCAAGCATTAGCTAGGATTGTGGAACTTACCGATCCAGAAAACACTGTAGTAATTGCCACCACGGGATATACGGGACGGGAACTATTTGCTAGTAAAGACAGCGCCAATCATCTTTATATGGTTGGGTCGATGGGTTGCGCTTCCTCAATGGCATTGGGACTATCTTTAGCACGTCCAGACCTCAAGGTAGTAGTAATTGATGGCGATGGGGCAGCATTAATGCGAATGGGTAATTTTGCTACTATCGGCACTTATGGCGGTGCTAACCTAATCCATATTCTTTTAGATAACGAAGTCCACGATTCCACAGGCGCACAAGCTACCGTCTCTGCGGGTATTTCCTTTGCCAAGATTGCCGAAGCCTGCGGTTACGGCCTTACATTAGCTGGAGACGATCCCGCCCTTTTAGATGCTTTATTTACCATAGATACCAACACCAGACCTAAATTCGCTCATCTGAAAATCCGCCCTGGAACTTTAGAAAAGCTACCCCGTCCCAACCTCACCCCAGAAGCAGTTTTGCAACGCTTCATGAACCATATTGGTTCTAACTGGCAACTCCTAACTCCTAACTCCTAACTTTGGTAATGATTTTACTAAACCCCGGCCCCGTTAATTTGAGCGATCGCGTCAGAAATGCCCTGTTGCGTCCCGATTTATGTCATCGTGAGGTGGAATTTTCCCAACTTCAAAGCAGAATCCGCGAACAATTACTTCAAGTTTATGGTCTTGAGAGCGTAGGCGTAGCCCAACCTAGGCATCGCTGGGCAGCAGTTCTCCTCACTGGTTCTGGTACCGCCGCGATGGAAGCGATGATCAGCAGTTTAGTACCCACAGACGGGAAATTACTAGTAATTGAAAACGGTGTATATGGCGAACGACTATCCAAAATCGCCAAAATCCACGGCATTAATTACATCACACTTTCCCATCCTTGGGATGCTGAAATAGATATCAACGGTTTAATCAAACTCCTGGATGAAAATACTGATATCACCCACCTCGCTGTCGTCCATCATGAAACTACTACCGGTCGCTTAAATAATTTGGCGGAACTTGCCCCAATTTGTCAAGAACGCCGCATCAAGCTACTAGTGGATGGAGTTAGCAGCTTTGGTGCTGAAGAACTAAATTTTACAGATTGGGGAATCACCGCTTGCGCTGCGACAGCTAATAAATGTCTGCATGGCGTTCCTGGAACGTCCTTTGTGATCCTGCAACGGGATGCACTGCCGTCAGTAGACACAATTCCCCGCACCTTATATTTAGATTTAGGAACTTATTGCCAGCAGCAAGACCGAGGTGGCACACCTTTTACGCAATCAGTACAGACATTTTATGCTTTAGCAGAAGCTTTGCAAGAAATGGCAGAAGCCGGAGGATGGCGTGCTAGACACAGCTATTACAGCCAACTTGTAAACCTAGTCAGAGATGGGTTAGCCTCAATGGGAATTAAATCTTTACTTCCTCAAGGAATTTCATCTGTGGTTTTGAATGCCTACTATTTACCAGATAAATTCAGTTATGAAGAATTTCACGACCAACTCAAAGCAGAGGATTATGTAATTTATTCTGGACAAGGAAATTTAGCTCAATCTATTTTTAGAGTATCGACAATGGGAGCTATTACTCACGCTGATATGGAACGATTTATTAGTGTTGTTCAACAAATTATTTCAAAAAGACATTAAAAAGTAAGGGATTGTTATAGCGGTTCCCATTCAGATGCGGTACAAAATTATATCGCGAGTTGTAGGGGCACAGCAGTGCTGTGCCCCTACGGGTGTACTTCACGCTTGTCGGGAAATTTTATATGCCGCTTGTGTTCGACAACCCTAATCTAATCGAATGACAAAAGTACTATATCGCCCTCTTGTGCTGCTACATTAAAAAACTGAATTAACTGAACTTGTAGTTCTAGAAAATGCGGCTCCATGTATACTCTACTCTGGTGAGATCCAAGCAGATTGTCAAGACGCGACTTGAAGTCATCCTCTGACTATGTAATTTAACGCCTCATTTATCTCATTAACCTCACTTCTAGTCAGATAACGTACCATACCATAGATAGCTTCCCAAGGCGTAGCTGAACCGCCGATAAATACTCTATGCAGCAACGTATCACCCTTGTTGTCACTATCGTATGGAAAATCGCCTGTAAATAGGAAGTGAAGGCAATACTGCTCGGATAAGCAGGGGAAGCAAAACTCAACGCCAGCCTCCATTTCTCCCCCTGCTTGCCTCAACCAAGAAATTCCAAAACCTACGCAGTATTGGAAGTGAAGGGACTGCCAATGCTTATCAAGATTTAGATAGCGATCGCTATTTATAATAGGCATCAATTTCTTCATCCGTTTCTAAGCGATCGCCAAAATAAATGCTTTCGCTGCGCTCCTGCCTCAAAACCCGTAGCTTTATACTTCATGCAAAAGAAAACTGCTGTATTAGGAATTATTTTAACAGGGCATCAAAGCATTTAATCTCCCCAGCACTGCCATATCTTCTGCATCTAACTCTGACGGAATGCCACTGCGAATCAATTCTGAAAAGTCTTCATTGGGAACCATAACAGTCAAAGTGTACAGGCGAGTAGAACCAGTGTTTTTAATCAAATGAGTTCCGGTGGGAGGCACTAACAAACTATCCCCAGCTTTGATCATGGCACTCTTGCCGTCACACATAGCGATCGCTTCCCCTTTGAGAACAAAAAACATTTCCACCGCCCACTGATGGCGATTTGGGGGTGTTTGTCCACCAACATCAAAAATTTCTATGCAGCAAGTCAAGGAAGTATTAGCATTTATCGAATCAAAAATGATTGCTAATCGATTAGTGTCGTTAGGACTGATGCGATATACTTGATAATCTTTGGGAGATTTAATCACCGGAATTACACAACGAGTAGCGTACATTTATTTATCCCCTCTGAAGTTATCGATGGGTATGAAAATTCCTAAAATCCAAATTCTGAATCACAGAATTTTGGATTTTAAATTATCGAACAGAATTCAGTAGTCAGGAGTCAGAATGGGCTAAACGCCCCGCTATCCATGTACAGAATGAATTTTGACCGAAAAGGCGGATGAATAACCGGGTTTAAGACCCCCACCAAATCTGCGATTTGGTGGTCAACAAGAAAGTCGCGGGTTTGAATCCCCGATTGATTGATTCTGACTCCTGAATTCTGACTTCTGAATTCTTCTTCAATCAATCCAGAATCCAAAATTTAAAAATGTCTGATGACAAGCGAATTTAAACACCAGAACAAATCTCAAATTCTTGATCTAAGAAAGAGTATTCATATATGGGATCAATCTAAAATCCCAAATGCCAAATCCAAAATCGATTCACTCCTCACTCTTTTGCAGCGCTGTTAAAATTGCTTGCGATTCAGCAACAAAACCGAAGCATTGTTTGACGTTATACAATGTCGCCTGCCAACAATATTCAGGAGAAGTAGTAGCGGTACAGTCTTTAACTAAAACGCAATCATATCCTAAGAAGTTGGCATCACATAATGTGGTTAACACACATTGATCGGCATTAACACCAGCAAAAAATAATGTTGTCCTTCCCAGATTCCGCAAGATACTATCTAATGGCGTATCCCAAAACCCACTCATGCGGTATTTATCCACACGAATATCTTCGGGAAGCTGTTCTAGTTCGTCTACTACTGCCGCAGCCCAACTACCTGCCATGAGTACTCTAGCACCATTGCTCGGCAGTGGATCGCCCAATCCCACACCCTCCCCTGTGGGATTATAGACGTGACGCGAACTAGCACTAATATTGAGCAAGTCGGGACGATTCCCCCAATTTACCCAAATGACTGGAACACCAATCTCACGCAGTTCGGGAAGTAAGTTATTCAAAGGTTCAATGGGCTGACGCGCCGGAGTTACATCCACGCCGATATGCGCTAACCAGCCATCAGGGTGACAGAAGTCGTTTTGCATATCAATGACGAGGATAGCAGCTTTTGCCAAGTCTAGATGCAGGGTTTTTGTTTCTGTTGATAAAATAACGGGTTGTGGGGTCTTTTGAGGACGAGTGATATCTGCGATCGCATGATTCACTGTCCACGCATTTGGTGATACTCCCAATGTCCGAAAAGGCAGATTCATAAAATTGCAATATCCTACACCATTTTCTATTTTTAACTTGAAATTCAGTCAAGAATGCAATTGCTTAATCAAGGTTAAATATGTTAACTTTCACCATCCAGAATGTTTTGATTGCTATCAGTGATGATTATGCAACGGTAGATGTACAGGTTGTAGATGGTAAAATTGCAGCCATTTCCCCCAATCTACAAGTAATTGGGACTGTCATAGATGGCAAAAATAAGCTACTGCTACCTGGCTTTTTCAACGCCCACACCCACTCATCAGAGATGTGGCAGCGGGGAATCATGTCAACGTTCCCTTTAGAATTATGGTTGGCGGAACTGTACGATTTTGCCCCCCTCGATCCCGAACAGGTTTATCTCAGTGCCCTGGGTACTGCGGTGGAAACCTTACTTTCTGGCGGGACGAGTGTGGTAGATCATCTGGTGTTAATTCCCGGACTTGAGTTAGAAACCATCGCCATTGCAACTCGCGCTTACAGAGAAGTGGGAATACGCGCCTTTATCGCCCCCTTAATTCAAGATGAATCCCTTACCGTAGGTATCCCATCTGGGGAATCAACCCAAACCCATGAACCGTATTTTCGCTCAACTGCGGCAACCTTGGAAATCATCGAAGAGGCAGTGAGACAGTTTCATCGCCCAGATGAGGGTGTGAGTATTTTAGTTGCACCAACAGGGATACAATTGTGTAGTGATGCTTTGTTTGCAGGATGTATCGAGTTAAGCGAGCGCTACAATCTTTGTCGTCACTCCCATTTACTCGAAACTAAAGCACAGGAAAAACTCGCCCAAGAAAAGTACGGTTGTACTGCTGTAGAACATTTGAAAAGAATCGGATATTTGAGCGATGCCTGCGGCGGGCTACGCCAACGCACAACTCTAGCCCATTGCATCTGGTTAAATGATACTGATATCGCCATCCTCGCCGAAACTCAATCTACAGTTGTTCATAATCCCTTAAGTAACCTGCGTTTAGGCAGTGGCATCGCCCCAATTTTAAAATATCGCCAAGCTGGAGTAAATGTAACTTTTGGTTGTGATGGGGCATCTAGTAATGACTCTCAAGATTTACTAGAAGCGATCAAAATTGGTTCTATCTTACACAATGTTACAGACTCAGATTATCAACACTGGATTACACCCCGACAAGCAGTAGAAATGGCATCTTTGGGAGGTGCGAAAGGATTGAATCTTGCAGATAAACTCGGTTCTTTAGCTGTCGGTAAACAAGCCGATTTGGTACTTTATGACCTCACCAATTTATCATTACTACCGCGGACAGATCCCATTGGGTTGCTAGTTTTAGGGCGTCCTAGTAATGTTGTTGATAGTGCTTGGGTGAATGGTAAACAAATTGTTACCGATGGTAAAGTGACAACAATTAACGTTGATAACTTACGACAAGAATTATTTAATCGCAGTCAATGGGAAACGAAGCGTAAGTCTAAAACCGTCGCGCAAATTGAAGCACATTATCGCACAGTTATGGGTTTATGAAACACAATTTAAAATTCAAAATTAATGAAACAGCCCGGCCTCTGGAAGGGGTGAGATTCCCGCCGATTTTCTTAGAGATTCTTAAGTCCACCAAACAACGAATGGGCAAACAAAGCGGCTTGAGTGCGATCGCGTAAACTCAACCGACTCAGAATATTGGTAACATAATTCTTCACAGTGTTTTCTGAAAGAAACAACGATTCAGCAATTTCGCGGTTATTGGCTCCACAAGCAATTAACCGCAATACATCTAATTCTCTGGGTGTGAGTTGCGCCAATTCTGGAGGGGGTTGCACAGACGAGACAGGGGCAGCAATCGGCGTGAGTGCTTTCTCAAACAATCCTGGGCCGAGTAGGGTTTGTCCCTTGTAGACGGATCTAATTGCCAACATTAATTCATCTGGTTCGGTGTCCTTGAGCAAATAGCCCTTTGCACCCAGCCGCATCGCCTGGAAAACATACTCATCATCATCGAAGGTGGTGAGGACGAGAACCTTAATGTCAGGATATTGTTGAGCGATCGCTTTTGTTGTGGCAACTCCATCCATTACGGGCATTCGGATATCCATTAGCACAATATCGGGGTGCAGTACGGCAATCTGTTCCAGTGCCCGTTGCCCATTCTCCGCCTCACCGATTACCTGCATCTCTGCATTCGACTCAAGCATACTCTTAAGTCCCTGGCGAATAAGATGCTGATCGTCAACTAATAAAATCTGAATCATAACTGAGATTGGGAGTAGGGAGTGGGGAGTAGGTAATTCAATTACTTGAAAAGCCCTATAACAAAAGCTTTGATAGTGGCAGAGAAACAGAAATACAGCAACCTGTTCCTAATTGACTATAGAGATTTAACTGTCCGCCCAGTGCAACCGACCGTTCTCGCATCCCTTGTAGTCCAAACCCGGTTGTATTTTGAGTGGGGTTAAACCCTTTTCCATTATCTTCGATTGACAGATGAATCATCCCCGCGTGAGCCAGTAGTTTAACAGTGACACTTGTCGCCTGAGCGTGTTTACAAATATTTGTCAGCGATTCTTGCACAATCCGATATAGGGCGGTATTTACTTCTGTTGGTAAAATGTGTGGTAGATCAATTTTACAGGAAGGTTCAATACCTGTGGTTTGCTGAAAATCTGTCAGCAGCTTTTCAATGGCTGATTTGAGAGATTGCCCTTGCAAAGGATTTGAACGTAAGACAGAAAGCGATCGCCGAATTTCTAGCAGCGCCTCAGCCCCCAGTTCTTTCGCCTGTTTGAGAAATGTCAATGCTTTATCATTATTTGATTGCCAAAACAACAGAGTGTTATTAATTTGAATGGTTTGGGCGGCGAGAGTATGTCCTAACCCATCATGAATTTCGCGGGCAATGCGGTTGCGTTCTTGCAAGGTTGCCTGATCTTCAATTCTTAGTGCATACTGGCACAGTTGTTGATTGATGATCTCTAATTGCTGATGGGCAATTTCTAATTGCTCTCGACTTTGGCGCTCTGCAAGTAGGGCATTGATTAACAATAAAGCGAATACTAACGTTAAGCTAAATAATAATATATTACTTAATCGCCAATCCCAAGACATGGCGATCATTTTATCTCGCATAAAATTCTCAGGTACAACGGGTCTTGATAAAAGCAGTGTTCCATGAGAGAGCAAAGATAAACCCAAGACAACCAACTGTCCCGATCGCTTAAATATCAGACAACTCCGCATTACCAGTACCAGACACAGCAGCAAAACGCAGCGAGGAGATAAGCTATGTTGAGTCGCTGGTAGCCAAATTAAACCTAATTCCAGGGCTGTATAAAGTAATTTTGTTTCCAGCTTCACCATTGGTAGTCTCAAGCCCATCAAGCTGAAGATGGCGATCGCCATAACTCTTAGCAGCAACGACCAAGACAACTCAAACGGCAGCAGAACTTCCATGAACACTGCCGTAGCCAATAACAGCCACTCTAGGTAAAGCAATAAACGAAACGATGGGTAGGTCAAGCTAACCATAGAACTATTCCAACTTAATGGTCTTTGTGATAAAACCATAGGTATTTTCACAATTTTAGAGGTAAATAGTTGAATAAGTCTGATATCTCGGCGCTGTGGATGATGCTGACTTTTCACGATATCTGAAAAACCTCTCTCTAGATTTCTCTCCTTTTAGGCTACGGTGTACACACGAGTCTGAAATAGCTGAAATTTTCCACACGATCTGAATTGCCAGGTGGATAATGAGACTCTTCTTTCTATATAACGAATCTATCTCTGGCATTGCTAGAGCCGTTCCGACTGATTAATTATTTCTAAATTAGGAAAAAAGTCACAATCACTTGAGTACTTTTTTACTGGTCAGGTTAGGAATTCTAGCTCATGTGCAAACCCATCGCAGCTTTTAAGATTAGCTGGTGTGAGTAAAGTAGCAACTTCTCAAACATCTTCTAAACAGTCATAAATCGAAATTGAGTCAGAACAGTCGTATTACATACAACAAAAACAAGAGAAGTAAATGATTAAAAAACAGATAATTTTACCAACCCTGCTACTTGCAACTATCCTCATTGGAGGAATGACAGGTTGCAGCAATTCTAAATCTCCAGATGTGTCTCAAGGAAATGACTCTGGCACAAAAGTATCTGATACTTCTACGACAAACTCTCCAGCATCGAATACGCCAGAACGCGCTCAAAAGCGTGAAGAAATTCGTAAGCAAATTGAGGCAGTTCTGACCCCAGATCAGGTAAAGGAATTGTCAACGAAATTACAACAAGGTGAAAAAATGCGTAAAGCAGTGTTGAGCCTGAATCTAACGGCTGAACAAAAGACTAAAATTCAGGATATTTTTAAGACTGCCTATCCCCACCGGAAAGGTAAATCTGAAGATAATTCCTAATAGTTTGAACAAAACAGAATTCAGGATTCAGTCGTCAGAATTGGCTAGACCCCGCTACGCTGACAGAAGCCATTATCTGCGACTGAAGATATTCAACCCTTCATTGATTGCATTCTGAATTCTGGATTCTGTATTCTGTATTCTTTTTCAAGAGTTAAAATATGTTTACACAAAAATTGCTCGTCAAGATAGAGCTAGCTGTTATAGCAGCAATATTTGTAGGAACTAGTTTCTACGGTTCTAAAGCTTTCGGTAAAGCCCAAACTAGCCCTCAAAAACTTGTAGAGGAGGTGTGGCAGATTCTAGATAAAAATTATGTTGATGTCAGCTTTAACCATCAAGATTGGAAAGCAATTCGACAGCAGTATCTTAGCCGTTCCTATAGTTCTAATCAACAGGCTTATGGGGCGATTCAAGAAATGGTGGCGAAATTAGGCGATCGCTACACCGAGTTTTTCGATCCCCAGGAATTTCAAGCCCTAAATAACGACATTTCTGGCAACCTCAGTGGTGTAGGGCTGGAACTGGCACAGAATGAAAAAACGAAAGCTTTAACCGTTATCGCCCCGATCGCCGGAACGCCTGCTTTTAAAGCGGGCATTTTGCCAGACGATATAATTGTCCAGATTAATGGTCAAATAACTCAGGGGATGAAAATTGAGGATGCCGTAAAGCGAATTCTCGGCCCAGTGGGAACTAAGGTAGTACTTACAATTCAACGGGGTAGCCAATCGCAAACTTTCAACCTTACCCGCGCCAATATTGCCATCTATCCTGTAACTTACAACACCCAAACAACACCAGCAGGTAAGATTGGTTACATTCGTTTACCAGAGTTTACCGAAACTGCCCCCGCAGAGATGCATCGAGCAATTGAAGCATTAGAAAAACAACAGGTGCAGGGCTACGTTTTGGATCTGCGTTCTGATCCGGGTGGACTGCTGGATGCAAGTTTGCAAATTGCCAGTATGTGGTTGAAGCAAGGGGCGATCGTGTCTTTGGTAAATCGAGATCAAGTTAAAGAGAGCTACAATGCATCGGGACATCCTCTCACCAACAAACCCTTAGTGATACTGGTCGATAAGGGATCTGCTAGTGCCAGTGAAATTCTATCGGGAGCGTTGCAAGATGATCATCGCGCCACGTTAGTCGGGACTCGCACCTTCGGGAAAGGTTTAGTTCAAGCCGTAGAGCCACTGGAAGATGGCTCGGGGCTGAAATTAACGATCGCGAAATACTACACACCAAAAGGTCGAGATATCAATCATATCGGCATTGCCCCAGATATTACCGTAGAGTTAACCGAGGCGCAACAGAAAGCATTACTACAAAACCAAACCTTGGGGACATTAGCCGATCCTCAGTATGCTAGCGCCGTTGCTGACCTGAGCAAATTAATTCAGTCGGGGGCCAATCATGTGAGTTTGCAGAGTGGAAAATAAGTATACAGATACTTTTGACAACATCTACGATCGGACTCCTATTTGATTTTTGAAAAAACTTAGTACACTTTTATTCCTTCTTCCCCGTTCCCTGTTCCCTTCCTACGCAGATAATTTCAGCAATCAAAGCGGATTACTATATCGTCAATAAGTCATGATAATTCGTAACCCGTAATTCGTAATTATTGACCCAGGCATATTATTTCATCAATAAATTGATTTGCTCTGTACCCTCAATTAATTACGAATTACGTTAGCGCAGCGTTAGTAACGCCGGAGCGTCATTACGAATTATTTCGTCAGGAACTGTATCTTTCGATCATGTCAACCCACAAAGCCCAACGACTTCAAATTTGTGAACCAGTACCAGGTCTGAAAATCCTGGTTCAACTCAGTAACACTCCTTTAGTACGGACGGTCATAGCTACTATTACTGGTCATCAGCTAGCGATCGTCGGGCTTGTATTTGTTGCCACTCTAGTTTTTTCTATGCGGGAAAATGCCCCCTGGCTGACAGTACCGAAACAGGTAGCGATTGAATTCTTTTCTGCCGTATCTCAATCCCTAGCTGCTTTATTGGGGGTGTTAATTGTTTTCCTCACCTTTACTAGTCAGTTGATCGCTCAAAGGAGATATGAAGACTACTATACACTTCAGATTCAGATTGACCAACTCATTCGTCTAACTCAGTCTCTTCCTTCTGAACTCAGTAATTTTGATGAAACTCTGATAGCACTGATTAACTATTTAGTTCCCTTGCATTTAAAGGATTTCCCCATTTGGGCAACTAGCTCCCAAGTGCTACCTTGGGACAAGCTTTTAGATAATTTCAAGAATGAACATGAATTGATGCAGGTGCAGCAAAAATATTCCTTAGCTACCCATCTGCACCGACAACAAATTTCACTTGTCATCAATAACATGGAAGAAATACTGGAGAGATTTTCCAGACTTTACAATCGCATTCTGGAGATGAGCCGTTTCATTCTCGCGATCGTCAAGTTGTCATTTCTTCTAGGAGTTTCACTCCTTTTTTTGCTGTTATTTGGCATTATCGATTTACAAAGGGAGTTTCCCGATCTCAGCCTACCTGTAATTGTTTCTCTAGCAATTTGGGTATTGATTGCTCTTTTGGAGCTAGTACTTGATACCTGGTTTTTTTATAAAAACCTCTATGGCTCATCGAGTCATTATCTGCGCTTTTTCCCGAATAAAAAATACCCTAATTAATAGGCAGAGGCTCACTCACTATGAGTAACTTAACATTATCAGACACCAAATCTAGTAACACAAGCAAAGCATCTCAATCTCCACCTGATACAGTACGTGCTTATCTTCAAGAAATTGGACGGATACCTTTGTTGACCCAGGAGCAAGAAATTCTTTTTGCTCAACAAGTTCAGCTGATGATGAAAATACTTGCTGAATCAGAAAAACTGACTATTGAATTAAAGCGTACACCGACACTGGCAGAATGGGCTAACCAGATGCAGTTAAGTGAACAGGAACTACTTCATCAGCTAAATAAAGGGAAAAAAGCTAAGGAGAAAATGATCGCGTCTAATCTCCGGCTTGTGGTGTCAATTGCCAAGCAATATCAAAGACGGAACTTAGAGCTATTGGACTTAATTCAAGAAGGTACTTTGGGTTTGGAGAGAGGGGTTGAGAAATTCAATCCGGCTTTGGGATATAGATTTTCAACCTACGTTTACTGGTGGATTCGTCAAGGAATCACCAGAGCGATCGCCCAGCAAGGACGGGCGATTAGATTACCTATTCACATCAATGAAAAGTTAAATAAAATTAAGCGTGTTCAGCGAGAGTTATCTCAAAAACTGGGTCGCGTTCCCACCAGTACAGAAATTGCTAATGCACTTTCTTTAAAGCCTAGTCAGATTCGAGAATTTCTCCTTTTGGCTCGTCAAACTATCTCTCTAGATATTCGAGTTGGGTCAGACAGAGATGTAAAATTAGAAGACTTGATAGAAGACTACAGATATTCTGAAAATGGCTATACTACTGAACAATTTCTCAATCAGGAAGTGGAAAACTTATTGTCAAATTTGTCTAAACAACAACAAGACATCTTAAACTTGCACTTTGGCTTGACAGATGGAAACGAACTTTCTTTAGAAGAAATTGGTCAACGTCTGGGTATTAGTCGGGAACGAGTTAGACAAATAGAAAAACAAGCTCTACAACTTCTATATAGGCAGCTAAACAAGTGTTGAAGAGGGCAGGGGGCAGGGGGCAGGGGACAGAGGCGGGAGGTTTTACCTCTGTTGGGGATAGATACCCGACGAGAAGCAAGCTACAGATCTCTCCTATTGGGAGAGCTACCAAATTGAAAATTTGGTGGGGTCTTAAACCCAAGACATATTCGGTCGAGGTATTTGAGAGATAGCAGTTTTCCTCCTGCCTTCCTCGATAAATAAACACAAAATACATACAATTCAATATCAAAGGATTTAAAATGATTAAATATTTCGATTATGATTCTTTAAAAGGTATTGAACAATACTATTGGTTTAATTTCAACTCGGCAAAATCAGCTTTTTACAAGGCACATCGAGCAAACCGGAAAAGACTAATTCTTCAGATGTGCCGCCTCAAATAAAACTGGGAACAGCGGGAGTTGAGGTGTGAAAAAGCAGAGGAGCAGAGGAGCAGAGGAGAAAAACCACGCCACTTGCGGGTGGGGCTTCAACCAAGGAAGCTAGGGAGCAAGGGAGCTATCGCGCCACTTGCGGGCGAAAGCGCGTAGCGGGACGAAGTACGGCTTTGAACCTTATCTTTTTCGTAAATGGGTTCACTGTTTTTAATAAACTAAAATGCATTGGAGGTTCTGATGAACCATGAAATTTCTAACCAGAGTTTGACTGATAACAGTATAGAACCGGAGCTACCACGATCGCCAAAAAAGAAAAAGATTACTTGGGTAATTTTAGGGGTGATATTGCTGGGTGGGCTAGTTATTTTGGGTATCCATGCGGGTGCAGCCAAGACAGAGAAAACTGAAAAATCTGGTCGTAATAAGCAGCAAGTGACACCTGTAACTGTGGCAATGGTGACACAAAAAACGGTTCCGATACAATTGCAGGCGATCGGTAATGTGCAATCGGGGTCTACGGTATCGATTACGCCCGAAGCCACTGGCCGGATTATTGGAGTTTATTTCAAGAAAGGTCAAGATGTGAAAAAGGGACAACTTTTGTTTACCATAGATGACCGATCGCAAACTGCTGCAATCCAGCAAGCTGAAGGAACTGTCGCCAAAGACCAAGCCTCGGTAGAACAAGCAAGAGCTGCATTAGCTAGAGATTTGGGTCAGGTAGACCAAGCTAGGGCCACCTTAATCAAAGACCAAGCCTCCGTGCGACAAGCCCAGGCGACTGTGATTAAGGATGAAGCACAAGTAAATTTTGCTCAGGGACAGAGCGATCGCTATGGTGCATTGTACAAAAAGGGCGCGATCAGCTTGGATACAGCACAGCAATATGTTGAAAACATCCGTACAGCTCAAGCAACCTTACAAGCAGATCGAGAAGCGGTCGCTAATGTTCAGGCTGTTTTGAAAAGCGATCAAGTGGCGTTGACTAATGCTGGTGCAGTTGTCAAGGGCGATCAAGCTGCGATCGCTAATGCTCAAGCTGTTGTTCGTTCCGACCAAGGAGCATTAGACAATGCCAAAGTGCAATTGTCTTACTCCAAAATCTATGCGCCAATTGATGGTCGTGCTGGGAATGTTTCGGTGACTCAGGGTAATGTGGTGCAAGCTAACAGCAGTGCTTCGCTGACTCAGGGTAATGCCCTGCAAACCAACAGTACAGCTGGTACGACTAGCAGCACGACTCCACTTGTCACCATCACCCAAATTCGCCCGATTGAAGTTGCTTTTTCCATTCCTGAAACAAATCTACCCCAAGTGCAAAAGTATATGCGGAATGGCAAGCTGAAGGTAGATGTGACATTCCCCAATCAAAGTCATTCTACACCAGGTGTTTTGACATCTGTCAATAATACGGTTGATAACACCACGGGAACAATTCAACTGATTGGCCAATTTGACAACGCTCAAGGAAACTTGTTTCCTGGTCAATTTGTGAACGCAACGCTAACGCTGACCGAAGAACCGAATGCAACAGTTGTTCCCTCCCAAGCCGTGCAGAATGGCCCCGATGGACAGTTTGTTTTTGTAGTTAAGCCCGACATGACAGTAGAAAATGTGCCAGTTACAGTTAGCAGCACCATTGATGGACTAGATGTGATTCAGAAAGGGCCGCAACCCGGCGATAAAATTGTCACCGATGGTCAAGCGAATCTCGTTTCGGGTAACAAAATCCGCATCAAAACAGCCGGCAATAACTCAAATGCCGATGGAAATTCCTCGAAATCAAGAAGAAATAATGCGCCGAAGTCTGGCGGAGGTGATTCATGAACCTCTCAGAACCATTTATCCGTCGCCCGATCATGACGACTCTGGTGATGGCAGCGATTTTGATCTTCGGTTTCATGAGTTATCGCTTACTGCCAATCAGCGATTTACCAAGTGTGGATTATCCCACAATTCAGGTCAGTGCTTCCCGACCGGGAGCTAGCCCCGAAACGATGGCAGCATCGGTTGCGCGTCCCCTAGAGAAGCAATTTTCCAGTATTGCGGGACTCGATTCGCTCAACTCAACTAGTACTCTGGGACAGACTCAAATTACCCTACAATTTAACCTGAGTCGGAACATTGATGATGCGGCGCAGGATGTGCAAGCCGCGATATCAGGAGCATCGGGGCAAATTGCGACGGATTTACCCAATCCTCCTACCTACAGTAAGGTTAACCCCGCAGATCAACCGATTCTCTACCTTTACCTAGACTCTCCCACACTGCCCCTTTCCCAAGTAGACAATTATGCCGAGACTTATCTGGCGCAAAAACTATCTACAATCAATGGGGTAGCACAGGTAGCTGTCTACGGTTCCCAAAAGTATGCGGCTCGAATTCAACTTGATCCGCAGGAATTGGCAACGCGGCAAATTGGGCTAGATCAGGTGGCGACAGCGATTCAAGAGGGTAACGTCGATTTACCTACTGGTAGTCTTTCGGGAAATCACAAGAATTTTACAGTCCAAACTAACGGGCAACTCCAAGATGCGGCTGCTTATCGTCAGCTGATTGTGTCTTATAAAGATGGTGCGCCCATCTATCTTTATCAACTCGGTCGGATTATTGACAGTGTAGAAAATAACAAAGTAGCAAGTTGGTACAACAATACCCGCGCCATTATTCTCACCATTCAAAGACAACCCGGAACCAATACAGTACAAGTCGTAGATACAATTAAGAAATTACTCCCGAAATTGCGAGACCAGATTCCAGCATCCGTGGAAATCGGGATTCTCTATGATGCATCTCAGTCAATTCGAGATTCAGTAGATGATGTCAGATTTACGTTGATTCTGACGATCGCTCTAGTTATCTTAGTAATTTTTATATTTTTGCGGAATCTCTCAGCCACGGTGATTCCCAGTTTGGCGTTACCCGTTTCGCTGATTGGCACCTTTGCGGTGATGTATTTGCTGCACTACTCACTAGATAACCTATCGTTGATGGCATTGACCCTTTCGGTGGGCTTCGTCGTGGATGATGCGATCGTTATGCTAGAAAATATCGTCCGTCATATCGAAATGGGGGAACGTCCGGTAGAAGCAGCGTTGAATGGGTCGAGAGAAATTGGTTTTACCATCCTATCGATGACCCTTTCCTTAGTTGCAGTCTTCATTCCCATGTTGTTCATGAGTGAAGTACTGGGACGATTATTTCATGAATTTGCTGTGACGATCGCAGTGGCAATTCTCGTCTCTGGTTTTGTGTCTTTGACTCTGACTCCCATGTTGTGCAGCCGTTTTCTGCGTCCTGTAAATCATGCTAATCAAAGTCGGTTATATCAAGCTTCCGAATATGTCTTTGATCGCTTCCTTGGTGTGTACGATTGGAGTCTCAAAAAAGTCTTAAAATATCACCGCACCACGATGATTTTATCTGTCTTTCTATTGGCGGTGACTGTTGGGCTGTTGATGATAGTTCCCAAAGGCTTTATTCCTAGCGAAGATACCGGGCAAATTACAGGCATTACCCAAGCAGCCCAGGATGCATCCTTTGATAATCTTGTCCAGCATCAGCAGACAGTTGCTAACCTGATCCGTCAAGACCCAAATGTGGATGCAGTCAACTCCAATATTGGGGCGGGAGCGAGTGCGAGTGGCGGTGGGGCAGCAGTTGCAGCCAATTCTGGAAGTTTGTTTATTCGGTTAAAACCGCGATCGCAACGCCAACTTGGGGCTGACGAAATCGTGCAAAATTTGCGAACCAAACTCGCCACTGTTCCAGGTATCCAAGTATTCTTACAAAATCCCCCAGCGATTCCCATTGGCGCTCAACAAAGCACAGGACTTTATCAGGTAGCACTCCAGAGTTCTGATGTCAAACCCTTGCAGGAATATGTTCCCCAACTTGTTGCCAAGATGAAGGAGATGACAGAACTCCAGGATGTTAACAGCGATTTACAGTTTGCTTCCCAAATTAAAATTGACATTGACCGCGATAAAGCGTCAACTTATGGTATCACCGCCCAACAAATCGAAAATACCCTGAGAAGTGCCTACGGTTCTTATCAAGTATCAACAATCTATGCAGCAACCAATGAGTATCAGGTGATTTTGGAATTAGCACCCCAGTTTCAGCAGGATATCAATGCTTTGTTGACATTATACATTAACTCCAGTACAGGAGTTGCAGTTCCTCTCAAGACATTCGCCAAACTGTCTCAGGGAGTCAGCCCGTTAATGGTCAATCATAACGGTCGGATGAACGCTGCTACCATTTCCTTTAACCTCGCTCCTGGTGTGGCCTTGGGAAATGCCAACGAAGAGATTGAAAAAGTGATTAATCAGGTGATTCCTGCCAGCATTAGCACCAGCTTTCAGGGTGCAAGTCAGGTATTTCAAAGTTCACTGCCAAGTTTGGGTTTATTGTTAGCGATCGCTATCCTCGTAATTTATCTGATTTTGGGTGTTCTCTATGAGGATTTTATTCACCCAATTACGATTCTTTCTGGTTTGCCGTCAGCAGGTTTTGGGGCATTGTTAACGCTGATAATATTCCATGTGGAACTCAATGTTTACTCCTTTATCGGCATAATTCTCTTGGTGGGCATCGTCAAGAAAAACGGGATTATGATGGTGGACTTTGCTATTGTTGCCCAGCGAGAAGAAGGGAAAAAACCGTCTGAGGCGATTTATCAAGCCTGTTTGGTGCGTTTCCGCCCAATTATGATGACGACAATGGCAGCATTAATGGGAACCTTGCCGATTGCGATCGGATTTGGGGCTGGCTCCGAATCCCGCCGTCCTCTAGGGATTGCAGTTGTAGGTGGGCTGGTGTTTTCTCAGATATTGACCCTGTATTTAACACCCGTGTTCTATATATATATGGAATCATGGCGGAAAAAGCTCAGTCAAGTTAAGTTCCGGCGGGTATTTTCATTTTCAGGCGGGCGATCGTAATGTTCAATCATCTGAAAACGAATGGCACTAAGTTAAGACACAGCCCTTGCCCTAACTGGTTCCCAGCCTGGGGGGACTGCCACCTCCTCTTTCTTGATCAGAGGCAGCAGCCCCTGGGAATGTATTCCCAGCCTGGAGGCTGGGAACGAGGCTACACAAGCTTTCGAGCTTTTCTTAGTGCCATTCCATCTGAAAACCAAGACTAAATCTGATTTTCTCAATTATGAATTAAACACTTATGTCAGATATTAAAGATGCATTAACCCGAATTCATTACTGGTTTAAAGAAAATCATCCAGCAAAGATTGCATCATTGGCATCAGGTTTAAGTCCATTAGAAATAGATAATGTGTTGAGTACCCTATCTTTTAAAGTATCCAAAGAAGTTCGGGAAATTTATGAATGGTCAAATGGATACCCAATGGATGGCTGTGCAGATGATTGGATATTTTATCCTATGTTTCTTCTAAGTTTAGATTCAGCAGTGTCAGAAGCTCAAACTTGGGAAGAGGAACATGAAGAAATAGCCCTGATGTATAAGTATGCGGGTAAACCTGTCTTGCCAGTCTGTATGTCAGATGTCGAGTTTTTAGCAGTTGTCGCAACGGATGATGAACAAACAACTTCTCCTGTAATTAATATCTCCGAAATTGTAGAAATTTCACTGCGATACACCAATTTAACAGCCATGATGTTGACTCTAGCGGAATCTTATGAGGCTGGGGGATTGTTCATCGATTGCAAAGGTTACATAGAGAAAGATGAGAAAAAGTATGCTGCTGCATATCGAAAATACAACTCAGGAATTACAGACTTAGCTCTCGAAAGATTTCTGAAGATATTTCCTGAAGATTCCTCTTGGCAAACCGTACAACTACTTCATAATGACCTATATATGAGCAATAGCTATGGAATAGAAATTCCCCCAAATAATCTGAAAAATAAAGTAGTTAATACTCTTCTGAATCTGCTGCAAGACGAAAAATATGATTCCGGCTTTTCTGTAGTATTAGTACTCGAAGAACTCCGAGCAGTAGATGCCTTAATTCAAGGACTTCAACACCCTAGCAAATGGGTTCGGAGTCGGTCGGCCTTTGCTTTAGGAAAAATCAAAGCATTTGAGGCTGTGGAGTTTGTATCGCAGCTTTTAGAAGATCCAGATCCAGTTGTTAAAGAAGCGGTGAAGGAGGCGTTAGATATGTTTAAAAATCAAAGATAGAGTTATTGCACTATTACAGATTGATCAAATTCACATTGAAATTATATTTAGCGATCGCTACCACATTTCTGGGAGAACAAAACCCATGAACCTTTCAGAACTCTTCATCCGTCGTCCAGTCATGACCACTTTGGTAATGATGGGTATCCTCATCTTCGGTTTGATGAGTTATCTACTATTACCCATTAGTGCGTTGCCTAACGTTGAATATCCTTTTATATCTGTCTCCGCTAGTCTCCCTGGTGCCACCCCGGAAACAATGGCATCTTCGGTCGCTGCACCTCTAGAAAGACAGTTTACCGAAATTGCCGGACTCAATTCATTTAATTCCACCAGTTCCACAGGCAGCACCAGCATCTCCCTACAATTTGACTTTAGCCGGAGAGTGGAAGATGCCGCCAAAGATGTACAGGCAGCCATCTCAGCCGCAGCCGGACAACTGCCCGCCGGAATGCCTCACCCGCCCACCTACCGCAAAGTCAACCCATCTGTCTCACCGGTTCTCTACCTCTATATGTATTCTGAGACACAGCCAATCTCGACAGTAGATGAATATGCAGAGGTAACAGTTGGTCAGCCCATCTCGATGATTGATGGTGTTGCTCAGGTACAGGTCTATGGTCAACAGCAATATGCAGTCCGCGTCCAACTTGACCCGCGAGAGTTGGCATCAAGGGGAATTGGTCTAAGTCAGGTTAAAACTGCCATTCAACAGGGAAATGTTGATTTAGCAACCGGCAGTCTCTCTGATACTTTCAAAAATTATACGATTCAGGCGAACGGTCAACTTACCGATGCTGCCGGCTATCGCCAGCTAATTGTAACTTACGCCAATGGTGCGCCTGTGCGGCTCAAGGATTTGGGGGACGTGATTGACAGTGAACAAAACAACAAAGTCTCGAATTTGTATAACGATGACAAGGTGACAAACCGCCATTCTGTTGTTCTCGCTGTGCAGCCGCAACCAGGTGCTAACACTGTAAATATCGTTGATGCTATCCAGAAACTTTTACCTACACTCCGCGAACAAGTTCCCAAATCTATTGAAATGGGGATTATGTACGATCGCTCCCAAACCATTCGAGCCTCTGTCAACGATGTAAAATTTACCTTGGTTCTCTCGATTTGTCTAGTTGTCTTGGTGATTTTCTTATTCTTGCGTGACATCACGGCAACGCTGATTCCCAGTTTGGCGCTACCTGTAGCCATCATTGGTACTTTTGCGGTGATGTATCTGTCGGGCTTCTCCCTAGACAACATCTCACTCATGGCCTTGACCCTCTCCGTGGGCTTTGTCGTGGATGATGCGATCGTGGTGTTGGAAAATGTCGTCCGTTATCGGGAAATGGGCGATTCTCCCCTAGAGGCAGCATTGAAGGGATCAAAGGAAATCAGTTTCACAATTTTGTCAATGACCCTCTCCTTGGTGGCGGTGTTCATCCCCATCATGTTTATGAGTGGAATCATCGGTAAATTATTTCATGAATTTGCTGTTACCATCGCTGTGGCAATTTTGGTTTCGGGTTTTGTTTCCCTCAGTCTCACCCCCATGTTGTGCAGTCGTTTCTTAAGTTCACCCCATCAGCAAAGACCAAATCGGCTCTATCAATTTTTAGAAGGGGGATTTGATTTACTACTGCGGGGATATGATTGGACGCTCAAGCCCATCTTAAAATACCGCTTGATGACACTCATTGGTTCTGGGATTCTGCTAATAATGACCGCCTATTTGTTCGTCATCGTTCCCAAAGGATTTATCCCCACGGAAGACACCGGACAATTGATGGGGAACACGAAAGCCGCGCAAGATATTTCTTTTGATGATATGCTGCGTCACCAGCAAACGGTTGTTGAGATTATTCGTAAAGATCCCAATATTGAAGCAGTTGACTCCATTGTGGGTGCAAGTGGCCCGAACGGTTCAGTCAACGGTGGGCGAATTACCATTCGGCTCAAGCCACGCGATCAACGTCAACTCAGTGCTGACGAAATCATTCAAGAGCTAACCCCCAAATTGAGACGTACAATTGGGATTAAGACATTCCTCCGCTCTCCGCCAGCTATTCCCATCGGTGGTCAACAGACTAATTCTACTTATCAGTTCACCTTGCAGAGCTTGAATTTACAAGACTTGCGCCAATACGTTCCTAAACTTCTAGATAAAGTCAAAACCCTACCAGGACTCCGGGATGTTGACAGCGATTTACAACTCAGCACTCCCCAAATCGAAGTCGAAGTTGACCACAACAAAGCCGCAACTCTTGGGATTACCGCCCAACAAGTTGAACAAACCCTCAGTGCTGCCTATGGTTCCAGCCAGGTTTCTACTATCTATACTCCAAATGACCAATTTTATGTAATCTTAGAAGTGAAACCGGAGTTTCAGCGAGATCCCAGTGCCCTATCGATGCTCTATGTGCAATCGAGTACTGGTAAACAAGTACCCCTGAGTGCGATCGCTAATATTACCCAAAATGTCGGTCCCCTCACCGTCGCTCACGTTGGTCAACTCCCGTCTTCGACTATCTCTTTTGACACTCTCCCAGGAACGTCTCTCAGTCAGGCTACAGATGCCATCAAGGAAGCAGCTAGTGAGGTGTTACCCTCAACAATTACCCCCAGCTTTCAGGGTTCAGCCCAGACCTTCCAACAGTCCTTCAATGATTTAGGGACGCTGTTGTTGGTGTCTATTTTAGTCATCTATCTGATTCTCGGTATCCTCTATGAGGATTTCATTCACCCAATCACCATTCTTTCTGGTCTACCTTCGGCGGGTTTTGGCGCATTACTGACGCTGCTGATTTTCCAGGTTGATTTAAATCTTTACTCTTTCATCGGCATCATTCTGCTAGTGGGTATCGTCAAGAAAAACGGCATTATGCTGGTGGACTTTGCCATTGAAGCCCAGCGAAAGGAAGGTAAAAATTCCTATGATGCCATCTATGCCGCTTGCTTGACTCGCTTCCGCCCAATTATGATGACGACGATGGCAGCTTTGATTGGCACACTTCCCATTGCTTTGGGGACGGGAGTTGGTTCCGAAGCGCGTCGTCCTTTAGGGATTGCGATCGTTGGTGGATTGCTGTTCTCTCAGATATTGACTCTCTATTTGACTCCAGTGTTTTACATTTACATGGAGGCATTGCGGAAAAAGCTTGGTCAACCGAAGTTTTACCGCTTTTTCTCGAAAAAGAATTCAGGAGTCAGAAACCAGAATTAAGAGTCAATAACTCAGGGCTAAAGCCACTGAGCTTGCAAGAGAAATCAAGCAAGCTGTGTTGACCAGTCTAAGTCAAAACTTGACTACGTTTTTTGAGTCACGACACCCCGGAATGCGTAGCTAGTTCCTAGTTCAAGGAATTAGTTATAAAGCCTGTAAAACTATCCACAAAAAAGATGGTTATGGCTACTCAAGCTAAAAAAATACCACGGCGACTAAAGTCGCTCGTGCCGCTTACCTCTCAGGGCTAAAGCCGCTGAGTTTCCCGCATCCCGCGAGGTTTTATGAATTTTGAACGAAAGAGTATTCAATAATTCTGACCTACCATCGACCACTTAATTAGAATATATTGTGGTTTCATTCTTGTTCGGTGCTGGCTTTTTGGGGCAAAAGATAAATACCCCCAGAGATTAATGTTAAGCCTACAGAAATCCAAAAGGCAGTTAGGGAGGGAGTTTGCCAGACTTCAGGTAGGGGGGCGATCAAAAGTGCGATCGCCACTATTTGACTAACAGTTTTGAGTTTACCCCAAATATTCGCCCCGGTAATTGTCGTTTGATTCACCCGCCAACCAGCGATCGCTAATTCCCGCGCTAAAATCAAAAACACTCCCCAAGCTGGCACTTTTTCTAATTCAATAAAAACCAGCAACGGTGCAAGTACCAGAAATTTATCCACTAAGGGATCAAGAAATTTACCCAACTCACTAATTTGGTTGAGTTTGCGCGCTAAATAGCCGTCTAACCAATCAGTTAACGCCGCAATGATAAAAATCGCCAAACATATCCACCTAGCTTGTGTTGTGGGGTTATACAAGCCATAAAGCAGAAATGGTACACCCAGAAGACGCGAGAAGGTAATCCAGTTGGGTAGAGTCATAGAGGGGATGAGGGGGATGAGGGGGATGAGGGGGATGAGGAAGACAAGGAAAACAAGTAATTTTTCTCCCTAATCTCCCTCAGGGCTGATTCATTCCATTTCAAACAGTATTTGTCAAGATGATTAGCGAGAAAATCGTAAGTAAGGGTGACTATGAGATGAACATTTAAGCACTTAAATATCAGTACAATAGTTCATTCTGTCGGCACGCTGGTAACAAAATAACCAATTTTTAATCGCTATAACCGTTGATTTTTAAAGCTTTTTGTGGAATGAATCAGCCCTGCTCATCTCCCTCATCTCCTTCATCTCCTTCATCTCCCTCATCTCCCTCATCTCCCTCATCTCCTTCATCTCCCTCATCTCCCTCATCTCCCTCATCTCCCTCATCTCCTTCATCTCCCTCATCTCCCTCATCTCCCTCATCTCCCTCATCTCCCTCATCTCCCCACTTTCTCCCTAAGCGTGGGAAAATCTGTTTTCTGAAGCTCTTTTAAAAGAATACTATGACTCAATACACAGACTCCGAATTTCGCATCGAACGCGATTCTATGGGCGATCGCAAAATTGCTAGTAGCGTTTATTACGGTATTCAAACGCTGCGGGCTATCGAAAACTTCCCCATTAGCGGCATCAAGCCTTTACCTACTTACGTAGATGCGGGATTGATAATTAAAAAAGCTACAGCAATTGTCAATGGTGAACTGAATTGCATTCCCCAAGATATTAGTCAGGCGATTGTCCAAGCAACTGATGAAATCTTAGCTGGGAAGTTTCGGGATCAATTTGTCGTAGATGTTTATCAGGCTGGTGCTGGAACATCCCACCACATGAATGTCAACGAAGTTTTGGCAAATCGCGCCTTAGAAATTCTTGGTGAAGAAAAGGGCAATTATAAACGTGTTAGTCCTAATGACCATGTTAATTATGGACAGTCTACCAATGATGTGATCCCTACGGCAATTCGCATTGGTGGATTATTGGCATTATCTAAGACATTACACCCAGCAATAGATGGTGCGATCGCATCTTTAGAAAATAAAGCTGTAGAATTTCAAAATATCGTCAAATCTGGCAGAACCCACTTACAAGACGCAGTACCCGTGCGTTTGGGTGAAAATTTTCGGGCTTGGGCGCAAATCCTTACAGAACATCAAAACCGGATTTACACCGCCTCTGGAGATTTGATGGTGCTGGGTTTAGGAGGTAGTGCAGCCGGAACGGGTTTAAATACTCATCCTCTGTATCGCGCCCATGTGGTAGAAGTTCTCTCAGAATTGATTGATACTCCTTTAGAACCTGCACCCCATCTGATGGCAGCTATGCAAAGTATGGCGCCATTTGTGAACGTTTCCGGTGGGTTACGCAACTTAGCGCAGGATTTAGTCAAAATATCTCACGACTTGCGGCTGATGGATTCGGGACCAAAAACTGGTTTGAAAGAAATTCAACTCCCTCCGGTACAACCCGGTTCCTCGATTATGCCAGGGAAATATAACCCAGTCATGGCAGAGATGACATCAATGGTATGTTTTCAGGTGATGGGTTATGACAGTGCGATCGCTTTAGCTGCACAAGCCGGACAATTAGAATTAAATGTGATGATGCCACTGATTGCCTATAACCTAATTCACAGTATCGAAATTTTGGGTAATACCATCGCCGCACTCACCGAACGAGGCATTGAGGGAATTACTGCCAACCAGGAACGTTGTTTAGCTTATGCCGAAGGTAGTTTAGCTTTAGTAACCGCACTCAATACCCACATCGGTTATTTAAATGCCGCAGCTGTCGCCAAAGAATCTTTAGAAACTGGTAAATCCCTGCGGCAGATTGTCCTAGAACGAGGATTGATGAGTGAAGCAGACTTAGCCACAGTGTTAAATCTAGAACAAATGAGTGGTATCTTACCACTCAGAACAGAATAATATTTATGGGGAATTGGGCATGGTTATTCTCCTTGTCTCCCCCATCTCCCCCATCTCCCTCATCTCCCTCATCTCCCCCATCTATACTATGCAGACTCAAAAACCATCTGTCAGTCTCATTCGGGCTACATCTTACGAACGAGAAGCTTTACGAGAATCCTTAGTTACACTGCTGGAACCTTTGGGAGGAATGGCAGCGTTTGTGAAAAAAGGCGATCGCGTTTTACTCAAACCAAATCTACTTACAGGGTCGCGTCCTGGTAAAGAGTGTATCACCCGTGCCGAACTAGTTTACGAAGTTGCCCAGATGGTAATTGAGGTTGGCGGTAAGCCATTTTTGGGCGATAGTCCTGCTTTTGGCAGTGCCAAGGGCGTAGCAGTAGCAAACGGCTATCTGCCTATTTTAGAAGAACTGAATCTTCCCATTATCGATTTTCACGGTCAGCGTTACCAAACCATTAGTGACAATTTTAACCATCTGCGGCTGTCTAAAGAAGCAATGGAAGCAGACGTAGTGATTAACCTACCGAAAGTGAAATCACATACGCAGCTGACATTAACCCTGGGTGTAAAAAACTTATTTGGTTGTGTCCCTGGCAAAATGAAAGCTTGGTGGCACATGGAAGCTGGAAAAGACGCGAATAGATTTGGTGAAATGTTAGTAGAAACTGCCAGGGCAATTAACCCCAACTTAACCATATTAGATGGCATCATCGGTCATGAAGGTAATGGCCCCAGCAACGGTGAACCTCGCCAACTAGGTATTTTAGCAGCCGCATCAGATATATTTGCCTTAGATCGGGCAATGGTAGAAATCCTCAATGTTCCTCCTGAACAAGTACCCACAGTTGCAGCTTCCCAAAGGCTAGGAGTTTGTCCAGAACTGTCTGCCATAGAGTTTCCGCATTTAAATCCTGACTTATTAAAAATAGAAGATTGGCGACTACCAGACAATTTAATGCCCATTGATTTTGGTATGCCCCGCGTCATTAAATCTACGTTTAAGCATCTTTACACCCGATTTATCAAGGAACCAATGAGTGTTTATGGAAGGGAGTAGGGAGTGGGGAGATGAGGGAGATGGGGGAGATGGGGGAGACAAGGAGAATAACCATGCCCAATGCCCCATGCCCAATCCCCAATGCCCAATCCCCAATCTAATGCAAACTTCGTTACAGCAATTTCATTTATTAGCAAAGTAATCTGTAATTACCCTCCGATTGCTTAACCAGACCGCTTTATCATAGTTAGTGGCGGTTTTTTTAGCTGATTAATTTGTTACACAGTTTCTCGTATTAGATTTTGATTTATCCAAAAAGTTATACAGATTTAGGATCTGGAAATTAGAATTGGATATTTTGTTCAAATATGAGCAAAGTCTGGGGATAACCCTCTATGCCACTTTCTAAAATATTTTTTTACTCTACCTATGTATAGATTGACAAAATTGCTGTGATATTACATAGATTTGAAAATTTAAATTCTGAAATATTTGTTTAGTATTATCACTTAATCCATGCTGCACAACACAGTTGATGTATCTGTATTTATTCGGTAGTCATGATTGGTTACAAAAATCTTCCTCCCTATTTCTTCTCTAGTATTAAATATTGTTATGTATAACTACCATATAACAATCGAGGATACTGAATATTTATCAGTGCTTTTGCGGTTTTGTGTCCTGTATCACAAATTAGTAATTCCAGTAAAATGACCTTATCAAAGCCTTTACAGAGATGTTATACTCATGAAGTATCGGACAAATACATTTTGCTAATTAATCTTTAAGCAGCGAAAAAATGTAGTTTATGATGCTGTTAAAGTTAGTTTTGCGTATGCGAACCGTTACACCATACAGGTAAACATCTGAAAATATTCATCACAAAATAAAACATGATTTGTTGACTTGTAACTTGGTATTAATAATTTCATGTATAAAAACGCTATTATGACAGCTTTAAAACTGGTTTAGGTTGTAGAATGCTACACATTTTACAGTTTAAAAATAGCTAAAATAGCATCAAGACTCTCACTCAGAGAGTAGACCTACACAGTGTTACGAATAACTTCAATTTTGTATGAATTCAAATAGCCAGTCTGCCAATTCTGCCGACACATATTCCCAACGTTTGGCAGACATTGTGGGAACTGCGATCGCTCTGTTGACTCTTACCCTACCCGTATTTGTCATCGCCCACTATTCTTCAACTAATGTTCAAAATAACCAGCAACCCCTGATCCAAAACCTACAAGGAAGGAAAGATTGATAAAGCTCCCTGTAGCATTTCACCGGTAGGAAAGCTACAAAAAGGAGAAAACTGATTTTGAGACAACCTCTGTAGATGTGAATGTAGTTCGTCAGAAATAAGCTGAATCTGTATTGTGTAACTCCAGATTTCAGAAGTCTTGACACAATAGAGGCCAAAATACCTCTAACAGTAATCAAAGGCGGAGGATACCCATAATACCTTCTTGGAAAAAGCGTTGCGAGGAAACTTCACAACGCTTTTTCCATTTTTTGGCTAATTCAAGGGAATAGGTTACAGCTTAAAGTTTCGGGAGAAGAAACACCGGGCGATTAGAAATCGCGGCTACACAAACTTTCGTCCGCCTTTCCTTCTCTTCTTAGGCTGCGCCAACGGAACGCTACGCGAACGCGGACTCTCTGAAACCCGCGAAGGCGGGTTTAGTTTGTATAGCCCCAGACTTCTAGTCTGTTCGCGTAGCGGGCGATCCGCCAAAACGAGATGCTCCCAAAGTTTCTTCCCCAATCCCCAGTTCCCTATCCTCTGAAATGAATACCTTGGGAAGAGATCCATATTGCCCTAAAATTCTACACGGGGAGCGAAACTGACTGAGTGCCCCCATGATTCACTGTTATCAGAGGAGTTTTTTGTGGATTTATCTCGTATTCCTGCCCAACCGAAACCTGGTCTAATCAACGTTCTGATTGAAATTGCTGGCGGAAGTAAAAATAAATACGAATATGATAAGGAACTAGAAGCTTTTGCTCTAGACCGAGTACTTTCTTCCTCGGTACAATATCCTTATGACTACGGCTTTGTACCCAATACTTTGGCTGATGATGGCGATCCCCTCGATGGTATAGTCATAATTGACGAGCCGACCTTTCCAGGCTGTGTTATTGCCGCACGACCGATTGGCTTTTTGGAGATGATTGACGGTGGCGATCGCGATGAAAAAATCCTTTGTGTTCCTGACAAAGATCCGCGCTACGCTCAAGTAAGATCCCTGAAAGACATAGCACCACACCGCTTAGATGAAATTGCCGAATTTTTCCGTAGTTATAAAAATTTGGAAAAAAAGGTGACTGAAATTCTCGGTTGGCAAGATGTGGACAAGGTTGCAGCTTTAGTAGAAAAATCCATCAAAGCTTATAGAGGATAATAGAGGAGTTAGGAGTTAAGAGTTAAGAGTTAGGAGTGAGGAGTGAGGAGTTAGGAGTTAAGAGTTAGGAGTTAGGAGTTAGGAGTTAAGAGTTATGAATTTTTATTCCTAACTCCTTACTCCTAACTTCTCACTGTTCACTCCTCACTCCTAACTTCTCAGTGTTCACTCCTCACTTTGCTAACTTTCCCTTGTTACGGATTTGAAAATCTGCCACCAACCCCAAACCAGAATGCAGCGTACTCTCCTTTTGGCAAAAATTCATAACTGCACCCTCACAGGGGCGAATATCAACTATGTGGGTAGCATCAGCATCGATGAAATCCTTTTAGAAAAAGCTGGTATCTTACCTTATGAACAGGTGCAAGTAGTTAATAGTGCCAACGGTCAGCGCTTTATTACCTATGCGATCCCGGCTCCAGCCCATTCAGGAGTAATTGAGTTAAATGGGGGTGCGGCACGTCTAGGCATTATTGGCGATCGCTTGATTATAATGACTTACGGGCAGTTCACTCCAGAAGAGGCAAAAAGTTACTCTCCTACGGTAGTCATTGTGGACGAAAAAAACAGGTTGTTGGAAGTGCGGCGCTACGATGACCTGCTCAGTAAGGTCTAAATTTCAAGAAAAATGTCAAATTTTGAGTTGTCGGGTTCCCAAAGCTACATACCTGAAAAGTCTACTAGTCTGTCAAGTAGTCCAGCAGGTGAATTTCTCGTGCAATTCTGGGGTGTAAGAGGTTTAATTCCCACCCCAACTAGCGATACCAACCGTTATGGTGGTAATACTGCTTGTGTAGAAATGCAGGTAGCTGGAAAACGCTTGATTTTTGATGGTGGTACTGGCTTACGGATACTGGGTAAAACTTGGCAAGAACTACAACAGCCATTAGAAGCCCATTTATTTTTTACCAACTGCCAATCAAACCGAATTCAAGGGTTTCCCTTTTTTGCGCCTGCATTTATTGGAGAAAATTGCTTCCACATTTACGGCACAGCTGCCTCAAATGGAGCCTCTATCAAACAATGTCTGTACGATCAGATGCTCCAGCCACATTTTCCTTACCCTTTACAGGTAATGCAGTCGGAATTGCAGTTTTACAATTTGACTCCAGAAAGTGATGTGAAGTTAGATGATATCACTATTACAACTGCATTAATTAATCAAACTCAGCGGTCAGTTGGCTACCGAGTTACTTGGCAAGAGTATAATGTTGCTTACATCACGGATTTGCACCAGAATGCCGATCAAGTGGAGCGAGAGCGGATTTTAGAGTTTATTAAAGGCGTTGATTTGCTGATTGCCAATGCTACTTACGCTCCGCCGACATCTCACAACCATGACTCTGCTGATTTACTTTGGCAAGCTGCGGTGAATGCAGCTCTGAATGGTGGCGTTAAACAGCTAGCCATTTCTCATCATCACCCAGATGACCATGATGATTTTCTTGACCAGGTTCAAGTCGATATTAAATCTGCTTTTCCTCAAGCCATAATAGCCCATGAAGGTCTAGTATTACCTGTTGGTGAGTGATTTCTATTGGCACTTAAACTAACTAGTACAGCACGGTGTAAATAAACATACCATTTCAAATGGCGCAAGAGCTTGGAATACAATTCTTTTGACTTTTGACTTTTGACTTTTGACTTCCGCCTTGCGGTACTAGAGGAATGAGACTGCTGGTTTTGACCCCAAAATTCAAACGAGCATTTCGTAGGTTTGTGAAGCGAAATGCTGAACTCCAGCAACGCATTGAAGACACTCTTCAACAAATGGAAGCAGACGTATTTGCCCCAGCCTTAAGCGAATGGAATTGCCTGCGGCACACTGCGTGTAGCTTGCTTCTGTGCAGGAGTACGCGGCTACACTGGCATTGTCCGCCTCTGCAGACTAAGAAAAATTAAGAGTTTGAAACCCACGGAGGTGGGTTTTGTTTGTGTAGACGCGGTTTCTAACCGCCCTTTTAACTAAGAAGCATTTTGTAACTCAGCTGTGCGGACTGATATCTGCTGTGTCTGATTACCTCGTTGCACTTTCACCTGTAATATTTGACCAAGGCGACTGTCTTCCACAACATTCTGCAATTGTTCAGCACTGGTAATAGCTTTACCATCAACTTGCAGAATTACATCCCCGCGCCGGATACCCGCAGATGCCGCTGGAGAATTGGGGACAACTCGCATGACAAAAACACCATTAATTTCTGGTATCTGAATCGGAGAGTTGGGATCAGTGTTATTTTGCTTGGCAAGATCGGGTGTCAAAGTTAGCATTTGGACACCTAGATAGGGGTGAGCAACTTTGCCATCACGTTGTAGTTGCGCGGCGATCGCTTTGGCTTTATCAATAGGAATGGCAAACCCAATACCCATTGCATCAGGGCGAATGGCTGTGTTAATGCCAATTACTTCACCTTGACCATTTAATAGGGGCCCACCAGAGTTACCAGGGTTGATAGCGGCGTCTGTCTGAATAAAGTCTAAGCGTTTGTCACTAATGCCGACTTGGGCGCTAGAACGTTTGAGGGTACTGATAATTCCCAAGGTAACAGTGTTATCAAATCCCAAAGGATTACCAACTGCGATCGCCCAGTCTCCTACTTGTACATTATTAGAAGAACCCAAGGGCGCGACTGGTAAATCGTTACCAGCGTTAATCTTGACTACTGCCAAATCAGTGACTTCATCAATACCTTGAACTTTCCCTTCAAAGGTGCGGCCATCTTTGAGTCGGACTGTTACTTTATCAGCTTTATCGACTACATGAGCATTAGTCAGAACTAACCCGCTCTTGTCAATAATGAAACCTGAGCCTAAACCGCGTAACTGTTCAGAAGGCATCTGTTGAGGCAAGCTGTCACCAAAAAACCGACGGAAAAAGGGGTCTTCAAAAAATGGATCAGCGCGACGAGTAATTGTCCGTTCAGTATCAATACGGACAACTGCTGAACCAACACGATTCACTGCTGCTGTCACAAAGCTAGTACTACCGATGGCAGCACTAGCTGGTGATTGCCGTTGAGCAATGAGGTTTGAAGTATCAAGAGCAGTTACCGTGGGTGCTGGCTCGGCTTGGGAGGGTAATACCTGCAAAGTGCTAACGGTTAGCAGAACTCCTAGCGCGATCGCAAACAGATAAGTACTGAGTTGACGTAGAGACCGAGATATTTGGGGAAATCGCATAATCACAACCTAACCTATAAGCCTAATTGTTGCTTAGTCGTGACAAATCTATATACAGTTATTTTTACCAAGATCAACTAACTTTTGAACAAGATTTCATTGCGACTGGTTGCACCTAGCTGGGGTAAAGAGTTGATAGCTGAGTGGGGAGTGATGGCAGCAGGAACGCCTAGAGGTAGTTGTAATTGTTTGACAACACTTTGCAGTAGTTGATCTTGTCCAGTACGGAAACCCCAGACATTTGTCCCACGGTTGATAATCGCAAACCAAACCAAACCGCGATCGCGTGTGGGCATCACTCCCGCCAAAGCGCTCACATCCCGGAGAGTACCAGTTTTGATCACAGTAGCAAGGGGAAGGTGTCTGGAGTGTACTGTCCCCCGATGATCAAATCCAGACATGGCGAACAAGTCAGCCAGATTCAGTTGATGGGCAGATGCTTCAATTTGAATAGCCATCAGCATGGCACAAACAGCCCTGGGGGAAATGCGATTTTGCGGGCCTAGTCCAGAACCATTGATTAACTGAATTTCCGCTTGTGGCACTCTCGCAAGGCTAGCAGCAGTTGATTGTACTACAGCCGCTCCTCCCACTGACTCTGCCAGCATCTCTGCCATATCGTTGTTACTGTAAACATTCATTTCCTTGAGCAGTTGTTTCAAGGGCAATGAGCGATGACGCAGTAATAGAGTTTGTTGAGGATTTGGTTGCGCCTCAACTTTCACCGTACCCGCAATTACAACTTGAGGCTTGGGCGTTCCCTTGGGCATGATTGAGTATGTGTACATGGCGGGGCGGCCCCAAGTCGCACGATTTAGCGTTTGCTTGAGCATCATACCCGCCAGCATCGGCTGACGTTGGAAATTCATAGCAAAACTGCCACTAATGATCAAATTTCCCTTAACCTGCTTGATGCCCATTTGATTGAGAGTATTACCAAGAGCGATCGCTTCTTCCCAAACAAACAAAGGATCGCCACGGCCAGCAACGACCAAATCGCCCTGGACAACCCCATTTACCACTGGGCCAGTGACGCTTACCAAAGTATCAAATTGGTAATCTGGCCCCCAAGTTTTCAAAGCAACTAAAGAAGTGGCAATTTTGGTTAAAGAAGCAGCCGGTAGAGGAGTCGTACCTTGGTGATTTGCCATCAGCATCGGCCCCGACTGCATCCAAATTCCCTGACTCTCAGCCAGATTTTGCGCTACCACTTTTGATGTGATGAGCTTTTTCAGATATTCCTGCACCGTAGTTGCTCCCGCTGGATTTGGATCAGGGGCAAGAACTAAGCCAGGGCTACTTTGCCAAGTCAAAGCATCTAAGGCATCTAGAGGCTTGATTTGTACCCCAGCCATTTCCAGCCAAAGCGACACCAAACCTGAACCCAATAATTCCAGCATCTTTTATTCCTCTTTCAGGATTTGAAACGTTGTTTACTGTGCTAATATACAAGTTTTTTTAAGACAATCAGTATTGAGTCATAATAACTGGTGTTTTTCTCATCTGTAAGTAGGTTCAGGAGTGCTGAGTAACCCCATAGATAAATCTAGGGGATTGAAGTCAGGACGCATTATTTCTTGTTGCACTCTCCACTCGAAATAAATATGCATTTGTTTTTCCATACCGTCATGCTGGGGCTAGCCTGCGGGTTCCGCTTTGCGGTACAGACCTTTTGTGCTGAGTGCGATTATTACTTTTTTTACTCTAAGCCGAGTTACTCAGCACTCAGCACTGTTTCGGTGATTCAAAATTCTCTCTCTTGCATTTTTTAACGCATTGCGGAAGTCCCCACCCTCAACGTACACGCACAACCCGCATTTCTCACTCTTCAGTAGGGGCGGGTTAACAGATATGATCCATCATTCATGAATGTCTCGCTTAACCCGCCCCTACGACCTCTGCACTTCAGTTTGATAAATCTGGTGAGAAATCCGGGACAAGTGGGGATAGGGAGCGGGGGATGTTCGCAAAGCGTCACGAAGTGAGGATTGCATCTGATATTTGTTTTTGCACAGCAAAAACAAATATCAGATGGATGACGAATCCTACTTGTTTTTCTGGTAGGATATTAAATGTCTTGACCACCAATGCCGTAAGCGAAAACCAAGCTGATAGGTAAGTGTCGCAAGAGAAAGATTTGGGTCTTGGGAATCAGGACTCCTGACAAGAGGAGGGAATGTCAGACTTTCTAGTACTACGAAGACAAGAGAGGCTATTCCCGATGAATTGGGAGAGCTATGTCCGTCTTACGGCAGGGTAGTTCACTACTTACTTCCTTTCTGGATGCGCTGCATCCTCTGGTGAAGGAGTACCCATCTGATTAATTGTGGCAATCATCTGATACAAGCGCCCTAAGTCGCGTTGATTGAAATACAAAATCAGGCGGGGTAGTCCAACAGTTTCATCTTGGGCTTCTTGAGGTAACGCCTGACTTTTTTCAATCCGTCCTTGAATAATAATGTTGCTAAAATCAGCATTGAGTCGCTCTACAAGTGCGTCTGATATATCTGTCTTCAAGCGGATGACTAACTTATCGCCTACATATCGAGAGGAGTGATAAACCTGGTAAAAATGGGTGATAGCGTTGCAAGCCACATCCAGGTTGTCTGTCACCGTGTAAAGGCTGGGGTCTTCAGGGCTGATCAGACCATTTTGTACTAATTGCTGATCAATATATTCACTCCAAGAGCGCCAGTAATCACCACCAGGATGGTCAATTAAAACTAGAGGTACTGGGCCAAATTTACCATTTTGGCTTAATGTCATACATTCAAAAGCTTCATCTTGAGTGCCAAAGCCTCCCGGAAACAAGGCCACAGCATCACTTTCTTTGAGAAGAAACAGCTTGCGGGTAAAGAAATATTTGAAGTTAATTAGCTTGGGATCACCCTCTATAAATGGGTTTGCTTCCTGTTCAAAGGGTAGCTGAATGTTTAATCCAAAGGAATTTTCTCGCCCAGCCCCTTCATGACCCGCTTGCATGATTCCACCACCACCGCCAGTCATGACCATAAATCCTAATTGCGAAATGGCACGAGCAAACTCAAGGGCCATTTGGTACTCTGGTGTATCTGGCGCTAGACGAGCAGAACCGAAGATGGTGACTTTGCGAACGTGTCGATAATCATAAAAAAGCTGGAAACCGCGCTCCATATCTGCTAAAGCAGCCGACAAGATTTTCCAATCGAGACGCTCAATTTCGGTATCAGCAAGACGAATAATAGTAGCAAGTGCTTGCTGAATAAATTGCCGATTTTTTAATGTCGGTAAACGAGCGATCAATTCAGCGATATCCGCCTGTAAAGACTCTAATGTGTCAAACGACGCAGATGAGGTCATGAGAACTGCTGCAACAATGGCACTATATTTTACGTGAACTACTCACACTCTAGCAAGCAGGCGATCGCCCTCTGATATAGAGTTAGCAAACTCAGAACTGGCTTTGAGATAGTATTACTGATTACTCAAACTTCTGCCTGGTTTGCGATAAACGCTTGTTCATTCGCTGGAACTCTTGTAATTACTGGTTATTTAGAGTCTAGTGTAAAATTTGGGTGTGGGAAGAATAACGAACCGCAGAGGCGCAGAGGACACGGAGGAAGAGAAAAGGCGATCGCATAAAGCTTGTCTTTTACCTTTCCCCTTGTCTCAATTCAGCCCCAGTTCTTCTTTTAACGCCTCTGGTACATTAACTGCTGTCTCTAATCCCCGCACACCTTCCCACTGCTGTTTTTTACCCCAGATCATTTCTTCTAGATTGGCGTCGCTGAGGTCTGCACCACCCAGAATGGCATAGCTGAGATTGCTATAGCTCAGATCCGCACCATTGAGAATAGCACCACTGAGGTTACTGCCGCTGAGGTTAGCACTCTTAAGGTTGGCATAGCTGAGGTCTGTACCGAACAGGATGGCGTCGGTGAGGTCAGCACCACTGAGGTCGGCGTCGTTGAGAATCACGCCGCTGAGGTCGGCTTCGTTGAGAATTACCCGACTGAGGTCTACACCGCTGAGGTCGGCACCTAAGAACATGGCACCGTTAAGTCTGGCATTGTTAAGTTTGGCACCGTTAAGTTTGGCGTAGCTGAGGTCTGCGGCAATAAGGATGGCATCACTCAGGTTGGTACTGAAAAGAATTGTGTCGCTGAGGTTAGTACCGTTGAGGATGGCATGACTCAAGTCAGCACCACTGAGGTCGGCGCGGCAAAGGTCGGCATGGCTAAGGTTGACGCTGCTAAGGTTAGCTTCACTCAGATTCGCACCAAAAAGGATGGCGTTACTTAAGTCAGCATGGCTGAGGTTGCTGCTGCTAATGTCGGCGCGACTGAGGTCGGCGCGGTTGAGGTCGGCGCGGCTAAGGTTGGTACTGCTGAGGTCGGCGCGGTTGAGGTCGGCGCGGCTAAGATTGGCATAGCTAAGATTAGCACCGCTAAGGTTTGTGCTGCTGAGGTCGGCACCACTAAGGTTAGCACCGCTGAGGTTGGCACCGCTGAGGTTGGCATCACCAAGGTTAGCACCGCTAAGGTTGGCACCACTAAGGTTGACGCCAGTTAAGTTGGCATCGCCGAGATAAGCAAGGCTAAGATCAGCACCGCTAAAGTCTGCCCCGGTGAGGTTAGCATCACCCAGGTAAGCACTCCGAAAGTTGCCGCCTTTGAGGAATTGCCCGACTATACTGCTAAAGTTGCCAATTTCCAGCGCATCGCTATAGTTGATAATCCGCAGTAGTTGGGATGTGAAAAAATTGTCTGTGTCTGGTTGATCTGATGGATAGAAGGTGATTTTTTGTTTGAGTTCATCTCGCCCTTGGGCGTAGCGGTGTAACTCTAACAGTAAAATCAGTACGTTCAGCCCTGTATATATGTCTACCTGTCTCAACCCGATCGCAATATTTTGTGCTGCCAACTTTAACTTTGTTTTCTGAGGCAGGTTATCATCTGCTATCCCATCGATAAATTCTCCCTGACACCAGCGACGATAAAAATCTTCTAGCCGCCAGAAAAGTAGTTCTAGGTGAATTTTTTTACCAGTCACAATCAATTCCATTAGTTGGCTGACTATTTCTGGTTTCAAGGCACTATTGCCCAATAAATCATAAATCTCTTTATGCATCTGGCGATCGCACACTCTAAAACAAAATCCAGAGGGTAAAGTGCCCAATGTGCGATCGTCGATCTGAGAAGTCAAACCGCTGTCTGGTATTGTCCATTTTTCTAAGCTTTCTTGTAGTCTTGAAGAGTATAAATATTCCTGTAAATTATCTTGAGTAAACTTAACGCTTTTGTCTGGTTCTTTAATACTTTTTCCTAGAGGTAAAACTGCTTCGGTTTCTGGCGATGTGGTCTTTGGCATTTCTTGCAACCTTGTACTTCTCACATAATTTCTCAGCAATTGCCAGACTTGAGATAAATATGTTGACATTTCTGTGTCCGTTGTTACATTTAAATTACTGTTTTGATAATCCTGAATTAAAAATTTTTCTATGCTAGTTTGCTTTTCATTGCCAAAAATTAATAGTATAAATAAATACTATAGTAAAAAAATCATAAGTTGGCGATGTCTACAGCGGATAACTTCTTGTGAATTTGCCAACGGACTTTCTGGAGGACAGTTTC
Organism: Nostoc sp.; assembly: GCF_036917155.1. Taxonomy (GTDB): domain Bacteria; phylum Cyanobacteriota; class Cyanobacteriia; order Cyanobacteriales; family Nostocaceae; genus Nostoc. Next base: position 57,130 of record NZ_JBALDZ010000024.1, on the reverse strand, counting down.
TCGCTTACCTGTAGTCGCTTTCAGATGCTTCTCCTGATGTAAATAAAGTGTTAGCTTCAAAATCCTTTCAAAAATCAAGTAATTTCCATGCTTTGGTTAATTTGTTATACTTTCTTCTCAAGAAATTTACTAGTCTGATGTAAAAATAATACTTACTGTTTATTGGAGACACAATTGTTAGGAAAAATCCTACACTAAAACAGCACAACAAAGCTGAAAAATGGCAACTAAAATTTCAGTCAAACGATTTTGGATTTACCCTGACCACAAGGATACAGGGGTTGATGATTTTGGATTGACGATAGCTTTGCATTAGCGAGTCGGATGTTATGCACAGTTGCTAATCCTTCTCTGGGAGAGGTTGCACGAATACTATCGAGGGTCACGAAGGCCTTTTTGATTGACCCTGACTACAAGGATCGAAGCAGTACCAAAAAACTTTTTTAATCCAAAATCCAAAATTGGCATAGTCAAAAGTTAGCTGCTTAATATAAAGCAGCTAAGAGAATCGGTAGAGTGCAGGCTGCATAGTTTGCAAAAGTTAAAAATTAACTGCGGGATAGTTATTAGGGAATGAATGGGATGAACAAACTAACTTTTTATATAATTTTGTTACATGGTTTGTTTTTAGGAGTAGCAACGGCTAGCGCTAAGTCACCCTATATTAACAGAGTGGATACAGAGTTATCAGCTAACCATAAGGTTGTAAAAGGCGTGATTAAAGTCAAAGGTGAAGAAAAATCTAATAGTCAGTTAACGATAGAAACTTCTTCAACTAAAATCTCAGCTTTATCACTAAATAATATCGATATTTCTCAGAAACAGAAGCTACCGCCAGGGCAAGTTTGGGTAGTCAATCAAAATAAACACGTACAGACCCAACCATTTATTTGGGTGGTAAAAGATCCGAAAAAAGCAGCACAGCAACCATTTTTGCAAGTTGCAAAACCCCCAGAAAAACCGAATGCAAAGCCTAATTCTAGTGCTAAACCAGCAGCAAAGGATGATTTAGAGCCATTCAACGAAGTAACTAAAAATACCCAAAAGTCAGTGGGATTGTTCACCCTTTATCGTAATAAAGAAAAGAATAAGATCTATTTAGAAATTAAGCCAGAGCAACTTAATAAAAATTACCTAGCTACAGCAACCTTGGAATCAGGCATTGGCGAACGGGGTATTTATAGTGGTATGCCTCTGCAAGATTTTTTGTTTTATTTCCAACGGGTGGATGATAAACTACATTTTGTGATCCGCAATGTGAATTTTCGTACTCGTGAGGGAGATCCCCAGGTGCGGTCGCTGATGCGATCTTTTAGTGACTCTGTTCTCTACACCGTTTCCATTAAAAGCATTCATCCAGAACGCAAAACTATTCTCATTGACTTGGGAGATTTGTTACTCACAGACTTAGCTGGATTATCTGTAAGTTTAGGAGTCCCAGGAAGCACAGACCAATCCTATTTTGGTAATGCGAAAGCCTTTCCCCAAAACTTAGAAGTTGAATCAGTTTTGAATTTCTCTGGTAGTGTTGACCACAATAGTGAAGTGGCAAGCTTTGCATCCCTAGCTGACAACCGTGGTTTTACCCTACGCGTCCACTACAGTCTCTCCCAACTACCCGATCAAGATTATCGACCGCGCCTTGCTGATGATCGCGTCGGCTATTTCATCACCGCCTACCAAGATTTATCCAAAGACGACGATCGCGGCGATTCTTTTGTCCGCTATATAAATCGCTGGCATTTGGAAAAAGAAGATCCGAAAGCAGTCATTTCTCGTCCCAAAAAACCAATTGTTTTCTGGATTGATAACGCTGTGCCCTTAGAGTACCGCGATGCGATGAAAGAAGGCGTTCTCATGTGGAATAAAGCTTTTCTCAAAGCTGGATTCAAGGATGCAATTGAAGTCCGCCAAATGCCCGATGATGCTACCTGGGACCCGGCAGATATTCGTTACAACACAATTCGCTGGATTAACACAGTAGATGGTTATTTTGCAATGGGGCCATCCCGTGTTAATCCATTGACAGGGGAAATTTTAGATGCAGACATTCTCGTAGATGCTAGCTTTGTACGGGCACTCAAAAATGAGTATCGTAAAATTGTCCAACCCAGTCAAACAGAAAATCGCACTACCCTATCAGCTTTGATGCAAAATCGTCTACTTTGCGCCAATGGTTTAGATGCGAAAAACAATGGTGCTGCCCAAAAGATGCCAGGACAACAGGGGTTGTTGAGTCGTTTATCAAAAATGGCAGGCGAGTACGATTTATGCTATGGCATGGAAGCTGCTAACCAGTTTGCCTTTGGTTCACTGGCAATGTCACTACTGCCAGATACCATAGCTACTCCCGACCAGGTGAAAGAATATATCCATCAATATTTGCGTTTAATCATCGCTCACGAAGTTGGACATACTCTTGGTTTACGTCATAACTTCCGTGGTAGTACACTGCTACCACCCCAGGAGATGAATAATACGGAAATTACTAAAACTAAAGGTCTGACAAGTTCCGTAATGGACTATATTCCCCCAAATATTGCCCCTCAAGGTACAAAACAAGGAGATTATTTTCCTAGTATGGTAGGGCCTTATGATGAATGGGCAATTAAGTACGGCTATACACCAATTCAGACATCAACTCCCATAGCGGAAAAGCCTATTTTAGAAGAAATTGCTGCACAATCCTACAAGCCAGAGTTGAGTTATTCCACAGATGAAGATGTGTATGACCTTGACCCAACTGCTGATGCTTGGGATAACAGTAGCAATGTGCTGCTTTATTCTCAGTGGCAGTTGAATAATGCGCGGGTGATGTGGGAACGTCTCGATAAACGTTTCCCTATAGCTGGTGATAGTTACAGCGATGTGAGCGAACGTTTTAGCACCGTATTAGGTAACTATTTTCAGCAAATATATTACACCACAAAATACATCGGGGGACAGTCTTTCTATCGCATTCACCCTAGTGAGATACCCTCTGGAGTTACCCAACACCGATTACCATTTGAAGCAGTGCCAGTTGAAGAACAGCGCCAAGCTTTAGATACACTACAAAAGTATGTGTTTGCCGAAGATGCCCTGAACTTTTCACCAGAACTACTGAATAAATTAGCGCCTTCCCGTTGGCGACATTGGGGCACTTCTGTGCAAGTTGGCCGTTTAGATTTTCCAATTCATGACTTAGTGCTATTTATGCAGGGTTCTGTGTTACGAGATTTACTCTCAGGCGATCGCCTTTCTCGTCTCAAGGATATTGAACTCAAAACTCCCGAAGGAAAAGCACTGACTCTACCAGAACTATTTGACACTTTGCAGTCAGGTATTTGGACGGAAGTCATCAAACCAAAAGGTAAACTGATGAAAATTACCAGTTTGCGGCGAGGCTTGCAGCGCCAATATCTGGACATTTTAACGGCTATGGTATTGCGGAAAGAAAGTGTTCCAGAAGATGCTCGGACTTTAGCTTGGTATAAACTCAAACAGCTTGATGAGAAACTTAAAGGGGTTAATTCCGAGGATGAGTATACCAAAGCGCACTTACTAGAAACGCGCGATCGCATCGAGAAAGTTTTAAATGCACCGTTGCAAGGGAATTAAAAAAGTTAGGAGTAAGTCCTGTAACAGTAAAATTCCTTACTCCTCTTCTTTTTCCCTAATTCTGGCAAAATATATTTAGAATACTCATACAGGCTGAAAAAACAGTTTATGTCAGCTAGAGATAAATTTCACAATGTTGTGAAATTGGCATTACAAAAAGACGGGTGGCGAATTACTCATGACCCTTTGCTAATTCGCATAGAAAATATTACCGATATGTACATCGACTTGGGAGCAGAGAGAATTATTGCGGCAGAAAGAGAGGGACAAATAATAGCGGTTGAAGTTAAAAGTTTTATCGGTACTTCAACTATTTCTGAGTTTCATACTGCGGTGGGACAATTTATTAATTATCGATATGCATTGGAAGAGATAGATTCTGAGCGAGTTTTATATTTAGCAGTACCCTTAAACACTTATAACGATTTTTTAAATAAACCATTTATTAAAACCATTATCCAGCGAAGTCAAATCAATCTGATAGTTTATGATGTGGAAACGGAGGAAATTACCCGATGGCAGATTTAGAGAAATATCGGGAGTGCATTCGGAAATTAATTACAGAATATGCTCAACTTGCTTCATCTAATAATGAAATTGAAGCTCAAACAATTTTTGATGTAGAACAAGACCATTACCAACTGATATATATTGGTTGGCAAAATAGACGTAGGGTTTTTGGCCCTGTGATGCATTTTGATATTAAAAACGGCAAGATTTGGATTCAGTGGAATGGCACAGAAGCGGATGTGGGTGAGCAACTTATGGCGATGGGAATACCAAAAAACGATATTGTAGTTGGATTTCACCCGCCTTACATTCGGCAGTATACAGATTATGCGGTGGGATAACGACAAACTCACAGACTCCAAAAACCCCCTTGAATCGTCCTCCATTCTGAGTGCAAGCGCTGTTTAGTCCACTGTTAACTACTCTCGATCAACCCAGTATTGTGGTTTACGCTTGTAGTTGACTGACAGCACACTCAATATCATGTAGGGTACTTATATTCATGAACATCAAGCTCTTTACTCAACTAGTTCAAATATACAACTACTACTAAATAGACATCTCCAAAAAATAATGTAGAGACGTAGCACTGCTACGTCTCTACAAGGGTTCTGGGTAACGCATATTTAATTTGTGGAGATGTCCAATAAACTCATCCATCCTAGCCAAGCAAATGCTCCGATTCATAAAGTAGATAAATTTGACAAAATTGCAGAATCAGCACTGCAAACACCCGAAGGCTCAGATCCCCGACTTCTTCAAGAAGTCGGGGATCTTTTTGTTCATAACTCCTGCAAAGATTGCTATATTATCCTAACTACTCAACGCCTTTAAAAACCGTTGTAAACTCTTAAACACACTGGGCTTTCTCACAGGTGTCGCGTCTGTTATTATTTGCGGTTGTCCTTTTAAAAGAATCAGATCCAAATCATCACCCGATGGTTTTGTGGGTAACTCGGCAATTCTTTGATATTCGCCACCGGTTTCTAGCCAAACTTCCCACTGTCCTGGGTAGCAGCGATATAAAGCACTTTGATCGTCTATGGGGCGTAGATAATAACAGGGTTCAATAGTATTGGTGAAACGCTCACGAGTTTTTCTGGCTGCATAACCAATGCCCACAACCCCAGAATCTTCTAAACGGGGATTTAACAAAACTAAAGGGCGATCGCCTATTACTTCACACAACTTTTCCAACTGCGGCACTTCTACGGCAGTGGGGGCAATGAATAAGAAAATTTCATCCTCTGGCTGAATTTTTGTTTGCAAGGAAGCAGCCCTACCCGTACCAATATCCAAAATTTGAAATGGTGCATCTGCCCAATCACGACGGGCTAGGGCCGCTGCGCCAGCGTCAGCAAAGAAAATCTTCAAACGGGAATCATAATCTGTAAACACAGGCAAAAACTGTTCCGCCACCGGCATATACTTCAGTTCTGGGAACAAAAACTCAACTTGCAGGCGAGTACAGCCATCTGCAAGGGCAGTTTGGACGGCTACACGAGATTGGGCGATCGCATCTTCAAGACTATTTGGAAGTTCACTCATAATCTGCATGGTTCTCTAGTGTCTACTCCCATTGTTTCAGTATTGGCTCTTAATTAGCAGGACTTACGCAGGCGATATCGTCCAATCCCCTGAAAATGTAGGAAGGATTTTATCAACAGCGCAGGTGAGAAATTTGCTTGTCGCCATTGTGCGATCGCCTCGACTAGTTGAGAAAATATTTGATACCAGTATATTGGCTGGTTTTTATAACTTTAGTTATATCTCTATTGATTGTTAATAGTGTTTAGCTGAAGTATTCCCCTAATATAAATCATCAAATAATTCGATTAAAATCAGTCGCCAGCAGGATGAGACTTAGCACAATATTTTTTACACTAACAAATAGACCCTATACACAAATTAGGAGCAGCTTATGCCTATTCACAAACTTGAACATTTTGACCCAAGTTATCGAGAAACCTTTGGCGGAGACGATATTAAAGCGCTGGATCTTTATACTGAGGGAGGAGATAAAGTTGGATCGGTAGCTGATGTTTTAGTTGATGATGATGGTCATTTCCGGTATTTAATTATTGATATCAGCTTAGATTTGGTTAGCAAGAAAATATTACTACCAATTGGTCTTACCCGGATCAATTATCCAGAAAGACGCGTCTATGTTGATGGGTTAAGTAGACAGGAAATAGATGATTTACCCGATCACAAAGAAGACACGATCGTTAATGATGATTACGAAGAAAAGGTACGTAGTGTATTTCGTTCTCCAAGCAGCAGTTTAACTTCTGATCGTGATACCTATAATTACCAAAAAGAACCAGCTTTATACAGTTTAAAAGATAACTCCGATCAAACTTTTAGACTTTATGAAGAACGATTAATTGCCAATAAACACCGCATCAAAACCGGAGAAGTAACAGTTGGGAAGCACATTGAAACAGACATTGCACACCTTACAGTACCTATTCAAAAAGAACGAGTTCTGATTGAGCGAGTTGTGCCAACAGAAGCAGGTAAAGTTGTAGATCCCAATGAACTTAGGTTTCAAGAAGGGGAAGTAGCACGCATAGAAGTATACGAAGAAACGCCTGAGATACATAAAGAAGCTTTTGTGCGTGAAGAAGTTCGGATCAAGAAAGTAGTAGAACGGGATATTGTAGAAACACAAGATACTATTCGTCGAGAAGAGTTAGATGTTGATACGGTGGGTGATTTACATGTGCAAGAAAATGGTATCAATGCACATGAAGCTATTTAATTAGCTAGTTCATAAATTTGTTTAGTAGGTTTACCTGAAATAATCATACAGGCAAAGTTAATTTTTAATTATGCCTGTGTATTTCTTATGAAATAAGTCATCGAACAGAAATATTTACACATTAGGTTTTACGCTAAATAAGGGTTTCAGGTCGAAATTTATGTAATTAATTTTGTCTTACTACTTAATAAAATTCCTGACTTATAGCGTTTCCCGATCTAGTACAACACGGCGTAAATAAACCACCCATTCAAAATCAATGAAACGCTTACGCTGTTTGAATTTTGAATTTTGAATTCCGCCTTGCGGTACTAGTTAGCTATGCTAAGAAAAAATATCTATAACTTTTGATTATTGAAGTCTGAAAATAATTCATTCGCCAGAAAGAGGTACAAAAATCAATAAATGTCTATCTTATTAAGAGATGAGAAAAAATATTTGAGGTTAAAGATAATGGTTCTTTACAAGCTAGAAGATTTTGAGCCTAACTATCAAGATAATTTTGATGGTCATGACATTAAAGGTCTGGGTGTCTATACACAAGGGACTGATGAAAAAATTGGTACTGTCAGCGATGTTTTAGTTGATGAAGAAGGTCATTTTCGCTATCTAGTAGTTGACTTAGGCTTCTGGATTTTTGGTAAGAAAGTATTACTACCACTTGGCCGCGCCCGTATCGACTATAACGTTGATCGCGTATACACAGTTGGTTTGACTAGAGAACAAGCTGAAGATTTACCTGAGTTTAATGAACGTCAAACCCTTGATTACGACTATGAAGAACGGGTACGTGGGGTATATCGCCAACCCACAGACTATAGTCCTGTAGGTGCTTCAGCAGCATTAGACCCTTTAGCAACACCAGCAGCATTAGACCCTTTAGCACCACCTGTAGCACCATTGGCTACAACTCCCACTTACGCTCGTGATAGCTACACTTACGAAAATGAGCCTTCTTTGTACGGGTTAAATGAGCAAGATCATCAAACTCTAAGATTGTATGAAGAGCGGCTGATTGCCAGTAAACGACGCCAAAAAACTGGAGAAGTAACTATTGGCAAACATGTTGAGACTGATACTGCACGAGTTGCAGTGCCAGTAGAAAGAGAACGAGTTGTGATTGAACGTGTAACTCCAGCAGATGCGGGTACGGCTGTTTCTGGGCGTGAAGCAGACTTCCGTGAAGGCGAAGTTGCTCGCATAGAAATCCACGAAGAAACTGCTGATGTTCGCAAAGAAGCATTTTTACGTGAAGAAGTCAGAGTTAGAAAAGTGGTCGATCAAGACACAGTTGAAACTCAAGAAACCGTGCGTCGTGAAGAGTTAGATGTCAATTCTGGTAATCTTCCAGTTGAAGAGCGCTAACTAAATATAGTCATTAGTCAATAACTAATGACTAGTAATTAATTCTACACAGTGCAGGTGAGGCTGTTGAATTAGCTTTACCTGTGCTTGCAATAGCAAATATTGCTCTAGATATGGGTTAGATAAATGCAGCGATCGCAAACATTTTCTAAATAGTATCCAGAGCATTAATAGATTTTAATTTAGCTAATTAGAAAGCAGTTCGTAAACTTTGCAGATGAATAGCCAACAGATGGCAAGAAATATTGTACAGGTAAACGGTAACTCTCGCATTAGCTCCTCTCTGGCAGATTTAAAACAGAGGGTGAATAATTTTGCTGTGTTTGATAAGCAAGGTCAGCTAGTAGGAGTAGTTCATGATTTAATTGTGGATGCTCATCGTCGGCTCAACTTAGTTATATCTAAGCAGGCAAATCAACAAACTGTAGAATATGGTCAGCAGTTAGCTGATAAACATCCTTCTTTATTTCGGTTGCAGAGCCAGAGAATAAAACAAATCGACAAGCCAACTAAATCTGTTTTCATAGACTTAAACAAATCAGAAATTGAGTATATGCCTGAATATTTAGAAACACAAACACCAGGCGATAGTAACTCAACTGAGCAAGTAGCTAATAATCAAATTATCAATAGCCCAGTTGAACCAGTAAATTTAGAACAGGTTACTGAAGAACAGATTATTCGTCTACTAGAAGAACGGCTAGTTGTTGAAAGCAGTAAGCGTAAAGTCGGTGAGGTAATTGTTCGCAAAGTAATTGAAACCCGGATGGTACAAGTTCCTGTCCGGCGTGAAATGCTGATTGTGGAACAAATTAGCCCAGAACACAAACAACTTGCAGAAATTGATTTAGGACAAGGAGAAATTACTGGCGTTGATTTGACCGAAGTAGAAAGACTTGAGGTTACACATTTTGACAACGGTTTAACGGTAAGCGGCGAATTTAGCTCGCCTAAAATTGCTAATTTATTGCTGAATGCGATCGCACTAGAGCGAAATCACGGCTGTAAACAGGTGCGTATTACCATTGCTGTTGAAGATGAGTCACACCAGAAAAAATACCAAGAGTGGTTTGACCGCTGTTCTAAAGGTCAATCCCTAAAGCCATAACAATAAGTTTCTAGCAGATAAATTAGTAGGGTGGGCAATGTCCACCCTATTTTTTTGCTGATTTAAGAAAACAAAGGTGAAGTTTCCATTCCCTTGCGGGTAAGTTTAACTGGGAATTGGGAATTGGGGATTGAAATCCCAAGCAAATCTTAAAATAATTTCTTTCCCAGTACCCAGTCCCCACTCCCTAATTATCTAGAGTGAATGTCTCTAAAGCAACTTAATTTACAATACTAAGCAGTTGCCGTTCTTTTGGCTACTTGCAATGAAATTTCGACTCAAGAGACTTTCACCTAAGAAACGACAGCGTTTGATCCCACCTATTCAGATTCATGTTCAAGATGGAAAATTTGAGATTATGGGTATGGGTGCATGGCATTCCTACTGGCGCGATCCCTATCATCTGCTGCTAACGATTCCCTGGACTGGCTTTCTGCTCCTGATTTGTACTTTCTATATAACTATTAATGCTCTATTTGCCCTAGCTTACTTGATAGGAGGAGATTGTATTGCTAATGCTCAACCTGGCTCTTTTTTAGATGTCTTTTTCTTTAGCGTCCAAACCCTAGCATCCATTGGCTATGGGGCAATGTATCCGAAAACAATTTACGCCAACATTATTGTCACCATTGAAGCAATGGTCGGTTTGGTGGGAATTGCTGTGATGACGGGACTAGCCTTTGCTCGATTCTCTCGGCCTACAGCCCGTGTACTCTTTAGTCGTGTTGCTGTCATTACGGCTCATGATGCGATGCCGACTCTCATATTTCGCAGCGCTAATCAGCGTCGCAATACGATTCTGGAGGCGCAGATGCGAGTCTACTTGATGCGCGACGAAGTAACCCTAGAAGGACAGTTCATGCGGCGGTTCCACGATCTCAAACTGCTGAGGAACCAAACACCTAGCTTCACGTTAAGCTGGTCAGTGATGCATGTCATTGATGAGTTTAGTCCTTTATATGGGATGACACCAGAATCGTTAACCCAGACAAATACTATACTGATTGTCTCTTTGAGTGGCATTGATGAAACGGTTGCCCAGGTTGTCCATGCCCGTCATAGCTATAGTGCTAATGAGATTTTGTGGAACAATCAATTTGTCGATATCTTTCACCACACACCCGATGGACATCGTTACATTGATTACAACCGCTTCCACGATGTTTTACCTTTAGATTTAGATGGGTGAAATTTACTCGGAAGTTTGATTGAGTTGAGATTCTAACGGTTTAACAACTACCCGACCATTTTCAACAACAGTACAAGTTTTAACCATGCTCTTGCTGTGGTTAACTGGCACATCCTGGCACTGGTTTTGGTGGGAGATATTTTGCTTTTGTTGTTGGTTGAGGACGACAACACAACAAGCACAGGAGGCGAAGGACATATGAATCAATTCAAAATTCAAAATTCAATTCAGCCACCTACAAGGGGTGGGGTTTCTACCTACCTTGGGAAACAAGGATTCTTTCTCTACGAGACGCTACTGCGAACGCGCCACTTGCGGGCGAAAGCGCGTAGCGGGACGAAGTACGGTTTTAAACCTTCACTTTTTTCATAAAATATTTTGATCTGTATATCTATTATCGCCCTACTGATGCTATTTGGCGGAAAAATTTGTTACTGATATGTTTTGATATTCAAGACAATCAGTAGGGGATCGGATCTGTGTACCCTTACTCAAAATTTATTTGAGTGCCAATTATTGCGTATGTGCGAAACTATGGATGCAAGTACTTGCTTTCTTGTACTTGTAACCTGTGTAAACAGGAAAGCGGTTATAGATCCCGCCCCGCTTTCCTCTCTGTCCAAACTTGTTTGGCAGGGTTAGACAGTGGGTTATTTTAATGAAAAAATTTTTGAGATATCTGGGTTTAGGTTTGCTATCTACGTTTTTGACTGCCACTCCCGGATTGGGAGCTGAACGCATTAGCTTTTATTACCCTCCCTTCGGTGACTTTTCCTTATCCGTGGACTCGCTGGAAACCTTTGCTAAAGAAGGCAAAATCGATCAAGATTTTTCATTTTATGCTAATCGTGCTACTCCTGAACAACTCGCTCAACTGCGGGATCTACTCCAGCAACGCTTTAATGTCACTCCTACACTAATATCTCAAGTTACTTACTCACCTATAGGTGAACAGTTGGTGAAACAACTGGGAAGATTACTTCTCACTGAGTCTCGAAAGAATGGCTTTTACGCTATACGTGCCTCTTTGATTTTGGCTGCTACCGATCGCGAGGGTTTAACAGTTGTGAATTTACTGCGGAAATTTCCCAGCAATACTATACGGGTGAATTTCACAGAGGGATTAAGGATAGTCGATCAATTGTCGCAATTGATCAAAAAAAAGGATGAAGTTTTTGCCTCTCTTCAAAAAGAAGCGATCGCAGAAGCAGCCACTTCCAAAATTGATTTCTCTAAACAACCAGATTTGCGATCGCCAGGAAAATTTCGTTGGCAGAAAAAAACCTTCGAGTTAAATGACATTTCTCGCTCACGCCGTCTACCTGTGGATATCTATCTGCCGTCAGCAGATTCACAAAGCACTAAAGAACTTTCCTCGCCTCCCTTTCCCCTGATTGTAATTTCTCATGGACTGGCCTCAGACCGCTCTACCTTTGTCTACCTAGCTGAACATCTAGCATCCTATGGTTTTGCCGTTGCTGTACTGGAACACCCTGGTAGTAATGCCAAACGCTTTCAGCAATATTTTGCGGGTTTGGCAGGGCCGCCAGATGCAGCAGAATTTATCAACCGACCTTTGGATATCAAATATCTACTCAATGAACTCCAGCGGCTAGATAAATCTGATCCCACTCTCCAGGGAAAACTCAATTTTCAGCAAGTTGGGGCGATCGGTCAGTCTTTTGGTGGTTATACTGTTTTGACTTTAGCAGGAGCCAATATTAACTTTAGCCAACTGAGGCAAGATTGTAATCCCGATAATTCATCCTTTAATTTATCGCTGTTTTTGCAGTGTCAAGCAACTGAGTTACCTCCAAAGAATTATGAACTCAAAGACGATCGCATCAAGGCCATCATCGCGATTAATCCCATTGACAGCTCAGTTTTGGGTCAGGGAGGAGTCAGTCAAATTAAAATTCCGGTAATGTTGGTAGCAGGTAGTCAAGATATTTTCGCCCCACCTGTATTTGAGCAAATTCGCCCCTTCACCTGGCTTTCTGATTCTAATAAGTACCTGGCTTTGATCGAAAACGCCACCCACTTTTCAGCGATCGCTAAACCGACTTCTGGAAATGATGTCTTACCTGTGCCATCTGCCTTACTGGGCCCAGATAGTGCTGCTGTTTATTCTTATCTCGACGCCCTCAGCGTCGCTTTTTTAGAAACCCATCTCCTCAACCGACCCGAATACCGCTCCTATTTGCAGCCTGCCTACGCCACATTTATCAGTAAAGAGACTCTGAATCTCAGTCTTTTACAGTCGTTATCAGCAGATCAATTCAATCAAATTTGGAGTGGGCCAACTCCCCAGGAAAGCAAACCATCAAATCCTCAACCTACTCCTACACCCCGTTAGTTATAGTGTTGACGAAAAAGATAAGGTTCAAAGCCGTACTTCGTCCCGCTACGCGCTTTCGCCCGCAAGTGGCGCGATAGCTCCCTTGCTCCCTAGCTTCCTTGGTTGAAGCCCCACCCGCAAGTGGCGTGGTTTTTCTCCTCTGCTCCTCTGCTCCTCTGCTTTTTCACATCTAGTAAACTCAACGAGGTTGTCACCAACCCCGTTGGTCTTCAAAACCGTGCTTAATAGTTTCCCATTACACGGCTCCTCAATGAATCGGCACATTGTCATGTGTACTTCACAACTGAACCATCCTCAGTTGTCTTTTCGTCGTGGCAGTGTCGATGTAATATCTGGAGATTTTTGTAATCATCTTTGCCTCCCAAACTTTTGGGGGTTATGTGGTCAATCTCCAGTACATCATCCTCTCGGAAGTACATTTCGCAGTGAGTACATTTCCCTTTTTGCTTTTTAAGAAGTGTAGACATCCTTATTGTTGCTTCGGGGTGTGTTCCCATTCTTGAACTCCAGTAAATTAGGTTGCCATCGTAGGGACTGGCATCGCCTTTGACTTTCACATGACGGATAATCTTTGTTTCCGCGTGTGACTGTAATCGCATCGGGTTTTTACCCTCCTGCCTGGTTGCGAATACCCAATTATCATCGCCTATGGTTTGCCAATATTTCTTTGATACCCATCCCCCATACTTTTGGGGGTGGCGGTGTTGCGCCCAAGCCTTTAGCTTTGTATACATGAGGCTATCTAAGTTGGAGAAGACAACCTTACTTACAGTTGCTGAGTAGTAGTTAGACCATCCTGTTATTACCGGATTTAGTCGGCTGATTAACGCCATTTGTGGCGCTGCTTTATGGTCGTCGATGATACTTGCTACTCGGTCGTAATGTATCTTTTGCTTATATGAGCTTGGGGTGATGATTGTCTTGAAGCCTTGTTTTGAGTGGTATTTACCCACTTTCCACTGTCTGGGGATCTTACTACGCGCAGCGTCTCCAAGAGTTGCGACGTGACTCTATTCTGGTGAATCGTTGTCTGAATCTTCCGGTAGACTTTGTTGTTCCGGTAAGCCACGCATTCGATTCATTTGAGTTAAAGCATATCGTGCTGTTGCTTGCACATCGGCATCTGGGTCTTCCAGTGCATGGCGCAACATCTGACTCATTTGACCCATCATGTCATAAACGCGCGTCAAGTCACGGATCGCATTTTGCCGCACTTGTGGACTTTCGTCTTGGATTGAAATTGCTAAAGCACGATTCATCGGTTTGAGTATGCGAGTACCAATTTCTGCCAAAGCTGCCAAAATTAAACTGCTTTCTTGAGAATCAGCATCAATCATCAGGTCAACAAGATGCTGAATTGCCCGTGAATCTCCCTGCTGACCCAAATCCCAAATAGCCTTGCGCCGCTTCGTTGGGTCAGAACTACATAAGTCTTGAATTAATTCGTCAACGATATTGAGTTTAGTAAGACGGGAAGTTTTTTCTGGTAGCAGCAATTGTGGGGAAAGTGGCGGCGTAGTTGTTAGTGGATTAGTTATAGTCTCTGGTGAGGATGGTGTCATCGTTTTTTTGTTAGCTTCATTCAAACTTTTAGTATTTGATATTTCGGACTTTTGAACTTGTTTAACCTGACGAAACCACCTCAGCAGGTAAAAAAGTGTGCCTATACATCCCATAACTCCGATGGCAAATATTAACCACCAGGCAAAGCCTCTCTCAGTTGGCTTGGGTTTTGCAGTTGGTTTAGAAGTTGCAATAGGAGAGGTAAATATTGGAGAGGTGACAATCGGCGTTTTGGTAGCTAAAGCTAAAGCGGCTTGCAGTTTTCTCCTAGTCTCTAGACCCGTAAGACCATCTACTGTTAAACCCTTTGCTTTCTGGAATTTAGCTACAGCGATTTCCGTACTGGCGCTGTACTGTCCATCTACCAAGCCACTGTAGTATCCCAACTGCTTTAATTGGGTTTGTAGTCTCTGCACATCTGATTTTCGACTACCATATCTCAAAACAGCCGGACTAGTAGTAACTGTTGAACTCGCTTGTGCAAGTTCTAAAATTTCAGGTGCTAGTTTAGGTGTAGCTGTACTTGAGCGATTCGGGTAAAAGCCCACGCAAGAAAAACAGGTAATGATCAGAATTGAGGAACGGCATAGCCTCATATTGCAAGTTTCAGCCTGAACGTGCTTTTGAAGTCTTCGATACCACAATACCTTCTTGATGACTAAATGTTAACTGTTATTTTTGGGGATTGGGGACTGGGGACTGGGGACTGGGGATTGGGCATAAAAGGCAGAGGTGCGGAGGGAAAAACTTACTGCAACTTCTCCCCTACTCCCTCATCTCCCTCATCCCCCTACTGAATTACGAATTACGTTAGCGTAGCGGTAGCGAGGAACGAGCGTCATTACGAATTACGAATTAACGAGTTAGGGTAAAATTTCTGGTTCAGATTCTCTGACTACTATACTTATGGGGTTCAATTTTTTAGCCGATGTTTCTAAAACTGGTTGCTGTATGTTAGCTATTTCGCCGACGGTAATTGTGTCGTTGTGTCTTGCTAAAGCATCACGTTGGTTAATGAGATAGATGCTAACTAAAGTGAGAGATACTCCTACCCACTGCAACGGACTGAGGACTTCTGAGAGGAAAATATTTCCGAATAGTAGCGCAAAAACGGGTGTGAGGAAGGTGAGGGAACTAAGACTAGTGAGACTGCCACTAGAGGCAAAGTAGAAGAATAAACCGTAGGCGATCGCACTGCCAAACACGGTAGCATAACTCAAAGCCGCTAAATCAGATCCTCCCAGATTCTCCCATTGGTGGGATTCAACAACTGATGAAATTCCCCATAGTGGCAATCCACCCAAAATCATGTGCCATCCCGTAGCGCTTACTGGGTCAGCATGTCGGCACACAAATCGAATCAACACTGTTCCGACTGCCATTGATAGCGCTGCTAACAGCATTAACCATTCACCACTAGCAAACAAGTCTTGCCAGTTGCCAATTGTAATATTTGCGCCTGAGTCGAGAAAATGTAAAATCCACTCATCAGGTAAACCAATTAAACTAATACCTGTGACTCCCAAGCCTAGCCCCAGCCATCCCCAAAAACCAATATGTTCTTGGAATAACCACAACGACAATAAAGCAACAGCTAAGGGTTGTGAGTCAATCATTACAGACCCTAACCCGGCACTGGTTCTAACTAATCCCTCTGCCAAAAAGCCTTGAAACAGCATCCCATCGACTAAGGCAAATAAGGCAATCCACAACCATGCAGCCCAACCCTTCGGCTGGGGTTTACCCATGAATGTTGCTGCAATCAGAATTAACACCCCTGCTGGTATCAAACGCACTCCCGCCATGAATAGCGGTGTGGTATGGGGTATTACTCCTTTCATGGCTACCATTGCCGTTCCCCATAGAAAAAAGGGGGCGATTAACAGGAGTGGGGCGAAGGGAAGTCGAGATGCACTGAGTTTCAGTTGCATGGGTTTGCTGATGCCTTTGTTTAACAAGCGCAAAAATTGCTTTACCCAATCTTACCGAATTATGTAGTTTTGCGTAGGCATAGCCGGTTGTAGACATCGCTTCTGGCAGTTGCTTTGCACAGTCGCGTAACGTCTGCAAGACAAGGAATTAATACTCAGGTGTAGCTAAGGTTACATGAGGCTGAAGATTGTCATGAAATAGATACATTGAGTAAAGTGAAACGTTATGAGTGTTCTCTATTGCATAGAACTGAGCAATTGAGCCTACTTTATTGAAATTTTATATAAGGATATCTAAGTTTTCCCGGCTTAGATATCCGATAGCAACATAACCTATATAAAATAGATTGTTAACTATATTATAATTACTATTTTTGGTTTTTAAATGCTTCTTAGGTAAATTATAAATTCATCCTTAAGTAGGATGTCAAAATTAGATAGATGTTTTACATAAAAAGTCTTATTCTATTGGGTGTTGTTTGCTAACTATACCACTTTAAACTGTTACTAGATAAATTTAATTCGTGAAAATTGAGATACCCGACTTCTTGAAGAAGTCGGGTATCTAGACATTAATACATCCTACTTTCTAAGACAAGTTAGCAATGCTAGACCTTTCTAAAGTCGCTACTAATTTCACTCCAAATTCTTCCTCAAATACTCCTTTTTTATAATCTAAGCTCCAGAGTTCTAAAGCGCAGTCATCATCAGGTTTAGAGGGAAAAATTAGCAGGTTTACCTGGCGAAAATGTGGATAATACTCACATTGCACTTGAGCGATCGCACCAATTTGCCGTCTATCTAATGCCACTGCCAATCTTAAAATTGCACTCAATTGACTGACCATTTGTCGCTGGTGTTTAGTCAGCAAACTCTGGTAATTTTCATGTTTTTTCTTGGGCGGCGATTTGCGATGATAACGCGCTAAATTGGCAATGATTTCAATCTCGGTTTCTGTATAACCGAGTAATTCTCCATTGCGAATTAGATAGTAAGAGTGTTTGTGGTGAGACGAATGGCTGATATAGTGACCACAATTATGTAATATTGCAGCTGACCACAGCAGTTGTCGCTCATCGGCTCCCCAGTGGTGTAGAGTACCTTGAGTTTGGTCAAATAAACTCTCGGCAAATTTTGCCACGCGATCGCTGTATTCTAAATTGATGTGGTATTTGTTAGCGAGTTTGAGAACATTCCGTTCCCGAACTGAACTTTGGTAGCGCAGTTTGTCTTCAATTAAACCGTGGGTTAACATCCAGTCTACGATGACGCCTTCTCTCAGAGAACGCTCACAAACTGTTACCGATTCACTACCCAAAAGGGTCATTGCTTCCTGTAATATTACTGCACCAGCGAGTATAACTTCAGCCCGCTTATCTGGCATACCGGGAATGGCAGCCCTTTCGGAATTACTCAGTTTCCGTAAGCGATTTACCAACTCTCGCAAGTCTTTAAGACTAAACTGGTAGCCATTGAGAGTAGAAGGAATAACACCCGACTTTTCTCGTGCATGAATTATTGCCAGGGTTTCAATTGTGCCCGCAGTACCCACCAAACGCGGAGATTCTCCAAATTCTAGGTTTGCTAACACTTCTTCTACAGAACGTTCCAACATCCCGCGTGCATAAGCTTGGAGATACTGAAACTCGGTGTTACTGATGGGGTCAGTGGTAATTAACTCGCCAGTGAGTCGCACTGCACCAACTTTGGTACTGGTGAGAGTACGCGATTGTTGACTATCACCCAAAATTAATTCTGTGGAACCACCACCAATGTCAACAATGGTATGGGGCTGGTTGTGAAATTCCATGCCCGATAGTACGCCAAGATAGATTCGTCGCGCTTCTTCTTGACCAGAAATCAAGTCAACGCTTAAACCTAACTCCGTTTCTATTTTGTGCAAAAAATCTTTACCATTGGGGGCTTCTCGCACAGCACTAGTTGCCACAGCGATGATAGTTTCAGCGTTGATAGTTTTGGCAACTTCTTGGAAGCGTCCTAAAGCAGCGATCGCCTTTTTAATTATCTCTGGTTTGAGTTCCCCAGTAGTTAGATCGCGATCGCCAAGTCTGACAGTTTCTTTTTCTCTAGCAATAATACTGAAAGCTGGTAGTGTGGGGTCAATCTTGACTACTACCATGTGTAGAGAATTTGTTCCCAAGTCAATGGCAGCAATAATCCGATGTTGCTTAGGTGGTTGAGTTAGAACACTCTCCCAGCTAGCCGAAACTAAATTCAGCATCTAGTTTTCTCTCTTTATTAAGAAATGATGGCAAACGGTGGTATGTCGGGGTAGCTGGCACTGATATTTATTGCAACACACTTGCTCAAGCTGATTACTGAGTAAATTAAAAAATACTTTAGTAATCGAAACTCAATTTGCTCAAGGACGACTGAGCTAAGTATATTCACCCTACTGCTTCTAACCTAGTGACTATTTAAAGGTATTTAAAGTTGCCACTTTGGCTTATGTTTTTACAAATAACAAATAACGTTATTCTATAGATGTAAAGATATGTGAATTAAGGAATAGGGCATTGGGCAAAACAGTTCCTCTTTTCCGAGTTCCCAATCCCCAATCCCCAATCCCCAATCCTATGTTAACGACGCCAGAACGCCCCCAATCACCAACTTGGCTTACAATTATCCGGCTTTTGCGCTGGCATAAACCAGAAGGACGGTTAATTTTAATGATTCCTGCCCTTTGGGCTGTGTTTTTAGCAGCTTCCGGGAAACCGCCTTTACCTCTGGTTGGTGTAATTATATTGGGTACTTTGGCCACAAGTGCGGCCGGGTGTGTTGTCAATGATTTGTGGGATCGGAATATTGATCCAGAAGTGGAGAGAACACGCGATCGCCCCCTCGCTTCTCGTGCTTTGTCTGTGAAAGTTGGGATTGTAGTTGCGATCGCATCGCTAGCATGTGCAGCAGTTCTAGCTTTTTATCTTAACCCCCTGAGTTTCTGGTTATGTGTGGCAGCAGTGCCTGTAATTCTGCTTTATCCAGGCGCAAAACGGGTATTTCCTGTACCGCAATTGGTACTTTCTATCGCTTGGGGTTTTGGAGTATTGATTAGCTGGAGTGCAGTAACACAAAGCATCTCCCAAGCAACTTGGTTACTTTGGGGCGCGACTGTACTATGGACATTGGGATTTGATACTGTTTATGCTATGAGCGATAAGGAAGACGATCGCCGCATTGGTGTTAATTCTAGCGCCTTATTTTTTGGGAATTATGCCTCTGTAGCTATTGGAATTTTCTTTGCCGGCACAATTTTGTTATTGGCTTGGTTAGGTGTAGTCATACATCTGCACTTAGCTTTCTGGATTAGCCTTGCTGTTGCTACTATCGGCTGGGTTTGGCAGTCTCTACGATTAAGAAAGCAAGACTTACCTAACCCTATTTATGGTCAGATGTTCCGGCAAAACGTGTGGATTGGTTTTATTTTACTTGCTGGGATGATTGCTGGATCTTTTTAAAAAAAATATCAATTTTTATTAATATTTTTAATCAGCAGGCAAATCAACTGTTTTTTTGTCTCTACTGACCGCCCCTCAAACATACTAATTTCAATAATCAGATAATTGGATGATCTATCACTTGGATAGTAGAAATCTGATTTATCCAATGGAAAAAATCGGTGAAATCTTTTTTCAGGGGTAAGCTGTAAAACCTCAATAACAGAGGTATGGATTATATTTGATAGCTCTGTTTTCACAGGATTTAATTTGTCTGCTAAACCATATACCTTGATTTGTGCCATACCTTTAAAGTTCAGGAGTACTGAGTACTGTTAGCGGTAGCGGGGGGTTAAGTCAGTGCGATTATTACTTTTTTTACTCTAAGTACAACATTTCATTAATTCATAGCGAATTAACTTTGGCAAAACTCTGCGTACCTATGCGTTTAAAAAAGTTACGAACTTATGCAAAGCTGTACTAAGCCGAGTTACTCAGCACGGGCTAAACCTTAGCTATCCGCTAACAGCAATCATCACTCTCTACAGCAGTATTCAGCAATGGACACCCTCCCTTGATCGGTGGATTTTCTGCGAAGCTACTAAATACCCCAATGATTGCTTGCAGACGTTCTACGGCGTGGCGTTTGCTTCGTAATGCAAATCTAGTATGCTGTTTGATGTGAGCGATCGCAAAGTCAAAAGCCTGTAGCGCGAGATCATCTTTGCTTTGAAAGTGATTGTAAATTCCTCCTTTTTGCAATCCAGTAACACGCATAATGTCAGACATCGATGACCCTGCATACCCCTGTTGGTTAAACAGTTCGGCTGCTTGCTGGAGAATTCTGCTTTTTGTTTCTTCGCCTTTGGACATTACAACAATTTGGGGATTGGGGACTGGGGTTTATTGAATTAACAATTACTGTAAATAAAACATTACCGACCGAACGGTTTGTTTTAAATACCATGAGATTTGCTTTTAAGTCAAGCATTTTTCAGCGCTAAGTCAATAGACCTCTTGCAAAAGTCCCTAACACCCCACCCTCAATCCCTCTCCGATATATTGGAGAGGGAAACTAGAGACAGGATGAAGTTTTGCATCTTATTTAATCCACGTTAAGATCCCCGACTTATCTAATAAGTCGGGGATCGTATTGTTCTCGAATGATTTAAGTTTGCAATCAAACAATATGCTTGGTGTTAGCCATAAAAACCTTAATCTGCAAAGATAGAAATCAGAAACCTTGAGTTCAAATAAATCAGTAAATATACTGCTGCAAGTCTGCAAGCTAGCTGAAATACTTAGGTATTGCAACCATAAGCCAAAACACTATATGTCTTTTTTGTTTCTAAGCGAGAATTAGATATCACAATTTCCCAAAATAGGGCTATTTGTCAGGAAAGAGAGATATTTGTACTGAGGGATTTATAAAAACTTATTTAATAAAATCTTTTGTATATATATGCTTGTCGTTAAGAAGTATTAAGAAATCCTTATTAAAGAATATTGCAATACCTTGATTTAATTGCTAACGTGTGTATGACAACGATGCTGATGAACGCTCGGATCTAGGAGAAATAAAATCTATGAGCTATACCCATTCAGCCAATTGTGTTAGGCTTTGACGGGTTAAAAACGAGAGATTTCTGCCTCGTATAGACAATTATGAGGGATTGCAGATTAACCAAGA
Organism: Nostoc sp.; assembly: GCF_036917155.1. Classification (GTDB taxonomy): domain Bacteria; phylum Cyanobacteriota; class Cyanobacteriia; order Cyanobacteriales; family Nostocaceae; genus Nostoc. The sequence goes on along the minus strand of NZ_JBALDZ010000024.1, from coordinate 35,593 downwards.
AATATCTCGTTGCGAAAGGCTTAGTTTCAGTTTGATTTCAATTGTGATTGATTATTTGTCTTACTTTGTGCTGACAAGCAAGTAGCTCTTGCTTGTGTGTATCGGCAATAACGAAGAGTTTGGTAAGACTTAAATTTTAGAGGATAAAACCAATGGAGATTCAAGGTAAAGTTGCCCTAATTACAGGGGCTTCGCGTGGGATTGGACGAGCGATCGCTCTCGAACTAGCGCAACAAGGCATCAAGCGGATGATATTGGTAGCACGCGATCGCCGCAAGCTAGTGGAAGTAGCCAAGGAAATTGAGGCGATGGGTACGGAAGCTGCGATCGTGGCCTTAGATTTGACTCAAACAATTGAAGTAAATATCGCCGTTGCCCAACTATGGCGCAATTACGGACAGATTCACCTGCTGGTTAATTGTGCGGGTGTCGCATACCAAAGCTCATTTTTGCAATCTAAAATGCCCCAAGTTCAAGAAGAACTGTCTGTGAACTTGTTAGGAATGTACAACCTCACTAGTCTGATTGCTCGACGCATGGCCAGCCAAAGGCAAGGGACAATTGTCAATGTATCGAGCCTGATGGGGAAAGTGGCTGCACCAACGATGGCGACATACTCAGCAACCAAGTTTGCCATCTTAGGATTTACCCAAGCCTTGCGCCAAGAACTAGCTGAACACAATATTCGCGTCATTGCATTACTGCCTTCCTTGACAGACACAGACATGGTGCGCGACTTAAAATTATTTCGCTGGGTGATCCCCATGACTCCTCAGCAAGTTGCTAAAGCACTCGTCACCGGAATGCAGAATGATTCAGCAGAAATTTTAGTCGGATGGCAAAGTCATTTAGCCGTGTTGTGTCAACGCCTTGCCCCTTGGTTGTTAGAGCTAATTTTACGAATAGCAACACCGCCAGCACCAAGCAAACAACAGCCTGGTGAAAAACTGAAGAAGCTGATCCCGAAATTGAATTTTTTCACGAGAATCCATCGTTTCGGTGATTTGTTCTTGTCAAGAACATGATTTTTACCCATCAGCAGATAAATCCTAAATTTTAGAGGCGATCGCCTCCTCTTCTGCGGTCAATTACCTTTACCTTTTGGCTAAAAACAGGAGTATACGACCAAATTAACAAGATTGACCGCAATCAGCAGTCCTTACCCAACCCAACTAAATCAGCATTTTAATTTATTGTCGATGCCTAAGTCCTAAATTATTCAATTAATCGGTACACTCCACCAAGCTAAAGCATAAGGTTGAGTTGCTTCATTTACCTGATGGCGAAAGTGAACCCGGATTTTATAATTCCCTTGAGCCGGGACAGGGCAGAAGATATGTTGTACGCTGTCAACTTGGCTAATTGAGGAACAAACTACACCCATATCGGAACTCTTAGCATTAGCTTTTAGCAAGTAAAGGTCGAGATTATTCAAGCCGCGATCGCGAAAATTCTCTCCAATATCATACTGCTGGTTGTGATTGAGATCGTTTAACTCTACTAAGCGATCCCAAGCTAGAGTAATCGCAATAAAACTATTGGGCTTTAATGGTTTTGCTAATGTATATTCTACAGATGTTCCAGCGTTGACTGTGCGATAATCCCAGCCAATAGCAGGCACAGCATCAGACGGCTGCCATTGACCGGGACTAAATTGTTGATAGGCTCGAAATGCGTTTAAATGACCCGCCCCCATCTGAGCATCTAAAGAAATTTTTGGATCTTTATATGCATCAGTTGCCAACCAGTTTTGATTCTGTTTATCAATTAGTGTTTTCGTCATTCCCAAGCGTAAGCCATCACCCCGATCTTGGATTTTGTCTGCTGAATTAATCAATACAGCTTTCATGACTTGGTGATGCCGAGAAGTAACGCTCCAATGGGGTTGTTTTTTTCGCAGTTGTTGATCGCCAAATTCTTGTAACAAAGCAACAGTGCCCGTAACATGAGGTGCAGCAAAACTTGTCCCCGAAGACGCATTTACCTTGCCATCTGGATTTATTAAATTAATATTACTGCCTGGCGCTACTAAACTGATAGAGTGTCGCCCTGCAATATCAAACTCTTTCCCAATTAGGCGACTGCTTACACCTTTGCCATCACCAGCCAAATTGTCAACAGCTACTTTGTTATAAATCTCTTCCCTTTGGGATGAAAAAGCTACGTTCACTGCATTATAGTTGTCGGTCGGAATTGAAATGCCTCCTTTGCCTTGGTTCCCCGCAATTACATATAAAGAATCATGAACGCGACTAGACCAGTCAACACATAATGTTAGTAAAGCATTACCATCTAAAATAGCTCCTGGTCGGGGGTCACGTTCCAGGGGTTCACCAAAGCTGAAATTGATCGCGCGAACATCACGGCCGTTTTGCAAAGCGATGTATTGTGCCGATAAGCACTCTTCTGGCTGCCCCATTCTTTTGGTATTACCTACGGCATCTGAGTACAGTCGCGCTCCTGGGGCTACTCCTGGCAAGGCTTTATCTGTACTCACCATTATTGCTGCCACATTGTAGGCATGGGGATCTATATCTTTATTTGATTTAGCTCGTCCATCACGTAAAAAGACTCCGGCTGGTGATATAGCCCGGTTTTTAGATACGACTTTATCCCAGCCAAACATTCCTGGACGACCAATTTCCACCTGACCGATGGCAATCTTGCGACCGATTAAATTGTACGGCGATCGATGCAATACAAGAGCATCAATCCCGTTTTTTCCTAAGGAACCTTCTTCTAATGCTGAGGCAAGTACTGACAAACTTAAACAGGAAGCACTCATTCCCAAAATCACCCAACAGATCAGCTTTTTGCCCATTTGTATGTACTCCTCAAAGGTTTTGTGCGTGGAACTGTATAAGCAAGTGAGAACTACTATCAACAAGGATAGGGCGATCAATAATTTAGCGTATCTTTATACACAAATGGTAAAATCGCGATTTTTCCAAAATTGCTGATTCTGCTCAATCATAAATTTCTGATTAAATCTAGCGTATTAGCAGACGGTAAACAAACTTTATCAATAAATAGAACCCAAAGATGCGAGTATCTGGGTAGACTGCACCGATAATTACTAGACTTACCTGAGTCTGTAGTTACTGAAAATCCCCACATTAGAAATGTTATGGCTCAGGGCATTTATTGTATCTGTACTGAGTCGTACCAATTCTGCATGAAGATGCACATAATAAGACCCCCCTGTAGTCCCCCCTTGATAAGGGCTACGGTTACACACAAGTCCTTTTCACCCCCTCTAACTCCCCCTTAGCAAGGGGAAGAACCGGATATTTCTCCCCTTGGCAAGGGGGGATTAAGGGGGGTAAATCCAGGGTTTGGGCTTCATTACCAAGATGTGTGTACACCGCAGCAAGGCATCGGGGGGACGCCGGAGGCGGGGGTAAATATATGCAGCTTCACAAATAAACGGTATCAGGTACTATTAGATACTCGTGCAATTCTTATAAATACAAATTATTTCGGAGCAACCAAAAATGCTTTCCTTACCCACAACTCTGACTCCTTTAACCGAAATCATTGATGGCTTACCGAATATTTCTGGTTGGGAAACAGAGGTTCTGTCTGTAGTTAACCACGATCAACCAGTATTTTTACCAACAACAAATATCCGCTTAGAAGACGTAAACGCTGTGTTTGCGATCGCTTTACACATGCACCAGCCAACTATACCTGCTGGGAGTGGCGGTACACTCATCAGCAATCTGCAATATATGTTTGAACATCCCCATGAAGGGGATAACCACAATGCAGATCCTTTTGCCCATTGTTACAGCCGCATGGCAGACTTGATCCCCGAACTGGTAAATCAAGGTTGCAATCCCCGTGTGATGTTGGATTACTCTGGTAATCTTCTGTGGGGACTGCGGCAAATGGGACGCGGTGATGTTCTCGATAATCTTAAACGGATTACTGGGGATCGCACCTATCAACCTTATGTAGAGTGGTTGGGTACAACGTGGAGCCATGCAGTTATTCCATCTACACCCATAGCAGATATTAAATTGCAGATTGTTGCATGGCAACATCACTTTGCAGCAATTTTTGGCTGGGAAGCACTAGCCCGAGTCAAAGGATTTTCGCCCCCGGAAATGCATCTACCAAATCACCCTGATGCTCTCTTTGAATTTGTGAAAGCGCTGAAAGAATGTGGATATCGCTGGCTACTTGTTCAAGAACATTCTGTAGAAACTCTTACTGGTCTATCTCTCACTCATAAACATTTACCACATCGTCTAATTGCCCGTAATTCTCAAGGCGAAACAATTAGTATCACAGCTTTAATTAAAACCCAAGGTTCTGATACTAAATTAGTTGCACAAATGCAGCCTTATTATGAAGCTAAAACATTATCCAAACAACAAATTGGCAGTGTATTTATACCACCAATAGTTAGCCAAATTGGCGATGGTGAAAATGGCGGCGTGATGATGAACGAATTTCCTAGCGCTTTTAAACAAGCTTGGTGGGATATGGTAAATAATGGGGGAGGAAAATCAGGTGTTGTTGGGATGTGTGGTACAGAATATTTAGAATTAATCGAAGCAGCAGGATGCAAATCTGAAGATTATCCAACTTGTCAGCCAGTGGGACAATATCAGATTTGGGAGCGAGTTTCACCAGAAAATAATCAACCGGAAGCTGTAGAGAATGCCATTCAAGAATTAAAGCAAACAAACTCTAATTTTCATTTGGATGGAGCCTCTTGGACAAATCATATCAGTTGGGTAAAAGGATATGAAAATGTGTTGTCTCCCATGTATCAATTAAGCAGTTTATTTCATCAAAAAATTGATCCCTTACTAGAAACTGACTCAGCAGAACCGATCGCTAGACAATCTCAATACCGTAACCTTCTTCTACATAACCTTTTGCTGCAAACTAGTTGTTTTCGTTATTGGGGACAAGGCGCTTGGACTGATTACGCGCGGGAAATTTATCAACGTGGCGAAAATTTATTGCAGATGAATTGAAGAAGGGACTGGGGATTGGGGACTGGGGATTGGGGACTGGGGATTGGGGAGATTAAAAGTCAGGTGAATTGAGATTTAGTGCAAGGAAGTGGGAAGCCTAATTGTAGGTTGCTGGGTGCTGATATCCGAATTGGATGAGCTACTTAGTATTTAAACTTACGATGAGGTAGTTGTGTTTCGAGTTGTTGTTGGCCATAGCGACGATCCTGATTCTGAAAATGCGATCGCAGAAGTTCTTCAAGAATGTAGCCGTTCTCTTGTCGGCTCGCTTCCTCAAGCTGGACTTTTATTCACTGCTATAGATTTTGACCATGCGTTAATTTTGCAACGCATCCAGGATGCTTTTCCCGGAATTGAGTTGATTGGTGGAACTACAAATGGAGAAATCTCTTCAGTTCTGGAGTTTCAGCAAGATTCTTTGACCTTAATGCTGTTTGCTACAGACGAAATGGAAATTCGGGCAGGTATTGGACGAGGAGTATCCAAAAATCCAGCCCTTGCAGCCCAAGAAGCGATCGCCCAAGCCAAGGCAAAGGGTGCATCTTTACCAAAATTGTGCCTCACCTTTCCCGATAGTCTCACAAGCAATGAGGTTCTAATTTTACAAGGTTTAAAACAAAGCCTGGGAGAGCATATTCCCATCATTGGCGGAATGACTGCCGATGACTATATCTTTGAAAAAACCTATCAATTCTTCCAAGGTGAAGTATTGAGTGATTCAGTTCCCGTGCTGCTGTTTTCTGGACAATTACTCTTTTCCCACGGGATTGCTAGTGGTTGGACTCCCATCAGTCAACGTAGGCGTGTCACTAAAGTGGATGGCAACGTAGTCTATGAAATTGATGGACAGCGTGCCTTAGATTTCTATCAGCATTATCTCGGTGAAGAAAAATTTGCGTCCAACTATGCCATCCATGCCCTGGCAGTTTTTGAGGATCAAGATCATTTTTATTTGCGGGTACCCAATGGCTACGATCAACAGTCTGGTAGCGTGAAGTTCTTCTTAGATATTCCTGAACAGGCAGTTGTGCAAATCACCGATACAACTCGTGAGAATATTCTGTCGGCTTCTGAGACATCTTTAAAGAATGCTCTTGCCGATTATCCTGGTGTGGAACCAACAGCAGCATTACTTATTTCCTGTGCAGCCCGACGGCGAATTCTTGGCACTATGGCAAGACTTGAGTATCAGCTTGTCAAAACTCATTTACCAAAGGCATTACTTTGTTGTGGCTTCTATGCTTATGGTGAAATTGCTCCTATAGTGGGTGGAGGTCAAACGCAATTTCATAATAAAACATTTGTAACACTGTTAATGGGAACAAAATGAGTAGCGTATGGATAATCAAGACAATTCCATACAGATGCAAGAGTTGGAAAAGACAAACCGCATTTTGCACAAAAAGCTAGAACGCAGCGAAAATGAACGCCGCCAGCTAGAAACTGACATTGCAACAAAGGAGTTTTTACTAAAGAAAGTTATTTGTGAGTTAGAAGACTCTCAGATAGATTTGCAGCAGAGAGGTCAAGAGTTAGAAAATACGTTAGATAGTTTGCATAAAATGCAAGCTCAAATGATTCAAGGCGAAAAGATGTCTGCCCTTGGTCAAATGGTGGCTGGGATTGCTCACGAAATCAACAATCCCGTTAGCTTTATTTACGGAAATCTCGGCTACATCAGGCAATACACCCATGACTTACTGCGACTAGTGCAGCTTTATCACCGTTACTTCCCTAACCCACCGGCTGAAATTCAAACCGAACGCGAAACCATCGATTTAGAATTTCTAGAAAAAGACGCAATTATGGTATTGCACTCAATGAATATCGGTACAGAACGTATTCGAGAGATTGTGCTTTCACTGCGTAACTTCTCCCGCCTAGATGAAAGTGAATTTAAAGCTGTAGATATTCATGAAGGTATAGACAATACTTTGATGATTTTGCAGCACCGCCTCAAAGCTACTGATAAAAGCCCAGAAGTTCAGATCATCAGAGACTACGGCAATTTATCCCATGTAGAATGCTACGCCGGACAAATTAACCAAGTGTTTATGAACATTTTAGTAAATGCGCTCGATGCTCTGGAAGAATTTAATGCCAAACGGACTTATCAGGAAATCCAGGATAATCCCAGCTGCATAACGATTCGTACCTCTGTCGTTGATTCGCAATGGGTAAAAATTGCGATCGCAGATAACGGCTCTGGAATTCCCGAATCGATTCAAAAACAGATTTTCAATCCTTTCTTTACAACCAAACCTGTCGGTAAGGGAACAGGAATGGGAATGGCTATCAGCTATCAAATTATTAGCGAAAAACATAGTGGCAAGTTAGAATTTTTCTCAACACCTGGAAAGGGAACGGAGTTTATAGTTCAAATTCCTATCCATCAGCAAGTTCGGAAAGTAATCTAATACAACCTTATGATGGATATTCAAATAATTCGTAATTCGTAATGATGCTCTCTACGAGATGCGAAAAGCGTAGCTTGCTTCCCTGTAAGGGTATGTAGAGTCGCTACCGCTACGCTAAAGTAATCCGTAATTTAGAATCAACAGGTCGTGCCCAGGAGTCCCCAGTCCCCAATCCCTGCTTCAATCAAACTAAAGGCAACAAAATTTCAAATTTTGTACCTAGACCAGTCTGTGAATGAAAATTCAATTTACCACCATGTCTTGCGGTAATAATTCGATAACTTACTGCTAAACTAGTATTCTTACCATTCTTAGTTTCCAGAGAAAAAGACTCCATAATTTGCTGTTGTAATTCTTCAGACATTCCAGAGCCATTATCAGCAATGCGAATTAAAACCCAGCGAGAATCTGGTGCATCTGGGTTGGTTGCTTCTTGTGAAATAACTTCTGTGGTAATCTCAATTCTGGATTTCTGAACAGTCTTTGTCTCCTCTAGATGTAACTGCTGTCTCACTGCTTCATTGAGTAAAGTATCTACAACCTCGCTTAAAATATTCATCAAAACCTGGTTTAACTGCCCTATAAAACAATAGACTGGGGGTAATTGACCATAGTATTTAACGATTTCAATTTCTCCTTGAAGACGGCTATTAATTAATAAAATGATACTATCTATACAGGCGTGTAAATCTACTGGCTTTGGAAAAAGTTCATCTATATGACAGAAGTTTTGCAAGCTAGTAACAAGTTTTTTTAATCTCTCCGCTCCTGTGCGAATACTAGCAAGCGATCGCGACAAATCTTGTTCTAGAAAATCAAATTCAATTTCTTCTTTAATTTGATTAATTGCCTGAGGAACTAATGGTAACTCTCGATCGTAAGCGGCTATCAGTTTGAGTAAATCTTGGCTGTAGTTTGAAACATAAATTATGTTACCCCAAATAAAACCCACTGGGTCTAAAATCTCGTGCGCTACCCCATCTACCAAACGCCCCAGATTTGCCATTTTATCATTTTGAATCATTTGGGCTTGACTGCGTTCATAGCGGATCAGATTGTCGATTCCTCGAATTTGCCAAGAAATAATATTCAATTCTTGGACATCTAACAATCTATAAGCACCAGATTCCGTCTGTACTACAATTGGTTCTGCTAATAATTCTGGCGATCGCTTTAGGCTAAGTTGCATTGTTGTTAAAATCGATGTTGTATCAGCAACTAGCAAAATCGGTGTCCGCGCATAGCTGTAGAGAACAGCTAATGATTGCTGAACAAATAACTCTTGTCCGAATGGGCGAATCAAAAATTCGAGCAATCGCCGCCGCGAAATCATCCCAATGAACTCTCCCTGTTCTACCAAAATTACTCCTGGTAGCAGGGGATATTTTTCCAAAAAACTAGCCACTTCCATCGCAGTGTGGTTAATTTCCACGGAGAAGTTGTACATTGGTAGTTCTTGGAGGCTTGAATCTAAATCAAGATCGCGATCGCTACCAAGAGACAAAAATGGCGGTGAAATTTGGCAACTGAATTCTTCTGGCACTAGACACCCTAATTTTTTCAAAGACAGGTAAACATTAAGTTAATATTTTACATTCTGCCACCCTCAAAATTCGGTTTCAGTTTAGGTATCTAATAATACTAGTTGTCTATCAAGCCGAAAATCGTTCTCAGGCAACTGGAAGTCATTGGCGTGTGATTTAATAATCTGGGTGGAGAATATTTAGAAAGCGATGTCTACGACGGGCTACGCCTACGCAAGCTAAACTAAAAATAATCTTTACGAAGAGTGCAAAGGTAGCGTTATGACCTCTGTAACCAATCCACCCAACGCTCTCACTCCTTTCCCCTTCCCGGATCATACTCAACTTCCTGAGTCCGATGGCACTTTTGTGAAAAATTGGCAAGAGCATCCCCAAAGCATTCTACTAACTGACTCTATTACACCCATCCTCAAACAATTAAATCCTGAAGGTGAATACTGTATAGGGCAAGACTTAGGTATTTACTGGCGCTTAACCGATCCCCCAGAAAAAGGCGCAGAAGCACCAGATTGGTTTTATGTACCGAATGTACCATTTTTGCTCAATGGGCAAACGCGACGTTCTTATGTATTGTGGCGAGAGTTTATTGCCCCGTTGATTGTCTTAGAATTTGTCTCTGGGGATGGTAGTGAAGAACGGGATCAAACTCCTTTGAAGGGTAAATTTTGGATTTATGAGCAAGTCATTCGTCCTCCCTTCTACGGCATTTATGAAGCGAGTAAAGCCAACTTAGAAGTTTATCATCTGATTGAAGGACGGTATCAGATATTACCAGCAAATGAACGAGGACATTATCCTATAGTTGCTTTGGGTGTTGAATTAGGTTTATGGCAGGGAGAATATCAGAATGTGGAATTACCCTGGCTGCGTTGGTGGGATTTAGAAGGTAATTTGTTGTTGAGTGGCGATGAAAGAGCCGAACAGGAATCCCAAAAAGCCGAACAGGAATCCCAAAGAGCAGAACAGGAACGCGAAAGAGCCGATCGCCTAGCTGCCCAATTGCGATCGCTCGGCATTGAACCAGAAACTTGATATACTACCTACTACGAATTACGTTAGCGTAGCGTAAAGCCTTCTCTTTCAGAGATGCTAACGCGAACAGTATAGCAACTCTTAGAGAGGCTGCGCCAACGCTTAGAGCGAGTATTCGTACTCTTACAGAGAAGCAAGCTACGCTTTTAGCATCTCGTAGAGAGCATGATTACAAATTACGAATTAAAAAAGGGCTGGTGTAAAAGAGTCATCTGTGGCTTAATTTGTTTAGACACAAATTTTACTGCTACCAGGGTAATCACGATGACAAATAGACCTCCTTCCGAACCGGAGTCATCTCAAAAAACTGCCCTTGGCTTTGATGAATTTATAGCCATTCTGATTGCCTTCAGCACTGTTGGAGCGATTCTTTTTTGGTCATTGTCCCGCAGAGATTCTAGCTGGAACTTAAACGGGCTACTCCTGCCTTCTGCCACACCATCTTCTAGTGTTCAACCAAATCAAGTATTGCCCTCTCCTACTGCCAAAGTAGAACCTAATGTAGTCCCCCGCAACCTTCCCTATTCTCCACCTGAGGCTGTTGTTGAACCCACCACACCTTCATTTCCAAAGAACAGTGCAACTCCTTGGGGCACAGCATTACCATCTGTTCAGGTAATCCCGACTCAATCTTCACAAGCACAGACACCTGTATCTCCTTCAACAGAACTTGAGTCATCAATTAAATTATCGGCGTTGCCTTTAGTCACTCCAGCAAAACCAAAATCAATCATTCCGCCGCCAATTGCATTTAACGATGTGCCCGATAACTTTTGGAGTCGGCGTTTTATAGACGTTCTTTCTGCCCGTGGAATTCTCAAAGGGTTTCCTGATTATTCTTTTAGACCAAATCAGCCTGTAAACCGCGCTGAATTTGCTGCCATACTAGAAAAAGCCTTTGACCAAGAACCGTCTAAGACTGCGATCGCATTTCAAGATGTACCAACAAAATTCTGGGCAACTCCAGCAATTGACCAAGCCATCAGCGCCGGATTTCTCAAAGGCTATCCGAAAAAAACCTTCAAACCACAACAAAATATTTCACGAGTACAAGTTTTAGTTGCCCTTGTTAGTGGGTTAAATTTGAAAGCCCCCACTTCCCCAAATCAGATTATTAGTCTCTATAAAGATGCTAAAGATATTCCACCTTATGCTATAGCTAAAATAGCCACTGCTACAACCAATGGTCTGGTAGTTAACTATCCAAATCCCCAAGTCCTCGATCCCAACAAAGTAGCTAGTCGGGCGGAAGTGGCAGCGATGATTCATCAAGCTTTAGTAAAACGGGGCAAATTGGAGGCAATTACATCTCCTAATATAGTGCGTAGGCCTAGCCCGCCGCAGGCATCGCCCAAAATATCTCCAGAACTTTCCCAGAATCCAAAAGCGAACCCAAAGGGTAAATTGCCCACTGGAGGTTTGTCTCAACAATAATTCGTAATTCGTAATTCGTAATTCGTAATACTCGCCTCCGGCGAGAAGCAAGCTACATAATTCGTAATTAAAGCAAGGTTAAGAAGTAAAAAGTAAAAAGATAATCCCCATAAATAAATTCAGGGGAAATGATTAAGTCAGTATTATTTCTTGCGCTATGGGTCTCGAAATAAATGTTTTTATTTCGTTCCATAAATAAATTTAGTTGCTTGTTACCATTTTGATTTTTCTTTATGAGTGCCTTTTAACTTTTTACTTTTGCCTTGTTCGGTCAGAAAGAGTGAGTTCTATACGAATTGTTAATGAACTTAGTAGGGCATTTTGAGAGAAGCCTGAACGCCGACTTCTGGCGTTCAGGCTTCGCTAATTTGGAATTAGGGCGTACTCTTACACAGAAGCAAGCTACGCGTGGAGTCTCATAGAGAAGCGATAATTAGATATTAAGCTTCTGGAATTTGTTTACCGACAACTTGTGATTTAAGAGTGGTTATTTCACTAGTTAACTCTTTCCTGGTTGAAGCTTTGAGTAAATAGCGGTAAACAAACCAGGCAGAGTAACCAATACCAATCAACTCAAAAGTAGGTGCTACCAAAGGGATATCATTCAAAGCATCTAATATTGCCAAGAGTACTTTAACCCCAACAATTGATCCCACAATTAAACCAACTGTTACCAGGGGTTGCTTATATTGATTAAAGAAGCTTCCCAGATATTCTGGTAATGTTGCTAAAAAGGTAGAAATTTGCTCCCCGTATTTTAGCCATTCGTCTTGAGACTGTGCAGAAGGCTGAAGTTTGGTGATGGTTCCCGCTTGGGTGTTGATCTCTGCCACTGTATTCTCTTTGGATGCGGTTTCAGTAAATTCTTGTTCTGGCATTTTCACTCCTATTAATTTGACAGTTGAGTTTTTCTAATCTGGATAATTACAACCAAAAGGCTGTTGATTAAGTAATGCACAAGTGCATCAGTACAATTGGGTGAAGGACACAAAAGGGTTTTAGTGTCCTATAACCATAATTAACCCTTAATATCTACTGCATCAACTACAAGGTAGATAGTCAGTAAGAGGATAGAACTCAGAAGGCAGAAGGATGTATTATAATCAACTTCCTGAGTTCTATTTTTGGAATCAACTGGAATCCTCAATTTGTGATTATCCCATTCCGTGTCATTTGCTCATAATCGTACTAAATATAAGTACAAATCATGCAAAAATAAGTTCACCTCTCATTTATATAAGCCTAGAAGCCGATTTTATCTGATATTAAAGCTATCTTAAGCCGCGTTCGTCAATTAACCCATTTGTATTGATATTAATACGTAATAAAAGTTTTTATGTGTTCACACAGACTAGACATTTGACCTGTTTTATGATATGTGTGGCTGGGACTGGGGATTGGGAGGATGAGGGGGATGAGGGGGATGAGGGAGCAAGGGAGAAGTTGCAGTAAGTTTTTCCCCTCCGCCCCTCTGTCTTGTGTGCCCAATGCCCAATGCCCCATACACAACAAGTGTCAAACCTTTTGTTTTTTTCCTGATTGTATTAATTTTATAAGGAAGCAGTAAGGTAGAGTAATGGCGTAAGTGATGGCAAGAACTCATTGCTATCAATCGCATATTGAGGAAAGTAGTGTGGTAAGGAGAAGATGCTCTCAGGTGGGTCTTTAGTGCAGGAAACTACATCGTTGCTGTTGAAAAAAGTAAATTCTGTTTGATGTAGTAAGTATACTTAGTAGTTTTGATATAAAAATTACTTTTTAGTATAAGGTTATGCTAATTATCTAGTAAGCAATGATTTTCTATTGCGATAAAAGAAGATAATGTAGATGTTAATGACTAATTGAAGTGTTTGCACAAGCTAGGCTAATTTGATTATTTTTGCGGGAAGGCAAGGAGGTTTGAGACATGCCAACTCAAAAGCCAACCCCTATTGACAGCAGTTCAGAAAGCAAAAAAGTGTCAGCCGAAGAGTCATCGATAGACGAACTCCCAACTATAGAATTTCCCTCACGAGGGAAACTCAAAGCTAGTTCTTGGCGCATCCATCAAAAAATTGGCTATGGGTACTTTGTAGCTATCGGAATTGGCTTTTTTGGCTCACTGACTGGGTTAGTGATTGCTAATTACTACCGGGGAAGGGAAGTTAGACAATTCAATCAAGCTTATGAACAAGGACAATTACTGAGTAATTATAAAGATGCAGTAGTCGGGGCACAGTTAAATAGTTCTAACCTAGTTGCTGTATTAGAAAATTCGCAACAACTGCAAAGCAAAAAAGCTGATTTTCTGAAGAATGTTGAAAAAGCCAAGCAACTAGAGTCAAAAATTGGCGGATTTATCGATAGTAAGCCTAAAAGACTAGCAGCAACAAGTTCGACTTTACAGACGTTATTGCTGGATTACAAGAATAATTTAAAAGCCTACGTTGACCAAATAGAAGTTGTATTACAGAAAATTGACTCTAAAAAAGTGCAGCCTCAGCAGATTGACTCTGCCCGATCGCAGTTATTGTCAATTATGCGTGGTGAAACCGCCATGCGGCTAGAGCAGCTTTCGCAGAACTTAACTAACATCCTGCAAACTGCTGAAGATCAAGAGCAAGAAAGGCAAAAAGCCGTTGAGCAAGCGAGAATAGTTGAGCGATTCATCGTGATCGTGAGTATGCTGGTTTCGGTAGCGATCGCAGCTATTGTCGCTTGGCGTACCAGTCGAGCGATCGCAGAACCAGTCATCACTGTAACCCAAGTAGCTGAACAAGTTGCCAGGAAACATAATTTCGATTTACGAGCGCCCGTTACCACTGAAGATGAAATTGGCCTACTTGCCAAATCTCTAAATCGTCTGATTGAGCGAGTATCTGAGCGAACAAAAGAACTACAACAAGCTAAAGAACTAGCCGAAGCTGCTAGCAAAGCAAAAAGCGTATTTTTAGCTAATGTCAGCCACGAATTACGCACACCATTAAATGCTGTCATTGGCTTAAGCCAACTACTAGAAGACGACGCTACCGATCTTGGTTTATCGGCAGACTTTATCACAGACTTAGAAACAATTAACGCTGCTGGTAAGCATCTACTGCACCTGATTAACGAAATCCTCGACTTATCAAAAATTGAAGCGGGGAAAATGACCCTTTATCCTGAGACATTCGAGATTGCGACGCTGATTCATAACGTTGTCCTCACAGTCAAACCAGCTATCGAAAAAAATGCCAATATTTTAGAAGTGGATTTTGATGAGCAACTTGGCACAATGTACGCCGATCAAACTAGAATGCGGCAGGTATTGTTAAACTTACTCAGCAACGCCAGTAAATTCACTACAAACGGCAAGGTGACGCTGACAATCAACAGAGAAAAGGATGAATTTCGACCGGAGGCTCCTTTGGGTAGCATTACTTTTACCGTTACCGACACAGGTATAGGTATGTCTCACCGTCAACAGCAGCAGTTATTTCAACCTTTTACCCAAGGTGATACCTCGACTACGAAAAAGTATGGAGGTACGGGACTGGGTTTAGCAATTAGCCGCCACTTTTGCCAGATGATGGGTGGTGAGATTATTGTCAAAAGTCAGCCGGGAATTGGCTCTACTTTCACCATTCGTCTGCCAATGACTGTGCAGGATTAACACTATCCTAAGTGTAAAAATTCTCGGGTGTGTTACGGTTTCGGTAACACACCAAATTTTATGTATTACCGAAAGATGCAAAATCTCTGGCGGAATGTCTGGATGTCAGACCATCTCAAATGCAGGATTGGTTAAACAAGGCTGTGAGTGAAGGGAAGGTCAGAAAAATTAACAGACCAGTCGCTTATATAGTCAATAAACCAGCAACTCAACTTTCTTTATTATGATAGTGTCACAGAGGGTACTTTTGTTTTAGTGAGAGATTAGAGGGAATTCTGAGTATTCAAAATCTCAAGTATATAAGAAAACATACACGTAATTAGTCAAACGTTGAATCGATGCCTCAAAGTCCTCTAGATTCATTCATGTCTACAGCGATCGCCATTATTTCTCACGGTAAACTAAAAGCGATCGCCACTGTCTGAAATTTGAGGTTTGCCTGATTAAGTAATAATATTTACCCTCCCTGTATCCAAATCGTAACGACCCCCGACAATTTTCAATTTGCCGGACTGCACCTGCTCAGTTAAAAGCTTTGAGTGCTTCAACCGTTCAATTTGATATTGCACATTTGCCACCACAGCGTTTTCAACCGCATCACCAGGCTGATTTTCGACCTTTTTCACGGCTGGCTTAATTGCCTTAACAAAAGTACTAATATCACCGAGTAATGATTCGTTTTGGACAGCGGCGGTAACAGCCCCACAACGCTCATGGCCCATCACCATCAGCAGCGGAGAGCCTAATAAGACAACCGCATATTCAATACTGCCGATCGCTTCATGTGTGGCAATATTTCCGGCAATCCGCACATCAAAGATGTCCCCAATGCCTTGATCAAAAACAATTTCTGCGGGTACTCGTGAATCCGCACAACTGAGAATGGTTGCAAATGGATGTTGAGCTTGAGCAACTTCCTGCAACCGCAGCGCAGATTGATCGGGGTATTGAGGATGATGATCGACAAATCGCTGATTTCCCTCTATCAGCTTTTGTAAGGCTGCATCGGGACTGAGGGATTCAGGGGAAGTTGAGGGGATTTCGGCAGCTTTCGCCTGCTCTACCCGCCAGAGTAAATCGCTGGCAGTTAGCATCATTCCAAATGCTCCGGTCATTCCCAACTTCAAAAAGTCACGACGTTCCATGAAATGTTTCATTGAATTTATAACTCTCTTACAGAGACGCGATACATCTGACAGAGCGAATTTCCATCACATCGGAAACGTAACAAGTACCTCCGAATTTATTCAGGAGTGGTCTGATATTTTCGACAACACGCTTGAGTTCTTCTGGCATACAAAATGCGAGGATGTAAACATTATCAAGCATGGTCATGTCTAAATCTTCTGTCGTTCCTCGTAATCCTTTACCAACAACATTCCTAATGACGGCATGGCTATGTACACCTGACTTGTCTAAACTATCTAAAATTTTGGCAAGTTCAAAGGAGTTGGCGATAATTTCTATCTTTTTAACTACGTGCATATTATTACCTCCAGAATAGGTTAATTCCGTAGAGATATAGCGGAATTCCCACAATAATATTGAACGGAAATGTGACTGCTAGAGCGGTAGAAACATATAGGCTGGGATTTGCTTCGGGAACAGTCATCCGCATCGCCGCAGGCACAGCAATGTAAGAAGCGCTGGCACACAATACAGCGAATAATAGCGAATTTCCCGGAGGCATACCGATGAATTTGGCAATCACTAACCCAATGCCTGCATTGAGTATTGGAATTAGTATGGCAAATAAAATCAGGAAAACTCCGGTTTTTTGCAAGTCTTTAATTCTTCTGGCAGCCACCAGTCCCATATCCAATAAAAAGAAGGTGAGAATGCCATAAAACAACCCTTGAGCAAAGGGTTCTAATACGTGCCAACCACGTTCTCCTGTCAAGACGCCGATTAAGAGGCTACCGACTAGTAGAAAAACTGAACTATTAAGAAATGCTTCTTGCAAAACTTCCGACCAAGCAAACTCTCGCTTTTCATCGGCGGTGAATATACTCACCAAAATCAGACCAACAATGATCGCTGGAGATTCCATCAGGGCAAGAGCTGCTACCATGTAACCATCATACTGAATACCAAGCTCAGTGAGAAAAGCGCCGGCAGTGATGAAAGTGACGGCACTGATAGAACCGTAGGTTGCTGCGATCGCCGCGGCATCGTAAGTATCCAGTTTCCACTTCAGGATAAAAAAGGTGTAAATTGGAACAAAACAAGCCATCAACATTGCTGCCAGGAGTGTTAGAATTACCTCCTGATTCAGTCCGCTTTTGATTAGTTCTACCCCTCCTTTAAAACCAATAGCAAACAGCAAATACAACGAAAGGAGTTTGGGTACTGGTGGGGGAATTTCCAAATCAGACTTGACAAAAACAGCAGTCATGCCTAAAAAGAAAAACAAGATTGGCGGATTCAAAATGTTGGATACAATTAAGCTAAAATCCATATCCACCCCTCTTTATACTGGTAAAACCTGCAATTAAAGAAATTTTTCATCTTTAAAAATTTAACGGTTCAATGATGATGTATCGTGTATTGCCACCTAATGTCAATTGGGTACTCAAGGAGTGAATAGTCCGATTGGTGACTATACTCTCAGTTAGGTATGTACAGCGTTTTGCAAGCAAATAAATGACGGGCTAGGGAACATTGCCGTATCCCCACGAAAATCTTTAGGGGCAATTTATTAATTGCCCCTACTGTTGACAACAGAACAAGTTAGAGCTTGCCTACCATGTTTTGATGTTTGATTCCCCGTCGCTGATTTTACGACACAACGCGCAGGAATAACTAGCGGCTAACTTTTCTACGTAGAAAAGTTAACGTATTGTCGGGACATGAGCCGGAGCAGCCGAGTGCAAAACGGAGCTAGAACAGTTTAAACTGATAAAATGCTGGAAGACCCGGAAAAACCAAAGGAAATCTGGACTGATTATGTTTGGGCTGACACTGAAGTAGAAGCTATGCAAAAATGTCAAATAAAAGCACAAGAAGCGACTGTGGAAGGGAAAGCACTCGTGAAGTTAATTGGTCAACCCAAGAAAGTAGGTAAAGTAAAACGTTACGAATGCCAATTTGAGGGAGAGATTTATGACGCTTGAGCTTCCAGTCATTCCGAAACCTGGAGAAGTATTTTTAGCAGTAGAACTGACTGCTGTGCAAAATATGACTCTTGCACAAACCCTGAAGTTATTGGAAGATATGGGCTACAACCCGTCTTTGCGATATCGGCAATCCCCAGATGGTAGGGTTTGTGTTTATGCTCTGCTCAGACATGATTTTGTCAATCCAGAAATCTTGCAAAATTCTGATTATCTTGGAGAACAACTAGATGCCTTAGCTGAGGTAATTGAACCTGCTGATGCTATTACATCACCTCGTGGCATTAGTAGCGCCAAAATACCTGCTGTTCTGGTTAAGAATATTGCCAATCTTTATTGACCAAGTTTCGTTAGGATATTGTAACCTGGGCAATAGCAACTCTTTATTGATGTGACACCAGGCGTAGGCGTAGCCCGTCGGAGACATCGCTTTTTCACATCCATGACAACAACCCTCGACTTTCTCAGTCACCTTAACCCTAGTCAACGTCAAGCTGTCGAACATTACTGCGGTCCGTTGCTAGTTGTTGCTGGCGCAGGTTCCGGTAAAACACGAGCGCTGACTTATCGCATTGCAAATCTGATTCTGAAACACCGCGTTGATCCAGAAAATATCCTAGCGGTTACTTTTACCAACAAAGCCGCGCGGGAGATGAAAGAACGGATTCAACGGCTGTTTGCCGAACAACTGGCGATGAAGCAACACGAACAGCGATATGATTTGTTGACAGAATACCAACAAACGCTACTGCGATCGCAAGTTTATAAAAACACGATCAAAGACTTATGGTGTGGCACTTTCCACAGCCTATTCTCTCGCATTCTCCGTTTTGATATTGAAAAATATGTAGACGAAAAAGGACGCAAGTGGAATCGCAATTTCTCTATCTTTGATGAGTCGGATGTGATGACTCTGATCAAAGAAATCGTTAATAAACAACTAAACTTAGACGATAAGAAATTTGACGCTCGGTCTGTTCGCTACGCTATTAGTAACGCTAAAAACCAAGGTTTATCACCTCAAGAATTTGAGCAAGAACAACCCAACTATCGCGGACGGATAATTGCCCAAGTTTACAATTTATATCAAGATAAGTTAGCAGAAAATAACGCTCTCGACTTTGACGATCTAATTCTTGTACCAACTAGGTTATTTCAACAAAACGAGCAGGTATTGGGTTACTGGCATCGCAAGTTTCGTCATATCCTCGTAGATGAATATCAAGATACTAACCGCACTCAGTATCAACTCATTAATTTATTAGTTACTAATGGCGAAACCAAAAAGAGCGAATGGGAATGGGAAAATCGCTCAGTTTTTGTTGTCGGTGATGCAGACCAATCAATTTACAGCTTTCGGATGGCAGATTTCACCATCTTGCTAGGATTTCAGGAAGACTTTGGCGATGGTTTGGTAGATGATGATACCCGAACGATGGTTAAGCTAGAAGAAAACTATCGTTCTTGTGAAAACATTCTGCAAGCGGCTAATGAACTGATTGAAAATAACACCCAACGAATTGATAAAATCTTGAAAGCGACGCGGGGGCCGGGTGAACAGATTACTTGTCATAAAGCCGATGAAGAACTTGCAGAAGCGGCATTTGTGATTCATCAAATTAGCACTTTAGAAAACCAAAATCCAGAGTTAAATTGGGGTAGTTTTGCCATACTTTATCGGACAAATGCCCAATCTCGCCCCTTTGAAGAATTGTTGGTGAAATATCAAATTCCTTATACAGTTGTAGGGGGAATGAGGTTTTACGATCGCAAAGAAATTAAAGATGTCATTGCATATTTAAGAGCGATCGCTAACCCCTCTGATACAGTCAGTTTATTACGAGTGATCAATACTCCCCGCCGAGGAGTTGGCAAAACCACTATTGATGCTTTGATGAACGCCTCCCAACAATTAGGGACAACTCTGTGGGAAATACTCAGCGACGAAACATCAGTTAATACATTAGCCGGACGGGCGACAAAAGCTGTAAATAACTTTGCCGCCATGATTAGCCGTTGGCAAGCACAAATCGGCACACTTCCCGTAACTGAGGTTTTGCAAGGAATATTAGAAGATTCTGGTTACGTTCAAGACTTGATGAGTCAAGGCACAGATGAAGCCACAGATCGGGTACAAAACGTCCAGGAACTTTATAATGCTGCACTGCAATTTCAAGAAGAGAACGAAGAGGTTTCCCTGCGAGACTTTCTGAGTAGTGCTGCCCTCAGTTCCGATTTAGATAACTTAAAAGAAGGACAGACAGCCGTTTCTTTGATGACTTTGCACGCTTCCAAAGGTTTGGAATTTCCCGTAGTGTTTTTGGTGGGATTGGAACAAGGGCTATTCCCCGGCTACCGTTCGCTAAGTGATCCCGCATCTTTGGAAGAAGAACGCCGCTTGTGTTATGTGGGGATTACTCGCGCCCAAGAGAGGTTATTTTTATCACACGCACGGGAACGTCGTTTGTATGGTTCTCGTGAACCCGCCATGCGATCGCAATTTCTCGACGAATTACCAGAAGAATTATTATCTACCAAACGCGCGAGTCGTCAAAGTTATACCAAAAGTGCTTCTACTCCCAATGGAAAACAAAACACAAAGCAGAATTGGCAAGTAGGCGATAGGGTATTACATAAAACCTTTGGTCTGGGTGAAATTACTCATGTTTTCGGAACGGGTAGTAAGATGTCTGTAGCAATTAAATTTGCCAGCTTAGGACAAAAAATTGTTGACCCAAGAGTAGCGCAGTTACAAAGGGTAGAGTGATATGGTCGCAGAACCCCGACAACCTTTACGAAGTCGGGGATCTTGTTTTTCATATTTCAATTTCTTCAAAGTGTTCAACAATGGGAGATGGATCATAAAAATGATGTAGAAGTTTTTTCCACTCTTGAAACTCGGCAGAACTTCTAAATCCGACAGTATGAGATTCTAAAGTTTTCCATCTGACAAGTAATAAATATTTACCTTTGACTTCTATACATTTATGCAATTCATGTGATAGATATCCGTCCATTGAGGAAATAATTTTAGAAGCTTTTTTGAAAGTAGCTTCAAAGTCGGATTCTAAACCGGGTTTGACATGAAGAATAACTGCCTCAAGAATCATATAGTTTTACAGTGAGTATTAAGCTAATGTTATTTAGTATAATGTGATGTCTACAACGGGCTACGCAGTATTAATCCGTCTTCCACAGTAACAGCAAATAAAACCTTGCTCTTGCAACAAGGAATTATGTACATCGGTTTTTTGTGGTTTGCTGAAGTTCTCCCAACTTGGTTGCCAACTGGAGTTTAGACTAAGCTATGCAAAACGACCCAGCAGGGCTGAGTTAATCAGAGACTTAGCGAAATTATGAATAATCTTTAGTATTAAACCGCAACTGATGGCTCTTTACGTGGTCGTGTTACGGTTTTTTTAACAATCGGGCATCGGTTTTTACGGGGACGCTTTTTTCCGGGTTCCCAACCAGGGGACTTTCCGCGAGGTTTGGGTGGAAGGGCTGGAGTACCAATGGCGGCGAAAACTCCTCCCATAGCTTGAGCAACTCAACGAGCGAGTCAAATTCCCCTGAGACTTTTGCCAAGGTAAAGGATTATCAGTAACGATATCACGGGCTAACCACAATTCCCAAGTCATCAGAGGCATTAGGTCACTCCAGCGCTCACACTGCTTAGGAGTACTTAACTTGGGCGCAGTCCAATGTAAGCGTTGTTTCAAAAAACGATACCAGTGGTCAACAGTAAAGCGACGCAAGTAAAGACACCAAACTTCCTCTAGTGGTGGCATTTCTTCTCCAACCCAAGCTAACCACAAAGGTTTGGACACTCGTTCATTGCCTTGTGCGTCGAGACGTTCAACCCGCAGGAGTAACATCGGACGCGCTGCCGCTTTACGAAAATGTAAATTCTTCCAGAGGCTAACCCTTACTCGTTGTAGTTTCGGATCATCCAATTCTAAAACAGATTCTGCATCACTCCATGTCGTGGATTCATTAAGTTTGAATTTAGACCCGTGTTTCTTGGGACGTCCCTTACCCGAATAAGCTTGACTGTTCACCCCATAAACAAAGATTTGAGCGCAATCGTACCAAAATATCTGCGGGAATACTGCCAGTTTTTAAGACAAAAGGCGCACACCCATATTCACTATCCCAAACTGAAATCGGTCTAACAGGTAAATATTTACACACCTGTTTTAGTTGCCAAATCGCTTTTGAGATTGGACTTTCCCCACTTGTGATCCGTTCATGTCTCAAAGGTAGTGCCCAACTACCTGATTTTTCAGGTATCCAGGCAATTGTGCTATATCCTTGACCAATGGTAATCGGTTTATTTCCTGCTATGGATGCGCCACTATGCTCATAAGTCCTCTCTTGTAACGTTACTGCATCTGGGCGCGACCAGTTTGTATGATCTCCTGCTAACAATGGTCGTCCCTCTGCTGGGATCTGTTTGATATATAGCTGCATCAATTTCTGTCTCTGTGGTCTGCTATCTTGGGGTAAATATAGCGAAGACACTGTTGGCGAAATATTGCTTAACATTAAAAAGTGATAAAAACCAATCAATTTGGCAATTTGGAGAAATCGTGACTTCTTGCAGCAGTTTTGGCAGCAATCAGAAACTGTCAACCAGATGTTTTATTTCTTGAATAAATCGATTAAGTGCTTTCTGTGCTGCTTTGTAAGCTGAAGCTTGCCGTCCCAACTTCAATTCAAATAAAATGCGAAGCGCTAACGCGCCGCTCCGCTAACGCGTATCGCCTCAAAATCTACAACGTCATGCACAAAGTTAATGGCGACCGTTCCTTAAGCTCTAAATTTTCTTTTTGAAGATTCTGTACTTGGGCAATGAGCCTCTCCATTTCCTGGTCGTACCGTGTAATACTCGGCAATGGTTCAAAAAAATCCTGTGAATCAGAAGTAGAAATATTTGAATTTTTCCGTGTAATACATGGGTTGACGTTACTTCTAACTATTTCCTCTAGATAGTCAGCCCTAGTTAATCCCAAGCATTCAGAGGCGATACCTAACGCCTTCCAGGTATCATCTGTTAGTCGTAAAGACGCACCTCGCGGTAATCCGAGCTTTTAATCGCAAACTTCCCTTGAATATCCCTTTTCATCTTTTTCATAGGATATGCTTACCATGTATTACACGGTAATTTTAAAAATCTTTTTAGTAGTTGTCAACCGTGTATTACATGGTAGAGTTGCTTTGACTTATTCTTTAATCACCTTGAGGTTGCAATTGTTTGAAACGAGATGAGCGAGTTTTAGCAAGAGGTATACCATTTAGCCAAGCATCCAACCGTACTAAATTAAGCGCACAAGCAATGAAAACCTGCATCAAGTGAGTTTTCTTTAAACCGATGTAGCGAGATTGACGTAGTGCCGAGCGCCGTAAACATAAGTGAATGTGTTGATTCAATGCCTGCGCGTTGGTTGTAAGTAGCTTTCCATTCAGGTGTTTTTTGAGTTTGTCGTCGAGTTTGGAGTGCTATATGTTGCACCTGTGGAAGAAGAGTCAACTCCCGTGGTTCGGTTTTTGACTTAGTGCAAGATGAACGAACCGGACAATTTCTGCATATTACGCCATTAAACCTCACACGAATAACAGGTTTCCCACTAACGTCTAGCCCTAGTAACCATTTAGTATTTTGGTGTCCTTGGGGACAGGTAACTTTCTCGTTATCCCAGTCTATTTGAAAGTTAGAGCTATCAAATCCTTGTTGAGCCTTGGTTTGCCAACTGGGATCTGACCGCACCGGGCCAATAATTTCAATATTTACGTTGCCAAAATTGTTAAGCAATATTTCGCCAACAGTGTCTTCGCTATATTTACCCCAAGTAATGGCGATTGCTGGCAACTGCCTAATGTATAGAAAATATTGCTGAATTCTGGCTCCTGACTCCTGAATTCTGTTTCGATAAATCCGGGTTAAGCATTGTGTAATTGATAGCAGATACCTTTGTTAAATGAAACCTGCTTGAATGAGTCATCCAGGTTGATAATCGTCTCAGCGCTGCCGAGAAACAGGTAGCCATCTGTTCTTAATTGCTGTTTTACCTTTTTCAGCAAGGCCTTCTTGGTCGCCATATCATAGTAGATTAAAACATTGCGTAAAAAGATCACGTCGATTTCGGGAAGGGATGACCAAGATTCCATCAGGTTGATCTGACGAAACTCTGGCATCTGGCGAATTTCGGACTTGATTTGCCAGTCACTATCTAGCCTCTGAAAGTACTTGTCACGGAGATTTTTAGATAGTCCACGGTTAATTTCAAGTTGGTTATAATGCCCTTTTTCGGCACGCGTTAAAACTTTGGTAGAAAAATCACTAGCAATTAGCCTGATAGACCAATTGGTAAGTAAGGGAAAATGTTCACGAATTAGCATAGCGATGCTGTAGGGTTCTTGTCCATTAGAGCAAGCAGCACACCAAATGTTTAGCGATCGCTCAATGGCTCGTTTTTTGATTAACTCTGGTAGTATGTATTGTCTCAGTGCTTCAAAAGGATGATGATCTCGAAAGAATGAGGTTTCGTTAGTGACTAACGCCTCGATTGTCTGGATGTGAAGATTGTTAAAGGGTTGAGTCTTTAAATATCCCACCAGTTCAGAAATGAAAGTGAATCCTGCTGATTCTGCAATTGGCTGTAAATGTAGCTCCGCTAGGTAAATTTTATTAGCAGACAACACAACTGCTGAATGATCGCGAACTAATTGACGAAGATACTCAAAATCATCGGTGCTTACGCTCTTAGTCTGTTGCATTACAGACCTGAAATAGAAATTTTATGGTCACGAATTCGCCGCATAATTTCAGTTGCCATTTGGTCAAGGGTGACAACTTGATCGGCAAGTCCAGCATTAACCACAAAACTAGGCATCCCCCACACTACGCTACTAGCTTTGTCTTGTGCTAGCACTTGTCCACCCGCCTCGCGGATACACTTACAGCCATGTAACCCATCTTGCCCCATACCTGTAAGGATGACTGCGATCGCTCCGGCACCATAAACCTCTGCTACCGAGCGCAAGAGTACATCTACTGAAGGACGACAGGAATTTTCGCTTGGTGCTTGATGAGTAGCAAGTCGAACCACACCTTTGTCGCGTTGCACAACTAAATGAAAATCTCCCGGTGCAATCCAAGCTTGTCCAGCTTCTAATACTACTCCAGGAACCGCTTCATTGACTGGGATTTGACATTTAGAAGATAATCGTTCAGCTAATAGTTTCGTAAACATGGGGGGCATGTGTTGCACAATCAAAATGGGAACTGATAAATCGGCTGGAAGTTCTCTAAGCAATACAGTCAGGGCATTAGGCCCTCCAGTAGAAACCCCAATTGCTACAACCTCTACCCGCTTGGGATTGGTGTAAAGGGGAAAAACAACTGGATGAGCAACCGTGCTTGGTGTTGTCAATGGAGTCTTTTTTGCACCAAATACTTTGATTTTGGGAATTAAATCCGCTTGAATATGTTGATTTATCGCCTCTACATTTCCTAAGTTACTAGGTTTTGTGGCATAATCTGATGCCCCTAAAGAGAGAGCTTCGAGTGTGGCGATCGCTCCAGCCCGTGTAGAGGTACTGAACATAATCACTGGTAGGTGGGGATAGATTTGTCGAATCGCGGAGAGAGTTTGTAAACCATCCATTTCTGGCATTTCGATATCCAGGATCACAATATCAGGATTGACCTGGGGAATTTTGGCAAGGGCGATGCGACCGTTAGCAGCGACTCCTACCACTTCTAGTTCTGGATCGATGGACAAAATCTTACTGATTCGACTCCGAACTACTACCGCGTCATCAACAACTAGTATTCGGATTTTGGGCATTGGGGATTGGGGATTGGGGACAGTGAAAAAACTAATATATGAACTGGCTAACAACTTTCTGCAAATCTACTGCCATGCGCGATAATTCTGTGGCTGCCTGTAATGTATTACTCGTGCCAATCGTAGTACTTTGAGTATTCAATGCCACAATTGCGATATTTTTGGCAATATCAGATGTTCCTTTGGCTGCCTCAGCAATATTGCGGCTAATTTCATTTGTAGTTGCTGTTTGTTCTTCAATAGCGCTAGCGATCGTGCTTTGAAAGTCGTTGATTTGATTGATAATATCAGTAATCTGAGTGATGGCTTGAACGGCAGCTTTTGTATCTGTCTGAATCGCTTCAATGCGCTGGCTAATATCTTCTGTCGCATTTGCTGTTTGTTTGGCTAATTCTTTCACCTCGTTTGCCACTACAGCAAATCCTCTCCCGGCATCTCCGGCTCTTGCGGCTTCAATTGTAGCATTGAGCGCCAGCAAGTTTGTTTGCCCAGCGATCGCAGTAATAACTTTAATTACTTTGCCAATTTCGATGCTGCTTTGACCCAGTTTATTAATTGTTTCATTGGTGCGGTCAGCAGTTTTAACTGCTTGAGTCGTGACTTTTGCCCCTTCCATGACGGTCTTAGCAATTTCTTGAATGCTGGCATTCATCTGCTCTACCGCAGTCAAAATTGTACTGCTATTCTGGCTCACCTGTTCGGCGGAGCTAGATGCCGAGGTTGCCTGTTCAGAAGTTTGTTCGGCGTTTTGGGTCATTTCTGTACTAACTGCGGTCAATTCTTCTGATGAAGAGGCAACTGCCGTTGCCACCTCTGCCATCTGTCTGATTGAAGACCTCAAGCTGCTAATCATCTGATTGGCATTATCTGTGAGTTGCTTAAAATCTCCCGCATTGCGTTCTTCAATTTGTTTGGCTAAATTTCCTTGGGCAACGACAAGGGTTACTTCATTAATACTTTTGATCTGCTCTTTTAAATTTGTAGACATTTGGTTGAAGTTATCAAGCAATCCTTGCCAACTCCCCTCTGCTCCTTTGACAACGGCTTGAGAGCCGAGCTTCCCTTCAGTACCAATTTCGGCTGCCAAGCTAGAAACTTCTTGGGCAAAGTTCTGGTTGAAACTTACCAATTCATTAAAAACCAAGACAATTTCACCTAGTTCATTATCCTCAACAGGTAAACGGACGCTAAAATCACCATTTTTTACAGATTTCAGTGCTAATAGTAACGCTTGCAGTTGCTCTTTTGTTACACCGTCATCAGTCGGCGAAGCCACACTATCTTCTGAAGAAGATTTAGAGTTGGCTGTTTTTGCAGCCCGATTCGTAGTCATTGCAAAGCGCTCCTCAATTACTCGTTAACGTGATTTATAAATTAACATTTAGAATTTTTTCGGCATCTAAAACTAGCAGAAATCCATCTGGGAGAGGGTAAGCCCCTGCTAGCATCCAACGCATTTTACCTTTTAAGGTTGTAGGTGGGAGTTGAAACGTGTTCTGTGGAAACTCTAAGACATCACCAACATTATCGACGAGTAAACTGACTACTTCATCCTCAAAACTTACAATAATATTAAATCCCTGGGCTTCATCTACAAGTTTTATATTTGATTGTGTCTGCGGCTCACTCATCTCTAATCGGCGTTGCAAATCTATTACAGTAATAATTTGTCCACGTAAATTAATTAAGCCACAGATATCTGGTGGGGCTAAAGGTATACGAGTTATTGCTTGTGGGCGAATCACTTCTTGAACGTGTAGGACGTTAATACCAAAATAAACTCCTTTGAGAAAAAATGTACAAATTTGTTGTTCAGCCATTAGAAATCAATTGCAACAAATGAGGGTTAGCAATACGAATTACAGCCTCAATGTCAAGGATTTCTGTAATTTTACCCTGAAATACAGCGTACAAAAGCACACCTGGTCTACTAGAGACACCTGTAATTGTCAGTGGTTCTTCTACAATGTCAAGAATCCGCTCAACTACTAGCGCCACGCTGAGTTCTGCGGAGGGGGAGACAATCACTATCTGGAGAGTTTCTGCAACAGTTGCCTTAGTCCGATCGCGGAGGTCATTCTCATAATTATGGGAAAATACTTTGTGCAGGTCAATTAGCGGCAAAATTTTACCGTAAGACTGCACGACATACTGATTACCCACTTTCTCTACCGCAGAACAAAGAATCTCTTCGAGCCGAAAGGCAATGGCCAGGGGAATGCCCATACGAGCGCCTTCTGGCCCCTCAAACAATAATATTGTTTGGCGATCGCTAACTTGGTCTTGGTCTTTTCTGGCGTTTTCAATCAATAACTGCTGCTTTTGTGTTGCGGTTACACCAAATCGGTTGGCCAAACCAACAACATCAATAATTAATGTCACTGTGCCATCCCCTAGAATAGTGGCTCCGGCAAATAAAGATAGCGCCTTTAACTGTTTTCCTAGAGGTTTAAACATAATGTCTTGGATGTCTTCAATTGTGTCCACAACCAATCCAAATTGATAGTTATCAACTTGCACAATTACCAGACTGAACATTTCCAAGTTGGTATCACTATTGGGGATTTGTAATACTTGATTAAAATAAACTAATGGCACAAGAGTGTCCCGCAAGCGATATACAGGAACATCGTAAAACATCTCAATCTGATTAACTGCCTGTGTTTCTAGGCGTATTAGCTCTTGTATACTTGCTTGGGGAATGACATAGCGATCGCCACCACTGCTGACAATTAATGCGGGAATAATTGCTAAGGTCAGGGGAATCTTAATTTTGAATGTCGTTCCTTGTCCTTTCTGGCTATGAATTTCAATCGTCCCGTTAATTTTATCAATATTATTTTTGACAATATCCATCCCAACTCCACGCCCAGAAAGGTTTGTCACCTGTTCTGAAGAAGAGAAGCCGGGTAAGAAAATTAAGTTTATCGCTTCCGACTCACTCATGGACGCGGCTTCGACGGCGCTCACTAAGCCAAGTAGCTGCGATCGCCTTTTGAGTTTTTCTACATCGATCCCACGGCCATCATCGCCAATTTCAATATTGACTTTGCCGCTTTCATGAAAAGCTCTTAAAAATAGCCGTCCCACAGATGACTTTCCAGAAGCAGTCCGCTCAGATGGGAACTCAATGCCATGATCTATACAGTTGCGTACTAAGTGAGTCAAGGGGTCTTTAATCGCTTCAATAATGCTTTTATCCAGTTCAGTATCTATCCCCTCCATGTCAACCTTAACTTGTTTACCGGAAGCGATCGCTAAATCGCGGGTGACGCGAGGAAACTTTTGACAAATGGTACTAATTGATTGCAGTCGAGTTTTCATGATCTCTTCCTGCAACTGGGATGTCAGAAGACTCAGGTGTTGGCAAGTAGCAGCAAAGCTACTATCCTTAAACTTTGTACTAAATCCGATCACCTGATTACGGGTTAAAACGAGTTCACCTACGAGGTTCATCACCTGATCTAGCAGGTTAACATTGACTCGGATCTGAGAAGATTCTGATGCTGTCAAGGTTGAGACTTCAGGGAATTCATTATTGAGATACGTAGTATCAATATCTACCTGTAATTCTTGCGGATTAACAGCAGATGCGATCGTCGCCTGCTCAGTTGACTGTAATTGAGTTAAAGTCGTAATGAGTGCTGAATAATCGCGATCGCCCTCATGCCTTGTTGCTTCAATTTGGGACAGAATTTGCCGAATGCTGTCAAATATTTGCAATAACGTATTGATGATCGTGGGGGTAATTACTATCTGGCGATCGCGTAAAGATGAGAGCAAATTTTCTCCAGCATGAGCAAGTGATTCCAATTTGGGAAAAGGTAAAAACCCGCAGTTTCCTTTAATTGTGTGGAGTGAGCGATAAATGCGAGCTAGGGCTTCTCCTTGTTCTAATGTTTTCTCTAGAGAAATAATATCTTGTTCAATTTGATTTAGATTTTCATAGCTCTCAATGAGGAATGCTTCTATATCATCGTTAATTTCAGTTAACTCCATTGCCTTCTAAATTAAAAATTTATATCTTTTGTATTCATTCTAATTTAATTTTAAATCTCAGCAATCTACCGCTTTGAGATTATGTTTAGATTTTTAATGCTGAATAGTGTTATCTTAATGGTAAAGTAATAAATATGCAATGTCCTGGTTGCTATTCAACTCAAACTTTCAAAAATGGTTTTCGTAAAGGTAGACAATGTTACAAATGTAAACAATGTGGTCGTCAGTTTATCGAATCTTACCAATTTGATGCTGCTAGTCCAACTATATGAGCCGGCGAAAAATCGAGCGGACAACTGATATTCACCACACGAAAATTTTGCATTGACTTTGTAAGTCCAGGCTCATCGGTGAGAGGTTAAGATAATCTTACTTTTGTCAATTAGAAATTATGCTTAAAATTTGGAAAGAGCCGAGGTATGAAGTTAACTGTTGTACTGAAATTATGGGTTAAGAATAAATGATGCGTATCAAGATGACGCGTAGGCAAAGCCCAACCTAGGCATCGCCCAATCAAAAATTCTGTTTCTAACCCCGATTTCAGCAATATTTTAAGTACTATTGCTTATTGACAAATTGTATCTGACCTTAACCTCTCACAAATGGTCCAGGCTTGGCTCCGATGAAATTTTAAAAACTTAACTAAAGTTTAGTTACTTAGTTACACCGTATATCATTAATTTATCAGGCGATGAATTATTTAGGAACTATTTTTAAGTGGATAAGCTAGGTTTAAATTATTTATTTGATGCTCAAGATTTTATTTAATTAATGATATCAGTTAATTGAGATAAATCAACACTTATTGAGGGAAAATCTAAAAGGGTAGAGATAATGACATTAGTTTTGATTATTGATGATGCAGCCTTTTCTCGCAGAATGATCCGTAAGTTTCTACAAGTTGATGGTTACGAAATTATAGAAGCAACTAATGGGCGTGAGGGATTAGAATTAGTTCACCAACGCAAACCAAATTGCGTATTAGCGGATCTACTCATGCCAGACATGAATGGGTTTGAATTTCTGCAAGCTCTACAAGATGAAAAATTAAAAATTCCCACAATTATCATCTCAGCTGATATCCAAGAAGGGGCGCGCAATCAAAGTTATAGTCTTGGGGCGATTAACTTTATTAATAAACCAGCAAAAGAAAATGAGCTGCGAAAGGCAGTCCAGCAAGTTATTAATACTAAGGAATGAGTTTTGATGAATGTAACAGCAGAAGAACTAGATGCACTACAAGAATTGATTAATATTGGAGTTGGTCGAGCCGCAAGTCTGCTGAATGAGATGGTAGACTCTCACATTGGCCTCAAAATTCCGTATGTAAAGGTATTAAGTGCTACTGAAACTTATCAGGAATTAGCAACACGATTCCATGATGACAGCTTGGCATCTGTAAGGCTAGGCTTTACAGGTTCTTTTTCTGGTGCTGCGGGCTTGATTTTTCCTACTGACAGTGCATCATCACTAGTTGCAGTGCTTACAGGTGAAGAACCAGGTTCGCCCGATCTAGATGCGGTGAAAATTGGCACTCTGAGCGAAATTGGTAACATTGTGATCAACGGGGTAATGGGTTCCCTTAGTAATGTGCTAAAGCAGCATGTGAACTATACATTACCTATTTACTTAGAAGATACAATTGAAAACTTATTATTATCTACTTATGAAAGTGACTCCAAAATATTGCTAGCACAAGCTCGGTTCATCATTGAAGAGTTAGAAATTATTGGGGATATTATTTTAATCTTTCACGTAGGTACATTTGATGCGCTGCTCAATGCGATTAATGATGAAATTGCAGTAATATGATAGATAAAATATGATAAAACACTGAAGATTTTTGAACAAACAATGAATATTATAGAACAAGCTAACGAAAGATTTAGCCTTTTAGATAAAATCCCTTTAGGAGCTTTTGTTCTACAGTCAGATTACATTGTTTTATTCTGGAACTGCTGCTTAGAGGAATGGACAAAAATTTCTAGAAATAAAATTTTAGGAACTTCTATTCATGAATATTTCCCTCATTTGAATCAACCTCGTTATACTAGTCGCTTAGATCAAATTTTTCAAGGCGGGCCTCCCGCAATCTTTTCTTCTCAATTGCATAAATATGTTATTCCTATACCGTTATCTGAAAATAAATATCGCATTCAGCAGACAACTGTAACTGCTGTGCCTGCAACGGATGGAAATAGGTTTTATGCCCTTTTCTCAATTGAAGATTTTACAGATTTAACTTTTCGAGTTCAGGAATATAAAAACTTACGAGATCAAGCACTAGCAGTAGCGGAAGAACGCCAGAAAGCGCAACAAGCAGCTGAGGCAGCAAACCGCATCAAAGATGAATTTCTGGCAATTGTTTCTCATGAACTTCGTTCCCCTCTTAATCCAATTTTGGGTTGGGCAAAGCTACTGAAAAACCGCTCATTAAACGAAGCTACTACTGTGCGTGCCCTTGAGACAATCGAACGCAATGCTGTACTACAGGCTCAGTTGATTGAAGACCTATTAGATATCTCCCGCATTCTTCGAGGCCAGCTAGCACTTAATTTAGAAACTGTTGATCTTGCTTTTATTATTGAAGCTGCTTTAGAGACAGTGCATTTGGCAGCAGAAGCAAAGTCTATTCAAATTAATCTTTATCTCGATATAGAAATTGGACAAGTTAAGGGTGATGGTAGTCGTCTTCAACAAGTTGTTTGGAATTTACTCTCTAACGCCATTAAATTCACTCCATCCGGTGGAAAAGTCAAAGTCTACTTAGAACAGATTGATTCTCAGATACAACTAAGAATCTGTGATACGGGTAAAGGTATTAATCCTGATTTTCTGCCACACGTATTCGAGTATTTTCGTCAGGCAGATAGTAGCACAAGCCGAAGTTCTGGCGGATTAGGACTTGGTTTAGCGATTGTGCGCCAACTTGTCGAGTTGCATGGTGGTAGAGTTTGGGCCCAAAGCCCAGGCGAAGGGCAAGGCGCGACATTTACAGTTTGCTTACCAGTGGTTCAACAGAGTCGGGAATTAAAAAGGGAAGATAAGAATATATCTGACGATTCCTATCTATTCTCTATGCTCCATGCTCCACTAGAAGGGGTAAAGTTATTAGTTGTGGATGATGATGCTGATACGCGCGAGTTTCTTGTTTTCCTATTGGAACAGCACGGAGCGATCGTGACGAGCGCAGCATCCGCTAGCGTTGCACTCGCTATAATAGCACAGTCAAAACCAGACCTGTTGTTGAGCGATCTGGGTATGCCAGAAGTTGATGGCTACGCTTTGATCAAAAAATTACGGGCAATGCCTGCTAATAAAGGTGGACAGATTCCCGCGATCGCTCTAACTGCTTACGCCGCAGAAACTACACAAAAACAGGTTTTAACCGCTGGATTTCAACTTCATATCACTAAACCAGCCGACCCCTCAAAATTAGTAGCTGCAATTGCAGCACTTGTTGAGGACTAACTGCTTAATCAAAAGTTTAAGGGCAACTTTAAAGTTAATGGTGAAAGATTCTCTGTTGAGCTAATCAAGGGCTGGATGTACGAGATTGTTGGGGCTGGTTTAGCCGATTGGATTGGTGAAGGAATCATCAAGCTCAATCAAATTTAGCCGCTTTGGTGTCAGCGTGTCTCCTCCCAAAAACCCCCTTTTTTCGCGGACATCGGACACCAGATACCACAGACACTAAACCCTAAAAGCCTTATACAGTATGGACACGTTCAGACATTAGAGCAGACACACAGCGGACACGTTTTGACACCAGATGTCTGTGACGTGTCCATTGTGTGTCTACCAGACACTAATAACAAATCTGCCAACAAATAGACAATTGATAAATTTTTAAAAATCTTGAGGGATTTTTCTCTCTTTTTATCGGTCGTAGTTATCCCAACGTCAATTCACCCGACTGTATATCAACGACTAACCGACGATTTGTTAACCATTGACGACCGAGTAAAACTTCTGTTAAATCTTTGCCAACATGTACAGGGATGTCAAACTCTTGACCATCAAATAGTACTTGACCAACATAGATGTCAAATTTTACATCTCCCCGTGCAGTTCGCATTGTTTGCTCTCGTAAACGCTCCCAACCAAGTGCATCTATATCTTGGTCATTAATCGCTAACCAATACGAAAAACCTGTATCAAACATCGCCTCAACAGGTAATTCTAATCCATCTGATGTTATTAAATTAATTTCAAAAAGTAGTGCATCCTCATCACCAAAAAAACCGGAAATCGTCATATCGTGCCGCAAGCCCCAGACTCATTAATCCGAAAAGTATAGTGGATTTTGCCTGGATGCTGTTGGCGACACTGTAATGAGACTACTTCTAAATCTTTATCAACAAAATATTCTCCACTATCCGGTTCAACTGCAACAAACCAGTTGTAGTGAGTTTCAATTAATTCTGATTTTACTCGCTCAAAAATAGGTTGACAACGTTGGTAAAAAGCCTCGCGTTCGGCTTCACGTCGTGCAAATTGTTCCTCATTCCATTGGATTTCGGGAAATATTCTCCCCCTACGGACAACACGGGTAGACTTGGTTTCTGTCATGCTTTTTACCTATAAACCAATATCTCTTATTTTAACGGTAAAGCTATCAAAGAGTGAACCTGGATTTCCGCCTCAGCTGCGTTTATTAAAATAATCATCGCTGTCGGGTTCAAGTAATTGGATGATACAATCCCGTTTTTTGATTAAATTCCCAGCCAATACCAGAAGTATCCTTGCGCTTAGACCATGCGAAAAAAAGCGGCGCGGGTTGACTTTCTCTTTCCTTACGAATAGTTTCTGGAGTTACCCCTAACCTTGAAGCCAAACTTTCTTCTGTAATTGGCTGAAACTTAACAGGTTGCCCTTGATTATAAGAATTGCCGTAGTATGACTTACCCCGCCTTGGTTGATTATTAATATTACTTTGAAGCTGCATAATTACCTCGGCAAATTGTGCTAGCCGATTATTTATAGAGTCGATTTTTTGTTCTAAATCGGCGAGATGCTGGTTACTGGATGCATCGCTACTAATATCACCCGACAAACGTAATTCTAGATTATCCAGACGAGAGCAAATCGTCGATATGTTTTGGGAGAGGTGATTGTGGGGACTACCCCTGCCATTATCTAACGCTGCTATCAAATCATCTGCATAGTGAAGCACCTCGAAAGTAAGTCCTTGTCGGTGCAGCCGGGATAACTCCCTAACTGCTGGAATCAGGGGAGTGGGTACGCGGATCATCTCGCTGGGTTTGTTCTCGTCAGACATAGTGATATCGCAATTGATAGCAACAGCTATCGATATCAAGTAGATAGCAATGCTATCAACATATCAGGAATTGGATCGAGAAAGCATTGTTCGCTCGACCATTTTTAATGCAGAGCAAGGCGCGAGAGAATTGCATTCGTACCAAGTGACTTACAGCACTTTAAAACAATTAAAGTCCAAATCATAACGACTGCGGATTAATGACTGGAGTTTAGACTAAGCCATGCAAAACGACTCAGCAGGGCTGAGTTAATCAGAGACGTAGTGAAACTATGAATAATCTTGAATATTAAACAGC
>NZ_JBALDZ010000023.1:0-33580 GCF_036917155.1 Nostoc sp. | reverse complement strand
CCATTAGCCATTAGCCATTAGCCATTAGCCATTAGCCATTAGCCATTAGCCATTAGCCATTAGCCATTAGCCATTAGCCATTAGCCATTAGCCATGCCCATTTTTTCAACTTTCCAAATTTGGGCGTACTTTTGCCCGAATTAGTATACCAGTAATATTGTCATGACCATTGTATTGGTTCGCCAACTCAATTAAGTCTATAACACCCCGTTCTAAGTTAGCGCCAGAACTAAGTAAGGGTTCTAAGTGAGTCTGCCAATGGGTTTCTAGTAAATCATTATCTGATAGACCGTCCGATGCCAACAGCAGAAGAGTATCTTCATTGATGTCGAAAAAGCCGACATCGGGATCAATCGAGTTTTCATCACGAGGCCCCAAGGCTTGGGTGAGTTGGTAGGCATCTGGGCGGGCGTAAGCGATGCTTGCTTCCACTCCGCGCGTAATTTCCCGTTGCCCAACTTCGTGATCTACTGTGATTTGTTCTAATCCCTGTTTGCGTGTCACGCGATAGAGACGGCTATCTCCTACGTGAGCAACTGCGGCTTGAGTATCTTGAATTAAGAGCATTACCAAAGTTGTACCCATACGCCCAACTCCAGAACGGGCATCTTGTTGATTGAGCTTGTAAATCGCCTCATTAGCTAAATACACTGCCCCACGAATGCTATCTTCTGTTGGTAGTTGGTTGGCAATCCAGTGTTCTTGAAAGTATTGCCGTAGGGTGTTGACTGCTAACTCACTGGCTATTTCACCGCCAGCATGTCCACCCATACCATCACAGAGAATATACAAACCATGCCCTTCCAAGACTCGACTTTTGGGAAACTCCAGCTTGTGAATTTTGGTTTCAATGCCAAAGCAATCTTCGTTATGATGACGTTGACGCCCTACATCTGTGCGTCCTGCATCTTCCAAGCTACTTAACTGCATCGCCAGCACAACAGTTGGCAAATCATCAATTTTGCTAATGATATCTTCTGGCTCATCTGATTCCGGGATCATGGGCACAGCAGTATCTTTCTCCTTTATTGGGGGCAAAGTTGCGGTTCCTAATGCTTCTAGTTCAATAGAGATTTCCTCCAAACGCGATCGCAATTGTGCGATCGTCTCGATCTTGCCTACATCTAAATCCCCCAACATCTGGACTACAGAGCCAAATTGAGTCCTTTGAGACTGTCTAAATAGTGCTTGCCAAACCCGTCCCAAAGCTTGGATAGTTAACGGTTCCTCTGGAATGGCAGATGTTTGGACTTGGGCATCTTCTGGCGACTCCGTGGCGGGCTGAGAATTGGATGATTCTACATACAACCTTTGTAGCGCCAGCGTTTGGTCTTCATCCAGCCGCAAATTCGACAATTCTAAAAGGCTTTGACGACAATTTACTGGTTCCAATGCTGCCCAAAGTTGGGTCATTTCATAACACCAGTGTAAAATTTTTAACGAACTCGTTGTTTCTTGTTGCCACAGGTCGAGTAAATACTGCCAATTCGAGCGATCTTCAATTATTACTACCTGTATATCATCCTGCTGCCAGGCGTCGTGAATCGGCGGTATCCCCAACTCACCTTGGGATTGTGAGGCAATATAAAGTTTAGCAAGGTAGGGAATTCCATTTGCTTCTGCTGATGGCGTTAGCAAATCTGATTGCTGACTTGCTAGGATTGCCTCAATTGGTGATATTTGATATGGTTGGCAGTCTAGAACTCTCACACCTACATCAGTAATGGTGTCAATTTGAGTTTGGGCAGGTAGCGGATCTAACAATTGATAGCGCTCTTGGGGGTCTAAATAAGAGCCTAATACAATCTGAGAGCTAGGGGATAGAGGAGATGAAGAAGATATTTCTCCCTCATCCCCCAAATCTCCCTTATCCTCCACATCTCCCTCATCTCCTAAAGCTTCGCCAGTCTTTTCCTTAGCAATAATTGCCCAAAACACTGTTCCACATTCCGTGTCACAGTTATGACAACGTAGTGCATTCATCGGGATATCATCAGTACTGCATTCAGGACAGACCTTGTAAGTCAGGGACGTGCCACAGTTTTGACAGAATTTGTTGCTATTGGGGTTTTCAAATTTACACTGAGGGCAAATCAGCATAGTGGAAGTTCCTTTATTCCCGTTCCAAGGTGCTTCTAGCCACGGAGATCCAAGGTGCCGCAATTGGCTGTCCCTGACTACAGTAGATTGTAGTTTATCAATAAATTTTGGTGGCAGTATTAATTGTGACGCATATTAGATAAATATTTCATATATTGGCAGCATATTCCTTATAGATGGGGGAGTGGGAGGATGAGGGAGATGAGGGAGATGAGGGAGATAAACAAAACTCCTAACTCCTAACTCTTATGGTTGTCTTCGCGTACAGCGATCGCTAGTCCAGCTTTAAAATAAGGTCGTGAAAAAGCAATTGTTTTCTGGCGTTCAGCAGTAATCGTAATTCCGCTAATTGCTGCATCAACTCTTTTGGCTTGCAAGGCTGATATTATGCCATCAAAGGGCAGACTTTCAAACTGGACTGCAAATCCTCCTACTTTAGCGATACCCGCCGCAGGCATCGCCAACGCATTTATCAAATCAATATCAAAACCTTCTAAATTCCCGCTAGCCGTTTTGATTTCAAAGGGGATAAAGGTAGGGTCTGTTGCCACCTTCAGAGGTTGAACACCTGGATTTGTAGTCTGATAAGAATTGTTACAGGCAATGAGCAGTAGGAAACAGCCTAAGCTCAGAATTACCTGCTGCCATTTCAAGTTAATCAATTTCACTATGGTCATTAGTCATTGGTCATTGGTCATTGGTCATTAGTAAAGGGGGACTAGAGACTAGGGCGTGTTTTCAAACTAAAACCACAAAATAACTAACTAGTTAAAACCTTAATTGATAATTGATAACTTTTGTCTTCTTGTACTAATAGCTTTCCATCTTTAGTTAGCTTTAGTTGCTGCCCCCGCCACTCTATAGTGTTGCCAATAAAGCCAAAAAACCAAACAACAAAACTTAATAAGTCCCACCCAGGAACGAGCCACAGAAACTTTTTGACTATTGGATCTTTCAGACTAATAGTACCAACGATCCAAGCCATCAGCAATCTTGTTACCCAACAGATACATAGTCCTAACCATCCTACTATTGAACCATCAGTGACAATCAGCAGTAGCAAGCTGGTGACGACACCATAGGTAAAAATGAGTCCTAGATAACCCCAAGGACGAGAAACTCGTTTACCACGCGCCCAACGAATCTGTCGCTTGAGAGCATCAACTAAGTTGTTGCCGATCTGTACATGTTCAACGATGTAGTTGGAAAGCACAACCTTATAACCTGCTTGGACGGGTAGATAGCCAAGCTGGAAATCATCTGCCAGATAATCAGCGATCACTTCAAATCCACCGATGGCTTCTAGTACTTTTTTCGGGATGACAATGGTGGAACCAAAGGCATATTTTACACCATTTTCCTGGATGTTGCTGACTAAAACCCCAGCATGAAACTCAGTAGTAGTACCAATAGCCTCCAATGTCGATATCCATCCTTGTGCTAAGGAGCGATACATACAGGTGACTACACCCACGCTTTTGTCTTGTAACGGCTGGACAACTCTTTGCAAATAGTCTGTTCCAACTCGGATGTCACTATCAGCAAGGACTAGAATTTCGTATTTAGCTTTGTCTGCGGCATTGGCCAAGTTGCTAACTTTGAGGTTTGTACCAATGACGCGATCGCTTACTATTAACAAAATATCCAAATCTGAAAAATTATGGATGATTTTCTCTATCACCTCTATGCAAGGGTCTTGAGAGTTTCGCACTGCAAAGATGATTTGATATTCTGGATAGTTCTGCTGACAAAATGAGGCTAGGTTTTTATAAGTATCACTATCAAGCCCACAAATGGGTTTGAGGATACTAACAGGTGGGTGAAAATCTAGATCAATTGGTTGGGGAGCAGCAAAAAAAGTTATTGCTGCATAAATTGCGTAACAATAAAACCAGACTGATGATATGCACAAAAATAGTAATAAGTCAATTATAATCTGGTTAAGATTTGTTAAAAAAGTAGATACAAACATGAACATTTATTAGCAGGCAAGTAATATTAGCATTTTCTAGATTCTTTGCCGAGGAGTTTAGGATTTTTTTATGTTAGGTTAGATCAAATTGGGATGACAAAGTTATTAATTCAGAGAAATTTTACTAGGACTTACGCACACTTTACGAATCCTTCTCTTCGAGACGCTTCTGCGAAGGCGCTCTTGGCGGTTCGATAAATTAAGCTTTTTAGCAATTTTTGCGTAAGTCCTGTTTACTTTTAAATTTTCATGACATATTTTGATCTGGTGCAATTATTCCTGAAAGCATCTGGTGTTGATTCAGCAAAAAAATTGTAGGTTGGGTGGAGCGGAGCGTAACCCAACCTACGTCTAATGCACTATTTTTTTGCTTGCCACGCCAGTACGTTGGGATAGAAAATGGTGGTTGGTAATTTCAAAGCCGTTACTCAGCAGCGCTTCGCGTACCTTATTACTTAACAATGCAGCCAATTCTGCTTCACCTGTCACTAGTTCTTCATTTAAAGAATCGCCGTGAATTGCGTTGGCGTTGCCGTAGCCTCTCCAAGAGTTGCCCGCCTTAGGCATCGCTGGATGAGAGTAAATCTCCACCAAGTTTGCCTGAATTTGGGGTATCAACCCCAGTAAATATTCCTCTGTAATGCCACCAGTTTGCAATAAACCGTAAACTCTTTCGGTAAAGCTAATGCCTTGGGATTCTAGCAGCTTCTCACCATAGCGGCGTAGTCTGCCAAATACTCCTGACCAAACTAGCTTTGTCAGTAGATGACTGCGATTAACTCTCAAGGTCATCCCCAGTTCCTCACTGGGAAGACGAATCACTTTAATATCAAATTCTCGTGCCAAGTCAACTAAAATACGCAAGACTACCGGATGTATATGCAAATGCAAATGCCCATCTACATGAGAGAGGGGCAAACCAGTAGAACGGTATTTTTCTAACTGGGCGCGAATTTCTTGACGCAGTTCTTGACGGGCTTCCTTAACAAATTGATAGCGCAACCCGGCAAAAAATGGACTGTTGGAAAAGTTACCTTGTTTGTCAACTAAATGGGGAATTTGCTCTGGTGGTAGCACAGAACGTCCACATATCAACACAAGATGTAGTCCAACAGCCAGATTTGAATTGGCCTTTGCCAAGGTGACAGCCTCTTTTGCAGCATCAGCGCTCACCATCAGGCTGGTACTAGTTAGCACTCCTTCGTTGTGTGCTTTGATAATTGCTTGATTAACTCCTTCAGAGAAACCAAAGTCATCACCGTTGATGATGGCGAAACGCTGTGCTGGCATAAGTTTTGGATTTTTAAGGTTCCGATAATTGAGCTATTGAGTGAGACTGACGCCGAGGTATAAGTCTGAGAGTCGCTAAGGCAGTTTTAGCCAGGTTCGGTATCAGTTGCGGTTGGAGTAGTTCTCGATCAAATACACTAAGCCGTCGGGTGTTTTCTTCCAAGCAAGTAGATAACAATAACTCTGGGGTTAAATTATCTATAAAGCTGCTAGCACCGGTGGCTGTGAAACCCTCTTGTTGTTCCTCATTAGAACCACTAAAGGCTTTAATCTTATCCTGTAAGGCTCTGCTGTAATGCACAAGAGCATTAATTCCCCGTGACCAATTACTTTTGCCCTCCTGAATTTGCAAGTATGTAACCCAATTAACGAAGAACATGATATGACGGGCTTCTTCATTTAGAACTGCATCGAAGATATTGAACAATGCTTCTGGGATGTAGCTGACATGACGATGAGCGAGTCCAAACAAGCCAAAGGCTAAAAAAGAGTCCAGACATTCACCAAAACCAAAGTCAAGGAAAGCCGTTTTAATATTACTAGGAAGTACAGGTGCAGGAGGTGCGGAAATCTGAATATCGTAGTGATTGATGAGGAATTTAATTAGTCTCCCGTGGCGAACTTCCTCCATAGCTTGTAGAGCGATCGCTTCTTTTAATAAAGGGTCGCTAATTGTGGCTGCAAAAGCGTTCACCATCACTCCTGCTTCTTGTTCGGTATTGAGTGCTTCTCTCCAAAAGGGGATGCTTCGCAAGCTTTCGAGAGCTACATTATCCAAAGTCGGCCAAGGAAGCCGTTCTGGCTCATACTCTAAATGACTTTCAAGAAAGCTCCGGCAAAAAAGTTCTTTGTGTTCTTTGCTTCCTATTTTCATGGCTGAAGAATTCTTTAACTTGTTGATAAGTAGTGGGACAGAATTAATTACACAATGTCATTGTGATCGCAATCACTGTAAATATTTTTGTTCATGTACTTATTTGGCTGGGTTATTGTCAATTCCTCCATCAAAACAACTAACCAACAACGACTGATTCTGCTTTTGCTGTTGCTTGGGTACGACGGTCTTTCAAGTAAGAGAAAAATTCCCGTCCTTCACGCAAACGGCGCACTAACATTTGAGGATCGGTGAGCATTTCGCCAACAATTGGGATAATCGCTCTGGGACGGAAGTAGAACTTCCGATACATCTTCTCAACTGCATCTTCAATTTCAGCACTGGAGAGATTTGGATATTGCAGTGTAGACATTTGAATTCCGGAACTAGCAACTAAGGAACTGTTGCTAAACCAATTATTTTCTTGTGCTTGACGATAAAGTTCTGTTCCAGGATAGGGAGCGGCAATCGAAACCTGAATTGTATGAGGACTAATCTCGCAAGCAAACCGGACTGTTTCTTCAATTGTTTGTGGCGTTTCGTCGGGTAAACCAATGATAAATGTGCCGTGTACGGTAATGCCAAGTTTATGACAATTTTCCATAAACTTCCGCGCTACTTCGAGCTTGATTCCTTTTTTAATGCCATCCAAAATTTGCTGATTGCCAGATTCAAATCCGACTAAGAGTAGGCGTAAGCCGTTATCGCGTAGTTTTTTGAGGGTGTCATAGTCTAGATTTGCACGGGCGTTACAACTCCAAGTCAGTTTGAGTCGCCGCAGATGTTCGCTAATTGCGATCGCTCGCT
This sequence comes from Nostoc sp., assembly GCF_036917155.1. GTDB lineage: Bacteria > Cyanobacteriota > Cyanobacteriia > Cyanobacteriales > Nostocaceae > Nostoc. The sequence goes on along the minus strand of NZ_JBALDZ010000023.1, from coordinate 26,537 downwards.
GTTTGTCTATAGTAAAGGTGTCGTCATCAAACATGTATTCTCGCACCTTGTCGCCGAAGATGGCTTTGGCTTCTTCCATCTCGCGCCCAACTGCTTCGGGGCTTTTAGTGCGGTATAAATGTCCACCAATTGTTTGCGGCCAAAGGCAGAAGGTACATTTTGCCGGACAGCCCCGCCCAGTGTAAAAGGAAATGTATGGATGCAGCAAGTAGCCAATAAAGTATTTAGTAATATCTAAATCACGGTGATAAATCGGCAATACACTGGGCATCGAATCCCAATCGTGAATTAAGGGGCGGTCTTCATTATGATGTATATTACCCTGGCGATCGCGGTAACTTAGACCTGTGATTTCTTCCCAAGATTTACCTTCTGCTATTTCTTTGCAGGTATAGTCGAATTCGTGACGACACACAAAGTCAATGATTGGGTTTTCCAGCAACGTCTGTTCTGGTAAGACTGCTACGTGCGCTCCAATCAAGCCAATCTGGACATTAGGGTTTTGAGCTTTGATTGTCTCGGCACACTTCACGTCATTAGGCAGCGAAGGCGTGCTGGTGTGCATGATAATTAGCTCGTAATCTTGAGCAATTTCGATGACATCTTCAACTGTTTGATTGTGTGGGGGTGCATCAATCAGCTTGCTACCAGGTACAAGGGCTGCGGGTTGCGCCAGCCATGTCGGATACCAGAAGGAGGTAATCTCACGCTTGGCTTGGTATCGAGAACCTGCGCCACCATCAAACCCATCGAAGGAAGGAGGGCTGAGAAACAAAGTTTTCTTCACAGGTATATTTCCTTGTATATAGTTCAGAGGTTCTACTTAATAGTTCCAAATCACATAGTCAAATATAGTGAGACTTATGCAACTCGGTTTGAAGCGACTCTACTTTCAGCATGGACACGCTTAAATAGTGGAGTTATCCGCCTTGGATGTACTACCAGACATCCCCTATCCCTTAGAATAGACTTGATAGAGTCGAAACCTTCAGGATTACTTTTTCTGCCGATGTTGAACGAGCCGTTCACGTCGGCATGAATCTTCAAACCAGATGAGCTAATATACCACGCACGTTCAACACGTCTTCCTGAGAATAGATGTTTTATCTTCTTGTTAGGTTGATAAGTTGGGATAATGTCCCAATCAATGGCAGAAGCCTTACTCGTGTAGCTTTTTTCTGCAACCTTAACGGTGATGCCGACTCGTTCTAGCTTATAAGTCAGCATCTTGATAAATTTGGCGTGTGGTATTTGAGTAAAGTTTTGGTTTGTGCGCTTACCTAAATTAAGATGTGTTTTCCATTGTTCATTCTTTCCGATTGATACGTGAGTTACGCCAAGAGATAGAAATTCATCCACAATCATTTTTGTGGACTGATGTAAATATGAATCTACAAATTGATTGCGATTGCGAACGATGTTTGCAATTCGCTTTGATTTGCCAAAACCCTTGGCAAGAATTCCTCGAAACTTGGCAACCTGCTTGTTGTAAAACTGGTTTGCTGATTTCAAGGGTTTACCATTTACAATAATCGGCTGTATTGTTAAGTCGTTAAAAACAATTGTTGCTAGATTATCTAAACCAATGTCTATCGCCGCATTCAGTTCCGGATTCAAACTACAAAATAATTCACAAGGTTTAGGAATTTCATAAACTACTTCGATAATAAAGCATCCCGTTTTTGGGATAATTCGTACTTCGCACAAGTCATCAAACTTTAGTCCAGGTTTAACCGGAATCTTGATTGGTGACATTGATGGGACAACTGTACCCTTACCAAATTCTCTTTTACCAATTGCTTGATTATTGAACTTAACTACGTTTTGATCATCAACATAACTGGGTGGCTTCGGTCTACCTGTGAACTTAGTTGAATCAAGTTTATAGGCTGATACTCCCTTGTAGTAAGCGTTCCATGCATCTGCATTCTGTTTCAAAACGAGTTGGGCTACTTTGGCAGGCATTGATTTATAGTTCTCGTTTTGTTTAAATAAACTGTCTAAGCAAGCTTGTGTTTGAGTCCCCCAGCCGTAGAAAAAACCAAGACGTTGGGTGAATTGAGCAGTGTTGTAAAGCTGTCGGGAAATAGTAGTTATATCAGTGCAGTAATCAAACCATTCATGTCCTTCTTTGATTATGTGCTTTTCTACTTGACGCATATTATTGAATTGATTTGTCGGACAAGATTATTCTACCATTCAATGAGGACATGAAAGACTATATCTGACTAGGTTAGACTAGATTTTTATTGAAGTTTTATAATACTTATAAATTTTCCCACCCATCTAATTAGCTACGAACTTTGGTGAGAATTTTCTGGGAATAGAACGAAGCTGATTCTTCATTTTTGGCGCAATCTTGGGCAAACTTAATCAAATGATGCCCAACAAGTCCAACGTGAATCAAGTTTTCTATATTTCCTGCTTTTAGTGCTGGCTTGGCCATTTTCCAGAAAGTCTGACGATAGTTACTAAATAAGCCTACCCGCAGCAAAATATTGCTGAAATAAGTTAAACCCTTGCGAATATTAGCCGCAGAAGCGCGAGATGGGCTGTTAGGAATTTTGATGCGGTTTGGATAGGTGTGTTCCATGTTGTAGGCGAACCGCTCATATAAAAATTCTGGCTCATAAGCAGTTGTGATGCAGCGCCGCCACATCTCAACAACTTGCTCGTAGGGCATCAAAAATTCAACATTTGATTCGCGGTTTTCATCAAAAACGAGTCGTCCTTCTGCTTCTAATCTCCGCCATAATGGAGTTCTAGGCAAAGCATGAAGTAGGTTAATTGTCAACATGGGAATTTGGGATGCCCGAATAAATTCGATAATTCGGTCTGCTGTTTCTGGTGTATCTGTATCTAACCCAATGATGATTCCTGATACTACTTCCATACCATAGCTATTTAAAACCTGAATTGCTTTTAAGATGGGCATACTCAGATTTTGGTCTTTGGAAATCGCATGGAGGGCATTTGGTTCTGGTGTTTCGATGCCACAAAAGATTGTGCAAAAATAGGCTTCGCGCATCATTTCTAGCAATTTTGGACTTTGAGCTAGATTGAGCGTTGCTTCACAGGCAAACTGGATGGGGTAGCCATTGCGTTTTTGCCAGTCAATCAGGTGAGGAAGTAACTTCATGGCGGCGCGGCGATCGCCAACAAAGTTATCATCGACAAAATACACTGCCCCCAAATTGCCAGATTGTCGCATTGCGTCTAACTCCGCGACTACTTGCTCTGGTGTTTTCATCCGGGGACTGTTGCCATAGAGTTCGGGAATATCACAAAACTCGCAGTGATAAGGACAGCCACTAGAAAACTGGACATTTGCCAGGAAATAATCATTGATATTCAGCAAATGATAAGCTGGAGTTGGGAACTCTGTTAAGGGTAGACGTTCCTTGGTTTCAAAGCGAATTTGCTGTTGGGGACGTTCCAGATTTTGGTCTAGATATTCGATCAGGCGATCGCTTCCATCTCCCAACTCACCCAAATTTAAAATGTCAAATTCCGGATAATATTCTGGACACCCAGATACCGAAGGCCCACCCACAACGGTAATTTTCCCGGCTCGATGGGCAAGTTCATTAATTTGATTAATCTGTGGTTTTTGGATATGCATTCCACTCACAATCACCACATCAGCCCATTGATAATCAGCCCTTGTCGTTGATTTGACATTCTCATCAATAAAGCGCACTTCCCATTGTTTAGGTAAGTAGGCAGCCACAATTAAAATACCTTGGGGTGGCATAAAAGCCCGAACTTTACCCATCAGTGGGTAAGCGTGATGAAAAGTACCAAAGGAGCGGCTGTATTTGGGAAAGATGCACAGAATGCGTCGATAGTGCGAAGGAACGTAGCGGGTTCCTTGAGTGACAGGAGCGGTTTTGGAATCGACCGCGACATTAATTCGTTTCTCTGAAGACTTTAGATTTACAGTCATCGCAAATTTCACCCTGGAAAACTGAGCAGGTAATTTGACAGTTTATTGACATAATTAGCTGTAATTCCAACTAGCTTACCAAAGAAAGGCAGGAGGCAGAAGGAATTAGAAATGTATTTTTCCTCAAAGCAAAGTCCTAATCATTAGACATCTGGTGAAATTCAATATGCGTTACCCAAAACCTTTGTAGAGACGTAGCAGTGCTACGTCTCTACATTCATTTTCACCAGATGTCTATTATAAATTGCCTAATCTTGCCTTCTGCCTGATTCATCGTGATATTTGAAGGGGTGTTTAACTGGTAAAATATAAAATCCACCCTAGTAACACAAATTTAATTGGTTGGCAAACAAAAATTATGGAAATCGCCCATGAGACATAAAAAGAGAGATTTTCATTTTTTGTTGTATCCAACTGGGTATAGGCCTCTGTCATGAATTTGATTTACTTTCTTTTGCGTTCTTCGTGGGGGATGGTGGTGATCGCGATCGCTACGGGATTCTTGAGTGGCGGTAGTAGTGCTGGCTTGATTGCCTTAATTAGCCATACTACTGCTAGTAGCGGTAGTGCTTCCCGCCTCACATCGATAATTTGGGGTTTTGCGGGGCTGGCAATAGTTGCACTGATTACCAGTATCATTTCTCAAGTGATGCTAGTTCGTCTTTCTCAAAACGCAGTCTTGCAATTACGAATGCGTTTAAGTCGCCAGATTCTCGCTTCCGAGTTGAGTCATCTGGAACGCTTAGGGAATCCTCGATTATTGGCAACTCTCACAGAAGATATTCAGGCGGTTGCTGATGCTGTTTATCAGATGCCTTTCATTTTTATTAATTTAGCGATCGTCCTGGGTTGTATAGCATATATAACCTGGCTCTCTTGGTTAGTATTGCTGATGGTTTGTGGAATTTCAGTAGTTGCGATCGCTAGTTGTCAGTGGCTACTCAACCGAGGAGGGCAATTGCTAACCCTAGCTCGTGAAGATGAAGATCATCTATTTAAACATTTTCGCACCATTACCGAAGGAGTCAAGGAACTCAAACTCAACTACAAGCGGCGTGAAGACTTTTTAGCAGAAAAACTGCAATCAACTGCTAACGAGTTCCGTCATCACAATGTTAAAGGTCTAACTCTTTTTGCCATAACTTCAAGTTGGGGTCAACTCATATTCTTTTTTGCCCTCGGTTTTGTACTGTTTGTGCTGCCTAATCTGCTTACCATCAATCCCGAAACTCTCTCTGGTTACATTTTGACCTTCACTTACTTGGTGTTACCAATGGATAACATCATCAGCAAACTTCCTCTATTAAGCAAAGCTAGCATTGCTTTGCAAAAAATCGAATCACTGGGTTTATCTCTAGCAAGTCGAACTGAAATATCCACTGTTCCGCCTGCTTTGAAATCTGACTGGCACAGGTTAAAATTTAAAAGCGTTACCCACACTTACTACACAGATCAAGAAGATAATAGCTTTATCTTTGGTTCCATAGATTTGACACTCTATCCTCAAGAATTAGTCTTCATTGTCGGCGGTAATGGTAGCGGAAAATCTACATTAGCTAAACTAATTACCGGACTTTATATCCCAGAAAATGGCGAAATTTGGTTTGATGACGATCTAATTAGGGAACAGAATCGAGAATGGTATCGCCAGCATTTTTCCGTGGTATTTTCCGACTTTTATTTATTTGAAGAACTTTTGGGATTAAAAAATTCTCATTTGGATGCTCAAGCCACAAAATATTTACAACAACTGCAACTAGACCATAAAGTGAAAGTTGAAAATGGCCAACTTTCTACCACTGCTCTTTCTCAAGGACAACGGAAACGCCTAGCTTTACTCACAGCCTACTTGGAAGATCGACCAATTTATCTATTTGATGAGTGGGCAGCCGATCAAGATCCGGTATTCAAGGAAATATTCTACACCCAACTTCTTCCAGAATTGCGATCGCGGGGTAAAACAGTGCTGGTAATTAGCCATGACGATCGCTATTTTCATTTAGCAGACCGAATTATCAAACTTGACTATGGAAAAATCGAGTACGACAAAACTTAGTAAAACATTTCATTAATTCATAGCGAATTAACTTTGGCAAAACTCTGCGTACCTCTGCGTTTAAAAAGTTATGAACTTATGCAAAGTTGTACTTAGTCTGTCAAAACAACTCATAATTGTTAATGAAGGAATATCTGGAGTTTGACTAAATAAAACCAATGTCTGAACAAAAGCCCATAAGTCCTTGGAACTACAAACCTTGGTGGTGTCAACCCTGGTCTATAATTCTCACAGGTGTAACAATGATTGGTGGTAGCTGGTTGATATTTAAAACTATTTGGCTAACAGTTCTCGTTTCTATCCCTGTATTAACATGGATGGGATTTTTTGTATTGTTTTGGCCGCAACTAATTATTCGCAGTGGTATTTTAGAGTCGTATAAAGAGTAATTCGAGCCTGATGTAATACTGGAAATTGCTCTATCTGGAGCAATTCCGGCAAGATTTTATCTCTGCGTAGATGCACAGAGATGAACAAGACTGTGCTACAAAATTAAGCGATCGCCTCCGGTGAAAGATAAGCTGTTGTGCATACAAGTTGCACAATTGAAATTGTGGGTAAGAACTTCAAACCCTCTCCTCTTCTCCCCTGCGGTCTCAAGGTATAAATTAAGTACTTAACAACTTACCATGCGATCGCTCATTCACCAATAGACTCAGCACTGAGTAGGGTAAATCTAAGCTCCAAGGAGCAGTTTCCAATCCTCGAAATTTCTGTATTTATACATACTATAGCAGTATCAAAAATTGATATCTTTGAAAAATAACTCTGATAGTATGATAAGTTTTGATAAATTTTAGCTGATATTGATAATTTCCAACCTGGCTGTGGGCAAAAGACCTTGTAAGTATCTAAATATTCAGGGAATTTGCACAGTGGCTAGGGTGACATGAACAACAGAGCAAACCAAAGGCATGAAGAACATCGTATAATACAATATTTCTGTATATTCAACCAAGTGTTGATTTTCGTTGCAGAGATGTTTATGTCACGTAGCCTTGCTGCTGGAGAGGTAATACTGCGGTTGTTGCAAAATTTCCAGCCTTCCAGACTTTCCTGGTTAAGACTCAGACACTCACTTGTGAAAACCCAAGCTGTTCCTCTACCTGATAATGAAGCAGAAAGACTCAAAGCGCTGGCGGATTACAATATTCTGGATACTCTACCCGAACAAGCTTTTGATGATATAACTGCTCTTGCTGCCTACATTTGTAAGACTCCAATTGCTTTAATTAGCTTAGTTGATGCCGATCGCCAATGGTTTAAATCTAAGGTTGGACTACAAGCGAGCGAAACACCCAGAGATTGGGCTTTTTGCTCCCATGCCATTCTTCAACCAGAGGATATATTAGTGATTACCAACGCCATCAAGGACGATCGCTTTAATAACAATCCCTTAGTCAAAGGTAATCTCAAAATTCGTTTTTATGCTGGTGCCCCTCTAATTACACCCGATGGCCTTCCCATTGGGACGTTGTGTGTTTTGGATACCATTCCTCATCACTTAAGTTACCAGCAGTTAGATGCACTGCGCCGCCTAAGTCGCCAGGCGATCGCTCAGATGGAACTCATTCAGGAAGTTCGCAACCGCAAACAAGCGTCACTGACTGATGAATTAACCGGTCTGCATAACCGACGTGGTTTCTTCCTGATGGCTGAACAAGAGTTAAAAATTGCTCACCGGATGAAAGCACTGTGCTGGGTTATCTTCATCGATTTAGATGGGCTAAAACAGGTTAACGACACCCTGGGTCACGATATGGGAGATGCCTTGATTATTGATGCTGGTCGATTACTCAAGCAAAGTTTTCGCAGTTCTGATATTGTCGCTCGCTTGGGTGGAGATGAGTTCATTGTTTTCATCTCCAGCTACTTTAAAGACGCTGATAGCATCCAAGAGTATCTACAAACAAATATCGCCAATTTTAATCAACAGCAAAACCGTAACTATGAACTTTCGATGAGTATGGGGATAGAGTGTTACTCACCAGAAAGTGATATGTCACTAGAACAAGTAATCGCCAGTTCTGACAAATTAATGTACGCTCAGAAGCGTCTGAAGCGGCAATCTCTTACATAAAAAGTCTTTAATTACGAATTACGTTAGCGACGCAGGAGCGTCATTACGAATTATTTTCATTTACCACTTGGCTGCCATGACTGCGGGGGTCATCTTGACTAGCCGTTGGTGCTACTGGGGCTGAAAATTTAGAAACTTTCCCACTAGCTTGAGCATAGGGAAGAGACGAACCAGTAACCAAAGCTTCTAAGTTGCTAGCCATAATCGTCCGGGGTTGATCGCCGATGGCTTGGGCTATGGTTTCTCCTTGCTGACTCAAAAATACAAAATGGGGAATCCCATCTACCCGATATCTCAGCATTTCCGGCAGCCACTTGGTATTATCCACATTCAGCATGACAAAATTCATCTTGTCAGCATACTCTGTTTCTAGTTGAGTGATATCTGGTGCCATTTTCTGGCAGACAGTACACCAATCAGCATAAAACTCTACTAGAGATGGTTTGCCATTGCTGACGGCTACTTCTAACGGTGTGGAGTTATCGCTTAACTTGGTAAGGGTAGCCGAGGTTGTTTCAGTTCGCAATCCTAAGACGAGGGAAACGCTAAGTGCGATCGCTACCATCACAATTAAGAAGTTTCTCAGACGCTTCCCGAATGTGGATTCAGGTTTTTCGGGAGAATTAACAGGTGAGTCAGTACTCATAACAGCATTATTAAAACTTATTAGGCAATTTCCTCTTTAGTTTAGCTGACTCCTGGCACTCTCAATACTGTTCGGTCACGCAAGAGACGCAATGAATCGCCGTCAATATTGTAGAGACGGCGATTTATCGCGTCTTTGTGATGATTTATCGCGTCTCTGCGATCTAGAATTTTCATCAAAAAACCTTAACTGAACCGTATTGCAGCCACTCTTTAAATTTTTCCAGCTTTGGAAGCTTGAACTAGGAATTGGGCATGGGGCATGGGCACAATAGGAAGGGGTACGGAGGGAAAGGCTGACTGCAACTGTTCCCCAGTCCCCATTCTCCTATTTACTTAACTCACAAAATCGTCCCAGTTTCTTTCAAATAAACTCGCGTAAATGGTTCATCTTCACCCAAAGTATAATCTTCAATCAACCCTTTGCGACGAATAGAAATACCGTTGCCTTTTCTAATTACCACAGTCGAACTATCAAAAACATCCCGCGCCAAAATCATCTCAGCTTCGGTGGGATTATCCAAAACTACGAGATTACTACTCTGGTAAAATATGCCCTGTTCTTCGAGGATGTCTTCAGGGTACTCGGCAATCAACAAATCAAGTTTGGGATGACGCAGCAAAGTTTGGACATTACTGTTGTAATCTTTGCTTAATACTTTTTTCGAGCGATTCACAAAAACGGCATCACGACAAACAGCACCTATTGTCCAGTTGGGATGTTGCAAAAGGATATGGTCAATCGTCGCTTGCAGTTCTTCAACTGAGATTTTGTTAAAGGTAATAATTGGTATCCTGGCATCTGCACCCGACTCAAAAAAGGTTTCTAAAATATGAGAAGGTACATCAACACTTTCACCAACAGAAGGTTTAAGATGCATTAAAACCCCTGGTGCAGCATTGATTTCCAGAATGGCAAAGTTACTAGACTTCCAAGATTCTGCGAGACTTTTGGTAATGACATCAATCCCTAGACAAGTCAACTGGAAATGTTGGGCAATATCTTGGGCCAAAATAATATTGTCAGCATGAACTGTCGGGGTTGCATCAATGCTTACACCTCCGGCTGAAAGATTGGCGACTTTACGCAGGTAAACAGTACGTCCTTTCTCAATCACGCTTTCTAATGATAAGCGCTGTTCCTCTAGATAGAGTTCCATCGCTTCATCAATCTGAATTTTACTCATCGGCGAAGTTGGTGTGTCTAAACGTGCAGGTTTGCGGTTCTCTTGGCGAATTAACTCTGCAAGGGTTAAATACCCATCACCAACAACCGATGCCGGACGGCGTTCTGTGGCGGCGACGAATCGACCATTGACACACAACAAACGAAAATCTGATCCTGAGATGCTTTTTTCAACAATTATTCGGGTTTGCTGATTTTCGGGAATCGCTGCCAGTGCGCGATTATAAGCAGATACCAGTTCTTTGGAGTCTTGCACATCAGCCGTGACGCCAATTCCTTTGTGACCTACTACTGGCTTAACTGCCACTGGGTAGCCAATTTCTCTTGCTGTTACTAAAGCTTCTTTCTCGAAAAAGACAATATTACCTTCAGGTACTGGAAAACCCAAGGTTTTTAGAAATGCCTTACAGTCATCTTTACGGGTGGTAAACTCCGAATCTAGATGGCTATCACAGTTAAATGTTGTTGCTACCCCCCGGACGTGTTTTTTTCCCAAACCATATTGCATCAATCCTTCTTCCCACAAATAAAAGGCGGGAATACCTTTCTCGTAGGCGGTTCGCAATAGGGCGTAAACCGTGGGGCCACCGTAGACAGATGCGCGGAATCTATCTTGCAACCTCACCAACTGCTCATCAAAGGTGAAGTCTTCGTCTTGGGTAATGGCTTCAAACCAATCCCAAACAAAGTAAACTACCTCTCTAGTTGTGCGTTCATGTAATGATTGGACACTAATTCGGGTGAGATGTGGATATGGCTTAACACTCCAGTGGTTAAGGTGTAAATCCATATCTAACTTGCCGACTTCGGAGACAACTTGAGCAAAGAGATGGGGATATGATTCGTAGGTTTGATCGCGAAGATTTGGATAGCGATCGCTAATTTTTGCGATATAATCTTCAATGGGCAAAGGCTCTCTAGAGTCAATTAGAGCAAAATCAAATACTAGCGCCCCGATATCTAAATAGGGGTTGGGCCCAATGTAATGCTTGAAGTTGAAAATATCGAATACATCCGTTCTTCTAGCATTAATGCGGACTAATTCACTGCTTTTTTGTAGAACCATTGATTACGAACCTTTGGCTAAACACCCTGAAATTTAAATGCTGAGTTATGGTTACTCAGAATTATTGATTGTAAATTAGTTGACATTTATTTTGGAGAGTCATGGCTTGGCCATTCAACTAATCAGAACCTACGCTAACTCTATTAGTAAGCATTTTCAACTATCTCAAGGCATAATTAAATCCCCATTCCTCAGCCTGACTTTTCACGGGAAGTCCTCAAGCCCCCAAAAAGCGTAGGTTTTTCCACAGGCTAATTCTCAATAACTCTGAGTTAATGAAAATAGCTAACGGAGAAATCAGGGCTTGGGAAAGCATCAAAATGACCTTTTCCACATCCCGTGAAAAGTCAGATTCCTCAGCCAGGAATCAAGAACAGTCAAACAATTTTGGATTTTAGATTTGCAATTTGGGATTGACCCTGACCACAAGGGTACACCCGCATTTCTCACAAGCTTGAAATGCAGAGGGGCAGAGGGGAAAGAACTTGTTGTACAAATCTCTCCCCTGCTCCTCTGCTCCCCTGCTCAAGAGCACAAGGTTTTGAGAGATGTGGTGAGAAATCCGGGTACAGGGCTTGGTGATTTGAGATTGACAATTTGGGATTTGTTCCGCTTGACTTCGGGCGGGGCATGAACCGAAATCATCTCAAATCTCAAATAGGTACGTCAATTCATCCTCATGAATCATCAGAGATATAACTTTTGAAAGGTGCAACACTCACTTAAGAAGTGTATAAATAAATGTGGGGTATCAAAAAGACAGCAAAGTATGAATAGCACACAAGCTGCTCTAAGAGATGAAATTCGAGAACTTGCTGAAGAAGCTTTTCGTCAAAAGCTGATTTCTGGGCATGGAGATGGGGCAGATATGGATGAGTATCAAATTGTTTACCAAGGTAAACCCAGGCATCTCCCACTAGAACAAGCACGTTTTTTCTTAACTAACTTGCTTTACAGAAGCCGGATTCATTAGTATTTGCCATTAAATATCATCTAATTGCACCCAGCTAGAGTTATATACAAATTACTCTCGGCAGCAGAAATCTCCAATCGGCAATTAGTCACATAGCCAACAATGCCTCTAGAAAATACTTCTAGAGGCAGTTGACGTTGTGGATTTTATTGAGTAAATGAAAATTTAGGTAATTTGTAGGATAAATCTTTTGGTCTAATTGCGCTCACAAATGTTAATCCTATTTGTATCAAGTAATCTACCAAAGGGATGATTTGATAGTTTTAATTGTCATGGTTTAGTGAAATTTATTAACTCAAATTCAGGGGGCATCATGGTGGAAAGTAATATCAAACGGCAGTTGGTAATTATTGGGGGAGCCGAAGATAAAGAGGGAGATTCCATAATTTTGCGGGACTTTGTACGACGCGCTGGCGGTACAAAAGCGTACATTGTCATTCTGACAGCGGCGACAGAACTACCAAGAGAAGTGGGAGAAAATTATATCAGAGTGTTTGAGCGACTGGGAGCCGAAACTGTTCGCATTATTGATACAGAAACCCGTGAAGATGCATCATCATCTACCGCATTGGAAGCTATTAGGAAAGCAACTGGTGTATTTTTTACAGGGGGAGACCAAGCTCGGATTACCAGTATCCTTAAGGATACCGAAATCGATGCAGCAATTCACAAACGCTTCTCTGAAGGTGTAGTTATCGCAGGTACAAGCGCGGGCGCTGCTGTGATGCCAGATAAAATGATTGTGGAAGGTGATTCCCAGACACATCCTCGGATTGAAACTGTTGAAATGGGCCCAGGTATGGGATTTTTGCCAGGGGTAGTAATTGACCAGCATTTTTCTCAGCGTGGACGTTTGGGACGCTTAATTTCAGCTTTAATACTAGAACCTGCTGTCTTAGGATTTGGTATTGACGAAAATACCGCGATGGTAGTTACAGATAATCAAGTCGAAGTGATTGGTGAAGGCGCGGTGACGATTGTTGATGAATCAGAGGCTACATATAACAATATGGACGAAATTTTGAAGGATGAATCTTTGGCGATTTGTGGAGCAAAGCTTCATATTTTGCCACATGGCTTCAAATTTGACCTGAATACCCGCCAACCTATCCTAAATAACGGCTCTCTGCCAAATAGCTCTGTGCCAGTTGCTTCAATTAGCACCTAACTTTTAACAGATGTATTTAAACTGCAAGTTTTATGCTTTGTGGCGGCAGCCGCCGCTAGCAATAAGGTTCGGTTAACAAAATCCCAAAATTTTACTTTATACATGAGTAGTGGTGTACATCTGTACGCCACTACAGCCGATTAATTATGCTGCACAGATTTTTGAAAATCATAACACCCAATTGATAGGAATTTCTAGGACTAAATTTCCGCATCACTGCGTATCATCTCGTCTCTAATGCAATACGGTGTAGATAATTGGTCTTTGAAGACGCGATAAATCGCGTCTCTACATCAGGTTATATTGCAATACGGTTCAGTTAAGGCTTTACTCTTTGTCAAAATGATTTTTTTAAAGTAGACGCGGAGCGGCTTGCCGCAGGCTACCGCAAAGGACGCATTCGCGCAGCGTCTCGTAAGAGTTGGACGCAAAGAAACAGAAGGAAGAGAAGCTTAACGAGTACTTTTACTCACTCAATACTGAGTAGCAATTTCTAATCGCCCAATATTTTATTTATGGCGACTTTGTTAAAGTATAAAAACTGTCAGAACGAATCTGACTCCCATTTCGCCAAACTTCCACTCTTTGAGGAGTGATTAAATAAGAAAAACTACCATTATTTGCTCGATATCTGCTTTTACCAATATGCAGAGCTTGTATCTTTATCGGCTGACTTGAGTCTTGCTTTAACTGCCCAATATAAAATAACTGACCATTTTCTTCACAGACTTTTACACGAGTGCTTGTAGTCTCACCTTCAATGATGGTAGTTCCGTTGCACTTGGTATCACTGCTTATAGGTACAAAATCTCTTGGAATTGGCTGTGAAGGTGAAATTTGCTGTGCTACTGGGGGTGTCGAGACTGGGCGATTTGGGTTATCCACTTGCTGAACTCTAGAACCAGAACCAACACTTGCAGTTACGGATGTCAACAGACGAAGGGGATCAACTGCTATTTGACCATTTGGATGAACTTCAAAGTGCAGATGAGGTGCTGTGCTATTGCCTGTAGACCCCATCTCGGCAATAATTTGACCTTGAATGACTTGTTGACCCTTGCTCACCAACAAACGGCGATTGTGTCCATAAACAGTAGTGCTACCGTCGAGATGTTTGATGGTTATGGCATTTCCTAATCCCCAATTATCCCAACCAGCTTTGACAACTGTACCGGATGCAGCAGCAACAATAGGAGTTCCAGATGACCCGGCGATATCAATTCCTTCATGTTGATATTTACGGAAGCCTTGAGAAATAAACCCTTGAGTCGGCCAGATTAATTTAGAAGCAGGGATAGGAGTTTGCCCAATTGGGGAATCGCCTGCTAACTGTGTTAGGGCAGATGTAGCTGTACTTAATATAGCGGTTAAGGATATTAACCCAATTAGTCCATAAGTACGATATCGATAAACAGTAGCTTTTTTCATAAGTTGCAAGTCTATTAAAACAATAATTCAGACACTTTCTGATTATTTGTTGTTTCAAGCTGACTCCGAAAATATCAGGAAATAAAAGAGTTTAGGTGTGCTGAGTGCTGAGGGCTGAGTGTTGAGTGCTGAGTAACAAGAAGATTACTCAGTACTTCCGCACTATGGTAAAAGCCCCGCCTCTTGTGGCGCGGAATCTTTTTGTATGGAGTTGGTTGATACCCCGCCCCTTATGGGCCAAGACAGTTCAGTTAAGCTTCTCTTCCTTCTCTTCCTTTGCGTCCTTTGCGTCCAACTCTTACGAGACGCTGCGCGAATGCGTCCTTTGCGGTAGCCTGCGGCAAGCCGCTCCGCGTCTACGTTAAAAAAAGGATTTTAGCCTTAACTGAACCGTATTGCCTTATGGGCGGTCTAACACTCATCACTCAGCACTGTTTCGTTAAACAGTAAAAAGTAAAAAGATAATCCCCATAAATAAATTGAGGGAAAATGATTAAGGATATATTATTTCTCTCTACGAGACGCAATCATGCGAACGCGCTACGCCACGACGCTCGTTCGCATGATTGCGTCTCCCCGAATCACATTGGGAGAGGCTAACGCCAAGGGAGAAGACAAAGGCTTAGCTGTGCTATCGTTATAAATGTTTTTATTTCCTTCCATAAAGAAATTTAGAGGCTTCTCTACGAGACGCTACGCGAACAAACCATTTTTCTTTCTTTTGCCTTTTAACTTTTTACTTTTGCCTTGTTCGGTGAGTTAAGAAAAGCCTAACCCACCTGACAAAACTAAACAATAGAGAAATTAGCCATTAAAAACACGACTGCGCCACTTATTCAACCGGGCTTCTCCAATTGTGGCAGACCGTCGAGAATCAGCAATTTGCTCTTGCAAAGCTGCAATCTGTTTTGCTTGGGCGTCAGCTTGCTGTTGCAAAGATGTATATTCGCCTGTGTTTGTAACAGAACTGGAAGACTGCCAACTACTACTAAATTTTGTTGTCCCGATGCTAGCAAAGGGTCTTAAGTCTGCTAGTTGTTGTTGCAAAGCTGTAATCTGGCTTTCTTGGTCTTGAATCTTTTGCCGCAAGCTTTGTTCGCCTGCCGTGGGAGTTGCAATAAAGGTTGGAGCAGTAGTTTCTGGCTTTGGCTTAAATATTTCAGCAAGTATTGCACTCACATCTGTGGGTTTCAGTTTACCGTAAGGAGTGTTGGTAATTAGTGATCGCACCAATTGGGCTTCATTATTCGTTACTAGGTTCTTATCACTACTAGAATTGCTCCGCACCAGTTGCAGCATATTGGTAAATTCCAATATCTTTTTGCCCGTTTGGGTTTTGTAACCCCGGTAATATGGCACTATGTTATCCCCAAAGGCATCTAGATACTCGTCGCTATCAAGATAAGAATCAATATCCGCCTCAAAGCCTTTCTCATCTAAAATATTGCTATGATAAATTGTCTCGGAGTAGTCATCAGGAGCGCGGCCCAGTAGGTGTTTAAAGTTCAGTTCAATCGCACGGTAGCGGTAAACGTTATTAAAAAATCTGGAGCGATACAACTCTGATTTGGCAACCTGACGCACAAACTCACGAACATCAATTAGGCCTTGCTTGAGTTGGGATTCTGGAACGAGAAGCCGCTCACTTTCCATAATGTAAGCATTACCCAATACTTGCCGATAAACTGCCCGAATTACAATTTCGATGTCATCAGCTGAAGCAATAGTCCATAGTTCGATGGGTTCTGTTTGGGAAAATGCTTGATATTGGCGTCGGCCGGTTTTGTCGTCGATGAAGGTCTGCATATTTAGGTTAGTGTGGGTAGGAGTAACAAATGACTATTTTTAAAGGTAATGGGAACTAGTACCGCTTCTCTTAGGAGACGCGCAAGAAATGCAGAAGTCAAAAGTAGCCGATGTGTTAGGTTAAGAGACTTTGGAGAACCCGCAAAATAGCAACTGGCTCTCAAAAATCAAAAGTCTAAAAACTTCTTTGCCTAAGTTTTCAACCTGTTATCGTCTGGCTGCTTACTTCTGCTCAACAATGCTAAATGGTTGTTAGTTTTTAGTTTTCAGCACTTAGTTTTACCAATAACTACTAAAGCCTAACTACTAAGCTTTGCTAATTCCCTTTACAGTCAGGATTAATTTATCAAGTTTTGGGGAGATTTTTAGTTACATTTTCTAACAAACTTAGACGGCTAACTGTTAAAAACCAACAGCTAATCACGATCAGAAATTAGCAATTAGACATTAACAATTAGCCGTCAACCCCCTTGGGGAGTATTTAAAATTCAAAATTAAATTTTGAATTGGAGTTGTCAGAAAAATTTCTACAGGATAGGGACTCTCAAGGACGCTCATCAAATCTAGTGTAGAAACCACCGTATTTGATCCAGTATTGTTTCAAGGTATGATGAGGCGTATGCAAACTAGCTTTTGCCTGATATAAAATAACTTGACGATGATCGCCCATCCAAATTTTATTAATGGGGTCAACGGATATTGTTGTTCCTCCTAAAGAAGCAACACATTGAGAGAATCTCTCAATGGTTGTATATTCTAATGTCTCGAATATAAAAAAGTTACCCGAACAAATCAAGTGGCGGCTGCGAATCCAGCAGCGCATCTTTTTTTCAGCCTGTGGAGGTAACATTTTGGTTTTAACAGATTCAAGCTGAATCAACATAATGCGCTCACCGCAAGTAATTCATCAGCAAAACTTTCTCGTTTTTCAAATTGCAATGGGCCAGCAGTTGATCCCCATATTTGCTGATGGGTTTCAATATCCATACCTTTATCTAGACTTAGCCAAGTATTCTCGGTTACTTCTACTTCGCTGATTAGATATGTCTGGCATCCATTACGCTTAATCAGACATTGATTGCCTGGTTCTACACTACCTCGAAACATTTCACCTTCTCGTTGGAAAACCATTGAACAGTGATAACGCCGTTCGATGCTTTCTGGGGTGATGGTTTTGAGGATATCTAATTCACGAGCAGCGCCCGCATAGAGTATAGGGTCTTTTAAGCTGTAATTTTCGATATAAATGCGATCGCCCCAACTAACTAGTTTATGTACTCCCTGGCGATAGGGTGTCCATAAATCGTGATCATAAGCTTGTTCCGAATAAAAACCGATGGCAGAAAAAAATTCAACCGGTAAAGGACGAAAATAAATGTGAATGTGGGCGTAAAGTTGCGGATTTGCAAAAGATTGCTTGTAGTTGCTAAAATCTCCTGCCATCCAACAGGCTAAGGTGAGCAAATCGCTGGCGTTGGTGCTAGATTCACTGGGCGCTATAGTCACGTCGCTTCGCTCCGAATTCAAAATTCACGTATTACAATCTCCATAAATAAATTTAGGAGTTTGTATCCTTTTATGTTTTAACCTGATATTTGCTAACTGGTTGAATTTGACAAAGAGCGAATCTCTGAAGAAAAGGAAGCTGTTGTCACACCTTTACCATCACTGGTTTTAATCATCGCTACCCGAAATCGGAGATTTGGGTTAGCAAACCAAATTCGCTCCTCAGCAGCAGCAAGTTCATACTCTGTTAGCAGGATAAAAACACCATCGTCACTCAGATGATACTTAGCCACTGCGGGAATCGTTTCGGCGTATCCCTTGTCTCGTAGGAGTTTGCCTCTAGAAGGATTTTCGATATCGGGAATTGGTACCAGCACAGTAGTACCGGAGATTGGTTTATCGTCCCAGTCTGACTCACCTTCCCAAGTCATCCGAAAGGGGTGGGTGATACTGGCGGGGTCAGTGTCATACAATTGACAGATTGCTAGTACTGCCGGATCATCGGTGGATAGAGACTCAATGTCAATGTTAGACAGCACTTCTTCAAAGTGGGCGAATGCTAAATGATGACCGCTACGCTGCGATCGCCATCGTCCAATTGAAAGTTCAAAGAATTCAGTAATTTCCATTAGAAAAGTTATCTTAAAAAGTAGCTTAAAATCCAAGAGATATCTTGGCTAAAAAGTTATTCTCCTAGTCTATATAATACTAGCTTCCTCGATCACAACTGCATTTAGGAGTGCTGAGTACTGGGTTCTGAGTACTGAGTGCTGAGTACTGAGTGCTGAGTTCTGAGTACTGAGTGCTGGGTTCTGAGTACTGAGTGCTGGGTTCTGAGTACTGAGTGCTGAGTTCTGAGTTATTATTCTCCCCCCAGTCCCCAATCCCCAGTCCCCAGTCCCCAGTCCCCTATTTAAGCAACTTCAGTGATACTGATGATTTTGCCGCCTGTCCGATGAATGTTTTGCACTTGCCCAGACAGCTGATTGTAGTTAACTACGTATTCCAGCTTGCCCAGACGGGTAGGGAGATTCGCTGAACCTTTGACTGCCTTAATCAAGAAACGTTTGCTGGTGCTGTTTACACTAGAACCAGCAGCGGGAGCCTTGATGGATGTGGGTAGATTTGAACCAACATCGCTGATCAGTTTAGCTTTGCGATCGCTATCGCTGCTAGCTACTCCTCTCAGTAAGGTAAAAGTGCGGTTAAAGGTAACATTCTTAATTCCGATTTGGGACTTAGTGCTACGAACATAAGGAACAATATTCTCGCCAAAATTCTGCTGATATTCTTCGCTATCGATATAGGATTCGATCTCAGCATCATAGCCCTGTTCGTTGTAGATGCGGACATGTTCGGAAATTTCTGCCTGATCGGCAGGAGGACGGCCTAGCAGGTGTTTGAAGTTCAGTTCAATGAACCGATACTGAGAAGAAGAACTGAAAAACAGGGATTGATAAAGCTCTGATTTGGCAACAGTGTTAACGAATTCACGGACGCTGATTTTGCGATCGCGCAATTGCGATTCTGCTGTGGCTAGTCGCTCACTTTCCAACAAGTGAGCATTGCCCAAAACCTGTTTATAAACTGCCCGAATCAGTGTTTGTAATTCACTTTCGCTGGAGTTCGGACGCAGTTCAACATTAGGTGAATCAATTGCCCAAAGTGACATTGAAGTATCTCCTGAAAAACGCTAATTAAATTTCCGAGCATCCTACCCCTTAGAGAGGTGGAATTTCCTTTCAGTTGTCAGTTATTTTTGCTACTGACTAGCTTTTGTAAAACTTTAAGTTTGTAAAAATGCGTTAAATATCTTCGTATATGACAACTGACGGCGGAATTCATCAAACCTCAAATAGTCTTACCAATCCCCATTTCCCATTTCCCTAGAGCGATTTGACCACAGATCAATAGAATCAGTATCTTCAAACAGAGTGACCTCTAACCGTGATGCTAGTCTGAAAGCCATTTAAACTATCTCCCAGTTAACAACTAATTTTTATGAGAAGGATGTTCAGAAAATGTAAAAAAACTTTATATCATTCTGACAAAGGGGAAGCAATAAAGACTTTAAACCCTTATTAGTCTTGATGATTTTTAGTTTTTGCATTGTTTGACTTTATATATTCTGATACGATGATGAAGCTATATCTATTAAAATTTATTAAGTTAAATAATACTTTAGAAAAATTTCAGCTTTTTTTTAGTGTCTGATTGGGGACTGGGGACTGGGGACTGGGAACTGGGGACTGATTATTTCTCCCTCATCTCCCTCATCCTCCTCATCTCCCTCATCCTCCCCTGCCCCTCTACCTCTTCCCAATGCTCTTGGTTCAATATTCTTAGAATGCGATCGCCATTTGGTGGCATCTGTAAAATAAAGTAAAGAATAGCTGTAGCAAATGCACCTATGGAAATCCATCAAATCCAAGCTGAACTGAAGAACCCAGATTTTCAATATCGTCTGAAGGCGATCGCTGCCCTCGATAATTATGAATCAGAAGTTGCAGTTCCTCTGCTCACGAGTAAACTTCATGACTCAGAATTTTTGGTACGTTCTTTTGTGGCCAGGGGTTTGGGTAATCAACAATCAGCGGAATCTTTTGCGGCTTTGATGCAAATTATGAAATTTGACGATACCCCCAACGTGCGGGCAGAGGCAGCAAATTCTTTATCACTATTTGGCAGAGTCGCAGTTTCTCATCTAGTTCTAGCATTTTATCAGGATGACCACTGGCTAGTGCGGCGGAGCATTTTGGCTGCGATCGCTGAAATGGATTGCCCTGAAGAACTATTTGATATCTGCATTCAGGGTTTAAAAGATGAAGATTTTACCGCTCAAGAATCTTCTGTTGATGCACTCGGCTTACTAGCTAATTCTAGTCAACATGCTGCGGCATTATCCCAAATACTAAGTTTAGTGAATGCTGAATCTTGGCGGATGCGCGTGCGAGTTAGCTATGCCCTCAAACGATTTCACGAACCGGAAGCAAAAGCAGCCCTGAGCAAACTCCGACAAGATGAGGATCACCGAGTTGTCGGCGCAGCTTTAGAAGACTTATTGCAACAATAACGGGATGGTTTTTTTGCATGAAGTACACCTAGATTTATCAAAACTAATGACAATAAAAGTTTCTGATTTTTATAAGAAGAATTCAGTATGAATTCTGTACGAGTGGGTAATGAATATCTGAGTTCTGAATTCTGTATTCTGACTCCTGGTTTATCTGATGAGAGTCGTAGAAAAGCGTTCAGACATTATCTAGCACACCTTCTCAGAAGTTAAGCTATCACTTCGATTTTTACTGCACTACTTCTATTATGGATTTGTACCCTTAGTAGCCTAATTCATCCTGCAACTATGCAACGCCAAATTTTTTACTCGGTTTGTTCGGGAAAATTTATCGAACAGAATTCAGTAGTCAGGAGTCAGAATGGGCTAAACGCCCCGCTATCCATGTACAGAATGAATTTTGACCGAAAAGGCGGATAGCGTAGCTAAGCCTTTGTCTTCTCCCTTGGCGTTAGCCTCTCCCAATGTGATTCGGGGAGACGCAATCATGCGACCGAGCGTCTGAATAACCGGCGTTTTTGCACCCCCACCAAATCGCAGATTTGGTGGTCAACAAGAAAGTCGCGGGTTTGAATCCCCGATTGATAGCACCGGCGGCAAGCGAGTCAGACGCTCAAGGATTCGCTTTGCGCGTCGCTATCGAGCGTCAAGATTGCTGACCGGAGGCGGAGCGTCTCCGGCTCCGCTCCTGAATTCTGACTTCTGAATTCTTCTTCAATACTATGTCTTGGTCTTCATTATTGTTCAAGTTCACCTCTAAAGTCTGTCCTTGGATTGTCACTTGATCGCCTGGTACCAGTCGCCGCCCTCGCCGGGTTTCCAGCATACCGTTTACTTGGACATCGCCACCTTGAATCATCAGCTTGGCTTGTCCTCCAGTTGGCACTATACCCATCAACTTTAAAAATTGATTTAACTTAATTGTGTTGTCTCTGATTTTCTTCATAGTAAATAAAACTACATTACCTTAATTGTATCGTGGCGTTATCAAGGCAAAGTGTGAATCTGTTGCGCTACACATCAGCCCATATTAAATTAAATAAAACCTCAAGTATTTTATCTCGTTTAAATGCATATTCTTGAGGAGAAGCTTAATCACAAACCAATATGCCGATCTTGCAGATTGTTGAGTCTATCAATGGAAAGATGAATTGATACTCAAAAGTCAGTAATTTTAGGTAAAAATACAAATTGACTGAGTTAAAGTAAGCATTTGTATCTTCATACAAGCATAGCGATCGCTCTAACAAAAACTGGAATACCAGTTTATTATCTATAATGTTGATCGACAAAACTGCCAGATATAGGCTAACAAACTAATCTGGAAGGTTCTTTTAGTGTGTTCAGGGGACTGGATCTATGATTAAGCTTGGTTTATTGGTACAGTCCCAGAATAACTCTTTGGGTATCGGAAAAGTTACGGAAATATCTGATGCCAATGCGATTGTTGAGTATTTCTGCTCCGTAGGGCAACGTCTCCAAAAAACGTTACCTTTAAATTCGCTCTCTCAAGTCAAGCTTGAGCCCCAAGCTAGATGCTACATCAAGTTCTCAACCCAGGAGAAATGGATAGTTGGCAGAGTTTTTATCTGGGATGAAGATACAGAAATGTATCAAATAGATTTACCAGATAAGAAAACTGCGATCGCATCTGTTGAAGACATTTACGTTCGTTGCAATTTACCCAACACAAATCCCATCGAAACTCTGGCGATGAAGGGTCATGAAACGCCCTACTTCCACGACAAAAGATTGGCTTTCGTGAAATCCTTGACTCAGCAACGCGCTGTGAGTCGGGGGATGACAGGACTGATTTCGGCAAATATCAATCTTTATCCTCACCAAGTTGAAGTAGTCAGGCGGGTACTGGAAGACCCAATTCAACGCTACTTATTAGCAGACGAGGTGGGACTCGGAAAAACCATTGAAGCGGGTGCGATTCTCCGTCAGTTCCTCCTTGATGAGCCAAAAAGAGGTGCGGTGGTAATAGTTCCGCAATATTTGCCCAAACAATGGCGGACTGAGTTAGAAAACAAGTTTTACATCTCCCATTTTGGCAAACGGGTAGCGGTGCTGGCGGTTGAAGATATTCATAAAATCAACCTGAAAGCGAAGATAGGCTGCTTAATTTTAGATGAAGCTCATCACATCGCAGCAATGGCGACCTCTAAGGATGCAACAGTGCGCCAGCGTTTTCAGACTTGCAAAGAACTTGCTCATAAAAGCGATCGCTTACTTTTATTATCTGCAACTCCGGTTCTCAATCATGAGCAAGATTTTTTAGCCATGTTGCACTTGCTTGACCCGACAACCTATAAAATGGGTGACTTAGCAGGTTTCCGCGCCAAAGTTGAAAGCCGTCAGCAAATTGGTAAAGTTCTACTTTCTTTTAAAGAAGGTGCAGAACCTCTGGTTCTCAAAAGCAACTTGCAGCAATTGCGAAACCTCTTTGCAGAAGATAAGTATTTGCTGAAGCTAGCGGATGATTTAGAAAATTGTTTAAAAGCAAATTCTACTGAGCAAGAGCAAATTGTCCAAGGGATTCGCGTCCATGTCAGCGATACCTATCGACTACATCGGCGAATGCTTCGCAACCGTCGCGCAGCAGTGGAAGATGTCATATTTGACCGCAACTTCACGCCCAAAGAAGAGTATGATTTAGACGAGCGATCGCTTGATATCCACGAACTCCTCAATCAATGGCGGAGTGTTGCTCCTGCTGAAAAGCAATATCAGCGAATTTTTCTGCTGTTATTCCTAGCTGCTGGTACTTGGTTAGGCATTCTAGAGCAGGTAATTACCGCTCGGTTAACTGGTAAACCTCATGCTAAACTCATCCAAGAGTTTAAAGAAGATGATATTCGCATCTTAACTACAACCCCCAAATTCTCAGGGGAAGAAGAGATTCTGCAATCCTTACTAAAAATTATTCGTCAACCTCAAGAGGATGGACAACGAACGGAAAATTTAAAAATATTGCTGCTGAATCAGCTAGGTACTTACTTCAAAATTCCTGCAAACGTTCGGAAGAATCAAAACGAATTTATCACCAGAATACAGCAGAGAATCAAGAGACCAATTACTGGCGATATTCTGCCCAAATTTATTGTATTTACCAGTTTTGTGCAAACTTGTGGCGAAATTGTCCGGTATTTGTCTGATACCTTTGGTGCAGAGACAGTAGCCAGCCATCAATTTGGAGAATCACCAGATAAAGTTGAGGAAGGCTTAGATAGGTTCAAGAATAACCCAAACTGCTTTATTTTAGTATGCGATCGCTCTGGAGAAGAAGGACGTAACCTCCAGTTTGCCGATTGGTTAATTCATTTTGACCTGCCTTGGTCGCCTAATCAATTAGAGCAGAGAATTGGCAGACTTGACCGCATTGGCAGCAAAATTGGCATCCAATCTAGTGCCTTGATTGGCCCTTATTTGGAAGATAGCCTCCACAATGCTTGGTATAAAGTATTAAAAGATGGGTTCGGTATTTTCCAACAATCAATTGCCAGTCTCCAGTTTTATGTAGATGAAAAACTTGCAGAATTAGAAACAGTTTTGTTTCAATCAAGTGCGGCTGGCTTATTGGAGATGATTTCGCCAATTCAAGCGCAAATTGAAGCGGAAATAGTCAAAATTAGCGAACAAAATACTCTAGATGAAATTGACGCTAATGATGAAATTGCAACTCAGTATTTTCAAGATTTAGATAATTACGATGCTTGCCATTTAGAAATTAAGCGAGCAATTGAAGGCTGGATTTGTGACGCGCTGGGGTTCAGGGGACTGAACAACCCAGATTCATCAGACATGCGACGTTATCAACCAACAACGCGTACCTTAGTTCCCATAAATGAGTTAAAAAACCGTTTTGCTGATAGTTATCTAGACCAATTTGGTACTTATAATCGCAGAGTAGCAAACCAGAATGCTGGGATTAAGCTCTTTCGAGTTGGAGAAGGATTTGTCGAAGCACTCTTGAACTATATAAACTGGGATGACCGAGGTGAAGCCTTTGCAATGTGGCGCACTGATACATCTTGGGATGCTAAAGAAGGAAAAGAGTGGTTCGGTTTCCAATGCAATTATGTAGTCGAGACAAATTTAAAAAATGTCAAACAAGTTTTAATCGATTACAAACTAGATAATTCTCAATTCAAAAACTTGCAGCGACGCGTTGATGCTTTATTTCCGCCAATTATAGAAACTATCTATGTTGATGGTCGCAACGAGCCAATACGCGTTGTTGAGGATAAAGCACTCTTAAGTATCCTGCAACGTCCATATAAAGATAAAAACAATAATCAAGGACGAGATTACAATCTAGCAAAGGAGCGCTTAGGAATTATTGACGATTTTGTTGACCCTAATAAATGGCAAAATTTTTGCTATCAAGTTCGTAACACTTCTTTAGAATTACTTTCTAATCGCCCCGATTTTATTGAATTATGCCAAAGTTGTGCTAGTGTTGCCGAAAAGAAATTAAGCAATCGAGTAGAACAATTACGCCTGCGTCTGAACCAGCAAAATTGGGATCAGGCATTAGCTGAAGAAGTCAAGATAGAAACTGCTTTAAATGCAGCCATTCTAGAGGGAATTCGTCAGCCGCTACTCAGGCTTGATTCCGTAGGTTTCATTATTGTATCGGGGCGATCGCTTGTACAATTTGAGTGAAATGGTATTAGCCCTCTGGAATCACTTTCGGGAAAGAATAATCTAGATGCTGAAACAATAAGACTTTTACCAAAAATATTAATTTTAGGCGTAGTTTGGGGAGCCACTGCGCCCTTGCGGTTTCCCGACTTCCCTCCTCTTAAGTAAGCTACGCTTGCCTCTCCCAAAGGGAGAGGCAAGCGGCGTTTGAGGCACGAAACCCAACATCCAAAAAGGTTGGTATTGTTGGGTTTCACCTCCCTGCGGGACGCTACGCAAACGTTCCACCCAACCCAATACTGCTCCCCCTGCTTGCCTCAACCAAGAAATTCCAAAACCTACGCAGTATTGCCACCCAACCTTGTATCTTAGAACCCACATTCCGCACTTCAATTTGAAGTACAAATTAATTACAGTTAATGAAAACGCAAAAAATTAGGATAATTAAGAAAATAATACTCAAAGAATCTGATTTTGAAAAAAATAATCAAATATAAAATATTTTCTACATCAAGTAGTTTATCTAAGCAACAAAAATTAGAGGAACGATTATTTTTCCTTTGAATATTAATAAACTGTCACTTTATTGTGCAGGGTAAGCGCATCTCAAACCCTATTGACACGGTAGTTTTGGGGTTCACCCAAAGCACAAATAAGTTCAAAATTACTACACTGAGCCAAGGGGTGATATTGACATTTTCATCTTTATGTGGTTAAAAAACATAAAAAGTTATTTGACCCATGTTTTTTCAATCATTTACGACAATTCGTCCTATTTTGAATGAAAAATTGATATTCAGATAGAGTTTTAAGCTTTTTGTCTGTATCAAGAGCTACAAAATTAGATGCGCTTACCCTGCTTTATTGTGTTGTTGTTTAGATTAAGAGATTAGATAGTATTTTTGACAAGACAGTGGGAGAAAATTCAAAATAAAATTGCGTTCTTGGGTGAGA
>NZ_JBALDZ010000022.1:0-1383 GCF_036917155.1 Nostoc sp. | reverse complement strand
CAGGGTTAGCGCGTCTCAAACCTTATTGACAAGCGGACTTGCCCGATCAGCAATCAAGTTGGAAACAAAGTGGTACTATCCGAGCTAGGGTAAGATTTAATCCATCTAGGTGCAAGGTTCGAGTAATGTCAACAGGATTTGAGAACAAGAAAAGCAAAACCAAAGCATCTTTTGCACCCAGCATAGATAGCAAAGACATTACCACTAAGTTTCAGGAATACTTCACAGAAATCAAAGACCCCAGAGTAGAAAGGACGAGATGGCATTCACTGACCGATATCATCACCATAGCGATTTTGGCAGTAATTGCAGGAGGGCAAGGTTGGGAAGATATCGAGGAGTATGGACTCAATAAACAGGAGTGGTTGGAGACATTTCTAGAACTGCCAGAGGGAATACCCAGTCCAGACACTTTTAGAAGAGTATTTGAGAAAATTAACCCCAAAGAATTTGAGAAATGTTTTCGGCAGTGGGTTCAATCATTGGTTGAGAAATTAGGAGTAGAAGTAGTAGCCATAGATGGCAAAAATCATAGAGGCTCATATGACCGAGAATCCCAGTTAAAAGCCTTACACACTGTCAGTGCCTGGTCGAGTGAACATCGTTTGGTCTTGGGACAAACAAAGGTCACTGACAAATCTAATGAAATCACCGCGATTCCAGCATTATTAGAAATGCTAGATATATCTGGCTGCATCATTACTATTGATGCAATGGGGACGCAAAAATCCATTGCCCAGAAAATTATCGCAGCTGATTCTGATTACATTTTGAGCCTCAAAGATAATCACCCCAAACTGCACCAGCAAGTCAAGAATTGGTTTGAGACTTCCCTCTCTCTTGGGTTTAAAGATGTTGATGTAAGTATAAGTCAACGCATAGAAAAAGGACATCATCGCATCGAGAATCGTCAGGTTTACACTGTGCCAGTGTCACAACTTCCTGGACTTCATGAACAAGATTTATGGGCAGGAATAACAACAGTAGTGATGGTAGTGCGTTCAATTCAACATTGGAATAAAACTACCCACGAGGTGCAATTTTACATCACTAGTCTCGCCAGCGATGCTAATAAAATTGGCAGTGCTATTCGACAACATTGGGGTATTGAAAACTCTGTTCATTGGACATTGGATGTCACCTTCGGTGAGGATGAATGTCGAATTCGTTCTCTGCATAGTCCACAGAATTTTTCTTTGCTACGTCGCATTGCTCTTAATGCCTTAGAGCGAGAATCATCTTTCCGCCGCAGTATTCGCCAAAAGTCACGGCGAGCCGCTATGAATGATCAGTATATGCTTTCTGTGTTAGCCGCATCTCTCTCAAATTCAATCCTCTCCTAGAATCCCACTGTCAATAGGGTTTGAGACGCGCTAACCCTGG
>NZ_JBALDZ010000021.1:0-11734 GCF_036917155.1 Nostoc sp. | reverse complement strand
AAATTTAGGGGCTTTAAACCCTGTATTCGGGGCTAATTTTTTTTCTGTTCCCTGTTAAGAGTTCCCTGTTCCCGCCCCGAAGGGGCTTGGTAAGTATTGATTTTTGTCTCGCCTCAAGTCAATTGGTCAAAAATGTAGTTATTATTCAAGTTTATCAATAAACTCAGAACATTTTGGCGCTAGTGAAGCGATGGTACTGTTTCGCAGCAATGTGACTAATGTGGCTGTCAAATGCTTATAAGGTTTCAAGACAGGTAATCATGGGAAAATCCCAAAAGGGCTGAAAAAGCTTTCTTTTCCTACTCCCCACTTCCTTTTTCAAGGTAGCGATCAAAAAGTATTGCTGTCACTTTGGCTGAAAGCTAGATAACATTAGATTCGGCGAGTTTACTGTTCGGGAGTGCCAAAATGTCTAAACAGCTGGGTCAAAAAATTGCACCTACACCTATATCAAATGATATCAATGTGGTGGATTTGATCGATCAATACTTCACCGCTTACAACTCAGCGCGGTTGCGGGAAATCTGCCAACTACTGAGTCGCGATGTGCTTACGGAAGGTGTCACGGTGGGAGTTAGCCTTTCCGGTGCGATGACGCCAGCAGGATTTGGGGTTTCAGCACTTGCACCCTTAATTCGTAACGGCTTTATTGACTGGATGATTAGTACTGGTGCAAATCTTTACCACGATATGCACTACGGTTTGGGTTTTGAACTTTTTGCTGGTAATCCGTTTTTGGATGATGTGAAACTTCGCCAAGAAGGCACTATCCGCATTTATGACATTATCTTCGGTTACGATGTGCTGCTAGAAACTGATGCGTTCATCCGCAAGATTCTCCAAGGAGAAGCGTTTCAAAAGCGGATGGGAACGGCTGAGTTTCACCATTTATTAGGTAAATATGTTCGGGAAGTAGAAAAGCAATTGGGTGTGCAGCATTCCTGCTTGTTAGCTACAGCTTATGAATACGGCGTACCGATTTATACGTCTTCTCCAGGAGATAGCTCAATTGGGATGAACGTAGCGGCTTTAGCATTGGAAGGTTCGCAGTTGGTGATAGATCCATCAATTGACGTGAATGAGACAGCAGCGATCGCATATAATGCCCGTGAATCAGGAGGTAAAAGTGCAGCTGTAATTCTCGGTGGCGGTAGTCCTAAGAACTTTTTACTACAAACTCAACCGCAACTTCACGAAGTTTTGGGGTTAGAAGAACGAGGACACGATTACTTTGTGCAGTTTACCGATGCGCGTCCAGATACAGGTGGTTTATCTGGGGCAACCCCATCGGAAGCGGTCAGTTGGGGTAAGATTGACCCAGATGAGTTACCTAACACAATCGTTTGTTATACCGATAGCACGATCGCTTTACCACTGGTGACAGCCTATGTTCTTAATAAATGCCAGTCTCGTCCCCTGAAGCGTATTTACGACAGGCGAGAAGCCATTTTGGATAAACTGCAAAAAGACTATCTAGCAGCCAAAACTCGACCATCAGATCAGGTTCCAGCAGTAGTTGCTGAAAGTGCTTCACAGCAAACAGCGACTTATCCCTGTGGTCGGCTGATTCCCAATACTCACTAGGGGAATAGCGAATAGGGAGATGAGGGAGTAGGGGGAGATGAGGGAGTAGGGGGAGATGAGGTAAAAAAATTGCTTCCTCATCCCCCTCACCCCCCTCATCCCTTCCGTCCAATCAACAAATAAGTTGTCATCTTCCCTTTGCTTTTAACTTCGATTTGGCCCCGCTTTTCAAATAAAAATTCATCACATAAGCACTTATAAATATCTTCTGTAACCTGGATTTTACCAGCAATACCTTGAGATTCCATGCAGCTAGCGATGTTTACCGTGTCTCTCCAGAGATCACAAGTAAACTTGTTTAGATCAATTTCTTCTGCCACTACGGAACCGCTATGGATGCCGATACGAATACTGAAATTTTGGTTATTCTCAGTATTGAAGAGAGCGATCGCAGTTTGCATATCCAGTGCCATAATAGCGATCGCTTGAGTATGATCTGGGCGGTGTGTGTGTAAGCCGCCAACTACCATATAAGCATCGTCAATGGTTTTGATTCTCTCTAAACCATATCGTTCGGTGAGGCGATCGAAAGCTGAGAAAATTGGGTTGAGTAAGTTCAGTAGTTGAATTGCACTCATAGAAGCAGCAATTTCGCTAAAGCCGATGATATCTGCAAATAAAACTGTGACATCAGTAAAACCTTCGGCAATGCCGGCTGCTTCTCCTTTAATTTCTTTGGAGATTGCTGCTGGCAAAAGATTCAGCAATAAACGTTCAGTTTCTTCTTGCTGATGGCGCAACGCTGCTTCTGCTGCTAGTCGCTGGGTGACATTGCGAAAAATACCGCGAATCGCAATCGGATGACCTTCGACAAATTTACAGTTAATGTTACCTTCTAGAAAGATTGTTTGACCGTCTTTAGTAACAAATGTGGCTGTTACTTGCCCAAGCTTTTCTCCTGATAGCACGCGATAAAACCTTTGCAAACAGTATTGTTTAAACTCTGGATGTATAATATCAAAAATATTCATATTCGCAATTTCGGCTTCGCTGTATCCCAAAGTTTCTCGCCAAGCACGATTAACATACAAAAAACGCCCATAAGCATTGACAGCTTGAATCAAGTCATTAGCATTTTCAAATAAATCTCGATATCGTTCTTCACTTTCTCTAAGAGCATTTTCTACTTGTTTGCGTTTGATAAACTGGGCGATTTGGCTACCAATAGAACCCATCATTTGCAATAGGTCTTTATCTTTTGGTTGTACGTCCCGACTGAAGAAAACCATCACTCCTAAGATTTCACTATCGTCTAAGATCGGGAAGCCAAAAGCTGCGTGTAATCCAGCCTCAGTAGCGGCTTGCGATCGCCTTTTATCTCCATCTTCTGTGATATCTTTAATCCACAAAGGCAAACATCTAATCCAAATTCGACCAGGTAAGCCAACGCCAGGCGTATAGGTAGTTTGCCACGTGATTGCTTTAAACTCTCGGACAGAAATCAATCGACTTGACCAAATTTCCACACATCTTAGTACTGCATTAAGGCGATCTCTTGGTACTGAAGTGCCAATATATTGACTTGGTGTCCAAAGCTCGGCTAAATCCCATCCCAAGTTTTGACAAATTGACTGTAAAATCTGCGGAATTACCTGCTTGACACTTTGGGATTCTGATAATATGCGAGTGATAGCATATTGGGCACTTGTACGCTGTTCTCGGTGCTGCCAAGCAGTAATATCTCGACCAATGTAGACAATATCTTCTAGTCCTTCTGTTTTTTTCGTAATTACTGAACAAGAAAAAGCAATCAACAGTTTTTCTCTAGTTTTTGTTCGACAAACTACCTCTATATTTTGTAAATTTCGCTTCAAATAAGAATGCTGATAAATAGCTTCTATGAATATTTGATTATTATCAAATATTAGTGATATCGGTTGGTCAATTAATTCTTCTTCCCTAAAACCAAATAGGTTTTGAGCAGCACGATTAACTTTTTTTATTTTTCCTGTGTTACTGGTTACTAACAAAGCATCTGCCATTGAAGTGATTACTTGTTCCATGTAGTTCTCACATGAGATTAAAGCACTTGATAGCAGATTCGTTTCATTGGCCTGCTGTGCTAGCTTTTGCTTTAAAACAAGCCTGTCGGTAACGTCTTCAATCAGGACTATTAATTTATTTTCTTGCTGTTCGCCGATAATATATATATCTATATATACATAAAGATTATGCTCTGAATATCGTTCAATTGCTTGTAATTCAAACAGTTCTTGCTCCCCTTGTAGAAGAGATTTCAGGATATTTTCAAGTCCTCTCAACTCAGGAAAACTTAGCCGGACATCTTTTCCCCGAATCACGTCCTCAGGATGTTCTGCAAACCGTTGTACTTGCTCGGATGTATCGATGATGCAGAAATTCTCATCCAGTTCCAGGCGTTCAAATTTAAGGAGAAAAGAAGGTTTGTTAAAAATCCGGTCTAGTACTTGGTCTTTCATTATGGTATGGAAACAGACTTTAGACTTATCTTTAAAAGGAAGATTTAGAGGAAAGAGGAGATTTTAAGAAATAGGAAGAAAAAACCTCTAATTTTTGCGATATGAAACTATCATTCTACTGAAAAATTAGGTACTAAAGTCCTGACTACGAACTTGCTTACCTATAAATTTCAACTTTATAGATTACTAGGAGTAAGCTTTGGAGTTACTCGATCGGACTTAAGTAAGTAGGCATAAATAAGCTCGCGTAATATTTTGAATGTATTTCTTTTGGATGATTGACAATTGAATAGAATAGTGGATTTTTGAGGCTTGTACTCAATAGTGGTCTTCATCTTTAACTTTAACAAAATAGAAGTTGCTAGAATTCACAATTGAATTCTAGCGACTAACAGATGGCGCAGCATTAGCGATTCCGCATGGTTTTGGATTCTTCTTCAATTCCATCCATGAGATTTATGATTGTGCGCTGGCTGCGAGTTGATTCCAGGCTTTAACTACTGTCTGTAAATTCTTGGGTAGGTTATTTTGAGAAATATCGTTGTACTGAACCGTACCCTCTTGGCTGGTCAGAGTATAGGTGATATAATCAGCAGCACCGCTAGGGGCTGGGTAACTCAAATTCTGAAATTTACTAAACTTAGAACGTTGTAGCGATCGCACAAACTGTTTTACCTGTTGCACAGAAACACGGCGAACACTACGCTCAGAATCATTGGCATCACCAATCCGCACGCGAATCAATCGCCCATCTTTGAGTAAAACAGTCTCGTAGGTTCTGCCAGCAAAACCACCACTGGAGATTTGTCGAAAGACTATATCTCGATCTAAGGGTGGTGGTAACTCGCCAACTGGAATTTGCACAGGGACCAGTGTATTTTCGTTAGCCTTTTGATTGAGCCTGAGTAAAGAACCTGTTTGATTGGTATGATAAATCCAGTTTTGTTTGCCATTAGATACCACAATTCGCCAACCCGAAATTAATGCTTGGGTACAGAGTTCATCAGGTTGAGGCATTTCTAAGCAACCATTGCGCCAAGTCTGTTGACTATAGTCAATAATTTGCAGTTCTCTGGTTGAAATTCCCTGTCTACCGGCTAAATCTCGCAGTACCGCATTAGCTACTAGATGTGGCAAACGGTTTGGTTTAATATTGTCTTTGAGGACTTCATTGCTTGTTTGTAGGGAGAAGTTCGCAGAAGCCCCCACAGCACCTTTGATAAGTGTAAAACCGCTAGAAACAGATAAAATTCCAGTCAGAATCAAAGCCGTGAAAATCCGCATTTGATTGGTATTAAAGTAGTTTTTCAACATGAATTTCATATTAATATAGAAGGAAAAAATAGTACCCAGCTACTAATGGATAATAAAGCATATAATTCCAAAATTTCACAATTCGGAATTAATTTAATATTTGTCTTTTGAAACAGATGTAAAGACAGACGCTAATGTATTGATTGTTTGTTCCTTAGGAATAAGAATTAAATAACATACGATTTATGTCCCTGGTTTACCTCACCCTCAATCCCTCTCCGATATATTGGAGAGGGAAGCTAGAGACAGGATGAGGTTTTACATATTATTTAATCCACGTTCCTTAATAATTTAGGGAACCGAAATATTAAACCCTTCCTAGCAATTCTGGAAAGTTATGCTTGTAGATTTGCGCTACCCTAAGTTAGGAAGCCAAGGATAAATCATAATGAAAAAATGGATTTGGCTGATACTGTTAGCGCTGATGGCAGTTGTGATGGTGGGTAGCAGAGGTAGCACGTTTTTTGAACAGCGTCCTTCACCGACAATTGTTGAGCGCATTCCAGTAGAAACACCCGAACCACAGCCAGAGTCGAAGGAAGTTGATAATATCCTACAAGTGTCTACTGACAAGCTGTTAACTCATATCCAAAAGTTAAATTTTCAGCGCTACACAACAACAGAGCGATCGCTTACTCGCACTTATATCACAACTGAACTGAAAAAATTAGGTTGGAAGCCTAAATTAGAACATTTCTCCGATGGTGTGAATATTTTTGCCGAACGCTCAGGAACTAACAAAACTGCGAAAGCAATTCTCGTAGGAGCGCATTACGACACTGTTGCCTCATCCCCTGGTGCTGATGATAACGCCAGTGGTGTAGCCGTAGTGCTGGAAGTCGCCCGATTGCTTGGTTCCCATCCCACGCCACGAACATTACAGCTAGCTTTTTTTGACCAAGAGGAAGCAGGGCTTTTAGGTAGTCAGGCTTTCATTAGCAAGACAGCACGCTTACAAAACTTAGGCGGAGCGATCGTTATGGATATGGTAGGTTATGCGTGTTACCGTGCTGGATGTCAGAAATACCCTGCTGGACTGCCTGTTAAGCCACCTAGCGACAAAGGCGACTTTTTAGCAGTAATCGGTGATACAGAACATTTATCTTTACTGAGTGCCTTTCACAACTCACAAAATATCCCCTCAACCGCCCTGAATAAACAGGAATTAAATCTGCCAGCAGTGCTAACATTGCCGATTCCTTTTAAAGGTTTACTGACACCCGATACCCTACGCAGCGACCATGCACCATTTTGGTATCAGGGCGTGGGTGCTGTGCTAGTGACAGATACCGCAAATTTACGTACTCCGCACTATCATAAACCTAGCGATGTTCCAGCAACTATCGAGCGATCGTTCTTCACAGGAGCAGCACAGATTGTAGTTAATGCTACGACTGTATTATTAGAGAAGACAGACTTATGAATTATGTTGACTAGTACAACACGGCGTAAATAAGCTACCCATTTAAAATAGCCAGAATGCTTACAAAATAAGCATTCTTTCTTTTTACTTTTGCCTTCTTGTACTAGTCTTTGGTTCCGGGAAAGTCAATGTCCAGTTCTGTTTATCATTGAGTTGAAAGTACAAACCTTGGAGAATTAGCCGCAGAGCTATTCGAGTTCTAATAAACTTTCTGACCAGATAAGTTCCTGGTTCAGCAAAGATATCATCAAAGTTTTTTTGATAACCAGATTGTTTGGAACAATAACTGCCAGCACCTTGAACTGTCACCACAAAAAATGGAGCTTGTTTGTATTCATCAGGAATCATAAATATTCCATATACATGGTGACGACCACGCCACGGCTGAATAATAACTTTAGTAGCATGTACTTGGAACTTTGTAGTTTTTGATGCTAGAAAAGGCTCGAAATTGCAATCAGAATCATTCACAGTCCACCACAATGTAATAATACTCAGGGAGAGCAGCAAAAGTAGAATATAGCGGAGTCTGTGACGCATAAAACCAAGAAAAATTGTTGATGCGGCTGGTAGAATTTGATGAGTAATGATAATGCAGCTACAGCACTAAGACTATCTACCTGCAACACCTCTGCAACACGCTCTAAAGGTCAAAGAAAAAACATTAATTTGCCTTTAAATTTTCGTGTTATAAAAACTTACATTAACTCAATTTTGGATTTTGGATTTTGGATTTTAGATTAATCCCATACATAAATTGCTCTGGATAAATAATTTTGAACTATCGCTGTTACAGTATTAAACCTAGCGGAGAAATAATTAGGCTTTTGTGGCTATTAACACTGATTTATGCTCAATTTTTTAGCTGTGATGAATTCTACAATTCGTTGCTTTTGATCGGCTTTGTTGGCATCAGTAGATACTTTGAGGATATCTGGGCATAGGCGTAGCCAGTCGTAGGCATCGCCATCAACTTCAGGAAAAAATTTACTTTTATTTCTCAGCCATTAATAGGGTAGTCAAATACACAAATATCCGTTATATTCCCGTAAGTAACACTTGGTATAAATATTTATGGGAAAAAATTGGGAAAGTCTTAAGACAGTTGCGGGTTTCTTGGGCGCGTTGGCTTTGCCCGCCGTAGGCATCGTACTTACACAGTTTGGGGGAAATGCTTCGGCCATTGCGGCTGACACAGTGATCGTGCATTTAGGTTTATTTACAGAATCTATCTCTCTTACTGAGTTGCAAAAGGCTGCAAAAACTGGGGAATTGCCTGAGAGTTTGCAGCCTTACACTAAAGAATTATCTGAACAACAACGCCGCTTCTTCTTGGGGGCGTTGGGTATGAACATACCGATGAATGTTGTCACCGTTGATAAGTTAGTTAATAGTCGGATTGGCACAACTATTCTCAATGACTTCGCTACGGCCTTAGCCAGAAGGGATAAAGCTGGGGTACAAGCACTGAGATCAGGATTGGTATTAGGTTCTACTGCACCGCAGGGTCTTTCTATACTAAGTTTTATTGCCGCTTATCCCAGTAAACGCCTAGAAATTGATTTGCCACAGGCTTTTTTAGTTGCAGGGAGTTTGAATACAGCTTTTTGGCGTACTCAACAATTTATGCTAGCGATCGCTCCCCAACTCAACCCTAAAACTCCGCAGATTGCTTTCCCTTTTGATCCCAGCCAACCAGGAAATGCTCAAGTAAAAATACTCAACTTAAGCCTGAATGACCAAAAGCGCGATCGCCAAATTCCAGTTGATATTTATTGGTCAACTGCTGCAACTCCCGACAAACCCGTAATTGTTCTTTCTCACGGCTTCGCGTCAGTCCGCACAGACTTGCGTTACCTAGCAGAACATTTAGCATCCCACGGTTATGTAGTAGCAGCTTTAGAACATCCCGGTAGTAATCAGGCAAATACTGACTTAGCATTCCAAGGCAAAACCAGAGTTATGAAGCCTCAGGAGTTTTTGGATCGCCCTCAAGATATTAGTTTCGTTCTGGACGAATTAGAAAAGCTCAACCAAACAGCTAATCATCCGCTGCAAGGGAAACTTGCAACCAATAAAGCGATGATTATTGGCTATTCTTTTGGCGGTGGTACAGCTTTAGCACTCGCTGGAGCCGAGTTACAACTAGAACATCTCAAACAACGCTGTCAAAAGAACTTGGCTATCTTGAGTCTGGGAGAAGATATGCAGTGTATCGCTCAAGAACTGCCAGAAAATAGTTATCAACTACGAGATCCCAGAATAAAACAGGCGATCGCTTTCAATCCTACAACTTCTCTGATTTTTGGCGAAACTGGGTTAACTAAGATACAAATTCCTACCCTAGTGTTAACAGGTTCCGCCGATAAAACTACCCCAGCCTTAACTGAACAGATTGTGGGATTTAACAAAATCCCATCCCCCAAATGGCTAGTTGGTATAGTTGGAGGCACTCATTTGAGCGTCAAAGATCCCAGTACCACTTTAGATCAGATAGGACAACCCAATACACCGATTAGTGGCGGTGAAGTTGTGGGTGAACAAGCAGCAGATGTTCGCAAGTACGTTAAAGCTATAGCTTTAGCCTTTGCTGCACAGATGACTCCAGAAGCTAAAAACTACGCTGTCTTTTTGACATCAGATTATGCTCAGTTTGCCTCAACTGCTGCATTTCCATTTCGTCTCATTACGGAAATTCCTCCTGATGCTATGGCAGTAGTAAAAGAATTTGTTGACAAATAAGGAACTTCCAATTACACAAATATCCAATCTTTTTGTAGGCGAGCCAGTGTATTGCCAAGAGTTGCTTGAACAAGACTTACGTACTGACTACGATTTTACGTCATTACGAGCGCTGGCGCAGCCTTTTCTCTAGAGAGGCTGCGCTTACAAGTTCACATACCCTTATGGGGAAGCAAGCTTTAAGAGTAGGAATATTGGGGACGGCAGAAACCACCTTTCCTACGATTAATAGATACAGCAGTTTTCTCTTACATGAAGTACAAAGTTACAGGTTTGGAGACAGGAAGCAGGAGTAGAAACTCTTTATATCTGATGCGTGAGTCTTACATTTTCTACCTCACTTACGTGCAAACTGCTGTAAGTCAGTTGGCACAATAAAATTGGGTTTAATTTTTGATATTTTACTTAGACAAAAGTATACTAGCCTGCTAACAAGCTTATAGTTGCTGTTAAAGCAACACTAAACTTTCACAGTAAAAACAACTATTTAGATATAAACTTTATAATATTTTCGTTAAAAATAATGGAAGCTTGAGAGTGTCAAAATGAGGAGCATCTGCTGGATAATACATCTGTGGTCTAGCTAAAATGCCAAAAATAAAACAGGAGTCAGAATTCAGAATACAGAATTCAGAATACTCTACCCATAAAGGGATAGAGTTTTAAGGCGAGAATATTTTAATTTTTTTCGCCCACCAGGGGCGAAAGCGCGTAGCGGGACGTTCGCGGTAGCTTCTCTAAGAGTTGTACGGTTTTAACCAATATTCATTACCCAATCGTACAGAATTCATACTGAATTCTGACTCCTGAGTTCTGAATTCTTCTTATAAATGAACACAAGTTGCCTAGTGCCAAATATGTTCATGTCTTGAGTAGGATAAAATTATTTAAGTTTGTCAAAATGCTAGAGACTTTTTATCTGCAAGAAACCACATCTGAACACAACAGAAAAATATCAAATCTTGGTTTTCTTTCTAAGATAATAGTTAGTTTCATTCATATAATATTGCGAAACTAATTTTGTATTTAGAATCAAACAATTACTCAATTCCACTTCAGCTTATGCGACTCTATACAACTCGTGAAATCGAACAGCTTCAACAACACGAAGACCTTTCTTCCTTAATTTCAATTATGGAATGGGTGAAAAATTTTTTAGGAAGACCTCATCCTAACTTAGGTAGACCAGGCACAGTTTGCCCTTTCGTTCCTCACTCTCTCAAGTCAAATAGTATTCGTTTAGCAGTTATTCGCACAGAAAATTTATATCCAGAACAATTAGAAGAGGTTGTTAGACGCTACCGAGATATATTTCTGGAAATAGATGATAAAGAGCAGGAATTAGCAATTAATAAAGCTTTTTTACTTATCTTTCCTGACATCCATATAGAAGATACTTCTAAATTAGTAGATAGTATCCAACAAAAACTTAAACCTTTATTTGTTGAGTCAGGACTGATGATAGGAGAATTTCATAAACGTAATGAAAGTCCTGGTTTGCACAACCCAAACTTTCGTCCACTTCGTAGCCCTATCCCTTTGTTAGCTATCCGGTTTATGGTTGAAGCTGACCTCCCTTTTCTTGTGAGTCCAGCCGATCCACACTTACGTATTCGGTATCTGGAAGCTTATTTACAGCGTTTTGGTCATAAATTTACAGATGAAACCAAGTTTAAAAATGCTCATCAAGCATTAGCTCTAGCGAAAGAACAGCTTAAACAAGAAAATTTAGTTAGTTCTTGTGTATAACTCAGTAGTGCTAAAACACTGTAGCTTGCTTCCCGTAGGGTAACTGATCCTATATGTAGATATAGGGGTCTTATGCAAAATACCGACCAAGTTATCCGTGTTAGCAATTGAACCCAACCCCTAGCTGTCTAATTGGTATGTGAGAGCTTGAGACTCAAGCACAGTAAGAAGTTCCGTATGTTGATTGACCAAAGCTTGTATGGCGCTAATTGGGTCATGGTGAAGGCGACGTTTGCGTTGGCAAGGAGCCTCAGCCAAAGCTAATCTACGACAACGAAAGTAAAATACTATTCTTTACCGATGATTTACCAAGCCCCTTCGGGGCGGGAACAGGGAACTCTTAACAGGGAACAGAAAAAAAATTAGCCTCGAATACAGGGTTTAAAGCCTCTAAATTTATTTATGAAAAGAGATAAAAATATTTGAAACGAGATGGCGTCAGCCACGATGTTTCAATGTGTCCTTGTACAAATCCCCTGATTTT